>NZ_KB899250.1 GCF_000378105.1 Rubritalea marina DSM 17716 | reverse complement strand
CTTCAGGTGGCCGTGGCGGAACTTCCACGAGAATGTGGAAGTGGTTGCTCATGATGCAGAAGCTGAGGACGCGGACGCCGCAGAATTCTTCATAGAGGCGCATGATCTCAACGAACTTCGATTTTTCGCGATCACCGAAGAGGAATTGTCGGTCGACGACACGCGAGACACAGTGGTAGATGGCGGGCCTAAGTTCTTTACCGGCCCAAGGCGCTAGGGTTCTAGGGGAGGACATAGAGCAGATTGTAACACGGGAGGCCCTGCGACATCAACGATCCTCTGTATTTAGTCTGGCTACTAATAGAGGAGTGGCTACGAATAGAGGAGTGGCTACGAATAGAGGAGTGAATAGAGTGCACAGCTAAACACTCAAGAAGTCCTGACCACAAATCACCCATGATAGGAAATTAGTCAGACTAAAATAAGAGAATCTCTAAATCCCCCATCAAAAGCCTATGAGCAAAGTAAGAAGAGTTAACTGGATCGACATGATTGTCCCAGACTCAGATAAAACATCCGAATTTTACTGCAAGGTCTTCGGTTTTGAACGCGAAGCTGAGGATGAAGGTGACGGTCATACTTCATACCATATCAAGGATGGAGATAAAAACGTTCTAGGTATTTGTGCTGACGCCGTCTTCCCGAACTGGGTTAAAGGTTGGCTCCCATATATTGGTGTCGAAGATTATGACCACAGTGTTTCTCAGATCGTTTCATCAGGCGGTTCAATTCACAAGGAGATGGTTATGAACTATGAATGGGAAGGACAGAGATTCTGCCTAGCTATAGATCCGTCTGGTGCCCCAGTCATGCTGTGCGAATCCAAAGATCAACTGGCTTAGTATCAAGCGCTATGTGCAACAGCTTACTAGCTGATCTAACATCCCTTTGGGTGCTATGAAGAAAACTAGTGAGCCCTTAATCAAACAGATTCATCTGCGGGGGATCGACCTCAGGCATGGTGGCTTTGGTGTTTTTGGGGCGTGGTTTTTTCTTTGCCTCTGGTTTGGAGGAATTCATTTCGAGGTGTGAGAGGATGTCTTTGGCGCGGTTGACGATGGATTGCGGGAGTCCGGCGAGTTTGGCGACCTGGATCCCGTAGGATTTGTCGGCGGAGCCGGGGAGGATCTTGCGCAGGAAGATGATGTCGTCGTTCCATTCGCGCACGGCGACGTTGTAATTTTGCGCGGCCTTGCGGGTGTTTACGAGGTCTGTAAGCTCGTGGTAGTGGGTGGCGAAGAGGGTGCGTGACTGGAGCTGATCGTGGAGGAATTCGGCTACGGACCAGGCGATGGAGAGGCCATCGAAGGTGGCGGTGCCGCGGCCAATTTCGTCGAGGATGACGAGGGAGCGATCGGTGGCATTGTTGATGATGAGGGAGGTTTCGTTCATTTCGACCATGAAGGTGGACTGGCCTCGGGCGATGTCATCTGAGGCTCCTACGCGGCAGAAAATTTTATCCACGAGGCCGATGTGTGCGGACTCGGCGGGGACGAAGGCACCGATCTGCGCCATCAGGGTGATCAAGGCGACCTGGCGGATGTAGGTGGATTTACCAGCCATGTTGGGTCCTGTTAGGATGATAAGTCGTGCGTCATCATGCTCTAGCAGCGTGTCGTTGGGGACAAATTTTTCATCGACGAGTGTTTGTTCGAGTACCGGGTGACGGCCTTCGACGATGGAGAGTTGGGTGGATCCATCGAGCTGAGGGCGGGTGTGTTGGAACAGCTGTGCGGTCTCGGCGAGGCCGAGGAGGACATCGAGGGTAGCGAGTGCTTCGGCGGTGGATTGGAGTTCGTCGAGGTGGAGTGCGACTTGGCTGCGGAGTTTGGCGAATTCTTCGGCTTCGAGTTGTTTGGAGCGTTCTTCGGCACCGAGGACTTTGGATTCCACTTCTTTCAACTCAGGGGTGATGAAGCGTTCGGCATTCGCCATCGTTTGCTTGCGCTGGTAGTCTTCGGGCACTAATTCGGCCTTGGCTTTGGTGACTTCGATGAAGTAGCCAAAGACGTTGTTGTACTTGATTTTTAGGGTGTCGATGCCGCTGCGCTGGCGTTCTGATTCTTGGAGCTCGGCGATCCATTGTTTGCCGTCGCGCGAGGCGCTGCGGTAGGTATCGAGTTCCTCGCTGTAGCCATCGCGGATGATGCCGCCATCGGATAGTTTGGCTGGTGGTTCATCGACTAATGCTTGTTGTAGCAAATCAACGAGTTCGTCGAAGTTGTGGATTGATGCCAATAATTCACTAGCGAGGGAGGTGGTGGCTGCAACAGCTGCTAGATCGGCGGTGAGTTGGGGTAGCTGTGCGAGCGAGAGTCCGAGTGACTGGAGATCGCGCGGGGTGCCGGAGCCTTGTGAGAGTCTGCCGGTGGTGCGTTCGATGTCTTTGATTTTTTTCAAAGAATCTCGGCATTGGTTGAGAAGGTAGGGTTGCTCAAGGAAGCTGGAGATGAGTGACTGGCGAGCGAGTAGTGGATCGATGTCGCGCAGTGGGTGGAGGATCCAATCGCGGAGCTTGCGCGCACCCATGGGGGTGGCGGTGCGGTCTAGCGCGTGCAGCAGGGTGTGTTTTTTCCCGGATCGAGATTCAACGAGGTCGAGGTTGTTTTGGGAGGCTGAGTCGATGGTGACGTATTCGTTGTTGTCGCGCACGCTGAGCTTGAGCAAGTGGTCGCAGGAGCGTCTGAGCTGGTGCGAGAGGTAGTGGAGCACGGCGCCTGCTGCCGAGGTGGCTACTGTCATACCCTGGCAGCCAAAGCCTTCGAATGATTGCACCTTGAAGTGCGATTTTAGTTGGTGCTGGGCTTGGTCTGGAATGAAGGTGTAGCCATCGTAGGGCATGCAGTGGGCAATGCCGCCGAGCTGGCTGAGTTGGTCGTCGGGGATGATGATCTCGGAGGGGGAGAGGCGCTTGAGTTCGTCTTCGAGTAATGCCTTGTTAGGAAACTCGCTAACGGTGAATTCGCCCGTGGTGTGATCGGCGCAAGCGAGGCCGAAGGTTTTGCCCTGATGGCACACTGCGGCGAGGTAGTTGTTCTTTGAGTCGTCTAGCAGGTTGATGTCGTCGACGGTGCCAGCGGAGATGATTTGAGAGATCTCACGTTCGACCAATTTGCCTGGGATCGGGGTAGAGGTTTGCTCGCCAATGGCGACGCGGATGCCTGCTTTGACGAGCTTGGCGATGTAGCCTTGGGCGGCGTGGTGGGGGACGCCACACATGGGCACGTCGTGGCGTTTGGTGAGTGCTACGTTGAGGGTGGCTGCGGCGCGCTGAGCATCTTCGAAGAACATTTCGTAGAAGTCGCCGAGGCGGAAAAAGAGCACCACATCGTCTGGTAGAGACCGGCGCATGGCCACGTACTGAGCCATCATGGGGGTGAGTTTCTTTTCGGACTTTTTCGACATCTGATCCGGATACTGAGCATGGATTTGGTGGGATTCAACTGAGAAGTCAGAATGTGGCTGATTTTTGAGAGATCCTCTTGACGGCATCGAGGAATTATCGAGATTAGAGAGGATGAAAATTGTATTCAGTAACTTGGTGAAAGCTTCTGTGATGGGAGCTTGCGTGGCGTTGCTCTCCGTGAGCGCCGAGGCACAGCACACACAAATGGGCAAGGATATGGAAACGGTGAGTGACAATCTAAAGTCACTGCGCAAGATTCCGAAAGATGATTTCAAGGCGGGCGCCGAAGCAGTGCGTGCGGCCCGTGCGGCAATTTACTCCAGCATGAATGAAGTTCCGGAGATGATTGATTACTGGAAAGAGGGTCCGAAGAAGGATATTTCTAAGGCGGACTCTAGCCGTTTGATGGCGCTTTCGTATGCGGCGCTGTGTGAGCTCGAGATTGCCTACCTCGAAGAAGATCCAGCGAAGATCAAAGAGGTGATGAAGAAAATCAAGGCCGTCAAAAAAGAAGGCCACGAGAAGTATTCCGACGATTGATACGTATCGATCATTGATTGATGTGGTGTGGGTCTGGTGATCCCACTGCATCTAGCAATTACCCTCTGTTTTGATGAAGCGTTTTCTTTGCCTTAGTTTCGCCCTGATTGTGGCTGTGTTGGTCGGTCTCAAAGTCGCTGTTAGCTACTTGGTGAGCGAGGATTTCTTAGTGGCCAAGATTGAAGAAAACCTCAATAGCCGGGTGTCGATCGAGTCGGTGGATCTGAGTTTGCTGAATTTTCCGGCAAAACTGGAGATCAAGGGATTCGCCATGACTCAGAGGGACCAATTTGCAAAGGACGGGGTTCCGGCGTCGGAGCGCCCCGAGATTGCGAAGCCGGCGGTTTGGTGTGATCGTTTCTTTTGTGAGGTGGCCTTGCGTGAATTGTTTGAGGGCAAGCTGCGTATTCATAGCTTGGAAGTCGAGCAAGCCAAGCTGCATGTGGTGATGCATGAAGATGGGAGCAATAGCTTGGCTCCATTGTTCGAGCCAGTGGTCGCAGCGGGGGCTAAGTTGCCACCTTCAGATACAGGTGATGTGCCGCCCAAGGCTGTGCCGGTGGAGGAAGCGAGTGCTGGGCTTGTGACTCAGTTAGATTCATTGCGTGTGGTCGACTTGAGGCTCGAGTGTGTGCTCGAGAAGTCTGGTCTGATGATCGTGGGGGAGCAAGTGAATGTGAGTATCGATGATATTCGTGTGGATCCTCAGAATTTGGAAAAAGTGAACCAGGCGAATGCGGGGATTCGTTCGACTCTGAAGGTGGTTGGCAATGCGGGGGAAAGTGACCCGATTGCGAATCTTTTGTTGTCTGGCGACACCACGACACGACTTTTCAATCCAAAGACTGGGGCGATCGACCCAGTGGTTTCTTTTGATATTGAGCTGGATGAGGAGTCCTTTTTGAGCACTCACATTCCGACACTGCAGCGCACTTGGGGTGCCTTGGCGGTGTTTGAGACGTTTGGGCTCAAGGTGGGCGAGTTGCCGGATGCGATCCGTTTTGGCAAGAGCCGAAGCCTGAAAGGGCAGTACGCTCAAGGGCGCGCGGAGATCGAAGAAGACGTTTCATTGATGGTCAACGACTGGGAATTGTCTCTGGATGCGCCGTCGTGGCTAAACATGGGCAACAACGCGCACGATGTGCGTGCTGGTCTGTGGGTGAGCAAGCGCTCAACCGATCGATTTTTGAAGAACATTGAAGGCTTGGTTCCAGAAGCGAGCCTTGATGGCGAAAACCTACTGCGCCAAGCAGTGGAAAAGGAATTAGTAAAAGATGGGAAGTTGCACCTCGAATTGCAGAGCCTTGGCTCACTGGAAGAACCGAAGGTGCGATTGATGACGAAGATGCCAAGCGTGGAAAATCAGGTGAAAGACTACGCCAAAAAGAAGGCCTTCGACTTCCTGCGCCGCCAACTTACGAAATGACGATTGAGCGTCAATCGAAGGCAAGCTGCCGTTAGTGCGTTTGGCCATGCTGTGCCATTGTTTCTTCATGCACGAAGCAGGAGACAAGTTGAGTCACTCAGGAATCTGGAGTGAACCTAGAGAGAGTCTCGAGATCGTTGCCCAAGCATGCTTCATTGCTGCGGCTCGCGAGTCCCTGCGTGCAGCCATTTCTGTGTGAGAACTGCACCTGAGTAGGTGTAGAAGCTAGCCTCTAGCGAGTGTTGAGTACACTTGTTAGAGGCTTTGTACTTTTGGTGGTGTGCTGGCGAGGGGCGGAGAAAAAAGCGACACAGGCTATGCCTGTGTCGCTTTCATCTACTACTGCTTGGCTATGGGGAGAATGCTTGATGGAGGTGGGGCTCCAATACCTCAGAGAGGCGCGAAGTGCATGCTCTATGCGGGGATTTTAAAATGGATTTGAGGGATGTTGCGGGCATCGTAGATCGTGCTGTGGATGGCGGTGCCAGTATGTTTGGTGATGATTTGGCTGTTCGGTTGGGCCACGAGCTTGAGATGTTTTTGTTTGTGGCACTGGATGTGTACTTGATCCCGCATCATGGTGACATTTTCCGCGTGGAGTTGTTTGCGGATCATCCCACCTTCTGTGAGCATTTCGATTTGAAAGCCGCGGCGTTTGTTGGCGATGAGTTCAGCCACTCGCTCGAGTGATTGGGCGCTGGCCTGATTGAGCGGGTTCAGAGGTTCTGTGTCGACGATCGAGAACTCAGGGCCTTTTTTTGCGAAGAGCTGGAGCAGGCAATTGAGGCAGTCGTTGTGGAGGATGTGCTTGATGTGGATACTGTGGAAGCAGAAGGATGAGTGGGAGCGAAAAAGGATCTCGATTTCTGCTTCACTCACGGTGCCGGCATTGCGTACGAGGCCCTGGCTCCAGTTGCCAAAATTCCAGTTGATGGAGCCATCGGCGCTCTGGCTGTGGTCCTCCGAAGCGGAGGCGATGTAGCGCGGGTATTCGCCTGATTCGGTGAGGCATGCCAGTGGGTTCTTGAATTGTGTGTCAACGGCGCCGAGCCCGTGGAGTCGGTGCAAGATTCTGGACCACTGGGGGGTGAACTCTAATGTCTTCATGATGCTGGTATTGCAGCATGATGGGGGGCGTCTGGCTAACGCTGGCTTGCCAATGATTAGCGCCAAGTCGTGTAGGCTCCGTGCTTACTTCTTTTGAGTTCGGCGCTGTAGCATCCTTGTTTTGTCTTTTTCAGACATCAATGAGCAGCCGCAAGTGCCGCAGCAGGCTGAGCGCTTTAGTGCTGTGTAGAATCGCCAAGTTAGCCAGATGGCGGTGGTGGCGATCACGCAGAGGGTGATGATGGTTTGGGTGCTGGGCATGCTTGATTTATTTCAAGAAGATGCTCGCAACTTGGAACACCACCAGGGCGGCGACGTATGCGAATGCGGACATGCCGACCAACTGGCCGATGGCCCATTTGTATGAATTGGTCTCACGTGCGACGACTGCGGAGGTTGGGAGGCATTGCAGTGCGTAGATGAAGAATACCAACAAGCTCAGGAGCGTGGCGGGAGTGTAGATTTTTGAGCCGTCGGGCCAGGTGGCCTTGGCTAGCTTCTCGTGGAGCAAGGTGTCCGCTTGGCCTTCGTCGAGCTCTTCGCTCACGTTGTATGTGACTTGTAGAGAAGATTTGAAGACCTCACGCGCAGCGAAGGACATGACCACTGCGGTGCTGGTGCGCCAGTCGTAGCCCAGTGGCTTGAAGACTGGCTCGATGACATGGCCGATCTGGCCCATGTAGGATTGTTCGAGAGCGAGTGATGCATTTTCTGCTGCTGGGCTGTCCTCCGCGGGTTTTGGGTAAGTTTCTAATGCCCACAGGATGATGCAGAGCGCGAGGATGATGGAGCCCGCTCGCTTGAGGAATGCGTAGGCGCGATCGACAATGTGGCGCGCTAGGTAGCCTGGCTGCGGGAGTCGGTAGGGGGGGAGTTCGAGCATGAAATGGCTCGGGGTCTCATCTTCAGCAATGCGCCCTTTGAGGATGCGAGCAGCAATGAGTGCGGTGATGATGCCGGTGAAGTAGACGGCTAGCATCACCATCGCCTGAGTGAAGCTGCTGGCCAGGGGCAAGAGCATGGTGATGAGCAAGGTGTAGACTGGTAAGCGCGCGGAGCAGGACATCCATGGTGCGATTAGAATGGTGATCAGGCGCTCTTTAGCCGAGTCGATGGTACGCGTGGCCATCACGCCAGGGATGGCGCAGGCGTGCGAGGAAAGCAGCGGCAGGAAGGACTTGCCAGAGAGGCCTACCAAGTTCATCACGCGATCCATGAGGATGGCGGCGCGCGCCATGTAGCCGCTAGCTTCCATCAAGGCGATGAAGAAAAAGAGGATCACAATCTGAGGTAGGAATACCAAGGTACCACTGAGTCCTCCGATAATGCCTTCTACAAGAAGGTCGTTGAGGTCGCCCTCGGGCATCGCGCTGGCTACCCAGTCACCGAGCGAGGCGAAGCTGCCCTCAATGAAGTCCATCGGGTAGGAGGAGAGCGAGAAGATCGTCCAGAAGACGGCGTACATGACGGCGATGAGGGTGATCCAGCCGGTAACGGGGGCGAGCAGGAAGCTGTCTAGGCGGTCGGTGAGGGTGAGGGTGCCATCGTCTTCGCGGCGTGCTGCTTCGTTGCAGATTTCTTTGATGAACTTAGTACGTTGTTGCTGGCGTTCATCAGCATTTCCGCGGGTGTTCCATTTCGGGCTAGCTGGCCGGGGCAGTGGGGTGCCGAGTGCCTGCTTGAGTTCGATCAGGCCCTTATGTTTGTTGGCTTGGATGGGCACGATTGGGACGCCGAGTTCCTCTGATAGGATGGTTGGGTCGAGGTGGATGCCCTGCGCTTCGGCAAGGTCTACCATGTTGAGTGCGAGAACGACCGGGTGGCCGAGTGCGATGACCTCGAGGGCGAGGTGGAGGTGGCGTTCGAGTGCTGATGCATCGACCACGCAAATGGTGAGGTCTGGCTTTGCTTGTTCGTCTTGTTCACCGCAGAGCACATCATGGGTGACTTTTTCGTCAGCGGATTGTGGCTCCAGTGAGTAGCAACCGGGGAGGTCAATGAGTTCTACTTTGACTCCATGTGGGGTGCGGAACTCACCAGATTTGCGAGAGACGGTGACCCCAGAATAGTTGCCTACCTTTTGGTTTTGACCGGTGAGGGAATTGAAGAGTGTGGTTTTGCCCGCATTCGGGTTTCCAACGAGTGCAACGAGAAGTTGCGGCGATCCAGTAGACATCGAAGTGTGACGAATGATTAAGTAGTGAAAATAATGGAGCTCTTCAAGGTGAGCTTATGCTGGAGTCACTAAAATTTGATCTGCCAGTTTACGATTTAAGGCGAGCTTGGTGCCGCACAAGGTGCAAAGCATGTTCTGCCCGTCGCTGAGCTTGCGTACTTCCATGGCCTCACAAAAACCCATTTGGCGCAGGCGAGAGCAACAGGTGCCCTCCAAGGCCTTCACGCGAAACAGACGACCCGGGCGCGCTTGGCTCAGGGTCATCTTGTCGCAAGCCGAGGCTTGTTGCTTGGAGCGGAAGAACTTCATTGCCATTGTTTTAGTTTAATTGAGAATCGTTTGCAATAGTAAATTGTAGATTGTGCGTCACTGACGGGTTTGGCAATGGGAGATGGCGCAACTTGTCCTTGCTAGATGGCAGTTGGTATGAGCTATGATGTTGGAGGTATTATTTCACCATTACGAAGCATCTATGAAGAAACGAAGATCGATACTTATCTTGATATTGGCAGCTTGTGGTATCCCTGCGCATGCAGAAGTGCAGCTTTCGCCCTTATTTAGTGATCACATGGTGATCCAGCGTGAGAGCACAGCGCCAGTCTGGGGGATGGCGGATGCTGGTGAGCGAGTGACCGTGGTGGCAAGCTGGGGAGAAGAGGCTAGTGGTGTCGCTGGAGATGATGGGAAGTGGATGGTTCAGTTGCAGACGCCCGAGGCTGGAGGTCCTCATTCGATCACGGTGACGGGGAAGAATACTGTGGTGCTTCAGGACGTGCTTTCTGGTGAAGTGTGGTTTTGTTCAGGTCAGTCGAACATGGATTACACGATGCAGTGGCTCTCTGCAGCAAACCCAGATCGAGCAGCGGCGGAGGATGTGCTCACGGCTCAGTATATCCACCAGGAGCTCAACAGCGCCAGTGACTCACAGTTGCGGCAGTTTGAGGTGCAGAAAAAGACAGCGCCATTTGGACCGCAAGAATCACTCAAGGGGAGCTGGGTGGCATCCACGCCTGAGGCGAATGGAGGGTTCTCAGCCACAGCATACTTTTTTGCGCGCGAGCTCCGTGAGCAATTGCAAGTGCCTGTGGGTATCATCAAATGTGCGTGGGGTGGGACAAGGGTGGAGCCTTGGATGCCGCATGATGCCTTTGAGCAAGACCCCGAGATGTTGGAGTACTATGAAGCGAAACTCGAAGGCATGAAGAAAGGGATCGAGGATTGGGATGCGGTCGAACAAAAGCAGAACTACGAGCAAGCATTGGCCGCATGGAAAGAAACAAAACAGGGGCGGAAGCCGCAAATGCCAGTCTATCCTATGGCGGATAAGCAAAGCCCAGCGACTTTATTCAATGGTATGGTCTTCGCGGTGAAGCCCTTCGCCATCAGAGGAGTGATTTGGTACCAAGGTGAATCCAATGCCAAACATCAGATCGCGCAGTATGGGGCCAACCTCACTCGCATGGTGAGCTCGTGGCGCAGCCACTGGGGCCAGGGTGAGTTCCCATTCTATTTGGCACAATTGGCAAACTTTAGAGCGCCTAGTCAGAAGCCCTTAGAATTTGATCCATGGGCTTCGATTCAAGACCAACAGCGACGCTTCATGAAGCTTGAAAATACTGGCATGGCGGTGCTCAACGACATCGGTGAAAACAATGACATCCATCCGCACAACAAAATCGATGTGGGCAAGCGACTTGCATTGTGGGCGTTGAAGCACGATTACGGTATGGACGACATCGTAGCCAGTGGGCCGCTCTATGAGAGCCATTCGGTCCAGGGCGCAGAGATGTTGATTCGCTTTTCCTCTGTGGGTCAGGGCTTGATGGTGGGTGAGAAGGTTGGCATGCAGGACACACGCCCGATAGAAGCAGCCCTTGGGCATTTTCAAATTTGCGGAGAGGATGGTAGGTGGCACTGGGCTGCCGCGGAGATTATTTCCAAAGACACAATCAAGGTCTCGCATCCAGAAGTGCGGCATCCTGTCGAAGTGCGCTATGCGTGGTCGAAGAACCCGACGAGCGCCAACCTCTACAACAAGTCGGGTCTCCCAGCCTCACTTTTCACCACGAACCCTGATGTGGTGTACGAGAAAGTCGTCTTAGAATAGCCTAGCAACGATCTAGAAAAAGCCTGCGGTAGCCATGCTGCCGCGGGCTTATTTGTGAAAAGCCAGTCGCGCTTACTTGCGGCGTCTGAGTAGGAAGGTCAAGCCACCCAAACCGAGTAGGCTGGTAAGGTCCTGTTGTTGGATGTAGGCCGTTCTCTGGGCACAAAAAACGCCGGAGCGATAGGTCTACCGGCGTTTTGGATGGTTTAGAGGAATGCGTGGTGCTTACTCTTTATCGAGGTCTGCGAGTGCGTCTACGATGGCATTGCGGAGTTCTTGTTCATCGACTTCTCCGGTGTGGCGCCAGACGATTTCTCCGCCGGGCTTGACGAGGATACTGTGGGGGATCGGGCCCTGCCACTCTGGGTCAATGGTGGCGGCGAGCTTCTCGAGTTCGGTGCCAGTGAAGTGGTAGTTGTTGGTGCTGCGGCCTTCCGCTTTGACTGACTTCTGGGTGAAGCGTGAGAGTGGGAGGTGTTGGTCTTTGATGAAGGCTTGAACCTTGCTGGCATCCTTGGCTGGATCGATGGAGATGGTGATCATCTCAAATGGGCGCAGGGCGTGGCGGCGATAGCTTTTGATGAGCATCGGGAATTCTGCCACACAGGGGCCGCAGCTCGTGGACCAGAGGTTGATCAGGCGCAGTTTGTGGCTTGGGTTCTCTGCGAGTGATTTGGCGGTCTCTAGGTCGAGTGAGTCGACGGATACCGGGAAGCCTTGCCAGCGCTCCTCGTCTTCTATGACGAGCTTGGTTTTCCACTTCCATTTGGTAGAACAGCCGAAGACATGCGACTTGGTTTCTGAGATCGGCTTGCCATCTAGTAGCAGGTTGATGTTGTCGACCAGGGTGTTTTTTTCGGCTGGGCCAGGGTCGCGGCGGCCGTTGTCAAAGTGGCCATGGTAGAGCACCTTGCGCTCAGGGCCTAGAATGAACATGTGTGGGGTGGCTACGGCGCCGTAGGCGATTGAGGCTTGTTGGGTCTCGCCGTCATAAAGGTAGGGGTGTTGGAGTTGTTCTTCTTGGTGCACGACCTTCATTGCCGCGAAGTCATCGTCATATTTAGAGAAGGCATTTTCCCAGGTCATCACACCTTCTGGGGCGGCGCTGGAAATGGCGACGACCTCAACGCCTTTGTCTTTGTAATCTGCGGCAAACTGGCTGATTTTGCCACGAGCTGCGATGGCGTCTGGGCAATGGTTGCAGGTGAATGCTAGAACAACAAATTTAGCGTCTTTAAAGGAATCGAGTGTGTATGTCTTGCCGTCAGTTGCTGGGAGTTCGAAGTTTGGTGCCTGGGCGCCGATTTCGAGTGTTTTAATTTTTGGAGCATCGGCTGCGATGCCCATGGAAATGGCGGCGCTTGAGAATAAAGCGATGAGTTTCATAGAGTTTAGAGATCGTTGTGTCTGTTCGTGGCTTGTCAGTGCTGTGAGCAAGCTATACTTCAGTACTCGATTCTGGCTAGAGGATCTACTTAGAAATTACGAAAACTGTAAAAAAGGTCTTGCTTGATGAAAGAATCTGTATACACCTCGCCCTCCTATGGCAAAGAAGAGCTGGATCGCTCGCAATGAGCGCAAGAAAAAGACTGTAGCTAAGTACGCGAAACTTCGCGAGCAACTTAAGCAAGAGAAAGATTACGTGGGTCTCACAATGCTTCCACGTGACGCATCACCAACACGCGTTGTAAACCGTTGTGCCTACACAGGCCGTCGTCACGGTTTCCTTCGTCGTTTCAAGCTTTCTCGTATTGCTTTCCGTGAGCTCGCATCACACGGAATGATTCCGGGTGTTACCAAGTCCTCTTGGTAATTATCAATATTCGCAGTCTACTGCTATAGACAAATTTTTGATACGCAAGGTAGGTTGTTCCTGCCTTGCGTATTTGTGTTTTGATTGATTTGATTTAGAGATGCCAATCTACGAATACCAATCTGAGAGCCCTGGGGTGCGAGGGGAAAGTTGTGGCGTTTGCAGTAAGGGCTTTGAGCTTCGTCGTCCGGTGGACCGCGAGCCATTGGTGAGCTGCCCGCTGTGCAAGAATCCGGTGAAGAAGGTGATTAGTCGTGTGAATACCCCGACGATCACAAAGCCGATGTCCAAGATTGACGCGAAGAAGGCAGGTTTCACCATCCTCGAGAAGCGTTGCGACGGAAATTACGAAAAGCTCTGAGCAAGGCGTTCCCCCTTGCTGGAACTATTCCCTTTTACAAAGTTGGAGAATGCGCGTATTGGAAAGTCATGGAAGATAGAAATTTAGGTCCTCAGCCCTTGGATGCAATGATGGATGCTTGGGAGATTAGCAACCACCAGATGGTGGATGTCTCAACAGAGCAGCTCAATCATAAGCAGATCCAACGCGCAAGGCAGGGACGCAGGCTCACACTGAAGATGATGCAGAAGGTGACGCGCGCGTTTAATGTGACGATTTGGTATCGTCTCGACGATGCTCAGAAGGAGGCGTACTTCGAGTACATGCACAAGCATCTTTTCAATTACGCCAAGGGCTACGACGCTGAATTTGTCGACCCGAACGAGCCGATTCGTACGGCACTTGTTGGCGAAGAATAGCCAGCAACGGTGAATAACTAGCATTGGCCGGCGTGTCGAGTGATCCTCAATCAGCGAGCTATGATGTCCTCATTGTGGGGCAAGGACTCGCGGGCGCAGCACTTGCGATGGCATTGATGAAGCGGGGCAAGCGTCTCGCGGTGGTTGATGATGGTTCAGCGACTGCAGCAAGCCGTGTTGCCGCTGGATTGGTCACCACCCTCGCTGGCAAGGGGATGAATCCTGCTTGGCGACAGGCTGAGTACTGGCCGCGCTCCTTGGCCTACTACCGCGCGCTGGAGGAGGCATCTGGTCAGACTTTGTTTCACGCGCAGCCTGTACTGCGACTCTTTGGTGATGACAAGGAAGCTGCGAAGTTTGCACGCAAGAAAGCGCAGGTGGCCGATTGGGTAGGCAGTGATGCTCCCCAAATTGATCTGGCTCAAGTGCACGGCGGCTTTGGCGGCTTTGAAATGGCCCAAGGTGGGCGTCTAGACACGCAGGTGTACCTTGCTGTGGTGCGCGAGCAACTAATGAAGGCAGGAGTGGATTGTGTCGATACGGCTTTCGACAGTGCTGAGCTGCAGTCGACGGACGCAGGGTTGCGCTGGCGCGATCTGGAAGCAAAGCAGGTAATTCTTTGTCAGGGAGCGCGCGGGTTGCGATCTGGACCATTTAGCGACATGGAGCATCGTTGTGCCAAGGGGGAGATGCTCACGGTGCGAGTGCCCGAGCTAGAGCAGCAGCGCATCATCAACCGCAATGGCTGGATGGTGCCGATTGGTGACGGGCTTTGGCGTGCTGGTGCGACCTATGGCTGGGATGATCTTGAACCGAACCCTACAGAGTCCGGCCGCGCTGGGGTGCTCAAAAAAGTGGCTGAGCTTACGCCGCTAGCCTTCGACATCGTGAGTCACGACGCGGGTGTACGACCCATCATCCGCAAGAGCCAGCCCGTTATCGCCTTTTCCGAAGACTATCCGGGGCTGTCCTGTTTCAATGGTCTAGGATCAAAGGGCGTGATCACCGCTCCGTGTGTGGCCGAGCAATTTGCAGCCTTCTTGTGTGGCGAGATCGATGCTCTGGACCCAGACTTATTACTCAGTTAAGTCTGGGGGCAAAGGCGTCTTGTGTGTGTGCTTATGGTTGCTGCAGTGGTTCCGAGATGCTGTCACGTTTGATCCAGCCGCGGCTGCCATTGGCAAGTTCGATGTAGGCCCATTGATCAATCTCAGAGATGCGTCGTGCTGGGCTGGCAAGCTTGGCGGTGATTAGTGTCTTCTTGGCGATGTCGTCATCGCTTGGTTGGATTGGTTCGGTGAGCAATGGGGTGCTGCGGACGAGGATGCAATTCGTTTCGATGGGGGGCTCTGCGCCTCGCAAGGGGTGGATCCACCAGATGCCTACGGAGAGGATGGCGAGTGCTAGTGCTGTGCTGGCCAGCGTGTTGAGTGTTCTTTTTGACTGCGGGAGGTGGAGGCGCAGTGCGAGGCAACATAGCACGATCCAGGTGAAGCTGGCGGCGATGATGAGGCAGCGCTCTGGGCTCAGCCCGGAGAGCCATGGATTGGTCGTATCTGCTTGTTCCGCCACGATACTGGCGTGGCTGCTCTGGATGAACTTGAGATTCTTTTTTGCTTCGACGTGTGCTGGGTTTAACTCGAGAGCGGTGAAGAAATGCCTAGTCGCTTCTCCGAACTGACCGAGTCGGTAATAGCAACAGGCGATGTTGTAGTGGAGGTCTGCGGAGTTTGGGTGTTGCTCGGCTAGGGTTTGATAGTGTGCTAAGGCCTCGGGGTATTGCTTGGCCTGCCAGGCTTCAAAGCCATTGGCTTGGGCATCCGGGATGAGAGAGAGGAGCATCAGGATGAGTCCTAATTTCTTTAATGATTGGAGGATTTTGCTGCGCTCAGAGCGACTGAATTGGCTCGATTGTCCTGGGGTGTAGCAGGAGGTGTCGCGGAGGCTGCTGAGTTTGGCTGCCAGTTCACTTTGTGGTGACCAGCGCGATGCATAATTGGCCGCGGCCTTGATGAATGCGGCATCTTGTTTTGTATTCAGTGCCTGCCATTCACTTTTCTGCTCGGGCGGTACGGAGGATGCACGCTGCCTTTTACGTAGGAGGCCTAGGAGGAAAATGGGGAGTAGTATGAGGGCTGGAATTGATTGCCAGACCCATGGGGTGCGGGCCACCGCTACGTTGTGCGCGGCGGGAGTGAGGTTGACCTTGGCTAATGGGCCTAGGATGTCATGCATCGATTCAGTCGTGAGGGCAGCAGGGCTGACTGTGGGAGTGCTGATCGCTTCATTGATCGTGACTGCAGATGAGGCGGTGATGTCGGTTTTCCATGACTTGCTGGGGAGGTTGAAGTGCGTGAGTGAAAAGCGTGGCAGGAAGTGTGCCGCGGCCAGTGGCTGCAAGAGGTAGCTGAACTGCACGCTGCCTTCGAGCCTCTTGCGCTCATCTCCTTGTTCGACTCTGGAGACATCGATGACATTCCAGGCTGTGGGGTTGTTGAGCTCTGGGGCGGCTAGTTCTGAAAGGTTGCCAGAGCCGCTGACGGTGACGGTGACGTTGATCGAGTCGTTGGTGCTGAGGACAGTTTTCGCTGGGAGGCTGGCTTCGATTTGTAAGTCACCCACGGCACCTTGGAAACCGGCTGGCGGGGCACTTGGGAATTCGATGACTTCTAGCCCGATTTGTTCGGATTTGAGTGGCACGTCCATGCTGGTCTGGCGGATGAAGCCGAAGCGTGAATTGATCCCACGCGGCATGACGACGAGGGTGGTTTCTAGCGGTCCGAAGACGGCATCGCCTGGCTTGAGGGCGCTGAGTACTGTGGTGTAACTGGCAACGTGGTGTCCGAGGCCATTGATGTTGACGCGGCCGAGTTCGCGGCGGCTTGTTGGTGTGTTGAAGCGCCAGGCTGTGGCATTAAAGATTTCAGCAGCTTGGGGGATACCGAAGCCCTGAGGCTGCATCCGATGCGGGATGTAGACCTTGTATTCCACCGGCACAGCTTCACCTGGGTAGAGCGTGGTTTTATTGACGAATATCCGTGAATAGAAGGTGACCTTTTTATCACCCTGTTCGTCGCGGTAGTCGAAGTGGTTTGGGGTAAGGACTGATAAGGGGCTGACCTCTAGATCTACCGACTGTGACTGGACCATCTGCCCATTGAAGTCGAGCTTGAGCTCTGGAATAGTGTAGCGACCTACAGGCAGTAGTGAAATGTCATACTGGTAGATGTAAAAGCGGGCTCCATTGAGGTTTTGTGATCCTGTGTTCTTGAGGCGAATGACTTGGTCATTGCCTATTGGGATGATTTTTGGAGGGGACTGCTTCGGCCGTTCATTGCGAAAAATTAGACTGAGGGTTGCCTCTTCGCCTTCGATGAGCTGCGTGCTGCTTACTTGAGTGATCAATGGAGACTCTTCTTGAGCGAAGGTGATACTGCTGAAGCAAATGAGGAAGAAAAGTAGATAGCGCATGGTTGTCTTACCAATCAATTTCTGGGTTTAAAGTTTGCCACGTGGGCCTGGTGTCGGACTCAGGAGCTTGCTGCATGTCGGCGTGGCGTTCTAGCAGTTCACGAGCTTCTAGTTGCTGTTTGGCTTCATAGCCATATTGCGGTCCTTGGCGTACGAAAGATTGATGAGCGGGTTGTTGGCCGCCTTGTTGTTGGTCACCTTGTTGTTGGTCGCCTTGCTGTTGGTCACCTTGTTGTTGGTCGCCTTGTTGTTGGTCGCCTTGTTGTTGGTCGCCTTGTTGTTGGTCGCCTTGTTGTTGGTCGCCTTGTTGTTGGTCACCTTGCTGTTGGTCACCTTGCTGTTGGTCACCTTGCTGTTGGTCGCCTTGTTGTTGGTCACCGTCTTGTTGTTGGTCACCGTCTTGTTGTTGGTCACCGTCTTGTTGTTGGTCACCGTCTTGTTGTTGGTCACCGTCTTGCTGTTGGTCACCGTCTTGCTGTTGGTCACCGTCTTGCTGTTGGTCACCGTCTTGCTGTTGGTCGCCGTTTTGTTGATCCTGCTTTTGTTGCTCCTGCTCTTTGACTTTTTTGATGATTTCTAAGGCATCGCGGGTGGCGTTCGCATTGGATTGAGCATGGTTGGCGTAGGGGCCAGACTCGGTGGATTGGAATTTTTCAAGTGCGTTGGTCAAGCCATGTTCAAGGCGTTGAAGGTCTTCGATGTTTAGCCCATTTTCTTGGTCTTGAAGCCGCTGCGTGAGGTATTGCTCGAGGTTCTGGTCTTGAAGTCCTTCAAGGCTAGAGAGCTGTTCTTGTGCGATGCTATTGCCGAGGTTGAATTGGTTTTTGGGGGCCAAGCTGGGATCTCCAGTGGCGAGGGCTTCGGAGTAGTACTTCCTGGCTTCTTGGTAGTTGCCTAGTCGATAATTTGCTTGAGCGAGAGCCTCGGCGATTTGCGTTCTTTTGGGGCCTTGAGCGAATTGATGGGCATGTTTGAGTTGCTCAACGGCGGTCTCGAAGTCTCCGTTTGCGAGTGCTCGGTATCCCTCGCGCTGGAATTGCGGTTGTTTGACTGTTTCGTTCCACAGGGTTTTGATGGTGGATTCTTGGGCCTGTGCGCGTGGCGTAATCAGGAGGGCGGAGCCAGTGAGGAGGATTGCTAGTGTGTGGCTTGGGCGTGACTTCCATTGAGTCTGGGTGAGGGCGCCAAGAAAGGCGAAAAGTACTCCAAGGGCGAGGTAGGTTTGGTAGCTTTCGTTGGGAATGACGCGTTTGCGTCCGTCTTGTTGCTCGCGCTCTTGAGCGTCGAGGATTGTTGAAATTACGAGCTCTGGGCGGTCGTTGATGTCGGTGTATGCTCCATTGGTTTCGGTGGCCAATTGTTGTAGCAGGCCAGGTTCGAGTTTGCTATGGACCACGGTGCCTTGGGGGTTGCGGTGTTTGCCGTCTTCTTGGTCTTGGTTGGGCACGACGCCGCCGACGCGCGAGCCGATGCCGACGCTGATGATTTGGATCCCGTGCTCGCGGGCTGCATCGATGACCTCATCAATGCCGCTATCATGTTCTTCACCATCGCTGAGGATGATCAGGCTGTTGGCCTGTTTCTCCGTTTTTGAGAGTGTTTCGGTAGCTTTGCTAATGGCTTCTGCGAGATTCGAGCCGCCGATGGGCATCGACTCGGTGTCGACTTGGGAAATGGTGTCGCGGATGGCGAGGTGGTCGATGGTCAGCGGGGCGATGACCTTGGCGGAGCCCGCAAAGATGATCATCCCGACTTTATCGCTTGGGTAGTCATTGAGGATCTGGAAGGCGAGTGTCTTTGCGGCAGTGAGTCGATCACTCGAGATGTCTTTGGTGAGCATCGAGCGCGAGGTGTCCATCGCTAGCATGATGTTGCGGCTGGCGACTTGCTCGGTCTCCTCTCGTTCACCGTGGTAGGGGCGTGCCAGCGCCAAGATGGAACAGATCAGTGCGAGCGCTCCAAGTGTGAGGGTGAGCCAGCGACGGGTGCTCGGCACGCTGCGGACGAGCTTTGACTCTAAGCGTGGGGCTACCAGGCTGCGCCAAGCGCGTCCGCGCGCACGGTATTGCAGCACCGCTAGCACCATGAGTAATGGCACGAGGGCGAGGCTGTAGAGCCAATCTGGTGAGATGAATTGCATGTGACGAAATGGGCTCAGGCGGGGCCCGGGTGACGGCGGAAGATCTGGTGGCTGAGGTAGGCGAGTAGGCTGATGACAGCCATCAGGGTGAAGTGGTGGTGGTGGTCTTCGAAGGTGGTGATGACGGTTTTGGTGCGCTCGGTCTTTTCTAACTGATCGATGCTGGTGAAGGCGTCTACTAAGTCATTGGTGGACATGGCGCGGTAGTATTCGGCTTCGGTGATTTCGGCAATTTGCTTGAGTGTTTCAGTGTCAAATTCTTGGCCTGGGTGTCGTTGAGACTGGAGTCTTCCGGTCTCTGTGCCGATAGCGACGGTGTAGATTTTGATGCCTAGCGTCTTGGCTGCTTCAGCGGCTTGCAGTGGAGAAATTCTCCCAGAGTTGTTGGATCCATCAGTGAGTAGAATGATGATGCGTGATTTTGAGTCTTGGCGTTTATCGAGTCGGATGGCTGAGGCTGAGATGGCTGAGCCGATCGCGGTGCCTTGGAAGAGGTGGCGATTGGGTTTGATGCCATCGACCTTGGTGAGCAGCCATTCGTGTTCCAATGTGATGGGTGATTCCTGGTACGGGCGCCCGGCAAACGGGATGATGCCGATGCGGTCGTTGGGGCGCCTGGCGATGAAGGACTTCACCACATTGCGTGAAATCTCGGAGCGTTGGACGCGATAGCCATCGAGAATGAAATCATCGATTTCCATAGAGTAGGAGACGTCCATGGCGATGACGATGTCGATGCCGCTGGCTTTGCGCTCCGAGTAATCGTGGCTTAGCTGCGGGCGCGCTAGGCTGATGCTGGCAAAGATGATGAAGAGCGAGAGCAGGCTCAAGGCGAGCCAGCCAGCCTTATCTTTCTGCTGACGGCCCAGCTCCCCAAAGAAGTCCAGCGAGGAGAAGGAGATACTGCTGCGTGTCCCCGCTCGGTTGCGTAGCAACAACAGCGGGATCAGGCCAAGCAGGAGGAAAAACCATGCAGGCTGAGCAAATGTGTACTCTGTGAATGGCGTGTTGATGCTTAGGTGTTTGGCTTGGGTTCGGATGTGGCTGCACGGTCGGGCGCGGCCTCGCAATGATCGATGATGCTGAGCCCTAGCTGTTGTAGCGTAGTGGCTTCCTGAGCATCGTGGGAGCGCGGGTTGTAGATGATCGCACTAGAATTTGTTAGGAACTGCGTGGTGTCGGCTAGAACGGAATCGGGAAGCAAGGATGTTTCCTCGCTGCTGAGTTTAAATTCCTCGAGGGTTTGGAAGAGCGTGGGTGCTTCAAAGCGAGCTCTGAAATAGTCACGCAGGATGAATGAGGCGGATTTGGCAAATGCGGCGGTGCTGAGCGCTTCTGTGTCGAGTTGGCGCAGTGCTTGGCGGGCTAGATCGGCGGGGTAGATGGAGGGCGCTTTGCGCTTGTGCTTGGATACAACGACTCCGGCGAAGATGAATCCGGCAAGCACCAGGAGACCGAGCATGGCATAGCCAGCGAGCTCCCACCAGAGTAGCCCTGGTTCGGGGTGTTGCGTTTCTATAATATCCTCGAGCTTCATGGTGAAGGGTGGTGCTTAGGCGTGTCTGCTGGAGCGGTTCTTAAATAGTTGGTGCAGGAGTGGGAGATAGTCTTGGTCAGTGGCGGCTTCGATGTGGTCGATTTTGTATTTGGCAAAGCTTCGTTTGAGCCATTCATTGCGCGCTCGATTGCGTTCGTTGTAGCTTTCTCTGAGTGCTGAGTTTGAGGTGTTGATCATCCTGTCCTGTCCGGTCTCGGGGTCGGTGAGGTTGACCATGCCCACATCTGGGAGTTCTTGCTCTACTGGGTCGAAGACGCGGATGGCGATGGTTTCGTGTTTTTGGCTCAGGGTGCCGAGCTTTTTGTGAAATTCTTCATCGACGAAATCGGAGAGGAGGAAGACGAGGCTTTTGCGTTTCAGGGTGCGAAGGATGAAGTCGCAGGCGGAGGATAAGTTGGTCGTTTTATCCTCAGCATTGGTGGCTAGAATTTCGCGGATGATGCGCAAGCTATGGTGGCTACCTTTGGCAGGCGCTAGGTAGAGTACGGTATCATGGGCGAAGAGTAGGAGTCCCACCTTGTCGCCATTGTGCTTGGCTGAAAAGGTGAGTACTGCGGCGATTTCTGCGGCGATTTCACGCTTAGAATAATGCACGGATCCGTAATCGAAGGAGCCCGAGATGTCTACTGCTACGAGCACGTTGAGCTCGCGTTCTTCACGAAAGGTACGGATGTAGGGGGTCTGGGCACGTGCGGTAACATTCCAATCGATGAAGCGGATTTCATCGCCGTGTTGGTATTCGCGGAAGTCTTCGAAGTCGAGACCCTGGCCTTTGAATGAGGCATGGTATTCGCCGGAGAAGGACTCGCGGCTAAGGCGCTTCGCTTTGATTTCCAGCTGATGCACCTTGCGCATGATTTCCTCAATCGAGGAATCTAGCTTTTGGGTCTTTTCTATCAAATTATTCTATCGGTTGTTTGGCTATCGGGCTAGCGGGTGACTCGCTCAGCAACTTTTTTGGCAGTTTCGAGGAAAGCGTTGCTGACCGACGATTCTGTTTCAGAAACTGTGGCGATAGGGGTTCCGGCGTCGGCGCATTCGCGGGTGCGCATGTCGATTGGGATTTGGCCGAGCAATGGCACGTTGAGGCGCTCGGCTTCGCGGACGCCACCACCATCGCCAAAGAGGTGGTATTTCTTGCCAGCATCGCATTCGAACCAGGCCATGTTTTCGATGACTCCCAGGATGTCTACATTGACTTTGGCAAACATGGAGACGGCTTTGCGGGCGTCGATGAGAGCGACTTCTTGTGGGGTGGTGACGATGACTGCTCCATCGAGTGCGACGGTTTGTACGATAGTGAGCTGGATGTCACCAGTGCCAGGAGGCAGGTCGAGGATGAGGTAATCGAGGTCGCCCCATGCGACTTGGCGGAGGAATTGTTGGGTGTAGCGAGTGGCGAGCGGGCCACGCACGATGACGGGTGAATTGTCCTCGAGCAGGAAGCTCATCGACATGAGCTTGATGCCGTGGGCTTCGATCGGGATGATTTCATCGTTCTCGTTGGCCAGCGGTTGTTGGTTGGTGCCAAACATTTGCGCGGTGGAAGGCCCGTAGAGGTCACAGTCGCAGAGGCCCACCTTGGCTCCAGTTTTTGAGAGTGCTACGGCGAGGTTGGATGATACTGTGGATTTGCCCACGCCGCCTTTTCCTGAGGCTACAGCGATGATTTTTTTGATCCCGGGAATAGCGCTTTTCCCTTGTGCTTCTCCACCAGCATTTCCGGCGGCTTGAGCTTCCGGGTTTTTGACGTCGATACGTACTTGTACGTTGCCAATGCCATCGAGGGCACCGAGGGCTTCTTGGCATTCTTTGAAAATTGTTTCAGGGACTTTGGGATCCTTGGTCTGAAGGGCAATATCTACTGTGACGTCTGCGTCTTGGATGGTGATTTCTTTGACGAGTCCAAAGGCGACGATGTCGCGTGAGAAGCCAGGGTATTTGACTTGGCTGAGGGTAGATTTGATTTGTTCTTCAGTCATGATGGTGGTGGAGCAATATGCTGCAGTTAAGTAATAGGATTTTCTAGCATCCCGCAAGTCAGACAATAAAAAAACGAGAGTGTCCGCTATGAGTGGTGCGGATCGTGTGGGTGGGGCGCATTTCCCTATCGGTTCGTCATGCTGAGCGATCCATCAACAAAAAAGCGAGCCCAAGGGCTCGCTTACTTTGAGTGGTATGAATTTCTTTGGGCGCTTAGCTGCGATCCATGAGCTCGATGTAGCGTGGGAAGACCTTCTTGAAGAGGGAGTTCTTTCCGCCGCGTGAGAGTTGGTCGCGCACGAGGTCTTGCGGTTCGATGCTTTCAGCTGGGGTGGATTCTTCCACATGGATGCCTTGAATGTCGAAAACCAGGTGGATGAGGTTGTCATTTTCGCCGAGCGAGACCTTGGCTTCAAAGTCATCGCCTGAGAGAGTGACCTCGTTGATCGCGAGGCTATTCTCGTCGGTGACGATTTGGGCTTCGATGAACTTGCCACCTTTGCTTTGGAAGCTGAACGAGTGGGGTGCACGGTCGCTGGTGAGCATGTCATTGGCGAATGCCCATTCGCATTGGGTACTCATCCATGCGAGGAGCTGAAGCCCAGACTGCAAGTTGTCTGGGTGCACGACGATGTTGACCTTCTCAATTTTTGGTAGTGCCGCTTGGCCGGCGTGGTCGTCAAATAATGAGGCGATTGCGAGGCGCACGCGGTAGGTGCGCGTCCAGGATAGGTCTTGCACTACGAGGCCATCTTGGAGGAGTGCGCGCTCGAGGAGGCGGTATTGTGCACGTGGTTCAGCCCATTCTGCTGAGTCGATGATGAGGCGAGCAATGAGTGTGTAGAGGCGGTCGTCAAAGCGGTCGGTAAGCTCTCCTTGCCACCAGAATACTAAGGGTAGGTCGCTCTGGAGGTGGGCGAAGATGCTATTGCGGTAGCGCCCGACGACTTTGCCGGCGAGGTGGAAGGCGATCTGTTCGCAACACACGGCTTTCTTGCCATTGGCGAGATTGCAGTGCGCGGTGATCCATGAGCGCATGCCCACCTCTGGGTCATCGAGGTCAATCCCGACGAGGATGGCGCGGCAGGCGTGCTCGCGGGTGATTTCTCTCACCATCGAGGAATTGCATGCGAGAGCGGAGGCGTCTTCTGAGTAGACTGCAAAGTTCATCAGCGAGGCGTGCGTGCTCGCATCGTCTGCTTCCCATAGTTTTTTGAGTTCAATCTCAATGTCTGAGACTGGAACTTCTTTTCCGAGGATTGAACAATCTGAAGGAATGGTCATGGGTGCTAGTTGCTTAGAGTCTTCTCCAGGAATTGCCGTCTTGCTCGAGCAAGTCGTCCGCTTCTTTTGGTCCCCAGCTACCAGCGACGAACTCAGCCATCTCTGGTGTGTGGTCGGAATCGTGCCAAGCGCGCTCGATGTGGTCGACGTAGCGCCATGCTTCTTCCACCTCATCGCGGCGTGCGAAGAGTGTGGCGTCGCCTGCCATGGCATCGAGTAAGAGGCGTTCGTAGGCCTCTGGGCTGCCTTTGCCAAAGCTGGTGGCGTAGTGGAAGTCCATTTTCACTGGTTCCATGCGGAGGGTCGTGCCTGGAAGCTTGGACATGACACGCAGTGAGATGCCTTCGTCTGGCTGGATGCGGATCACGAGGACATTGCCGCCAGAGGCAGCACCTGGGATCGCATTGAAGAGAACGCTTGGTGGGGACTTGAAGTGGATGGAAATCTCGGTGGCCTTCTTTGGAAGACGCTTACCAACGCGGAGGTAGAATGGAACACCACTCCAGCGCCAGGTGTCGACGTGCATGCGTAAGGCGACGTAGGCTTCGGTCATGGATTCTGGGTCGACGCGGTCTTCCTCACGGTAGCCAGGCACTTTGTTGGCATCGATGTGGCCTGCAGTGTACTGCGCGCGCACCACATTTTGCTTGATGAGTTCGGGTGTGTTGAGTTGGCGAAGGGAGCGGATGACTTTGACTTTTTCATCGCGCACACCATCGGCTGAGAGGTCAGTTGGTGGCTCCATGGCGACCAAGCTGAGGAGCTGGAGGAGGTGGTTTTGTACCATGTCGCGCAGAGCGCCAGCTTTGTCGTAGTATCCACCGCGTCCACCTTCCATGCCAAGGTTTTCGGCACAAGTGATTTGGATTTGCTCGATGTACTTGCGGTTCCAGAGTGGCTCGAAGATCGAGTTGGCAAAGCGAAGAACCATGATGTTCTGCGCGGTTTCTTTACCGAGGTAGTGGTCGATACGGTACGTGTCCTTCTCTTCGAAGGTGTTGTTGACCACGGAGTTGAGGTGCTGTGCTGTGGCGAGGTCGGTGCCGAATGGCTTCTCGACAATCACGCGCGCCCAGCAACCCTCGGCCGAGTTGTTGAGGCCGACTGCCTTGAGGTTCTCGAGGATGACATCGAAGAACTCTGGGGCACTGGCGATGTAGAACAGGCGATTGCCTGCGCCACCGCGGGACTCGTCGATCGCGTCTAGGCGCTCAGCGAGGCGCTTGTAGCCGTCGATGTCGTGGAATTCGCTCTGATGGTAGTATACATTTTCTTTGTATTCGTTCCAGAGTGCGGGATCGTGGCCGGTGCGTGAGACTTTTTGGTTCAGCTCTTCGAGGCCGGAGCGGAACACGTCATCTGATTTTTCACGGCGTGCGAAACCGATGATTTTCACCCCATGGGGAAGTTCTCCGTCCACAGCGAGGTTGTAGAGTGCTGGGACAAGTTTGCGGTGGGTGAGGTCACCAGTGGCGCCAAAGATGACGACGGAACACGCTTCTGCACGGGAACGCGATACTAAATCTTCTCTAAATGGATTGCTCATTGCTGCGGGCAGCATTCCCTCGGATTGGCAATCTGCCAAGCCGTAACTACGGCAATTGATAAAAAAGTGGGAGAAGATCTCGATGTTCTGTTCAGTAATCGGAGATTCTTAAGGAGAAATCATTATGCTAGTTTGAAGTGTCTTGTCGGGTTTTGGTGGTCGCGGGGGTGTTCTCCTATTTGTTGGGGCGGGTGAGCGTGTGCGGTCGGGCGACTTGGTGCTGGTGTTATGGGGCGAAGTTTGGCTGTATCGTTGGAGTTGTTCCCCGTGAGGGTTGGTCGCAGGTTTGGCCGATGGATTAGAACACACTTAAGATAAGAGGATGAGTAAGCAAAGTAATGTATTAGGAACACCGCTACAAAAGTGCAGCACGCAACCGCTGACGGGGTTTATGCGTGATGGCTATTGTTCGTGTTGTGCTGGGGATCATGGCTTGCACACCGTGTGTGCGAGTGTGACGGCAGAATTTTTAGAATTCTCTCGCTCGAGAGGTAATGACCTTTCGACGCCACACCCTGAGTATGGATTCCCTGGTTTGAAGCCTGGAGATTGTTGGTGCCTCTGTGTCACACGCTGGGTGGAAGCGTATCAATCCGGGAGCGCCCCAAAGGTCCACCTTGAGGCCACGCACCTCTCAGCGCTGGAGTATATCGATCTTGAAACCTTGAAAGAATTTGCCACTGAGCCGTCATAGAGATGGCAGTATGGTCTAGGGGCTGAGTTTGAGCTTGGTTCACGGACATGTGTGGACTGAACAGAGGACGCAGGTCCCTACTTGGCTTGGTGGTAAGGAGGTGGTTCCTCAAGCGTTCGGTGACATAAAAAAAGCCAGCCGCGACGGTGGTCGGGCTGGCTTAGACGATTGATAGATAGCTTCGGTGCGGAGCTTATTTGGCGTCAGCAGCGATCGATGCCTTGAGGGCATCAATGACATTGCTGTCTTCCAAGGTGGTGACGTTGCCGGTGACATCGCCGGTGGCGACGAGCTCCTTGAGGAGGCGGCGCATGATCTTGCCTGAGCGGGTCTTAGGGAGGCCTGGGGCAAAGTGGATGTCATCTGGCTTGGCAATGGCTCCGATGACTTTGCCAATGTGATTGCGCAGCTCAGCTTTGAGCTCTGGGCTTTCAGTGAACTCGCCTTTGAGGGTGACGAAGCAAACGACCGCTTGGCCTTTAATCTCGTGAGGCTTGCCTACGGTGGCGGCTTCGGCCACGGCTGGGTGTGCGACGAGTGCGGACTCGATCTCAGCGGTGCCGAGGCGGTGACCTGAGACGTTGAGAACGTCGTCGAGGCGTCCAACGATGTAGATGTTGCCATCTTCATCTTTGCGTGCGCCGTCACCCGCAGTGTACATGCCGTTGTAGTCGCTCCAGTACGTGTCTTGGTAACGTTGCTTGTCGCCGTAGATGGTGCGGAGCATGGATGGCCATGGCTTGCGGATCACGAGGCGCCCGGCCACATTGGGTGGGCATTCGTTGCCTTCCTCATCGAGGATGGCGGCATCGACTCCGAAGAATGGTTTGGTCGCGGTACCTGGCTTGATTGGGGTGCAGCCTGGGAGTGGTGAGATCATCACAGCTCCAGTTTCAGTTTGCCACCAGGTGTCGACGATCGGGCAGCGGCCGCCACCAATTTTTTCGTAGTACCATGCCCAAGCGGCTGGGTTGATTGGTTCCCCCACGGTGCCTAGCAGGCGGAGGGTGGAGAGGTCGTGTTTATCGACAAATTCGTCGCCAGCTTTGATGAAGGCACGGATTGCTGTAGGGGCAGTGTAGAAGATGGTGACTCCGTAGGATTCGATGATGTTCCAGAAACGTCCCCAATCTGGGTAGTTCGGGCCACCTTCGTACATGATTTGGCTGACGCCATTGAGCAGCGGGCCGTAGGTGATGTAGGAGTGGCCTGTGATCCAACCCACATCGGCGGTGCACCAGTAGACGTCGTCTTCTTTCATGTCGAAGATGTACTTACAGGTGGTGTAGGTGCCTACCATGTAGCCGCCTGAAGTGTGGAGGATGCCTTTTGGCTTACCGGTGGATCCAGAGGTGTAGAGGATGAAGAGCGGGTGCTCAGAGTCAAAGCCTTCGGCCTTGTGTTCGGAGGATGCTTTGGCCGTTTCTTCGTGCCACCAGAAGTCGCGCCCCTGAAGCATGTCGATATCATTTTTACAACGTTCGAGCACGATCACAGACTTGACGGTGTCATTGCCTTCGAGGGCTGCGTCCATGTTGTCTTTGAGTGGCACGACACTCGCGCGGCGCCATGAGCCATCAGCGGTGATGACTGCCACTGCTTTGGAGTCTTCGAGGCGGTCTTTGATGGATTCTGAGGAGAAGCCACCGAAGACGATCGAGTGGACTGCGCCGATTCGGGCACAGGCGAGCATGGCGATGGTGGCTTCAGGCACCATTGGCATATAGATCAGTACGGTGTCCTCGGCTTTGACGCCTTTGGCAAGTAGGACATTGGCCATGCGGCTGACTTGTTCGAGGAGGTCGTTGTAGGTGAGGGTGCGCTTGTCGCCAGGTTCACCTTCCCAGATGATTGCTGCTTTGTCGCCGCGGCCAGCCGCTACATGGCGGTCTACAGCATTTTCGCAGACGTTGAGTTTTGCGCCTTTGAACCACTCGGCGTATGGAGCATTCCATTCGAGTACTTTCTCCCATGGTTGCTGCCAGGTCAGGTCATTGGCTTCACGCGCCCAGAAGGTGTCAGGGTTTTCGATAGATTCTTTGTGGAGCTCTTCGTACTGTTCCATGCTGGAGATACGGGCCTTTGAGGCAAACTCAGCAGACGGTAACAAGGTAGTGTTCTCGTCAATCGTTGGGATGGTTTCTGTAGTCATATGTTCAAATGAAATAGGGTGGGTATGGACAGCTGCGGGGCACGTTACCAGCCTGAATCTGCTCCTGACAACCAAGAAACCGATGTTTTTTACACGAATTTTCAAATTTCAATCAAATGCAGTCATCTGATTGTGTGGTGGTGCATCGGTTCTTTAAATTTGCAGTTTAAATGTGTGTTAGAATTTGTCGAAAATGGCCCTTTTTTCTAGAAACTCGACTAACACGATGATCTAATCGCTAGGACAAAAAAAGACCCACCAAGCTGGCGGGTCTTTTTCATGTGATTGGTAATGAGTTGCAGGCGTTTAGCGTTTGCGTTTGTAGGATTTTTGTGAGCGCTGCGTGGATTTTGGGCGTGATTTGGCGGTTTTCTTCTTTGCCGCGCTGCCACGTGTTTTCTGAATCGAGTGCTTTGTTTTGTATGAGCGATCGAGCTTTGGGTTGCGCATCATGAGCTCGAGGTCATCGTATTGGAGCTCTGAAAAGCGACCTGCATCCAAGCCGCCTAGAGTGAGGTGGCCGACGCGGATGCGTACGAGTTTGACAACATTGAGGTGAGCGGCTTTGCACATGAGGCGGATTTGGCGCTTGAGGCCAGTCTCGAGTACGATGAGAAAGCGGCGGGGGGAAAGGCGTTTGACAGCCTTGGCATATGCTTTGGCTTCGCCAGTCCAGATGCCATTGAGAAATTGGTCGAGCACATCATTGCTGAAGGCTTGATTGACGGTGACGAGGTATTCTTTTTCTACCTTCTTACCAGGGTGGGAGAGTTCTTGCGCGAGATTGCCATCATTGGTCATGATGAGCAGGCCCTCGGAGTCGCGGTCCAAGCGGCCCACGTGATTGAGGTGGCGCATGTTTGGAGGCAGAAGCTCGTAGATTGTTTCGCGTTCCAGTTCATCGCTCTTGGTGCAGACAAGGCCTTTAGGCTTGTTGAGCATGATGGTGCTGGTGTCGCGGGGAAGGACGCGAGTGTTGCCGATTTTAACGAAGTCGTCCTCGGTGACGCTGGTGGCAAGATCCGTGCAGACTTTGCCATTCACTACGACGTTGCCTTTCTTGATCAACTCATCGCATTTACGGCGTGAGCCGATGCCACATGAGGCCAAGTATTTGTTGAGGCGGATGGCGATCTGTGTTGGTTCTTCGTGCATGGATTGGTGATGGGAAGTCTGGTCGATGAGGAAGGAATGCAGACTAGCAGACCGATAGGGCTAGCGACAAGAAAACCCGCACAGTGCATGTTGACCGTGCGGGTGTGTAAAGTTCTTAGAGCCGGAGGCTTACTTAGTGACCTTGGTCTTAGGAAGGCCGATTGGTGATTGGCCTTCTTGCCACTTACCAGATTCCTGGAGTGCCTTAACGCGTTCGAAACGCTTCATCACTGAACGCTTACCTTGTGCGCTACCTTTTGCTTTGAGACTGGAGTGCTTTGACATAATAAAAAATTGGTTTGGTTGCTGGAGGCGCAAGCTAGGGGGATCGATGGAAATTTGCAACTGGAAATTTCGTTTTTTTCGGGACTTTATTTTTTGGGTAGTGGGCGCATGGAACCATCCTCCCAAGAGGGGCGATGCTTGATGTCGTTCTTCTCTAATAAAAAACTCGCCCCGAGGCTTGTGGGCCAAGAGGCGAGTCTACCTACACATGAAATTAGATTTGAGCCATTTTAAATATTACAAGCTCATCACTAATGAATAACTACATCTAAAAAGCGCCCACTAGAGATTTCTTTGTCTAAATCATCTTCTTTTTTTGAAAATTATTTCAAACCCTAGGTTTTTAGGGGGGCGGGCTTGGGTTGACCATGGGTTCGGTGGTTGCGGTGGACTCATGTCCCTAGCTGCATTGGTGGTGTGCTTCGGGACGCTTATCCGATGGCGACTTTGGCGTAGGCGTGGACTTCGGTGTAGGGTAGGCGTGCTAGGAGGCCAAAGTGTTTGTGGTGGTGCAGGTAGTACTGGCGGTTGCGACTGCTGTGGATGCCGCAGAGGAAACGTGTGAGTTGTTCGGTGCTATGGATGCGATGCGCTTTTTCTTTGAGGAGTTCTTGGATTTCTCTGAGTTCCGTTTCGCTGGGCGTATCTGGTGTCGCGCTCGGTAGTGTTTTTGGGCGTTTGTCTTTTTTGCAGGATGAGCAATGACCGCAGGGTGGGACATCGTGGTGGCTGAAGTATTTTGCTAGATTGCGTGCGATGCAGGCTCTGGAGGTAGCGATACGCACGACTTCGTCGAGCTTGGCAAATTCTGACTGGATCCATTCGCTTTGTTCTTGGGTGAATTTGGCGATAAAGTTGAGGGGTTTCTTTTTGATGGAGTAATGCCAAAACCATCCACTGGGGATGAGCTTTATTTCATCGGCGTCCGCGAGTTCGTGAAGGTGTTTCCAGAGGAGCGTGTGTGAGAGTTTGAGTTTTTCGCAGAGGGCATGGGTGTCCACTCGGTCGCTAGCCTCTATGAGGGTGGCGAGTGCTACTTGGATGCTCTTGGCTTGGTGCTCGAGTTGGAATTGTTGGCCAGCAATCGGCCAAGCTCTGGCGTAGCGCCAGCTGCTGCGGGTGAAGCGGATCGCTCCTGAGCACTCAAGTTTGGCCATGATGACGCTAAAGGTGCTGGGGGAGATATCGAATTGGACTCTTGTTTGGTGTGGGCTCAGGGTGCATTCGCTGCCTTGGGAAAAGAGTTGTTCAAGCAACTGGGTGAGTGAGCGTGGAGGGATTTCAGCTCCGTGAATAAAGTTTTTAAGTGTGATGAGGTCGTCTCCGCAGGCAAGTAGAGTGCATTGGCTGGGTGCACCGTCTCTCCCGGCTCTGCCGCTTTCTTGCATCCATCCTTCGGGGGATTTGGGGAGGTGGTAGTGGATGACGCTGCGGATGTTGCTTTTGTCGACTCCCATGCCAAAGGCGATGGTGCAGACGATGACTTCGACGAGGTCGTCCATGAAGGCGGCTTGGACCTGCTTGCGTGACCCATTGCTCATGCCGGCGTGGAAGGCGCGAGACTCGAAGCCATGCTCGGTGAGGAAGTGGCTGAGTTGTTCCGTGTCCTCCTGGCGTGTGACGTAGACGATGGCGGGTAGGGTGTGTGGACCACGCAGGGTATCGAGTAATTTGGCATTGCGTTGATCGGAGCTCACCGGGTGAATCGTGAAGCTCAGGTTGGGTCGGTGAATCGGCGAGTTGAATTGGGCCTTTTGCTTGATCTTGAAGTGGCGTCTGATCTCGCTGGCGGTTTTACGCGTGGCTGTGGCGGTGAGCGCGAGCGTGGCGTGTGGCTTGAGCTGGCGGAGTAATTTGGGGAGGTAGAGGTAGGATGGGCGGAAGCTTTGCCCCCAGGATGAGATGCAATGCGCTTCGTCCACCACGGCTAGGCTGATCTGGAGCTGCTTTAGAATGCTCAGGAGTGCAGGATTGGCCAGTGACTCAGGCGAGGTGTAGAAAATCTTGAAGGCTCCTTGGCGCAGGAGTTCGAGTGTCTCTGCTCGCTCTTGTGGTGAGAGTGTGGAGTCGAGGTGCCCCACTGGGATGGGGGTGTCTAGCGCGCGTAAGCTCTCCACCTGATCGGCAATGAGTGAAATGAGTGGAGCAATGACGAGGGTGGTTCCAGGGAGGAGCTGGGCGGGGAGCTGGTAGGTGAGCGACTTGCCGGCGCCGGTGGGGAAAATGGCCAAGCTAGGCGTGCCCTGGAGGACTGACTCGATGACCTCGCGCTGCAAGGGGCGGAAGGAGTCGTGACCGAAGTAGTGTTTTAATGGTTCATCGATCACGAGGCTGGTTTTTTTTGAATGAGGGGGGTCGGTGCATTTTAGTTGGTGCGCGGACACGTGAGGACATGTCACCTGCCAGATGGAGGTGTGGGTTGTGGGTGTGGCGCGTGCGTAGGCCAATGTTCCAGCCGGTGGTGGCTAGGGTCTGATCTCCTTTTCTGTGAAGGTGATTGAGATTTGGTATTTCCCTTCTTCGTTGGCCACGCCCATGAGGACGGTGCCTGAGTCCTTTGGCCAGAGGTGTGAGTGGAGTGCTTTGCCAGGCTCGACTTGAGCTGCTTCAGGCATGGGGTTGGCCATGAGTGGGTCACCATAGACTTCGTTGATCAGCTGGAGCGCTGCGCGGAATGTCCAGCTGACGGTGGTTTTGTAGCGGATGTCAGACACGGCATCCGAGCGCAGCGTGACATTCTTGAGTGTGTTGTCATCGTTCCAGCTGAAGTAGAGGGAGAAGTTGTTGCCTTTCAGTGGGGTGTTGACTTGGAAGATGCCGCTGAGGTCGGTGTCTTTGCCGATGTTTTCCACGGGGACGTTTGAGCTCAGTTGCTCATTGTTCTTGAGCTTTTCAATCACGACTTCCTTGGTGTCGCCGAACTCAAGGTTTTGGTAGGCAGCGGCTGAGGATAGGGTGACGCTGAGAATGAAGAGGCAAAGAATTCTGAACATGCGCGCAAGGTTGAATGAAAAGGGACGGGAGTTAAAGGGAATTGTTGGGGGTGTCGTAGAATCTTTGGTGTTGGGCATACGGTAGTGCCTAGGCTCTGTGGAACACCTTTCCAGACAAGAAAAAGCTCCCGCCTCATGCATGAGGGCGGGAGCTGATGTTCGTGTGTAGGTGGTCGAAACCACTAGGAGAATTCCTAGCGACGACGACGAAGAATGAAGCCCACGCAACCAAGACCAAGCAATGCTGTGCTGGATGGTTCTGGGACAGCGGCTACAGTCATGTCTGCTGTGAAGTCAGCTACTGTGGCTGACCCTCCGAAGTTTGAGTCATAATACGCAATGTTAGCAGAGCCTCCATCACCAGGGCGAACCATAGCGAAGCCTGCTTCTGATTCTGCGGAATTGGTATTTGAGTACAATCCGTAGTCAGTTCCAGACGAGATAGTTGTGCTTGTAGTATCAAACCATACAACAGTAAATAATGTGCCAGCATTAATGTTGTTACCTGAGTCGTATGATGCAGATCCTAAGAAGAAGTAACCAGCATCACCAGCATCAGTAGTAGTGCTTCCGAGGGCTAATAGCTCGTCACCATCGTAAGAGTTGCCAATTGTGAGGGTTTCGTCTAAGAATGATGATCCAGATGGCCCAGTGAGGTTGCCGCTGGTGTCAGCAAAAATGGCTACTGTGCTGCCGTCTGAAAGTTCAGTTCCAAGAGAGTCACGTAGGCTTAGAAATTCAAATGCTAATGTCACAGAGGCTTGAGCACTGCTAGCTAGTATCGTGCTGGCGATAGCGCCAGTTAGTAGGTTCTTCATGTAAAGTTAGTGAGTCGGGTTGTAGTTAGTTTGATTTAGTAACTTGGTGTGTTGTTCCAAAAGTGAGTTGCTCCATCTAGAGTTTGATATTTTCTAATGATAATGCCTTCTGAAGCTTTAATGGTGTCAGTGTCGGCGGTGGATTTATCGGAGCTATCAATCCAATTCGTGCCGTCATGGTAGAATATTTTAGATGCAGATTTGTTGAGGGATCCAGCTGTGTTGTCAAATATGTGTAGTTCGTCTCTTCTGCCTGACAAACGGGAGCTGGTACTCGCTACGAATGCTCCACTCTCATATAGGTTGAGGTTGTTGAGAGCTACGTCTACTGGGCGTGGAACGGCAACGTAATTATCTTGTGCTCCAGTTGTTCTAGTGGAGAGTGGGATGACAATCTGAGAATTTGTATCGACAGTGCCTGAGGCTGTATAGGTGGTTGATGTCGAAACTGCAACTGGGTGTCTGATAATAATGTACGAATCAGGCCACAGTAGTTTGTTGTCGGAATCGCCGTTGTCAGATGCGTCTGCCCAGCCTGTTGATTTGAGGAAGTGAACGGAGCCCGCTGAGCGGTTGACGCCTTCGGTAGAGTTATCAGGAATTAAAACCTCGGTGCGACGAGCTGAAAGACGGTTGCTAGCACTCTCTACTATCGTGTCTTGGGTCGCTTGTGGGAAAAGCGTGCCGAGTGTCCAGAACTTGTAGACTTTGAGGGTGTCGGTATCGGAGATGTCTGTGGCGGCATCGCCGTTGAGTTCGATGGTGACGTTGTCACTGCCATTGGCGGTGATTTGGTAGAAGTTGCCGTCGAGTGTACCGCCCGTGAAGCGCACGTAGTAGTAGGTGGCGTATTGGTCGGTGGTGAGGCCAGTGATACCGTTGAGGGTGAAGGTGGCGGTGGTGCCATCTTCGGTGGCAGAGCCACTGACTGCGGAGGTGATGCTGTCGGTGGTGTTGAGGAAAGGAACCGAGACGATGGTGTCAGAATTCGGCAGACAGGTGACGGTGGTGTAGCCCACTGGATCGGTTGCCACCGACTGCGCAGGTAGTGTGGTGCTGGTCGCAAGCATTGCTGCTGCGAGGCCTCCTGTTAGCGAAAGGGTGTGTTTCATGGTCATGAGTTTGGATTTAACGGCGAGGAATTTGCTGAGACGTATACTGGGAAATTTTGGCTATCTGAGGCAAGTCATAAATAGCATGGAATGGTTAATATTCGATTAAGAAAGGGTGATGGAGATTCATCGGCTGTCGAGAGTATAAGGGATTCCAGAAGTTATTTGATTCATGATAAAGATGACAAATAATTTTCAATCGCTTGAAAGAGAGTTCTTGGCGTGGGTCATATGTACTAGTTGATTTGTATGAAGTGGCGGAGTGTGTGTGGTATTGTTAGGCGCAAAAAAAGGCACACCGTGATGGTGTGCCTTTTTTAATAAATCGATTGATTGACTCAGATTATGCGTCAGCAACTTCTTCAGCTGGGGCTGCCACGGTGATGTTGAGTGTGGCAGTGACGTCAGTGAGGAGCTTGATTTCCACTTTGGAAGCGCCAGATGTTTTGATTGGGCTATCGAGTTGGATGGCCTTGCGGTCTAGCACGATGCCTTCTTCTTCGAGCTTCTTCTGAATGTCGATGGAAGTAACGGAGCCGAATGCTTTGCCATTTTGGCCGAGTTCGAGAGTGAAGGTGAGTTGTGCCTTCTTGATTTTAGCCGCGAGGTCCTGAGCTTCAGAAAGTTCAGCCGCTTCACGCTCAGCACGAGCCTTTTTGAGGTCTTCAGTGTGCTGGAGGTTTTGAGCTGTAGCTTCGTATGCCTTGCCTTGTGGGATAAGGAAGTTGCGAGCGAAACCAGCTTTTACTTTTACAACGTCGGCTTCGGCGCCGAGATTGTCGATCTTTGTACGGAGAATAACTTCTGTAGTAGCCATGGGAAAATGATTCGTTTTGAGTCGGGAGCGAGTGAGTAGTGGTTTTTATGGGGAGAGTCAAGCGGGTTTTGTGATTTGTTTCGAGATCTGGTGAGATCTGGCCCAGATAGTGTGTGGTGGCGCTAGCGGATCCCACTGTTGTGGTGGGGCGGCAGCTGATGCTTAATCGAGCAAGTCGGGGTAGCTGGCTTTTGCTAGCTTGAGGCTGATCTCTAGGATGTCGTCGCCACGCTTGAGTTTGAGTGCTGCTTCGGCAAGTTCTTGGCACTCAGAGTATTTGAGGCTGCAGATGGCTTTTTTGATCCGTGGGAGTTGGTGGGCTCCGACGGAGAGCTTGTCGACCCCGAGTCCGACGAGCAGTGGGATGAGGCGGAGGTCTGAGGCCATTTCGCCGCAGATGCTGGTCCAGCTATCGTTGTTGTTGGAGGCATCGATGGTCATCTTGATGAGGCGGATGACTGCTGGGTTGCTTGGTTTGTAGAGCCCAGAAACGTGAGGGTTCACGCGGTCGACGGCGACAGTGTATTGGATGAGGTCGTTGGTGCCGATGGAAAGGAAGTCGACTTCTTGGGCGATCTCATGGGCCATTATGGCGGCCGATGGGACTTCGATCATCACGCCGAGCTCGATGTTAGGATCGTATGCGATGCCTTTTTGGTCGAGTTCGTTCATGCATTCTTTGAAGATGGCGATGGCTTCTTCGAGTTCGCTGATCGCGGAGACTAGGGGGAACATGACGCCGACTTTTCCGTGCACGCTGGCTCGGAGAATGGCGCGTAGTTGTTCTTTGAACATGTCAACGCGGCTGAGTGAGACGCGGATGCCACGCCAGCCGAGGAATGGGTTTGGTTCTGGTTCGGCGAGTGGTTCTAGTGGGAGTTTGTCGCCGCCAGCGTCAAGAGTGCGGATGATGGCGCGGTGCGGCTTGGTGATTTTAGCCGCTTCTGCATAGAGTTGGTATTGGGCTTCTTCGGTTGGGATTTCTCCGTCTCCGAGGAGGAAGAATTCGGTGCGGAAGAGGCCGATGCCCTCGGCGCCAGATTCGAGGATATGTGGGAACTCATGCTTGAACTCGGCATTGGCGGAGAGGATGAGTGGGCGACCATCAAGTGTGGTGGTTTGCTCATCGCGGAGTTTGTTGAGTTCCTCTTCGGTGGCGGCTTTTTCCTCAGCAATGGCGCGGTACCTGCGCTGCGTGTCTACTGTGGGGTTGATGATGAGCTCGCCGGTGTAGCCGTTGAGGATGAGGTCGCTCGCTTCTTGGATCTCAATGATCAAGTCGGGCAGGCCGACGATGGCTGGGATGCCTAGAGATCTTGCCAAGATGGCGGTGTGGGAGTTGATGCTGCCGATCTCGGTGACGAATCCAACCGACTGGTCTGGGTCCATGGTGGCGGTGTCGGAGGGCGCGAGATCGTGGGCGATCACGATGTGGTGGTGCTCGGGTCTCGTTTCCTGGAGCTCAAGGCTGGAAGCATGAGAGAAGTTGTGGAGCACGCGTTGGGCGATGTCGTCGATGTCAGCGGCGCGCTCGGAGAGGTAGGCGTCGTTGAGGCGGCGCATGGCCTCGGAGTAATTTTGGATGACCGCAAAAAAGCAGAATTCAGCGTTGAGGAGTCGGCCTTTGATTTCGTTCTCGACCTTGCTGATCATGGATCGATCGTCGAGCAGCATGATGTGGGCGTCGAAGATCTGTGACTCGGAGTCGTCTGTGATTCCCGCGATGTGTTGTTGCAGCCCTGTGATTTGCTTTTTTGTGGTCTCTAGGGCGCTGCGGAAGCGAGCCACCTCAGATTCTACGGAAGATTCTGGAATGTCGTAGGTCTCTGGGGCTTGTAGGCCACGAGAGATGATGTGTGCGGGTCCGAAGGCTAGGCCTGGAGAGACTGCGGTGCCCTGAAGTGTGACTTCTTTGTGAGCGGGAATCAGGGACATGGGAATGGAGGCCGGTAGCGGTGGGTGCCAAGAGTGGCCTTTAAAGGGGGGATTGGAGGTGCTTTATTCTTCGAAGTTTCGGCTGATCAAGGAACCTACGGCTTCGAGCGAAGCATCAGCTTCTGGCCCTTCGGTGGTGATGGTGAGGACGGAGCCGTGCCCAGCGGCAAGCATCATGAGGCCCATGATGCTTTTTCCATCGATCTCTTCACCATCTTTTTCTACTGTGATTTCAGCATCGAAGGTATTTGCTGTCTTTACAAATTGTGCAGCAGGACGTGCGTGAATTCCAAGTTTATTGGTGATGGTGAATTCCTTAGTGGGCATGGTACTGGAGATGGTTATGAGTGTGGGAACGATGGAACAATAGGAGGAGATTGGCGAGAGTGGAAGGTATTTTTTTCTCTGTTGTGTAAGTTTCTAGAGGGTGAATGTCTTACAGTGTCATTCCGCCTGATGGTCCTGCGAGTTTTTCGCTGAGGCGGCTGTTGAATTCCTCGGCCATGTCATATCCGAGTTTGCGTAATTGGAGCTCGAGAGCGGTCACGGCTACGAGGCGTGCGGTATCGCGGCCTGGGGCCACTGGGATATCGACAAAGGGAACTTCGACTCCGAGGACGTCTTCGGTTTCGCGGGTCATGCCCAGGCGGTCGACTTCGTTGAGGTCTGAGTAGGGGCGGAGGTTGACGATGAGGTCGAGCTGTGTCTCTGGGCGGATGGAGCCTAGGCCATAGAGGTTGGTGACATTGATGATGCCGATGCCACGCATTTCGATGAAGCCGCGGGAGAAGTCTTCGGTGTAAGTGGTGAGGGTGCCGTTGACATTGCGGATTTTGACGTGGTCGTCGGCTACCAAGGCGCCGCCACGCTCGATCAGACCGATTGCTGTTTCTGACTTTCCAGCGCCACTTTTCCCTTTGATCAGCACTCCGATGCCGCGGAAGTCTAGCATGCAGCCGTGAGCGGTGGTGGAGGGGGCAAAATAGTTTTCCAGATGGAATGTGGCATCGTTCATGAATCGCAAGGTGATCAATGGTGTGATGAAGATGCTGATTTTGAGTTCATCACAGACTTGAATGAGCTCTGGGCGGACTTCTGCATCGCGGGAGACCACAAAGCAGGGGACATCTTCCTGGCAGATCAATCGGATGCGTTCTTTAACAGTTTCTGGTTCCAGGGTGTTGATGTATTGAATGTCGGAATTTCCCAACACTTGAACGCGCAGGTAGGCAAATGAAGAAATGAAGCCTGAAAGGGCTAAGCCTGGGCGGTTGACTGAGGGTTCTTGGATGAGGCGATCATAACCGATATTTGAGTTGAGTAGGCGCATTTCCAAGCGCTCACCAAATTCCTTAAAAAACTCTCCTACGCTGATGTGGCTGACGGTTTTGATCTTACGTTTCATGTTAGACTCATAGCTGTCAGAGCGGGAATAGGAAACCCTAAAGTGTGTGTTCGGTGGTGGACAATCGTCAAATGCAGGGGCGCTATTCTTTTTTTACTGGTACGACCAACAATTCTTGAGAAGATCAGTGGCGGACTCGACCGCATGCCTATGAATATCATCATCATTGGAGCTGGAGAAGTTGGTCGCCATATGGCGAGTGCCTTGTCACTAGAAGCACACAGTATCACCGTGATTGAGAGCAACCCTGAGCTGGCTCAGGAACTCGAGGACTCGCTCGATGCGCGCGTGTTGTGCCAGGATGGAACCTCGGTTACGAGCTTGCTAGAAGCTGGGGTGAGTGAGTGCGATTTATTTTTGGCTCTGACGAGTGACAACACGATCAATGTGATGGCGGCGTCGATAGCCAAGAAGCTGCAGGCAAAGAAGGTGATTTCGCGTGTGCATCCAGAGGTGCAACGAGAGGAATGGTTGTTTGATTACCGCAGTCACTTTGGTATTGATCACATTTTCAGCTCTGAGCGACTCAGCGCGATTGAGTTGGCGAAGTTTGTGCGCAACCCGACCTCCCTGCATGTGGAGGAAATTGCGCGTGGTCGGATTGAGATTCAGCAGGTGCGGGTGAGTGCTAAGAGTGAGGTGGCTGGCTCCAGCCTGATCGATTTAAAAGCTCCAGAGCGGACCCGTGTGGCATCGATCACTCGTGGGGGGGCTAGCATTGTGCCCACGGCTCAGGACAAGATTGAGATCGACGATGTGGTGACGATTTTTGGAGAGCCACGCAAGCTGAAGCTTCTCGCTGAGAAAATTCAGGGAGGCACGTACAAAGATCAGCAGATGAAGGTGGTGATTTTTGGTGGTGGTGAGTATGGCTTCACCTTGGCGCAGATGCTTGAGAGCCTGAATTGCCGTGTGCGGATTTTTGAAAAAGACCCGATCCGCGCTCAGGAGCTGACCGATCGCTTGTCGGATACTACGGTGATCAACACGGATGGTACGGTGTTGGCCGAGCTGGAGGAAGAACAGGTCGGTGAGGCAGATTTCTTTATCGCGACATCCGGCAGTGATGAGGATAATGTGATGACCTGCTTGCAGGCGAACAACCTAGGTACGAAGAACTGTCTGACTTTGATTCACCGCGCGGACTATGCGCGTGCGATCTCTGGGAGTGGGCGCCACTTTGGGATGCTCGCGGCGGTGAGTCCACGGGAAGCCACGCGACGCGATCTCGAGAAGTTTATCACTTCGGATCAATTCCACACAGTGAAGAAGCTGGACGCGGGCGAGATCATTGAGACCACAGTGGAGCGAGGATCGATTGTTTCCGAGAAGATGGTGGGTGAGATTGAATGGCCTGATGGTTGTGTCCTCGTGGCTAGGATCCATGGGATTCACGCGAATGTGCCCGGTCCAGATGATATTCTTGAGCCGGGCGATATGCTCTACGCGATGGTGACACCGAAGGTGCGGAAGCAATTTTTGAAGCTGGTGCGCTAATGTTGATGCTATGAATTTCCGTATATTAGGAAAGATCTTGGGAGCCTTGCTGATTTTGCTCAGTGCGGCGATGTTATTGTGTGCCTTGTTCACTAAGTTTGATGTTCACTGTGCTTGCCCCTGGTCGTTTTCGGCATTGGCGAAGTCGTCGGGCATCACTGCGGCAGTCGGGGCGGTGATGATGGCCTTGGGTTGGGGGCCAATCGAAAAGATACCGCGCCGCGAGGGGGTGGTGATCGTTGGTCTTGGTTGGATTCTTTCAGGCGTATTTGGGGGACTTCCATACATGTTGAGCGAGCCGGCGATGCCGGTGGTGGATGCGCTTTTTGAGTCGATTTCTGGCTTCACGACGACTGGGTCGACGGTGATGACCGATATCGAGGCTTGGCCGCGCGGGTTATTGATGTGGCGTTCACTGACGCAATGGCTTGGGGGCTTGGGGATTCTGGTATTGTTCGTGGCCCTGCTCTCCTACCTAGGGGTGGGGACGAAGTCCTTGTTCCGCAATGAATCCTCATTCCAGACTGGGGAGGCGAGCACAGCGCGCATCCGTGACACGGCCTTGAACCTCTGGCGGGTGTATCTTCTGATTACGATGATTTGTGCCTTGGGGCTGAAGGCGATGGGGCTCACTTGGTACAACGCGGTGAGCCATAGCTTTACGGCTGTGTCTACTGGTGGCTTTAGCCCGCATAACGCGAGCATTGGCCACTACTCGGACTGGGGCAATGGTTGGTTGATCGAGCTGTGGCTCAGCTTGTTCATGCTCATGTGCTCGGTGAGTTTCTTGATTTGGGTGATCTTGGTGAAGAAGCGATGGAAGCGCCTACGCGCTGAGGAAGAAGGTAAGTGGTTTGTTCTGATCTGTTTCGTGTCTTCTTTGATGATTGCAGTGGGAATTGCGGCCAACCAGCTAGAGGGCTTTCTGCCTGCGATGCGCGATGCTTGGTTCATGGTGGTGTCCATTGCGTCTACGACCGGCTTTGGGACTGTGGATTATGAACAATGGCCGGGCTTCGCCTTGATATTGCTGGCAATGCTGATGTTCATGGGCGGTTGTTCTGGATCCACTGCTGGGGGGATGAAGGTGTCGCGTCTCCTGGTGATGTTGCGATCTGCACGTTTCGAGGTGGTGAAGGCATTTCGCCCTCACAAGGTCTTTAAGATGCAGGTGAATGGGAATTCAATCGATGCCAATGGACGAAGCCAGACGGTAATTTTTGTGTGTTTGTATGGGTTCTTGGTCATCCTGTCATCGTTTGTGATGGGGATATTAGAGTTCATGAATGACATCGACATGGTCACTGCGGTGGGCGCAGTCCTGGCGACTTTACCGAATATCGGGCCTGGCTTTGGCGAGTGTGGGCCGACCAAGAATTTTGCGCATTTCATGCCGTTGACGAAGCTTTTTCTGAGCTTGCTAATGATCTTGGGGCGCTTGGAGCTCTATGCTGTGCTGGTATTGTTTGTGCCTTCACTGTGGCGTAAGTACTAGAAATCTTGTCTCATCAGTTGCCAGCGGCATCGCAACCTGATAACTGCTAGGTATGGCCCGATTGACCGAGATTGTTGAGTATTTGGATGTTGAGTTGGATCTGGCGGAGGTGCCTGACTACCCCGCCGCCCACAATGGACTTCAGCTGCAAAACCGTGGAGAGGTGACAAAGGTAGCCGCTGCGGTAGATGCGTCTTTGCCAGTGATTCGCAAGGCGATCGATGAGGGGGCTGATCTGCTGGTGGTGCATCACGGTTTGTTTTGGCAGGGGGTGCAGAAGTTGGTGGGAGCTCCATACCAAAAGTTTGCAGAAGCGATCGAGGCTGGCCTGGCAATCTATAGCGCCCACATTCCCCTGGATAGGCACCCTGAGTATGGCAACAACGCGTTGATGGCTGAGGCGATCGGCATGGACAATTGGGAGGCGTACCATCCATGGAAAGGGACGCTTCTCGGTGTGAGGCAATCGATGGATATCAGCCTAGATGATCTGCAACAGAGAGTTTCGACAGCTGTCGGTGGGGCGGTGCATGTGTGCCCAGGGCGTCAGTCTGGCACTGTGGGGATGGTTGGCTTGGTGACGGGTGGAGCCGGCTCTGAAATCGAATCCATGGCAGCTCAGGGGATTGACACGTTCATCACTGGAGAAGGGCAGCATTGGACTTACCCGCTCGCTGAAGAGTTGGGGGTGAATATGCTCTACGCTGGGCATTACCAGACAGAGACGTTTGGGGTGAAAAAGCTAGCGAGCTTGATCGGGGACAAGTGGGCGATTGAATCATGCTTCATCGATCACCCGACAGGACTCTAGGTCCTGAAGTGTCTGGGCGGTGATAGAATGAAATCCAGGGTTGAGTACTACTAGGGGCTTGCTAGCATGTGCAGCGAGCTCAATCGCATCATGCCGAAGCAATCAAAATACACTTGGGATCGAACCCAGCAGCGTTCTTCATTCAGGTTGCCACGCACCCGCCATGCTGGACGCATCATTACCATGGCGGTGGTTTTTGCTATTCTCAGTCACGTGGCAGTGATCTATTGGTTGCAGCATTGGAGCTTTGAAAGGCCTGCTGCACGCTTCCTTCAAGAGGTGGAGACTGACCCGATTGTGGTGCGTGAGATGGAATTTCGTGAGGCGCTTCCAGAAATGGAAGAGGAGGAGATTGCCGAGCCGGAGAAGATCGCGGATGAATCTCTCGATGAGATGGAAATTCTTGAGGAGATCCCATTGGACACCGAGGTGGACTTTACGCCCGAGGTCGATGAGATTGCGCTGGATTCTGAATTGCTTGATGACATGGCTGCTGCGGGATTAGAAAACCTGGGGCCGGAGGCGACTGAGGCACCTTTACTGGAAAATGAATTGCCTGACCTTGGTACGATGGAGACGATTCTTCAGCCTGCGATTGCTGGGCAAATTGTGATTGATCCAGGCAAGCAAGAGGATGGCATCCTCGATCCGGATGCTTACCTTGAGGAACTTGCGAAGCAGGGGGCTGATGGTTTAGCTAACTCTGGAAACCTTGGCGAATTTACGCCCCTTTCGGCGATGGCTAAGATGAATAGCCGAGAGCTGGTGAATACCAAGGGGATGATCGGGTCTGATCTTCTATTTGAATTTAACAAGGCGGATCTGCAGCAAGGGGCTCGCCTCAGCCTGCTTAAGGTGGCGCTTCTCATTGATAAAAATCCTGGCTTGAATTGCTGGATTGAGGGGCACACCGACACCATCGGTTCCGCTCAAGCGAATGCCGCGTTGTCGCAGCGACGTGCTCAGGCGGTAAAAGATTGGTTGGTGCGCTCGATGAAAATCGAATCTGATCGTCTGATCGCGATTGGATACGGAAAGGCTCGACCGATTGTGCCAGGTGGGGACAAGGATGCCCAAGCGGCGAATCGTCGCGTGATTATTAAGATGCGCAAAGGGCTGCCGCCACTGACTCCAGGTATGACGCTGGAGGCTGGGGGGCTTCCCACGCAAGATCTAGCTCCTGAAGCAGCAAAGCCTTTGTTGATTAAGCCTAAGGGGCCGCCAGTATTGGACTAGTCGCATTTTGGGGAAACTGGCATGACCTCGTGAGTAGGGATCATAATACTTAGTATCTGATTGAGAAACAGTATCGAAGAAGGTACTGTGTCACTATGTCTAATCAAAGTGACCAAGTTGTGGCTGCATTGCGCCAGGTTGTAGCAGATACCTATGCCTTGATGGGGCAGACCCACCTCTGCCATTGGAATGTTCGTGGCCCGGGCTTCTTTGCCTTGCACGCAGCATTTGAAGAGCAATACACGGAACTTTTTACCGCAGTGGATGAGATTGCGGAGCGTGTCCGAGCACTCGGAGCCTTAGCTCCCGGAGGACTTGGAAATCTTGCGCAGAGCTCGAGTATTACCGAATTGGAAGAAGATGCTGATGCTGACGCCATGGTAGCGCATCTAGCTTCTGCCAACCTCGTGGTGGTGGAGAGCCTTGCGGCGGCTCGCGATGCAGCGGCTGCGGCGGATGATTCTGAATCAGAAGATCTCGCGATTGCACGTATTCAAGTGCATCAAAAGACGATCTGGATGCTCAAAAGTTATTTGGGTCAGTGAGACGAAGTCCCCATGGTATAAGGATGGGCGCAGTGCCTGCTGGAGTGGTTTCAGCAGGCTTTGGTGCGTTTTTAGCTACAAGTTACGGCAAAGTCTCCTGACTTCTGCATGATACCCACGCGGGTCGCGCAGAGTGTGTCGTGATCGTCGAGTACAGCATAGACGGCGTCTAGGTTTTCTGGAGCGACAGAAATCAGGAGGCCGCCCGATGTTTGAGCATCGGCGAGTAGGAGCTTTTCTGATTCGGAGATTTCGCTGGAGAAGTTGACTTTGTCGCGCATGCTCTTGAGGTTTTCCTTGGACCCTCCGGGGATGTAACTAGCATCAATCAAGTTGATCAGGTCGGGGGATATGGCGGGAATGTCAGCCATGTGGATGTTGGCGCACAGTTCGGAGGCTTCTGCGACCTCGATGAGGTGGCCGAGGAATCCAAAGCCGGTGATGTCGGTGCAGGCGTTGATGAGGTTTTTTTCTGCAAGATCTGCTCCAGCGGTGTTGAGAGAGATCATATTATCGATGGCGGCCTGCATTAGTTGATCGGAGCAGGCGCCTTTCTTGTGGGCGGTGGTGATCACCCCTGTGCCCAATGGCTTCGTTAGGATGAGGATGTCTCCTAATTGAGCGTGTGCGTTGGCGCGATATTTCTGCGGGTGCACTGTGCCTGTGACTGAGAGGCCGTAGATTGGTTCGGGGTTTTTAATGGTATGCCCTCCTACCAGGGTGCAGTTTGCTTGCTGCACCATTTCAGCGCCTCCTCGGAAAATTTCCGCAATTTCTGCATTGCTGAGGTGCTCGGTAGGCATGCCTGCGATTGCCATTGCTGTGATAGGGCGCCCCCCCATGGCGTAGACGTCGGAAAGGGCATTGGCCGCAGCAATTTGGCCGAAGGTGAACGGGTCGTCAGTGATTGGGGTGAAGAAATCAAGTGTCTGCACCAGCGCAATGTCGTCGCTGAGTTGGTACACGCCAGCATCATCGGCACTGGCTGAGCCGACGAGGAGTTTGGGGTCAGATGGACTAGGTAGATCGCGCAAAACTTGCGCGAGTGACGCAGGGTCGAGCTTCGAAGCTCATCCGCCGCAGGATGCCAAGCTGGTTAGTCGAGTGATGGATTCTTTGCTCATTATGACTCTAGCTATAGCTCTGAATCGTGGCCGTGACGAGTGATATTGATTGCTTTTTTTTGCTAGATTGCTTGATTGGATAATCAAATTAATGATTCCTAAGAGTTAGATGTCTGAAAATTCCTCCATAGTATGCAAGCCAACGACCTGGGTGAAACTCCGAGGTGTGTTAATCTTAGTGATGTTTTTGGTGTTCGCCTATCTATTCTACCACGATGGCACGGTAGGGTATCGGGAGAAAAACGAGCACTACGTGATGCATGAATTGTTCGTCGGTGTGGCGCCTAAGTTGGTAGAAGAAGTCGAGGATGAAGCAGCCTGGAAGGCATTGGTGGGCAGTTCCACCGTGCCAAGTGGCGATGAGGAGTCCATTCCATTGCCAGAAGGTTTTGACCGCAGCCAGCCATGGCCTGAGAGCCTCTCCGAAGCCTATCAGGACTTGAAGAACGAGAGCAATGCGGGCTATGACCTGTGGCTGGAGTATTCAGGTGAACGCGGATGGGGGGCGGATGTCATGGATCATCCAGAAGACACGAGCTCGTTGAAGACGCAGATGGGGATGGCATACGGCTCTGCGACTCTGGCGCTACTAGTCCTCGTGGTTTTCCTACGTATTTTGAGCCGACGGATGGAGGTGACCGAGACTGCGTACATTGCTCCTGGTGGGGTGGAAGTCCCTTATGCCAGCATGCGTCGAATTGACACACGCAAGTGGGATTCGAAGGGGCTCGCAACCATCGAGTACGAGATTGATGGTAAGAGTGGTCGCTGCAAAGTGGATGGAATGGTCTATGGCCAGTTTAAGGCTGAGGAAGGAGCGCCTGCAGAAAAGTTGTTCCAGCAGATATTAGCAAACTTCAAGGGAGAGCTCATTTCATTCGTGGAAGATGACGAGGATGAGGGTGATAAAGAAGCTCCCCAGTCAGCGTAATTCTGCACATCTTTAAAATTATTAGATTCGCAGGCATTGGTGCTTGCAATCGCTAGGTCTTAGGTCTAATCAAAGGGATCTGTTAATCAAAATTAACAACAAAAACACAAGCATTTCATCATGTCTGATTCAATCGAACAAAAAGTAAAGGATATCGTCGTAGAGCAGCTCAATGTTACTCCAGACCAGGTTAAGACTGAGTCCAAGTTCATCGACGATCTTGGCGCAGATTCACTCGACACCGTTGAGCTCGTTATGGCTTTCGAAGAGGAGTTCGGCATCGAAGTGCCAGACGAAGAAGCTGAGAAGCTTACAGCAGTGAGCCACGTCATCGAGTACATCGAGAAGGTTTCCTAATTCGAGGGACCGCTACAACGCCTGGCGTTGTAATACAATTTTGGGGGTGATTCATACTAAGTGAATCACCCCTTTTGCTTGCCAGCCCACGGTATGCGAGTACCTTGAAGCGGGCCAAGCGATGTGGCTTGGCTGGCGAACCTTTCTAGATAGAGAGCGAGATCATGGACCGAGACTTAGATGCAATTCAGTATGCGATGGAAAATACTCAAGTGTTACTTGAGCCGGACCGCCGTATTGATACTTTCCAGTCCACTAGGTTTCGTTTCACCATGATCACGGAGTTGATGGATTCAGTGGGTAAGGTGAAAGTGCGTACGGGCGAGGTCGAGGCGCAGAAGCCTCTGATCATCAAGCCTAGCATGTACAACGAGATTGAGCTTGAAGGTTTTAACGACAGCGCTCGTGAGTATTTCGAGTGGATGAAAGAAAAGGGCGTGGAGCCAACCTTTTTTCAATATGGCTTCCAATTTAAGCGAAGCGAAGTGGAAGAAAAACTCTACCACGACCAGCTGGAAATGGTGAAAGAACGCGTGCTCGAGCATGCCCATCAAGAAAGTGATCCAATGGCGGTGGTGCTCGAGGGTGTCGATGAAGCCTGGGAGATCGGGATTCTCCGTTTTACCGTCGAGATGATCGAAAAATCTCAAGCGATCAATCAATTCGACTTTAAGCGTCGAGGGTTGTTAGATTAAGTTCTGATCATCATGAAAGTAACGACCTTCATCAAAATCGTGGCGGCACTGGCAGTGCTCGTGATGGTGGGGGCGACGGTGATGGTGACGCAGCGAATGGTTCTTGTGAATGCAGGAACAGAGGTGGCAGCACCGCGCAATGCAGTGGAGGCGATTGTGCCAGACTACCGAGTGAATGAAGCTGCGGTGGAGCGTTTGCTCTCGAAGTTGGATGTTGAGCACATGCCGGACATCACGCCTGGGCTTAGAGCCTATGAGGCAGCCTGTGCTTTACTAGAGGCTGGAGAATTCATCGCGGCAGAGCAGAAGCTTCAGTATGTGAATGCGTATTACCCGAGTGCGGCGGTTGCCGACGATGCGCGTCGGATTATCGGCGAGATGAATCTTGATAGCTTGTTTGATGCCAATAATGAGCAAATTCAAGAGTACACGGTGCAAAAGGGGGACTCCTACTACAAGATTGTGAATCAGCATGAGATGAGTCTCGATTTTTTGATGTTTATCAATCAATTGCATCGAGTGGATCGCCTTTACCCAGGGCAGAAGCTCAAAGTCATGGCTCAAGAGTATCGAATGCAGGTGGATGTGAAGAGGGGGATTTTATCGATTTGGGACGGTGTGAGCTTTGTGAAGGGGTATTCTATCCAGTCTCACACGCTTCCTCAGAGGGAGGCAGACGTGAGTACGGAGTTGCTCGCTGTGGAGGGACACCTAGCTGGTAAGCGAATCAAAGGCCCAGGTTCAAGCTATCGAGATAGCTCTAAGGTTTTGATCCTTAATAGCCCTCAAGTGGAGGTGCGTGCCGTTGGTGATGATGCTCTAGCTGCCGAGCAAACGATCTTTATGAAGCGCGCAGACATCGAAGAACTTTCGGTGTTATTACGCTCTAGCAATTCCGTAGAAATTCGATATTAAACTTTGCCAAGCGCAACGAATACGACACACTAGTAACCATATTATGAGCACGAAGCCGCTGGAATTTGAACAACCAATCGCTGAACTCGAAGCTGAGATTCAGAAGTTGCAGGCGAAATCATCGTCACAGGATATCGACATGAGTGAGCAGATCGCTTCCATGGAAGAAAAACTCCGCCAGACTCGCGACGAAATTTATAACAACCTCACACCTTGGCAGCGGGTTCAGATCGCTCGCCATACCAATCGTCCATTCATGTTGGATTATGTGGTGCATGGTTTTGAGGACTTCTGTGAGCTGCACGGCGATCGCCACATTGGAGACGATCATTCGATGCCGGGAGGATTTGCACGCCTCGGTGACCAACGCGTTGTGGTCCTCGGCCATCAAAAAGGCCGTGATACCAAAGAGAATTTAAAGCGTAATTTCGGCAGTGCGCACCCAGAAGGGTACCGCAAGTCGCTGCGCTTGATGAAGATTGCGGAGCGCTTTGGGCTTCCTGTGATCACGCTCATCGACACACCTGGGGCATTTCCTGGGATTGGGGCAGAGGAGCGCAACATTGCTGAAGCAATTGCCTTTAACCTGCGTGAGATGGCTCTATTGAAGGTGCCGATTCTCGCATGTGTTCTAGGCGAAGGTGGATCAGGTGGTGCGCTAGGCATTGGCGTGGCTGATCGCGTGCTGATGATGGAGAATGCTTACTATTCTGTGATCAGTCCGGAAGGATGTGCAGCCATTCTATGGAAGCACCGAAAGCATGCACCAGAAGCTGCTGAGGCGATGAAGATTGCAGCGCCAGATCTTGGCAAACTAGGTCTGATTGATGAAGTGGTGCTGGAACCTAAGGGTGGAGCGCATCACGACCACGTGCAGTCTGCTGAAAACTTGAAAGTTTCATTGCTCAAGCAGCTTAAGGAAATCCAAGCCTTGAGTACTGAAGAAATGATCCAGCAACGCTACGACAAGTACCGTAAGTACGGTGAGTGGCAGGGAGAATAAGCTCGAGCTATCGTCATAATTCTTAAGGGCCTTGGGAAAAATCTCAAGGCTCTTTCCGTATGGTGAAATCCGAGCCAGATCGTGATAGATGTAGAATGTCTATTTAGTAGTATATTCTATGGAGGGTTTCATGCATTTTGTGATGTTTCACGTCGCATGTGGCCTTGTCATAATTCATTAGTGAGCCAGCACACTACCTGACTCACGCATTCAATACTACAAAGATGTCTGAACAAAATTCGAGTAACACTGTCCCATTCTCCCGTAGAGGCTTTATGAAGCAAGGAGTTCTAGCTGGCGCGGCCTTTGGCATCGCTGGTTTATCTAGCCCTGCCTCAGCTAAAGACTCAGCACCCAAGAAAATCAAAGCCTTGTTGGTCACTGGCGGAGGCCACCACGATTACGAAGCACAAAAGAAGATTCTCACCGAAGGCGTGAGCGAGCTCATTGATGTGGAATGGACGATCTGGCACGACGAAAAGTCTGTCGATACCAAGAAGGCACTTTCCGCAAAGGGGTGGGCGGACCCTTATGACATTGTGGTCTACAACATCTGTCATGCGCATGAGAATGATGAAGCCTACATCAATAGTGTGGTGAACGTTCACAAGGCTGGTAAGCCTATGGTTGCCATCCATTGTTCGATGCATTCCTACCACTGGAATGTGGGAGGAGGTCGTGAATCTAAGCAGGACAAAGAATGGAACAAATTGCTTGGTGTGCGTTCGATGAATCACGGCCCAGTTGGCCCAGCGATCACGGCAAAGAAAACCGAAGTGGATCACCCGGCGTATCGCCCAGCGAATAAGGAATGGAAGACACCGAAAGGTGAGCTCTACAACATCCACCAGATTTACCCAAGTGCGACCGTACTAGCTGAAGGCAACAATGGCCATGCTGATGGCCAGCCGGTGGTTTGGGTCAATGAGTACGGTAAGGCCAAAGTCTTTGGAACGACCATCGGTCATCACAATGAAACGGTGCAAACTAAAGAGTACCTTCAGGTGATTGCCAATGGCATGCTCTGGGCAGTATCCGCTACTTAGAATGCTTAATCTTGACTCGCAACGCGTGCGAGACTCAGCAAGTTTGGTCACCCAAGGTTCATTGTTAGATCTTGGGTGACCTTTTTTCTGAGCGTTGCGTACCTGCTAGGTCAGATGTAGAACATTGGTGTGTCTTCGTCTTCAATCAGGGTGCTCAAGGTGGTTTGTTTGAGGTGCGCGCTAAAGACTGCCCCAGCTTTTTTCCATGCCTTATTGACGCCTGATCCAGAGCTTCCCTCACTGACCGTGGTGTCGTCTAGTAAATTGGGCTCCACTGATTGGACAATATCAAAGAGTGAGATCTCGTCAGCCTTCTGGGCTAGTAGGTAGCCACCTAGCTTCCCTCGCTTACTAGAAACGAGTCCTGAGCGACGGAGGTCATTGAGAATTTGAACTAAAAAGTTCGAAGAAATATCTTCCCGTTGCGCAATCTCGTCGAGTCGTGTAATGGTTTTGGCATCAGCTTGCTTAGCCAACTGAGCCATTGCGCGACAGGCGTATTCTAATTTTTGGGATACTCTCACGCGCTTACTAACACCATACTATGTCAGAAAAAACGAGTCTTATTCCTTTAAAACTTTGCCAATCTACTAATGTATCGACAGAGGAGGTTTGGCAACAGCTCCGCTGTGCTGGCTCTGATCTTGCGGAGAAGGAACCTCAGCTCAGTGCGCTCGTGCACGATGTGTTACTCGACCGTGAGAGTCTGGGGGAGGCCCTGGCTGCGCGTTTGGCGCGCAAGCTGGCACGTGAGGATATGAGTCGTGAGGAATTGATGCCATTGTTGGTGTCTATTTTTACCGAGAGTGATTGCCTCACGGTGAGTGCTTCGGCTGATATGATGGCGATTAAGGAACGCGATGCCGCCTGTCATTCCCCGCTTGAGCCCTTGCTATTCTTTAAGGGGTTTTTGGCGATGACAACATATCGAGTGGCACATCATCTGTGGAATGCTGGTCGCAGGCCACTCGCGCTTTACTTCCAGAGTATTTGCAGTGAAGTATTCAGTGTGGATATCCATCCCGCCGCTAGAATTGGTCACGGGATTCTCTTAGATCATGCCACTAGTATCGTCATTGGCGAGACTGCGATCGTGGAGGACAATGTGTCTCTTCTGCATGAGGTGACGCTGGGGGGAACGGGTAAAGTCTCTGGCGATCGTCACCCGGTGGTGCGTAGTGGTGTTCTGATTGGAGCTGGCGCAAAGATTCTGGGACGCGTTGAGATTGGGCACTGTGCCAAGGTGGGGGCTGGTTCTGTAGTTCTCTCTGACGTGGCTCCTCACGTGACGGTGGCTGGTATCCCTGCGAAGAAGATGGGGAAGGCAAACCGTCCTGCCATGGATATGAATCAATGCTTCGAAAGTGGCCTGATCTAGGGTGCTTGCTAGGTCAAGCGGCTTGAGTCGTGAGCGGGGTCTCCTGAGTGCCGTGTGAGGCGCTCGGTTTTCCGGCTGGTGTGATTTTCGCTAGCGGTAATCTGCTGTAGGCTGCCTTTTCGTGGGTATTAATCGGGTTCATTAAAAACCTGAAATATAGCGGCATGAGTGAGATTCATGGTTTTTGAAAATTTAGGGGAGTGCCAGGATGCCAATGTTGGCACGACCAGTGCTGAGTGAGTGATGTTCTTAGATTATGAAAGCACACACACTCAAACAACATGTAGGTTCTCTATCTCTTGCTGCTGGTATGGCGATGACATCGTTCGTTGCCGCCGAGCAACTCGACGTTGAGAAGTCCGAACTTAAATTTGGTTTCATCAAGCTCACTGACTGTGCGCCGATCGTGATTGCCAAGGAAAAGGGATTCTTCGAAGATGAAGGTCTTCAGGTAGACGTTGTAGCACAACCAAACTGGAAGACTCTTCTGGATAACGTGATCTCTGGCGATCTTGACGGTGCGCACATGCTCTCCGGTCAGCCACTCGCTGCTACGATCGGCTTTGGTACCAAGGCGCACATCATCACCGCCTTCACCATGGATCTTAACGGCAACGGTATCACTGTTTCCAACAACATATGGGAGCAAATGCAGGCGAACGACGAGAAGCTCGATTCTGACACGCCTCCACACCCAATCACTGCGGATTCACTCAAGCCAATCGTAGAAGAGAAGCTTGAAGATGGTGAGAAGCTTCAGATGGGTATGGTTTTCCCAACATCCACTCACAACTACGAGCTTCGTTATTGGCTCGCTGCTGCTGGTATCAACCCAGGCATGTACACCAAGTCTGACGTAGGTGGTCGTACTGACGCTCAAGTAGAGCTTTCTGTGACTCCTCCGCCAATGATGCCAGCGACTCTCGAGTCTGGTAACATCCAAGGCTACTGTGTTGGTGAGCCATGGAACCAGCAGGCAGTATCCAAAGGAATCGGTGTCCCAGTGACAACGAACTACGACATCTGGAAGAATAACCCAGAGAAAGTATTCGGTGTTTCCAAATCATGGGCTGACGAAAACCCACAGACATACCTCGCGGTCACAAAAGCACTCATCCGTGCTGGTAAGTGGCTCGACGCAGCTGATGAGTCCGGTAAGCTTGTGAACCGTGAAGAAGCCGCACGTATCCTTTCACGCTCAGACTATGTGGGTGCTGACTATGACGTGATCAAGAACTCCATGACTGGTTACTTCTACTTCCAGAAGACTGACAAGCGTGAGATGCCTGAGTTCAACGTGTTCTTCAAAGATCACGCAACCTACCCATGGTACTCTGACGGTATTTGGTTCCTCACTCAGATGCGCCGCTGGGGTCAGATCTCTGAGCCTAAGTCTAAGGACTGGTACTACGAGACTGCCAAGAGCGTTTACAAGCCAGAGGTTTACCTCGCAGCTGCTAAGCTTCTCCTCGAAGATGGTCACGTCGAAAAAGCTGAAATCCCATGGGATGCTGACGGCTTCAAAGCTCCAACTAAAGACTTCATCGACGGTGTTGAGTACAATGGTAAAGAGCCAATTAAGTACCTCAACAGCCACACCATCGGTAACAAAGATCCTGAAGCTTAATTCATTCTGTTAAATACATCGGTAATTGATGTTGTTCATAGATGGGGCTCCACATTGTGGGGTCCCATTTTTTTTTGGTGTATCTATCTCATGGTGAGTTGGTTGATGTGTTAGCTTGTTTCACATTCTTGTAAAAGATGAATCAAATTAATGCTTGCTGGTCTACCGCCTGCTGAAGGTATGCCAACCGTGCAACGACATACGTCATGAAACTACTAAAACAACTTAAGTATTCATTATTAAAAGTCATCGACCTCAGTGGTCTGACATTTTTAGCACCCATCGTGAGACTCTGCTATGGCGAGGAACCGAAGGTGCAACTTCAGAAAATCGGGCAATGGATCCTGGTGCCAATCGCGGGTGTTTGTGCATTCCTATTCCTCTGGCACATTACCTCTGGAAGCATCCAGACCAAGTCAGGCACTCTGCCGAATCCGGTTGAAACCTGGCAGGGGTACAACGCGATTGACACCCAAGCAGAGCGTGAGGGTTTGAAGAAAACCTCTTATGAGTTGGTTGGTGAAGAGCGTGACCAGATGCTTGCCGACGCAGAGGATCGTCTCGCTGAGGTGAAGGTTCAAGTAGCTGAAACCAATGCTGCTGTGACTGCTGCCAAAGAGGCAGTGGATGCGCAAACAAAAGAACTTATTGCTCCACTCGATAAGGAATATAAGGAACTCAAGAGTCAGTACAAAGCAGCATCGAAAGCTCGCAAAGCAGTCCTCGTGACAGATGCTGATTCTCTCAAGGCTGGCAACGTGGCTGAGTACAACGCTTATTACGAAAAGGTGGAAGAGTCTGTCGTGAAGACTGCTCAGGAGAAAGAAGAGCTCAGCATACTAAAGAAGAAGATTGATAAGATTCGTGAGATCAAGTCGCCTGAGGTTGCTAAAGCACTCCTCGAGCAAACGTTCGCTGCTGAAGAAGCGCAGTATCTTAGCAAGCAGATTGAGCTCCTCAGCGATCGCAACCGCGCCGTGCAGGTTGAAACTGCTACAGGCATGATCAGCACATACAATGAGGAGTTTCTCAGCCTCACAGGAAAGGCTGCCTACGACAAGGCGCGTTCTATCGCCAAGGCGAAAGAGCGTCTCAGTAAGATGGAGAGTTCCTCATACGCTCAGCCGGCGACTATCTGGTACCAGGTAAAGCGTTCCATCTTCTGTGTGTTCACAGGCTTCATCATTGGAACGGCGATTGCAGTGCCAATCGGTATCCTCTGTGGTTTGAATTCAACCTTCATGGCGGCCATGACACCATTCATTGCAATCTTTAAGCCAGTGTCTCCGATCGTGTGGCTTCCGATCGCCTTGATCATCGTTTCGGGCCTCATCCCGGACCCAGACAACAACCCGCTGATGCTGTTCCTCTGGGATCTTCCACTCATTGGTGAGTACAAGATCAACCCAGCATTTATTGCATCTGCTGTGACTGTGGCTCTTTGTTCACTCTGGGCAACGCTCGCCAACACCGCGCTCGGTGTGGCATCCATCGACAAAGATCACATGAATGTGGCTCGCGTACTCAAGCTTGGCTTCTTCGCTCGTCTTTTCAAGATTGTGATTCCGTCAGCGCTTCCACTGATCTTTGCAGGTCTTCGAATCTCACTTGGAGTGGGCTGGATGGTGCTCATTGCCGCTGAACTACTCTCATCCTCTGAAGGTATTGGTAAGTTTGTGTGGGATCAGTTCAACAATGGAGCCTCCGACTCACTCGCCAAGATGATGGTGGTGGTGTTCCTCGTAGGGATCATCGGCCTCATCCTCGACCGAATCATGATTGTCTTCCAGCGTATGGTGACATTCGAAGGTTCAGTCAGTGTGTAAACTTTCACTCCCAACAGACTATGAACGACATCTTACAAATCAACAATGCTTCGGTGAGCTTCGGCCCACCGTCCAACCGCACCGACGTCCTCAAGGACCTCCAGCTCTCAGTGAAGGAGAATGAGTTTGTGGCAGTGATCGGGTTCTCAGGAGCAGGTAAGAGTACTCTCATGAATCTCCTATCAGGACTTCAACAGCCAAGCTCTGGTGAAGTTCTCTACAAGGGAGAGTCCATCAAAGAGCCTGGTCCAGACCTAGGTATGATGTTCCAAAACTATTCCTTGCTTCCGTGGTTGAGTGTTCTTGATAACGTCAAGCTTGCGATCGGTGCAGTTGAACCAAAGATTAGCAAATCTGAGTTGGACGAAAAAGCGCATCATTATGTGAAGATGGTGAAGCTCGATCACGCTTTTGATAAGAAACCGCATGAGCTTTCAGGCGGGATGCGCCAGCGCGCCTCGCTAGCAAGAACGCTCTCACTCGACCCTGAAGTGTTGCTACTTGACGAGCCGCTCTCCGCACTCGACGCACTCACTCGCTCCGAGTTACAGGATCAAATTCTCAATATCTGGGAAAAAGATAAGCGCACCGTGGTGATGATCACCAATGATGTGGATGAGGCGGTGCTAATGGCCGACCGCATTGTGCCACTCACCATGGGGCCGGGCGCGACACTTGCAGAGGAATTTGAAGTGAATATGGCTCGCCCTCGAGATCGCCACACGCTCAACGATCATCCCGAGTTTATGCGCCTGAAGTCTGAGATCACCAAGTTCATGATGGGGCTCAATAAGGAAAGTAAGGAACTCGCGGCAGACATTATTCCGATGCCGAAGGTGGAGCCTAAGAGCTTTGCACCTCCAGTATTGTCGCCAACATTCAAGCAAAACCCAGTATCCCGTAAGGGCAACAACAACGTAGCTTAAGACCATGAGTACGAATTCAAAGTTTGTAGAAATATCCAATCTCATTAAAGAATACCCCAATCCATACGGCGATCCGTTTCGTGTGGTTGAGGATTTCAACCTCAACATCAAAGAGGGTGAGTTTATTTCCCTGATTGGTCACTCTGGTTGTGGTAAGTCTACCGTTCTCACGATGCTGGCTGGTCTCAATGAGATCTCTGGCGGTGGTATCATTGTGGGAGATCGAGAAATTGACGGGCCTGGCCCGGATCGCTCAGTGGTCTTCCAGGCTCCTTGCCTCATGCCGTGGATGACAGCCTACCAAAACGTCATGCTAGGAGTGAAGAATGTTTACCCGCACGTGGACAAGGCGACTCAAAAACAAATTGTCGAGCACGCTCTATCTGTGGTGGGTCTAGCAGACGCCATGAAAAAGTATCCTAAAGAGCTTTCGGGTGGCATGCAGCAACGCGTGGGTATCGCCCGTGCGATCGCCCTTCAGCCTAAGGTGCTTCTTCTTGATGAGCCATTTGGTCGTCTCGATTCACTCACTCGCATGGAGCTTCAGGATGTGATTATCGATATCCTTGAGCGCGAAAAGCTAACCGCCATGATCGTGACCCACGATGTGGATGAGGCGGTGTTTATGGCCGATCGCTGTGTCATGATGTCAAATGGGCCGCGTGCCGGACTTGGCGAGATTCTAGAAATCGATTTCCCGCGTCCACGCAACCGCGAGGAGATCTTCAGTGATCCTAAGTTCTTCTCCTACCGCGAGCACCTCCTGGCCTTCCTAGAACAGCGCTCCCATATCAAAGGTGACACGCGTGTTTTCTCTGCTGGTGAGACTCTCGGCTTCCTCAATAAAGAGGAAATTGAGGAGATTCAGCACCAGAGTGAGGCCGTAGTAGCCTAAGTTTGAATCATTAATCTCATTCATTGATTTTCATTACTCACATTCATGTCTAACATGAGTGTGAGTGTTCATGCTTGGCATGACTGGTGCTCATGTTCTGCCTGTGAACAACGCAAAATTAAACGTACTAGATTTCAAGAACCCAAGTATTCGTACCTTGCACACGACTTGGGTTGCTTTTTTCATCACCTTTGTGGTGTGGTTCAACCATGCGCCACTGGGAGCGATTATTTCAGAAGCCTTCGATCTAAGCAAAGCGCAGTGGAAGGCATTGTTAATTGTGAATGTTGCCCTGACTATTCCATCACGAGTGATCGTTGGGATGTTGGTGGACAAGCTGGGTCCGCGTAAGACCTATTCCACCTTATTGATGATTTCTGGGCTTCTGTGTACTTGGTTTGCCTCAGCGCAATCCTATGAGCAGCTCGCTATCGCACGCTTTGCGATGGGGTTTGTGGGAGCTGGATTTGTCATTGGCATTCGCATGGTTGGTGAGTGGTTTCCAGCGCGCCAGGTTGGGCTTGCTGAGGGGATCTACGGTGGCTGGGGGAACTTTGGTTCAGCTGCAGCCGCTATGGCATTGCCCACATTAGTCGCAGCCTTTGGTGGTGAAAACGGCTGGAGGTATGCTCTTTATTGCACCGCAGCCATGGCATTTTGCTATGGGATCTTCTTTTATATTGTGGCGCGTGACACCCCGAAGGGAGCAACCTACTTCAAGCCTAAGAAAAGTGGTGGTATGGAAGTGAGTAACCGCAAGGATTTCTATTTCCTCTTGATCATGACGGTGCCGATGTATGCCGCGCTCGCGGTGCTTGCGTGGAAGCTTTCACCCTCTGGTGTGGGCCTTCTCACTCAGAATGTGGTGTATGTGATTTACTTTGCACTAGCGGCATTGTTCGCATTTCAGGTGAGTCAGATTTACCGAGTCAATAAGACGATGCTCAAAGAAGGTGGGGTGCCGGAAATGTTCCGCTACAAGTTCAAGCAAGTGGCCATTCTGGATCTGAATTACTTTGTTACTTTTGGATCTGAGCTCGCTGTGGTTTCGATGCTGCCTCTCTTTTTCATGGAGACCTTTGATTTGAGCCCAGTCAAGGCTGGTCTCCTGGCCTCCGGCTTTGCGTTCATGAACCTCGTGGCGCGCCCGGCTGGTGGGTTGATTTCCGATAAGTTTGGCCGCAGAAAGTCCATGATGATTTTCATGGTAGGGCTTGCGATTGGTTACTTCACGTTGAGTCAGATCGATGGCACTTGGGCTATTCCGCTGGCGGTGTTGGCCACCATGTGTTGCTCCTTTTTTGTACAATCTGGTGAAGGTGCTGTTTTTGCTATGGTGCCGTTAGTTCAGCGCCGGATGACTGGTCAAATAGCTGGCATGGCAGGTGCTTATGGGAATGTAGGGGCTGTGGTCTTTTTGACAATTTTCTCCTTTGTGGATGCCTCCACGTTCTTCATGATTATCGCCGCCTCTAGCTCGATTGGCTTCATTGCGACCTATTTCCTTGAAGAACCTGCTGGACATACCGCTGAGGTGATGCCAGATGGATCCGTTGAACTCATCGAAGTTTCTTAACCGAGAAGCCAGACGATTTTCATAGCGACTTTGCACACGATTGTTGTTGAGTCATTTTATGAGAGTAGTGAGTTCCATTCCTCATTACTCTCATTTTATTTACCGCTTTAACACACCATGATTTTAAATGAACCTACCGAGAATCAATTACAGATCTCTGTGGGACGTTGCTCCCGACCCGGAGTGAAAGCTCGTAATGAGGATAGTACTGGCTTCTATGAGCCAGACGAGAGCCTCATCTACACCAAAGGCTATGCTGCGGCGATTGCGGATGGTGTGAGTGCTGCCAGTGGTGGGGAGCAAGCTGCGGAAATGTGTGTGCATAGCTTCCTTTCAGATTATTACAGCACACCTGACTCTTGGTCGGTAAAAACCTCCGGGCAGAAGGTGCTCACGGCGCTTAATCGCTGGTTATACAGTCAGGGGCACAGTGAGGGGCTCGCTGATGAAAAAGGCTACCTTTCGACACATAGCTCGATCATCTTTGTGTCGAATACTGCCTCGATTTTCCATATTGGCGACACGCGGATCTACCGCATTCGTGAGGGGGTGATCGAGTTGCTCACTAAAGATCACAGCACCCAAATCTCGCGGAAGACCAGTTACTTGAGTCGGGCGATGGGCTTGAATCTCAACCCTAAGGTCGACTACAAAGAGCTGGGGGTTCAAGAAGGTGATCTTTACTTGCTTACTTCGGATGGAGTGCACGGGTGGTTGCTTGATCAAAAGTTATTAGAAATAGCTCAAAATGCGGCCACGCTTGAGGCGGCGGTCGAGCACATGGTGGAGTCTGCCTTGGTCTCTGGTAGTAATGATAATTTGAGTGCCATGATGCTGCGCATCGATGCCTTGCCGGGCGCTAGTCAGGATGAAATTCGGCGTTTTTTGAGTGAACGCCCATTTCCTCCATTGCTGTACCCCGGGGTCTCTGTAGATGGCTTGGAGGTGGAGCAGGTCTTGTTCGAGAGCGCACGTAGTCAGTTGTACAGAGTGAAGGATGTGCATGATGGCAAGCACTACGCGATGAAGACGCCATCACCGAATTTTAGTGACGACCCAGAGTACATCGATCGTTTTGCGGCTGAAGAGTGGATTGGCCGTCGCGTCGATCATAAGAACTTGGTGAAGGTGGTGGAGCGTGAGCACAAAGCGACCTTCCTCTATTACCTGATGGAAGAGGTTTCAGGTGTGACCCTGGCGCAATGGGTGGAGCAGCATGAAGGGGATATCGATACCTTGAAGGTGGTGCGTGTGATTGAGCAAATCGTCTCGGGTGTTCGCGCCCTGCACCGTAAGGAAACTATTCATCAAGATCTGAAGTTGGACAATATCATGCTAACTGAGGACGGGAGACCTGTCGTGATTGATTATGGCTCCTGTAGGGTTGAGAGCTTGCATGGTCAGGGCCGCGGTGCTGGTGAAGTAGATGCTCCTGGAACCATCGACTTTTCAGCACCTGAGTACCGCCTCGAAATTGCTGCCGACATCGGCCCGCGATCAGATCAATTTTCAATCGCGATGATCGCCTACCATTTGCTCACCGGTGGGGAGTCCCCCTATGGGGAGGCTTGGCTCAAAGCAAGGTCCTTCAAGAATTTTGCGACTTTGGAGTACATCCCAGCTCACAAGCATAAGCCCATGGTGCCAGTGTGGATTGATGGTGCGTTGAAGCGCGCCCTTCGGGTGGATACTGATGGGCGGTACAGTAGTATGAGTGAGTTCGTGAGTGATCTACAAAAGCCGAACCCGCTGTACATCGAGTCTCGTCACATGCCCTTGATGGCCCGCAATCCAGAGCGGTTTTGGCAGGTGGTTTCGTTGTTGCTATTGATCGGATTGATTTGTTCTTTGGTGTTCTAGGGTGCGGTTGGATGATTTTGATTCATGGTCTTCTGTGATTTTCACTCATGGTGAATGCGGCTCCCATGGCACACAATGTGCTTTTTACAGGGTATGACGTTGATGCCATCAGGAGTGAAGGAGGAGGAAAAGGTGGATGCTCTAGAGCTAGAGCGTGCCGCTACTTCTGAGCGCACCCTGGTGGATGCCCTGCTCGAAGAGCAGCGCTCGCTCACCGCTATTGAGCGTTTTAGTCAAAAGCATTCCGACGCTGTTTCGCCGATTCAGGCGCGCTACTACAAAGATCTTATCCCCATTCGTAAGCCATCGACAGGTGAGCAATACGCCTTTGAAGTGGACATGGACAAGTGCACCGGCTGCAAGGCTTGTGTTGTCGCTTGCCACAGCCTCAATGGACTCAAAGAGAAAGAATCATGGCGTGACATCGGCACCATCCGCGGGGTGGTGGATAACGAACCACAGCAGCAGACGGTTACCTCAGCATGTCACCATTGCATCGATCCTGGTTGCTTGAGTGGTTGCCCAGTAGGTGCTTATGAAAAGCTCGAAGATACTGGTGTGGTAAAGCATCTCGATGATCAATGCATCGGTTGCCAGTATTGCTCTTTGAAGTGCCCCTATGATGTACCCAAGTATGACGACGCGCTTGGGATCGTACGCAAGTGCGACATGTGTCACGAGCGCCTCGCCGAGGGGGAAGCTCCTGCTTGTGTCCAGTCCTGCCCGAATGGTGCAATATCTATTCAGTTGGTGAATATCGAGGAATCACGTCAGAAGTCACTTGAGGGTGGCTCTATGGTGGCGGGTGCGTTCCGCTCTGATTACACCTTGCCAACTACTAATTTCCGAAGCAAACGCGATCTCAGCAAGTCCATGGAGGCTGCGGATGAGAATGATCTGACTCCATCACACAACCACGTACCTTTGGTGTGGATGTTGGTGCTGACTCAGGTGGCTGTAGGGGCCAGCGGCATTGATCTGCTAGCGAGAGCCTTTGACCTCTATAGCTCCAGTACGACATCGCTTGTCGCGATCACAGCGGCAGTGGTTTTAGGGAAGGTTGGCTTGGTCGCCAGCCTGCTCCACTTAGGCAGCCCGCTGGGTGCCTGGAGGGTATTTCTAGGCCTCAAGACTTCATGGCTCAGCCGCGAGGTGGTGCTCTTTGGGGCTTGGATGCCCGCGTTGATGGTGTATGCCGCCTTGATCTAGTACCCTGCAGTCAGTGGGCTTTTACCTGAGGCTTTGGTGTTTGAAGTTCCTCAGTGGCTCACCCTAGGAGCTGGGGCAATGGCCTTTTTCCTCGGCCTTGTGTCGGTCTTTTGCTCAGTGATGGTTTATGTGGACACGAAGCGTGAGTTCTGGAGTATGTGGAAGACACTCGGTCGTTTTGTTGGGTCTTCGCTGGTTGGAGCCTTTGCGGTGTTATCCTTTTCTGAGCTAGTTTCTGTGGGGACTGTGAGTGCGTGGTTGTCCGTGGGGATGCTCGTCTCTATCTTATTTAAAGCGGTCGTTGAAGCTAGTCTGATCCTGCCGGCGCGAGAGGATGCTTGGAGCTTCTCCAAGAAGAGCGGCATGATCCAACTATACTCCCTGCGCAAGACACTAAGCATCCGATGGGCCGCCTTCGCAGTGGCTGCAGTGGCTGCAATGTTTGCAACACTCGTGCCCGCTCTTGGGGCCTTGATCCTTCCTGCGGTGATCCTTGGCGAACTCCTCGAACGTTGTATTTTCTTCCAGGCTGTGGTGACACTGAAGATGCCTGGTGAGCTTTCCAGAATTCAAGCCCATTAATCCATGAAAACACTCGCAAAAAAACTCGCTCAGTCGCTGCCGCCGATCCGTCAATGGAAAGGCCCAAAGACGGCTGAGTTGCTGCGTAGTCCTGGAAAGTTTGGGCTAGGTCAGGTGCCCACTAGCGTGAAGCCAGACGCCACCACCAACTTAGTTTGTGGCTTTTGTTCCACGGGTTGTGGTTTGAATGTCCACCTCAAAGATGGCAAGGCTGTGTCACTCACTCCTTCCACCAATTACCCTGTCAACTTAGGGATGGCGTGTCCTAAAGGTTGGGAGGCCTTGACGCCGTTGGAGTCAGATGACCGTGCGACCACTCCCATGCTGCGTAAGCAACGTGGTGGTGAGCTCGAAGCTGTGAGCTGGGAGGAGGCAATGGAGACTTTTTGTGGGCGCTTTAAAGAGATTCAAGCTGAGCATGGAGAGGAATCGGTAGCCTTCATCAGTACTGGACAGATTGTGGCCGAAGAAATGGCATTCCTCGGGGCCTTGAGTAAGTTCGGCATGGGGATCAAACACGGCGACGGCAACACACGCCAATGCATGGCGACATCTGTGGTGTCCTACAAGCAAAGCTTCGGCTTTGACGCACCTCCATACACTTACCAAGATTTTGAAGAATCCGATGTGATCATTCTAGTCGGTTCGAACCTATGTATTGCACACCCGATCATGTGGCAGCGCATTGAGCGCAACAAGCACAACCCTGAGATCGTGGTGATCGATCCACGCCGTACCGAGACCGCAGTGGCAGGCACGCAACACTACCCGATTTTGCCCAAGTCGGATCTCAGTTTCTTTTACGGATTGGCTAAAGTTCTAATCGATCAAGGATGGGTAGACCGTGGTTTCATTGCTGAACATTGCAATGGCTTTGCAGAGTTTGAAACCCATGTGGCTAGCTTTACCCCAGAATTTGTGCAGCAACAATCGGGCATCAGTCCTGAGCAGATGCTCAAGCTTGCAGAAACAATCCATAAGGGTGAGCGCGTCTCATTCTGGTGGACCATGGGAGTCAACCAGAGCCACGAAGGGGTGCGTACTGCACAAGCGATCATCAACCTCGCGTTGATGACAGCCAACATTGGTCGCCCAGGCACAGGGGCCAACTCGATCACCGGCCAGTGTAACGCCATGGGATCGCGCCTTTTTTCCAACACTACCAACCTTCTAGGTGGCCACGATTTTGCCAATGAGGCCCATCGTGAAAAGGTGGGCGCCATCACCGGGGTGGGTGCTGAAAACATCACCAAAGAGCTGGGCTGGACCTACGATCAAATTGTCGATGGAATTCATGCCGGAAAGATTAAAGGTCTCTGGGTTCTCGCGACGAATGGATCGCATTCCTGGATCCAGCAGGACAAGTACAGCGAGGCGATGGAGAAGCTCGATTTCCTCGTCGTGCAAGACATGTACAGTAGCACCGAAACTGCTCAACAAGCAGATCTTGTGTTACCTGCTGCGGGCTGGGCTGAAAAAGATGGGGTGTTTATCAATTCCGAGCGCAGAGTAGGCTTGGTGAAGAAGGTGGCAGAAGCACCTGGTCAGGCACTCTCCGACTTCAATATTTTCCGTTTGATTGCCCATTATTGGGGGGTGAGTGAGCGTTTCGCCAAGTGGAGTAGCCCAGAGGCCGTGTTCAAGATGCTTACCGAGCTCAGTGCAGGACAAGCGTGCGATATGACAGGCATTTCGAGTTATCAGATGGTGGACGAATTCGGAGGCATCCAATGGCCGTGCCGTGCGGAGGATGTGCCGGCACTCTCCCGTGACAATCAGCGTCGCCTTTTTGAAGACGGCAAATTCTACCATCCAGATCAAAAGGCTAAATTTGTCTTCGGCGACGCTACGCCGGTCTTGGAAGATACCGATGAGGAATTCCCATACGTTCTTCTCACTGGGCGTGGAAGCTCCGCCCAATGGCATACCCAGAGCCGCACCATCAAGTCTGAGGTGCTGCGCAAGCTACACCCAGCAGAGATCTACGTTGAGATCCACCCTGACGATGCCAAAGGACTAGGAATCAGGCCGAATAGTAAGATCAAGATCGTTTCCCGCCGTTCTACTGTGGAGGTGACAGCGAGCGTCACCCCTAGTGTTTATCCAGGCCAGTTGTTTATGCCAATGCATTATGCCAAGGCAAATAAGCTAACCATCGCCTCCTTTGATCCGTACTCACGCCAGCCAAGCTATAAGTTCTGTGCTGTCAATATCACCGTAGATTGAAGGGCTCACTGATCCTCCATTACGGATTCGTTGTTAGTCTCTAGCAACTAGTATGTTTATCGGATAGCGATCATGGTGAAATGTGGTAGTATTTGTTAGATCTAACATTATAGATCTACATATAGCTATGAGACTCCCGTCAGCCATTATACTGGGCTTATTGCTTGGCCTATTGCTCGTTTCACTACAGACGATCTTGGCCCAGTGGTATGCGTTATCTTTGGATCATTGGACGTATTTGATCAGCTTTTTGGTGTATTTTGTGACGGCGAGTGTCTCTGCAGATAGAAGGCTAGTAGCATGTGTTATCGTCTATCTATTGCAGACGAGTGTGATGTATTTGTGCTATCAGCTGATCTTTCATGGTCAGGCACAATTCCCTAGTACTATGGAGCTCATTCTATCGTCACAGGCGGCGCTTTCGCTGCTCGTTGAGTGTGTCATCATGTTGGGGGCGATCTATCTATCCTTGAAGCTTAGAATGTTTCAGAATGTATGAGTTCTACCCCTTCTTGGTGAGGCTGTTACTCTGAAGAAATGCCGAGAATGAAGACTAGCAGGCACGCTAGTGTTAGGCCGGCGAAGAGAGTCATTTGCAGGCCGCGGCTTTTAAGCTGTGGCAGTTGTTTGGCCATGAGTAAGGCAACGACACACTGAAGCATGTAAAAGAGGGCAAAGGCACGAGAGGCGACGGCGATGATGCTATTCACATCGGTGGCCCAGGTCAGGACAACTGTGATAACAAGAATCAGTGCGTAGGCGAAACGGGGAGAGATTTTCTTGCGGCTGATGTCGCGAATGAGTCCACCGGCTCCCTCGTTGTCTGCCACAGCGGCACTGAACTGGCTGCCCACAGCGGCGATGGCAATCAGGATGGGTAGGAGGAGTGCCACTGGCCGGATCAACTCGGTGATGGCAGTGACATCCGAGCCTAAGCCTTCATGGAAGAGTACCGTAGCAAGCCCGATGAAAATGAGATAAATGCACGATGAGAGCAGCTGGGCCCAGCGCATGGTCTGGATTCGTTCATCAGCGGAGTGCGCTTCACCAAGGTAGCGTGAAGTCTCAAAGCCTTGGACCACGATGAGTAGCCCTAGCAGCACACGCATGTCATGGAAGTCGATCACTGATGAGATGTTGGCAAGCTGCCATTTCCCTTCACCTAAGAGTTCGATGTTATAGATGCCGAGGGCGACCAGCAAGGAGGCGATCATGCCGAGGTTTAGGCTGACCGCGTATTTTTCTAAAAACTCTAGCATGCCGAGACCTCGCCACATGCCAATGCCGCCAATGAGGAGGAGCAAGGCGGTGGTGAAGAGGTTGGTAGTGTGAGGATCGGTGATACCCAGCGCCTGACCGACAAACGCGGCGAGCAGCTGGAGGTAGTAGCTCACCGAGACAAAGTATGCGCCAGCGAGGACGATGCGTGAGACAAAGGCAATTGATTGCGCGGGTCCCCGTTCGTTTTCTACTGGTTCGAAATGCCGGATGTTGAAGCGCACAGCGGAACCCACAGCATACGCTAGCAACAAGAGCACGGCCATGCAGAGCAGGGCACGATTGCCTACGAGCCCTCCGAGTAGCGGGGCGCTGACGAGGAAGCCGCTCCCCATAATCGAGGCCAAGGGGGTGACCAGTGCTTGCCACTTGCTTGAGCGTCGTAGCGTTGGTGAGAAGGACAGGTACGAGCCTAAACCTAATGCCACGACGATGATGATGAGATTGATCATGGATACGGGGGGGGCTTACCAAAGCCAAGATAAGGCGAGAGCATAGTTGTTACTATCGAAGCTCTTCTCGGTTTGGGTGCGGGTTCCGGTGTAGCTCAGAGTGAGGCCGAGTCGCTTGGTGAGTGAGTAGCCAGCGGCGAGTGAGAAGGCAAAGTTCTCTCCTGAGTCAGCTTTGTGAATGCCGTCGATGCGGTTCTGTCCACCGACCCCATAGCCGGTGCTGGCGCTACACCAAACGCCCGGTCGGTGGGTGTAAATGACGTGCCCTTGGAGGGTGTAGAAGGGATCCTGCTGGCGTTTGGTACCTTGCCAGAATTTGTCATTATCCGAATAGATCCAAGCTGAAGTGGAGAGCTCATAGGTCCATTTGCGGCGTTGGTGAATCACCCCGAACTGAGGGCGGAAGGTGAAGCGGTTGCTGCCGATGTTGATCAATTGCTCAGCACTGTAGTCGCCAGTGGGAAGCTGGACGATCAGTGCTGCCCCGATGAGTGTCTCTTGCTCAAAGGCTTGTTGGCGGTATTCTTTGAATGCTTTGCCTTTCAGTGGCGGGGCTCCATAAAGGATCGAGGAAAAGCGCATCACCGTGTCGGTAAGGCCACGACGCGTGGTGCTGGCTGGCTCTCCTTGCAGCAGGCCCTGCCATGTGCCATCTTGCACCGCTTGGCCGATCTCGAAGCGCGAGGTCGTCCCTAGGAATTCGAGGCTTCGAATGTAGCGGAAGGCGAGGGTGTGAATATCAGCTTGAAGGTCTTCCACTTGGAGAACTGGATCAATGAAGATGTCTGCGTCGGTGTAGACGTAGGCGGTCCCGGCAAAGTTGGTGTCGATTGGGAGGTGGCTCCAGCGACGTGGCGTAAGCTCTTGGGCGTGGAGCATCGTTGCCGTTAAAAAGAAACTGAGGAGATAATGTATGATCCGCGGCATGAGTAGAAGCTAGTTGGCTGCTTCATCATTTCAGCAGCGAGTCACTAAATGGATCAGAGACTCAGTAGTCACAATTTTCAAGATTGTGTTCGAAAAAAATTGCAGCTGACGCGATCTCACGGATGAAGTGGATGCTCTAGACGCTGGTCCGCCGCCCCAAGATAAGAAAATGATTAGGATTGTTAAAGCATTTTTCGGCTGATTCAAGCTGGGCCTGCCAGGCTGCGGCGGTATTGACAATCAGGGAAGAGAATTTCCTTGGTGAAAGGGCTATTTTTGTCAGGCATTGATGCGATAGATCTTTTTCATCCTCCGGCATGAGGGGGCCATCTTGATGCGGCGATGTGCCCAATTCGGGTGAAATGGTGGCACTTAGTCGCACCAGCTGAGGCGTCATAGCCAGCCAGAACGTGTGGCTTAGACTGCCATGGGGGAAGCTTGACCTTGGCTGAAATAGTGATTTTAAACGTGGCGCTTGTGCAAGAATCATGTGGCGCAAGCTGTGGTTTGTGACTGATTTGTTAGTTGATTAGTTTGGCTGAGCGGTATACACATTCGGACTCAGCGTTGGCCTCCGGGGGTACCCCACCAATGCGATAATTCAACGACAGCATTTTGGGATTTTTTGATTTAATTAAGCGTAGGCAACTTGCCTTGAAGGGGTTGTCTTCTGGGAAGAAACGCAGGACGCCAGGTGAACGCCAGATGGCGGGGTCGATGGAGCGCAGCCCCTTTTTCCGGGTGCTCATTTATACCTTGTTCATTGTTCTTGTGTCCTTTTTGGTCTACAGCAGCAGTGTCTTGGGGCACATTGCTTCGTCTAACGCCATTTTTGTGGCTACCTTCTTAGTGATCGGCTTGATCGTCATCTTTGATGTGCAGCATCAGCACAAGGTGAAGAACAGCCGAGCGATCTTGCTTTTCGGCAGTATGGCGGTCCAGCTCAGCTTGATCCACGCTGTCAGTTTCGTGGTGGAGGCCATGAAGCTAGATCCGAGTTATTCGTTGCTCTTGGTACCATTCCTCATTGCTCCTCTTACCAACACGGTGTTGTTGGGGCGTCTGAGTGGAATGTATACCAGCTACGTGGTGACATTGCTGGGGGCCACCCTAGTGCCTGTTGATTTCCGTTTGCAATACATGGTGTTGAGCTTGATTGCTGGCCTCACGGTGGTGATGCTGACGAAGCAAGTGCGCCGCCGCAGCGACATTTTACGTGCAGGTTTCTACGCGGGCATTGGAGTCTTGTTGCTTTCGGTGATGTTTGAGTTGGTTCTCATTCCAGGCGATTCTGTGTTGTTCCGAGAGTTTGGCTTGAAGACTCTGGCTGTGATTGGGGTGTCGATGTTTGTGACGATGGTCGTGGGGGGGATTTTACCAATCATTGAGTCTTTATTTGGAATCACCACCAATATTAGTTGGTTGGAGATGAGTGATTTGAACCATCGATTGCTGCGTCGTATGCAGCTTGAGGCTCCCGGGACATTTCATCACAGCTTGATTGTGGCGTCATTGGCTGAAACTGCTGCTGAAGAAGTGGGGGCCAATGCCACGCAGTGCCGTGTTTGCGCTTATTTTCACGATATTGGTAAGTTGAAGAAGCCCACGTACTTTATTGAGAACCAGGGTGATGTGAATCCGCATGATGCGCTCACGCCGAGTATGTCAGCATTGATCATCATTGCCCACGTGAAAGATGGGGTCGATTTGGCGGTGAAGCACAAGCTCAACCCAATGATCGTGGATGTGATCCGTGAACACCATGGTGATTCCCTTGTCTATTATTTCTACCACAAGGCACGTGAAGCTCGAAAAATGGCCGAATCAAAAGCTGGTCAAGGCTTAGAGAACATGGAGGACCTTCCGGATGTGAATGAGGAAAACTTCCGCTACCCGGGCCCGCGCCCCCGCACTCCTGAGAGCGGGATCATCAGCCTGGCCGACAGTGTCGAGAGTGCTTCCCGTAGTTTGAAAAAACCGACTCCAGCAAAGATTTCTTCACTCGTCGATGACATCATCAACAAGCGAATCGCTGAAGGGCAGCTTGACGACTGTGGCCTCACATTGCGTGAACTCCAGCTGGTGCGAGGAAGCTTTAGTAAGACGCTGCGCAATATGCTGCATTCACGCATTGATTATCCGAAAGAGGAAGACCGAAAGAACGATGCTGAGCGCCGCGCTGCTGGCCGTCCATCGAGCTTGCAGTTGCGCGTGGAAGACCGCCCCGAGTCAGTGGCTAAGATGTCTGAACGCCAATTGGTGAAAGCTGACGATGGGGATGCTTGAGGTATACAACAATCAAGAAGTGATCGCCATTGCTGGTGACGTCTTGGAGAAATTTGAAGCACTCGGGAGGCTCGCTCTCCCGATGGCTCTGGAAAATCCGTCGCATGGCGGTGGTGTGTTGCCGGACTTAGAGCTCGTGGAGGTCAGTATTGTTGATGACCCCACGATTGACCAAGTGCACCGAGACTTCATGGATATCCCAGGTGCTACTGACGTGATCACCTTTGCGCATGGTGAGATCGTGGTCAGTGTGGAGACTGCAAAAAGCTATGCTGCTGAGTATGGCCATAGCATGGAGCGGGAGCTGATGCTCTATATCATTCATGGCTTGCTCCATCTTTCCGGGCATGAGGACGCAGCGGCAGATGAACGCGCTACAATGGAGGGAATCCAAGGCGCTATGCTCGATCGCCTCTGGCCACGTGATGCGTGAGTGCCCAGTCGATTATGCCCAGTAGCGATGGAGCCAGAACACATCGAGCAGATGCTTGCTAAAGCTCTTCTCGTAGGATGCGGTGATGGCATCAATGACCTCATCACGCTGCGGCTCAGCAGAGCATTTTGATAGGTCGACTGGGAGAATCTCTACCAGCCATTGGCCTGGCTCAGGAGAGCTGAGGCTGAGGCTGAACAGTGGGGCTTGGGTGCGTAAGTGGAGTATTGCTGGGAGCTTGCTGCGGGCTGAATCGATGCCAAAAAAGGGACGTGTATTCTTTGGTCCACCAGATCGTTGATCGGCCAAAACACCAAGAATACCGCCATTGCGGATGAAGTTTGCCAGTTTGCTGGGTGAGGTTGATTTCGGGAACATCTGGCAATGGTACTCTTCGCGTTGCTGAGCAACGTAGCGATCGGCTGCTTTGCTGTCGAGTGGGCGGTAGACTGCGCCGAATTTTTTAGGTTCGGGGTCGAGGAGAGAGCTGATTTTGGTGAGAATCTCCCAGTTACCCATGTGGGCTAGGCAGAGTACTGCTCCGCTGTTGTTGAGGATTGCTTGCTGGTATTCTGTGGAGATGTGGATGGTGATGTGCTCGCTGAGTTGCTCAGGCGTCATGCCGTATGTTTTTAGTGTGCAGGCAAGCTGAGAAACATTGCGGCGGAAGATGGCTTCACTGAGGGCCGGAGATGGCACTACCTCAGGATGCTGCTTGGCGACGATGCGCATGTTGTTGTCGATGATTGCACGGCGCTTTGGCATGATGCGGTAGCCGATAGCGCCCACGATGTCGCCAATGAGCCAGGTGGTTTCGACCTTCATGTAACGGAACAAGATGTTCACGAGCGAAATGGCAACGATCACTGGGATGGATTTGAGGCGGTCGAGTATCATAGATGACAGTTCGGGCATTGTCGTTCACATCGAAGCATTGTCAATGACGCGCTTGATCTTCGGAGAGAAGAAGCGCTTGCTTCGTTCTGCATAATCTAGCAAGTATTGATCATGGCTTCACTCTCTGTGCTTCTCACCATCGTTTTGCTTTCATTGTTGGCGGTACGCATCGGCTCGAATGCGCTGCAACTTACTGGCGTTTCTGCACAGGCTGCGCAGTTTCAGGCTGCCTCGGCATTCTTTGGTGTGGGCTACACCACCAATGAAGCTGAGCTAGTGATGCGTCACCCTGCGCGCCGTCGCATCGTGTTGCACTTGATTGTGGCGGGGAATATTGGGATTACCTCTGCCTTGGCCACTTTGATTGCGACCTTGATGCATGAGGATAATAGTTCGATCAACAATGGGCTGCAGCTCTTTATCATTATCGTGGCCGTCTTATCTGTTGCATTTTTAGCAAACCTCAAGCTCGTTAAGGCACCGATTGATTCGATCATTGTGCGCAGCCTCAAGCATTCAGGCGTCGTCGATGTCCAAGATTATGAATTGCTACTCAAGGTGCAAGATGGCTTTTCAGTGGCTGAGCTGACCATCGTCGATGGGCACCCGTGGGCATCCCTTAGCCTACGTGAATCGCGACCCTCCGACATTGGCGTGGTGATTTTAAATATCAGCCGTCCAGACGGGCAATTTAGTGGAGCCCCCGACAAAGATTGTATGATTTATGAAGGCGATCAGATCATGATTTATGGCTCAGAAGATTCGGTGCAAGCGGTGAGAATGCTCGCACAATCAGCGGATGCTGGCCCTCTTTCAAGAGCCTAATCACTGATAGTAAACGAGCAAGAAGATGCTTGAATTTGTGCGCCATTTCAGAGTCTTAAAAAAATATCTTTTTTAACAAAAGAGAGCTTGCAATCGCTGAGTGATTCGTGCAGATTGCGCCCGCACCGCGAAAGCGACCAAGTTTACTTCAAGGTTCCGCAAGGAAACCAAGGGGTATGTCCGGTGCAACCACTCCATATCGGGGAGTAGCTCAGCTTGGTAGAGCGCCGGCTTTGGGAGCCGGATGTCGCAGGTTCGAATCCTGTCTCCCCGACCATTTTAAAAGGGCCATCCAATTGCGGATGGCCCTTCTACTTTTTCCAGGATAAGTGGCGATTTAACAGGAAGTCGACCTGGATAGGAAATAGGCAATTAATTTCATGTTTAAATTGACATGTATCGATGAGGCTGCGATTTCCAAGGTGTACTGAGTGCTTGGGTATGGTGCTTGAGCTCGAGGTATCTAGACAAAACGACAAGAGAATGAGTGCGACAGCAAAAGACATTTTGGATGAATTGGTACGTGGAAACGCAGCCTACGCGAGTGGGGAAGTGGTAGCCTATGACAGGGAGCGGGATCAGACGCATTCTGCGAGTCCACAGTTTCCGAAAGCGGTGGTGGTTTCCTGTCTGGATTCACGAGTGCCAGTGGAGCGTGTGTTCAACCAAGGTGTGGGTGATTTGTTTGTGGCGCGCGTGGCGGGCAATGTGATGAATGATGACATTGTGGGTTCTCTGGAATTTGCGTTAATAGCCAATGAGGTGAAGCTGGTGATTGTGCTCGGTCATACAAAGTGCGGTGCGGTGAAGGGAGCTTGTGCGCACGTGGAGCTTGGAAGTTTGACCCAGTTGCTCGACAAGATTCAGCCAGCGATTGAGCAAGCGAAGGCTGATGCCTCTGAAGGTACTGACTTTGATTCTGCAGCATTCATTGACGCCGTGGCGGCGCAGAATGCAGTGCATGTGGTCGAGGAGATCAAGAAGAGTAGCCCTGGCATCGCTGATCTTGCCAAGAAAGGTGAAGTCCTGCTCGTACCTGCAATCTATGATCTAGAGTCGCAGAGAGTCGAACTTCTCAGCTAAGCTAAGCAGGAGCGTTGATCATGAGTGAAGTACGTTCGAATTTATCGTCCCATTGGACTTTTTTAACCAACCATTTTCATGTGTTGTTGGTGCTGCATAAGAACCCGGATTCGAGGATCCGTGATATAGCAGATCAAGTGGGGATCACCGAGCGTGCTGTTCAGAAGATTCTCGCGGAACTCGCTGAGATCGAGGTGATCAACAGTGAAAAAGTGGGGCGTCGAAACACCTACACGATTGATCACAACGTGCACCTCAAGCATCCGATGGAGAGCAAGCACAAGGTCGGTGAGCTACTGCAATTACTAGGATAGAGATCCAGCTTGTGGGATAGAACCATGTTTTAAGCCGCTGGCCATGACGGGTCAGCGGTTTTTTCGCGCACGGCATCCTGAGCTACCAGGGTTGAGAGCCTATGGCGTGAAAAAGTTTTTCACTGTTTGGTAGATCGGCTGACCACTGGTTCTGCGCTTGAATAGGATCATCGCAACGACGGTGAATAGGACATTGGTAGCCCAAGCAGCGGCGATGGGGCTGAGGTAGCCAGACTCGCCTAGCGTCGGAAACACGGTGGAGCAGAAGATCATTCCAGCACAGAGGAAGATGGCTACGGCGATGCCGCCGCCGACACCGCGTCTGCTGAAGACGACTCCGAGTGGCGCTGCGAGCAAGATGGTGATCATGCAGATGAAGGGTTGGGCCAGACGGTAATGCCAGTGAGTTAGATAGGAGCGCTTGTCAGAAAGCGGGTGGTCGCGGTGGTTGCTAAGCCAACTGGTGAGCTCAGGGATGCCCAGAAAGTGGGGCTTCAAGCCGGGGTTGATGATTTGGAAGGGTGTTTCTACCCAATCGAATGTGAGATTATCATCATACTTTGTGGCAGTGATGTCTTTGGAGCTTAAGTCGAAAACGAGTGGGGCTTCAAAGGTCCAGATAGCAGTTTCTTGATCCCAGACAGCACTGTCACTGATGATGCGCGATTGTATTTCCCCATCTTTCAGTTCGGCGACGTTGACGGACTTTAGCGGCTTGCCGTGTTGGTCATCAGCGGGAAAGGCTCCTACGTACCAATGGCGTGTGTCGTCGTCATTTTGAAAGGCCACGTGACGGGCTTCACTGGCGGCGATCCCTTTGGCTTCTTCGAGCAAGCGGCTTTCTTGGCTATCAGCGTAGGGAGCCCAATGATAATTGAAGATCAGGCAAAGAAGGGTGCAGATGAAACCAAATGAAATCAATGGGGTGACGATGCGCGTGACACTGCGGCCAGTCTGCACCATGGAGACAATTTCTTGTGCTTTGGACATTTTCCCCAGAGCCCAGAGCAATCCGAGCATCAAAGTGTATGGCAGGATAAAGGAAATCAGTGCAGGGAGTTTGATGAGGTAATATTCGCCCATCAGTCGCAGCGCTTCGTCGTTCTCCATGAAGTCGGGTAGGTTGTCCTGCACGTCTTCGAGCATGATCAAGATGAAGAGGGCGCCAAAGCAAATGCCGAAGGAATTGAGGAAAATCCGCAGCGTGTAGCGATCGAGAAGTCCACAGCAGTTGTAGTAGATCGAGGTGAGGAAGGGCATGAACAACATGGCTGCCAATAGCCATGGGCGCAGCTCGTAGGCTGGAATCACGGAGTTCGGGTAGCCGATCACCTGCTGATTCACCGCAGCTTGCTCAATCGGGCACAGATAATATGAGGCTGCCGCTCCAAAAAGAAGAAGTAAAATAGGCGGTAGGGCTCTGCGCAGCAGCTTCGGCATAGAGGCAATGTGTGGTTGATAGATGAAATCTTCAATGCAAAATTGTTATTTGAGGAATTGCGGTGAGCAGGAAAGCTTGCTGGTGATTTCATTTGCAGGAATTGGTATCTGGACGTACCGTTGCTGCTAGATGAATCAAGCAAGTATGAGCAATCAGATAGCCAGCAAGTTTCAAGGCGCTCCGGTTACCAAGTACCTATTGATCCTCAATATCCTGTTCTTCATGCTGGACGTGGCTGGTGCTGGGCATGATCGACTAGGACGTTTGGCTCCGTATTTGGCCTTCACTGTGCCTTCTGTATTTTACGATTGGCAGGTCTGGCGTTTGATAGGATTTCAATTTTTGCATGGTGATTTGTTTCATTTATTTTTCAATATGTTTGCGATCTACATGTTTGGGGCAACGGTGGAGCAGATCATGGGCTCGCGCAGGTTCCTTGCCTACTACTTGTTATGTGGTGTTGCTGGGGCTTTGTTCTATTCATTTTTGGTGATTGTTGGGTGGCTAGAAACTGGTGTCTTAGTGGGGGCTTCGGCTGGGATTTTTGGAATCTTAGTGGCTTTGATTGTGGTGGCTCCGGACATGCGAGTGATGTTGTTATTCCCGCCGATTCCGATGAAGTTGAAGACTTTTGGCATGATCATTCTTGGCTTTGGTGTCTTCACGGTGATGATCAATGGTAACAATGCGGGTGGCGAGGCAGGGCACCTTGGTGGGGCCTTGCTAGGTTTCATCTTGATGCGTAAGCCTGGCTTGTTGGACTGGGCGGAGCGCATAGGAAGTGGAGCTTCCATGCGGATGCCTCAGCGCAAGAAGAAAGCAACGCGTCGCTACGAACCAAAGATCAAAGCTCGGAGTTCGATGCGTGAAGATGCCTCTGAGATCGACCGCATTCTCGATAAGGTTTCAGCAGAGGGGATTCATTCTCTCACCGAGCTTGAACGTAAAAAGCTTCTCGATGTTTCCCAAAAGAACAATGAATGATCAAGAAATGGTTGAGTGCTCTGAGCCAGCACGACAAGTAGAACGCCTACGCGCTATCATGCACCGTCTGCGTGCTCCGGGTGGGTGCCCGTGGGATGCTGAACAAACCCATCAAAGCCTGCTGCCGCATTTGATAGAAGAAGCATACGAAACGGTGGATACGATCCAGCGTGGTGACCTCGAGCACATGCGCGAGGAACTCGGGGATCTATTACTCCAAGTCGTATTTCACAGCGAAATTGCTGAGGAGTCCGGGCAGTTTACTTTTGATGACGTGGCTCAAGAAATTTCGGAGAAACTCATACGACGGCACCCCCATGTTTACGCATCGAGCGACGCGCAGGATGCCGATGCCGTACTGACTCAGTGGGATGAGATCAAGCGCCAGGAAAAGGGGATCGAAGAGAAGTCTTATCTCGCTGGCGTAGGTGATGGGTTGCCGGCGATACTCAAAGCACTGAAGTTACAAAAAAAGGCGGCTAAAGTGGGCTTTGACTGGCCCGACCTGAAGTCGACGATGGATAAGGTGCATGAAGAGGTGGCCGAGTTAGAGGAGCTGCTAGATCAGGAAGAAAATACCAGAAACCTTAAAGATATAGAGGCTGAGCTAGGAGATGTTTTTTTCTCACTCATCAATGTGGCTCGTAAACTTAAGATCAATCCAGAGCTCGCGCTCGATTGCACCAATCGTAAGTTTCTGCAACGGTTTGAGAAGGTAGAGACTGGTTTGCGTGCGCGGGGAGAGACGCTTGAAGGAGCCAGCCTGGAGCAAATGGATGCTGAGTGGAATAAGGCAAAGTGACGGATTTACTGGGATAGATTTCCAATCAAATTGCATTCTCTATCAATTTGGTGTCTAATCTATCAATCTGATGGATCCTAAGTTCCAGCAAAATATCGACGCCATATTAGATGCCTCAAATGAAGGGATTTGGGACTGGTCACTCGCGTCTGATTCAATTTATTTCAGCACCAGCATCCACACCTTTTTGGGGCGAATCCCAGGTTCGGACTTGGAGAACTTTTTCCGTAAGCCAGATGGAGTGATTCACCCTAAAGACTTGGTGAGTTTCCGGAGGACCTTGCAGCAGGCGCTCGATGATCCAACGGCCGAATGTTTTGCAATCGACTGCCGAGCCATGCGAATTGATGCGAGTGTCTGTTGGTTACGCATTCGTGCGGTCATTGTGCGTGAGCTCGGAAGGGTGCAGCGCTTGGTGGGCACGATGATTGATATCTCAGAGCGCTGCAATCACGAACAATCCTTGAAGCGCGAGCGTTCGATGTTAGAAATGGTGGTCAATAACGTGCCGGTTTTGATGTACTTTAAGGATCGTTACTCACGTTATCGCATCGTCAATGACAAGATGGTGGAGTGGCTGGGCTGTTCGAGCATGGAAGATGTCGTGGGGCATACCGACGCGCAATTTTATTCCGCAGAGACGGCAGCTAGCATCCATCGCGATGAACTACGTGTGATTGAAAGTGGTGAGCCGATTCCTGAAAAAATTCGCCACGAGCACTGGAAGAATAAGCCAGATTCCTTCGTCAAGGAGGTGAAGTATCCTTGGCTTGATCGTGATGGCGAGGTCATTGGGACCTTTGGTGCTGCGACTGATGTGACTCGCTTACGCTTGCTTCAGAGCAAGCTGGAGAACGTGGCCATTGACCTGCAGAGTAAGGTGCAATCATACCGCGAAGAATTGGCGATGGCGCGCGAGCTTCAGCAGGCAATTTTGCCCGTGAATGATGGGTACTGGCAGGAACGTGTGGATTGCCTCAGCCAGCACGCTAGGATCGACTCGAGCTACCAATCAGCCCTGGAGCTGGCTGGGGATTACTATGACCTCCTACCTCTATCAGATGGAAAGCTAGGTGTCTTTATCTGCGATGTGTCTGGGATTGGCGTGCGATCAGCCTTCATCGTTTCGATGATTCGGGGCTTGATTGAGAAAGCGATGAAGGTAGCTGATGAACCAACGCTTTTTTTGCACAGTCTCAATGCGGGGATGATTAACCTACTAGGCGAGACAATGGGCAAGTTGCCAACGGCAGCTTGTTACACGGTGATGGATTTTAATACGGCCATTGCTACTGTGGCGGTGGCGGGTGATATGGAGCCCTTGGTATTCACCCCTGAGTGTGATGCGGTTCTCGAGCTGAGCGAGGGTGACTTTGAGCCGTCGATGGAGCTAGGCGTGGACCGTGACGCCTTGTTTAAAAGCCATAGCATTGCTCTCTCTGAGGCTGGGATGTTTCTGTTTAGCACGGATGGTGCACGCAATAGTAAGAACCCTCAGGGTGAGTCTCTGGGTTTGGCTCGCTTGGCTGCGTTGGCGATGCAGGCTGCGGATGCGGAGCGTCCTTGTCGCGAGCTTGCTCAGGCGATCTGCCAGTGGACCGAGCAAGATGATTTTGAAGATGATGTGTGTTTGATCTCTGTGAGGTCTGCAGATTGAGAACGATGCCATGGATGAGAAGCAACTAGAACGGATTGATTTGGCTTTGAGAGCCTCGAATGAGGGACTCTGGCAATGGTGCGTCAAGGATGGTGAGATCCTGTATTCGGCACGTAGTCTGAGTTTTCTGGGTGCTAAAGGTGATGGCTATGACAATATTTTTCTCGATCCTGAGCGGCACTTTCACTTTGAGGATCTACGGCGTGTGAGGGCCGCGATCCAGTTGGTGCTAGAGGATCCATACAACCATCCATTGATGGCGGTTGAGGGCAGAGTGAAGCGGATGGATGGTGGCGTCACTTGGTTGCGAATTCGAGCTTCTGCGATCCTCGGGGGTGACGGCAACTTGGAGTTTTTGGCGGGATCGATGATCGATATTTCTCGGCGTAAGGAAACGGAAATCAAACTTGATGATGAACGTTTCCTACTCCACCAATTGATCGAGAATATCCCACACAACCTTTATTTTAAGGATCTTGAGTCACGCTTTGTCATGGCCAACCAAGCGACTGCTGAGAAGATGGGCCTGAGCCGCGTGCAGCAAATTCTCGGTAAGTCAGATCACGACTTTTTCAATAAGAAGCACGCTGACTTTTCACGTGATGAAGAGCTGGCAGTGATGCGCAATGACCGCGTGAGTAAGCCGAAGTTGATTCGTGAACTTTGGAATGGCGACGCGGATACCTGGGGGGTGTCATACAAGATTCCTTGGTTTGACTCGGATGGCAAAGTACTTGGAACCTTTGGCGTCACCAGTGACGTCACAGAAATGGTACAAGTGCAGCAGCGGCTTACCCAAGCGACGGCAAAGTTGCAGGATATGAATACCAGGTATTACGATGAGCTAGAGCTGGCGAAGCAAGTCCAGCAAGCGGCGCTAGATGCCAGCCCAGCCTCATTCCCACGCGGAGATTTTGCGACGGAATGGCGCGCACAATTCACCCCGTTTTACAAGCCCGACAGCGAGATGGCTGGAGACTTCTATGAAGTCTTTCCAATCAGCTCAAGCAAGGCTGGTGTTTTGATTTGTGATGTGATGGGGCACGGAGTGAAAGCTGCTCTCACGGTGGCGCTGATTCGTGGAATGATCGAGAAGGGCGAGGCCATGGCCTCAGCTCCCGAGAAGTTTTTAAGCATCCTCAATGAGCGATTGGTAGATATCTTTGGGCACGCTGGTATTCAGATGTTTGCGACGGCTTGTTATATGGTTTTGGATCTGGAAAAGGGAGATATGCAGATGAGTTCGGCTGGCCATCCGATGCCACTCGTTAGTAATGCAGGGAAAGTGAGTGTGCTGGAACCTGATTCCCCGATGCGCGGTCCAGCCCTCGGGATGATCGAAGATGCTCCGTATCGATCTTGTGTGGTGGCTCTGGAAGAGCTAGAGCAGATACTGCTCTACACCGATGGTATTTATGAAGTAGAGAATGCGGCAGGAGAAGAGCTGGGGGTTGAGGGGCTCGTGAACGCCTTGGCTGGAAGCCCATGCCGAGCCGGCGGTCTCACGATCGACAAAGTGCTCACTGTCGCCAGTGCGCATGGTGGCACTGACGAATTTGGCGATGACGTTTGCCTAGTGGCTGTGGATATAGCCCGCGCTAGCCTTGGTACGCGCCCTGCGAGTAGGTAAGGTCGTAGCTGTGAGAATAAATTTCGAAGACCACGCCAAAGGGGTCTTCGACATAGACCATGCGGTAGGGTTTTTCGCCCGGGTAGTATTCCCTGATGGGCATGCGTTGCTTACCTCCATGAGCCACAATTTTTTCGACGAGCCCTTCGATGTCTGGATCCTGAATACAGAAGTGGAAGGTGCCGGTCTTGTAGTATTCGAATTCCGAAGGCGTGCAGTTGTTCGGGAATTCGAACATCTCGATGCCGATTTTGTCACCGGTAGAAATATGGGCAATCTTGAACGAGCCCCAGCCGGTGCCGAAGACGTCGATGCACATCTTGCCGATAGCTGTGTCATTTTCTTCTGTTACGGTGGTGGGAGCCATGATGGTGTACCAGCCCATAACGTCTTTGTAGAACTTTACCGCGGCTTCGAGGTCAGGTACTGAGATGCCAATATGAGAGAAGGTTTTTGGGTATATCATAACAGTGGGTATACTAACGGATTGACCGCAAATGAAAAGCAAGCATCTCAGCCACTTTACAATGCGTTTGCTAGTTCGAAGTGTCTCGGTCGTGCCTGCTGGTCTTTGTTGGTGATTAGGCCTTCCACCCACCGTGGGGCTGTTTCTGGTGTGAGCCATACGGGCATGCTTTTGAGCTTGCGCCACTCAGACTGGCAGAACTTGCGGTAACTCGCTGGCAGTCGATCCGCAATCCAGGCCTCATATTCAATCCACCATTCCAACAGGGGGCATAGCGATTCTAGCATCTTGCACGGGGGCTGGCGGCGGATGTCATCCTGAGTCCATTTGCCGGGTACCACTGGCTCTTCTGGAAGCCAGCTGTAAAAGCTGTTGCGTTTGCGCAGAAAGACCACGCTACCTTCATGCGTGTAGGCGGCAGCGCAGGAACCATGGAGTTCGATACTGAGGCCATCGCGTTCTAAGGTATAGCAACTGGTGCCTTTGAGTCCTTTAGAAGGTGTTTTTTTAAAGCCAAATGCCTCAAGTTGATTGCCAGACGGGTGCATCACATCCTTCCCCAAGAAGTACATTTGTTGATAGAAGCCTGTTGCGCAGTCCTTTAGGAGTATCCTCAAACGCTTTTCATCGATTCCTTCCGCTTTCATTTGCCACATCTGGTAGCATGAAGTTTCAGGTAAATGCAACTATATTGCGTTTAGTTAGAGTGTGGTGATCTTTGCGTTTGGAGATGTGGAAGGTGAGTGCGGTATTATTTCAGCGACTTGGCAGTATTGAAGACTGTCGGGGAGCCTTTCGCTTGGACGGTGCCATCTTTGTCGAGTAGGACGTAAAATGGCACGCGGCCTGAGGTGTGGTATTTGCCTAGCTTGGATCGTTTGACTTTATCGGGCAGCACGTGAAACCAGGGGAAGTTTTCTTTTTGAGCCCATTGAAGGGCTGCTTTCTCATCTCGATCTAGCGAAACATGGATCATTTCGACGCTGGGATGATTGGCGATGATTTCGTTGTATTTGGCCACTAACTGTGGCGCTCCAGTGCGGCAGGGCGGTCACCAACTGGCTGAGAAATAAAGCAGGTAGTATTCTGGAGCTTTGTCGAGTTCTGCGCGTACGAAGCGGTTGCCATCCAGCTTTTCGAGGATTCCGGGTTTGAGGTTTTTCCCTATAGTTTGCTCGGCGAGTTGTTCTTTGACCGAGGCGGAATCTTCAGCGGTTGTTTCCTTTTGAGATTCGAGGCGTATCCACTGACGGTCCTCTAAAGAGAGCTTAGTGAGGGGGAATGAAAGTTTCTTGTAGCCTTTGGTGACCGTCACCATCCCAGATTCTTCATGGTAGCTTTTGAATTGCCCTTCAAAGGTTCTTGAACCATCGGAGCTGGTCCATGTGCGAGCATTCAAGTTGCTACCCATAATCGCTAGACTCAATGCTGTGATTGTGAATCGTTTCATACCAAACATGTTAGATGTGCGGTAGTAAACCTGCGAGAGAAAAAATTAAGGAGTAAAACAAACAAGCCGCTGAGTGTGACTCAGCGGCTTGTTTTGAGAAGTGGTAGGCCTACTAGGGCTCGAACCTAGAATGACGGAATCAAAATCCGGAGTGTTACCATTACACCATAGGCCTATCGTTGGATAGTGTGCATTTAGAGCCTTTCGGCGCTGCTTGCGGGCGAATGATTACGCTAGCAACGAGAGAGATGCAATAAAAAATTACGATGAAATTAGAGTTTTTTTAGAAGCGACAGTTGCGGGATTGAGGTGAGATATCTTAGTGATTGCTGCTCAGTAGGATCTGCGCTCTGGGTGTTTTCGGCGGGTTGACTCGCGTTGCAGGGGGCTGATGTTCGGAGGCGAGAGCCGACGAGAAAAAAAGCCACCCTCTGGGATAGAGGGTGGCTTTGGTGATTGCTACAATCGAATATTTGCTGGCGATGCCTAGGCTTCGATTTTGGTCCAGGCTGCGTTTTTGGCGCTAGATCCAACGACGGCATCAATGAATGCCATGCCGCGGATTCCGTCGTCGATTTTTGGGTAATCGAGGGCGACTGAGCATGGTTCTTCACCGGCTTCGACCGCGCGGATGTGCTTGCTGAAGTTGAGGTAGAGATTGGCGAATGCTTCTAGGTAGCCTTCTGGGTGAGCCGCTGGAGTGCGGGTGGCTGCTTTCGCTTCATCACAACAATATTCATTGCCCGTACGGTAGACCTGTGCTGGTTGGTCCTTAGGTTTGAAGAGGAGGGTGTTTGGCTCTTTTTGGTGCCACTCAAGGCCGCCATCGCTTCCCCAAACTCGGATGTTGAGGTTATTTTCTTCACCTACGGCGATTTGCGATGCCATGAGAATTCCTTTGGCTCCACCTTCGAAACGGAGTAGCACATTGCCATCGTCGTCAAGACGGCGGCCAGGAACGAAAGCGGTGAGGTCAGCAGCGAGCTCGTCGACGTGGAGACCCGAGATTTCTTCTGCGAGGTTTTCAGCGTGTGTGCCGATGTCTCCCATGCAGCCTGCGGCGCCTGACTTCTCTGGATCGGTGCGCCATGCTGCTTGCTTTTGACCTTCGGTATCAATGGCGTCAGCGAGCCATCCTTGCGGGTATTCCACCACGACCTTGCGAATTTCTCCGAGCATGCCAGAGGCGGCCATGTGGCGTGCCTGCTTGACCATTGGGTAGCCGGAGTAGGTGTGGGTGAGGCCGAAGAGCTTGCCGGACTTTTCGATGATCGACTTGAGCTCGATGGCTTCAGCTTTGTTGAGGGTCACAGGCTTATCACACATCACGTGGAAGCCGGCTTCGAGTGCAGCCTTAGCGGCTGGGAAATGGACGTGGTTTGGGGTGACGATGGCAACGAATTGCATGCGTTCGCTTTCAGGAAGTGCGAGTTCCTTTTCCATCATTTCCTCGAAGGTGCCATAGCAACGGTCTTCAGGAAGGTAGAGGTCAGAGCCAGAGTCTTTGGAGCGTTGTGGGTCAGAGGAGAACGCGCCGCAGACGAGTTCGATCTGTTGGTCAATCGCCGCTGCAATGCGGTGAACGGCACCAATAAAGGCGCCTCGGCCACCACCGATCATTCCCATACGAATTTTAGCCATAAGAATATGTAGAAAGTTGTGATTAAAGGTTGAGGTGTGAGAGCTAGCCTTGCGCGCTGTTGTCGAATGCTCCGTCGAAGGCAAGATTCTCGTTCGGTGTGAAGTCTAGCTTGCGGACGAATTCGCAAGATTCCTTGGCACCGAAGAAGCGATCCATTCTGCCGTCTTCCCATTCAACAGAGAGCGGGCCAGCGTATTTGATGTCGTTGAGTGCTACGATGATTTCTTCAAAATTGACGTCACCACGGCCTACGGAACGGAAGTCCCAGTAGCGTCGGTGGTCGGTAAAGTCGGTGTGCCCGCCAAATACGCCTACGGAGCCATCACCGTGACCGTACCAGACGTCTTTCATGTGGCAGTGGTAGATGCGGTCTTCGAAGCGATGGATGAATTTCACGTAATCCACACCCTGATAGGCGAGGTGGGATGGATCGTAGTTGAAGCCGAAGCGTGGGTTGCGATCGAGTGCGTCGAGCGCGCGTTCCGCTGAAGCGATGTCGAAGGCAATCTCGGTCGGGTGTACTTCGAGAGCGAAGTAGACGTCCTCAGCCTCGAATGCGTCGAGGATTGGGTTGAAGCGGTTTGCGAAGTCATCGAAGCCAGCCTGGATGTACTCCTGTGAGGTTGGTGGGAAGGCGTAGAGAGCGCCCCAGATGGAGGAGCCGGTGAAGCCGTTGACGACAACGCGTTCTGGCGCACCACCAGGACGAAGGTTGAAAAACTTGCGTGCAGCGCGTGCTGTCTCGCTGAGCTCTATTGCGGCGCGTTGGCGCACGCCTTCTGGCTCGCCGTCACCCCAGATGTGCGGGGGGAGGATGGCTTCATGGCGAGAGTCGATTGGGTCGCAGACTGCCTGACCAACTAGGTGCGAGGAAATGGCGTAACAATCCAGTCCTGCATCAGTGATTTGCTTCCACTTTGCTTCGCAATAGCCATCTTCATTGAGAGCTTTTTGAACGTCGAAGTGGTCGCCCCAACAAGCGAGTTCTACTCCGTCGTATCCCATTTCTTTGACTCGTGGGAGTAGTTCGTCAGCTGAAAGATCGGCCCATTGGCCAGTGAATAGTGTGATGTTACGCATATTTATTTGTCTAGTGGGTGGTTGAATGACCTAGCAAATAAAGCGATGGCGTGACTAGAAATCGAGATTAAATTGATCGATTTTACAATTTTTGTTTACCGATAAAGGAGTTCTGTGAACTTTTCACCAAGGCTTGTGTATATCACTTCAGAATCGGGCTGGGGAGTGATGGCGCGGCGTTGCTTTGATTTGCAGAAGTCATGGGCGAGCTGCTCGATTTGGTGCCCGTCGGCATAGGCTGCGATCATCGCTGCTCCGAGAGAGGCCGATGCGTGGGTGTAGAGGCGCTTGATTGGCCGTTGGAAAATATTTGCAATGGTTTGACAGACGCCATCACTCTGTGAAATTCCGCCGGTGACGACGATCGACTCTGGCGCTGGGCCATGCCACAGGGAATGGTGGCGCATGTTGAGAAATTGGCCATCCACCAATGAAGCTGCAGTGGTTTTTGATTGATCCACTGCGCGAGCAGGAGGTGTGATTTCAGTGTCGTAAAATGGTAAGCTGACTGGACTATCTGGTGTGCGCGGCACCAGCAGTGCTCGATCAAAATCATCCCAGGTAATGTTGAGTTGTTCCTTGAGCGCAATGCACGCTAGTGCGCCATTTTTGAAGCAGGAAAGCGACATATAGTTACCCAGGGGGTTGCCAAAGATGTGACCGTAGCCTTGGGGGTCGACGAAGGGGGTTTGGGTGGCTGAAAAGAGGGTGTAGGAGGTGCCGAGTGAGATGACCCATTCGCCTGGGGTGGTCACTCCCATGCCAACAAGGCTGGCCGGGTTGTCACCCGTCCAATGCGCGCATTTGGCATCTGCAGGAATTCCATAACGTTGGGTAAAGTAATGTGAGACGGTGCCGGCAATGTCGGTCGTGCTGGCGAGGCCAGGGAGGCGCTTGATGGTGCCGGGCGCGGTGGCATCGGCCATCTTTTTGTCCCAATTGCGGCGGGTGATGTGCATCAAGTTCATGCCTGCGCCGTCGCCGTAGTCGATGTTCGCTGAGTGGCCCACCATGAGTGAGCCCATGAAGGAAGAGACCAGGTGCACTTTGAAGGTGTCTTGCCAATGGCCGGGAAATTGTTTCGCGTGCTTGCGAATTTGTGAGGCTGAGAAGCGCGGGATGATGGATGAGCCGGTGCGTTGCACGGATTCGCGATTTCCGCCTAGAGTTTCGATGATTTCATCGCATTCTTTCACGGTAGATGCATCTAGCCAGATGGGCGATACAGGACGAGTGAAGCTATCTTTCAGCTGTTCTACCAGTGGCAGGTCTGAACGCAGGTGTGCGAGCGTGCGTTCGAAGTTGTGGTTGAGGTAGACGGTGGAATGTTGCTGAGCGGAGCCACTGATTGCTTTGATTTGATCGAGCGGAGCATTGCTTTTTTTCATCTTCTCTAAGAGAAGATCGAGTGCTTCGACCCACATCAAGGGGTCACAAAAAAACTCATCAGGTTCCGCGCCGCGCACGAAGCCATGATGAGTTTGGTAATGAGGTAATTCTGTCTCGAAGTGAACGGACTCCTGGATTTCGACTGTTCCTGACTCAGCGTTTATGAGTGTGGCCGTGAGGCTTTGGGTAGAACAGTCGAGACCAAGATACATACTTTGCTTTATAAAGGAATGTTAGGGGAAATTCCAAGCAAAGAATTCCTATCGAGAAGAATCTTAGAATTCAGTGTTGGTGTCGAGTTCGACTGGCTTGTAGCCGCCGCGTGACTTGTACCATACTGCGATAAAGAAGTAACAGATGCCCATCACGAGTGGAAAGGCAAGTGCCGTGGTGAAGAGTGCCTGCTTGCCGGACATTGCCTTGGCTGTGGAAACTTCTTCTTCAAGACCGAGTTCTTCAGCCATTTCTGCAGCTTTTGCGCCATCAAGTGCTTCGTACTTGAAGTTGAACATAGCAGCTTCTTTCTTAGCAGCTTCGTAGATCTCTGTAGAGATTTCTCTGACGTTCTTCTGAGCGTGGTGATCCTGGAACGCACCGATGAGTGGTGTGCCGATGATACCCACGGAGAGAAGACCAATCGCGGAAACTGTGTTGAGTGCCATTGCGCCACCTTTAGGGAACTGCTCGGAAGTGAAGCCAAGAACAGTTGGCCAGTAGAATGTTTGACCTACTGCGTAGATAACGAATGCGAGGATGATCATGAATGCGCTGCTCACCTGTGAAAGGAGAATCAGACCAGTCATGGAGAAGAAGGAGCTGATAGTAAGGATCACTGGAGCTGTGAAAAGCTTGGTGAAGATGCCAGCTTGGAAGCGGAGAACCATCATGATGCCTGCTGAAAGAGCAAGAGCAAGACCAGCATATTTACCCATAGAAGAGCGCATGAGTTCCTGAATCCAGCCGTCAGTTCCTAGCTCGGTGGTAGCAAGTGGTACCATGAGCAAGCAGAGAATAAAGTACATGACACTACCAACAGACTTCGTGATGAAGCCGAAGATTGCGCCGATTACTAGACCGATACCAGCAGCAACGTAGATGTCCATTTGCTGACCAGTAATCACGCCGTAAACCGCGTGGGTGAGAAGGAAACCTGCTACAGAAGCAGAGAGGAAACCGACATCCTTAAGAGATTCTTTGTATGGGATCTTTGCAGCAACACGCTCGTCTACTGGGAACTTAGAGATGAGGAACATGACGCCGTAGGCAAGGATTGGAATACCAGTCCAAAGTGCGTTTGTTTGGTAGCCAAGATCAGAAGTGAAGAACATGATCACACAGCAAACCATGAGGCCAGCAGGCCAGGCAGCGTGGAGAATGTTGAGCCACTTTGTTTTGTCTTTGTTGTAGATTGCTGCACAAACTGGGTTGATGACCGCTTCTACGATACCGTGAGCGAAACCAGCACAGATTGCTGCGTACTTGATTTGATCAATAGACTCAGCAGTGAAGGACATGTAGACGGAGATCGCATGAAGTACCCAGCAAATGATCATTGATGGCTTGTAGCCTACAAAGTCAACAATCAAGCTGAAGACGATCATGGTGATCGCAATTGGCCAGAAGTAGTTACCTAGTACAATTCCGCCGAGTTCTGCTCCACTCAGGTTGAACTTGCTACCCCACTCGCCAAGGCTGAGGGCGCGGTATGTGAAGGCCATGCCGGATGCCATGAGGGAAAGGAAGCTAGCCCAAAATAGAACTTTCTTTTGGCTTTCCGTTAGTTGTTCGTTTTCCATAGTTATTAGTGTTAAGGTTTTGGGTTTTGGCTGTTTTGTTAGCCGCAACCGGCCTGCCTATAACCATTATCAATGATACTGTCTAGCATTGAGATTCCATCAGACACATTTTTCTAACTCTTAGTCGAAATTGATTTTTCACCCTACTTGATTAATTTCTACATGTTCGTTGAATGGATATTGGCGTAGAGTGTGTTAGATAATAGATAAAAAGTGTGGACGGTTTTCTGTTTTTGTGATATTTCGTCAGGGGATGAGTGTGATTAAAGATTTAAACGTGACTGATATCAACGAGGAGGAGGTAGAAGAGTTCTTAGATGCCTTGCGACCAGGTCAGATTTCATTGGTTTTATTTCAGGCGATGCCTGATGTGATGTTTTGGATAAAGAACTCCAAAGGGGAGTTTATCTACTTTAATGACGCATTCCGTGGGCACTTGAGAATCAAGCCACAAGTTGGCATGCGTGATTGTGACATGGTGCCGGTGGAAATGGCTCAGGTGTACATGCAAGATGACCAAACGGTGATGGAGACCGATCAGTCGATTTGGAACAAAGTGGAGCTTGTTGTCACGGCCACAGACGGAGTTGAGTGGCGTGCTACGAGTAAGGTGCCGCTGAAGAACCGTGACGGTATGGTGGTGGGGACTGCGGGGATTAGCCGTCGTGTTGGACTCACTGAGGGTGTGCCGCTTCCGAGTCAGCAGCGGGACATGGCTGCCATTGTGGGGGCAATCTACAAGAGTGTGGATAAAGACATCAAGGTGAGTAAGATTGCTGAATCAGTTGGTTTATCAGTTTCTAGTTTAGAGCGTTTGTTTAAGGCAAACATGAACACGACTCCGAAGCAGTTCATTATTCAGGCTAAGGTTTCCACCGCTTGTGAGCGCTTGATTGGCACTCAGATGAGTGTCAAAGAGATCGGTGTCAGTGTGGGGTATTCAGACCACGCGAATTTCACACGTGGCTTCCGCAAGGTGATGAACATGAGCCCGTCAATGTACCGCCGCACCTACCGCAGGCAATAGTACAAGAAGCATATTCTGCACCTGCCTCAGCCGAGGTGTGGTGCACAGTAATCATCTAGCCTCGCTTGCTCTGTTAGAGTGAGATTAATCAATGGGGTTAGATGTTTTGTTTTTCAGATTAGTCATTTTTACGTCTGGCTGAGATATTGGGGCTTGGTTGACAAGTTCCTGGGCTGTCGATAGAAACGGGCCATGGTGAGGCTACCGGTCGAGGACGTTAGGAATAAGATCATTGATGCATTAGGGAACGAGAATGCTCGTCTCTTACTTAAAGCCCCTACTGGATCGGGGAAGTCTACAGTGGTGCCTCAGATTGTATGTGATTCTGGGCTTGTTGATGGTTTGATTGTGGTGGTGCAGCCGCGTCGTATTGCGGCGAGGATGCTTGCTCGGCGTGTGGCTAGCTTGCGTGGTGTCGCTTTGGGGGGGGAAGTTGGGTATGTGGTGAGGTTTGACCGCAAGATGAGTGCGGCCACACGTGTGGTGTTTGTGACGGACGGTGTGCTGGAGTCATGGCTGACGGGAGCGAAGATGGATGGTGTGGGGATGGTCATTTTTGATGAGTTTCACGAGCGCAGGGTGGCCAATGATATTTCCTTGGCCCTCAGCTTAGACATGCAGCGGCGTCAGCCTTTGAGGGTGATGGTGATGTCTGCGACCTTGGAGTTGGGGGCGCTTTCGGAGTATCTGGGGGAGGAGTGTGTCGAACTTGAGTCAATGGGCCGCAGTTATCCAGTTGAGGTTGAGTATCGTGCTGAGGCGGCTGCAGCACGTGGTGCACGCAAGCCAGTGGACTCGTGGCAGCGTTGTGCTTTAGCAATACGCGATCTGGTAGGGCGCTTCCAAGAAGGGCATATTTTGGTATTCCAGCCGGGAGTGTTTGAAATCAACAAGACGGTGCAGTTGATCGAAGCCGCTGGCTGGGCACGCGCTTTCATGGTGTGTCCTTTATACAGTAGTCTAGCAGCAGATAAGCAAGATCTCGCTGTCTATGGAGATGGTTCGGAGCGGCGGCGTATCATTATCTCGACCAATGTGGCAGAGACCTCTCTGACCATAGACGGTGTGCGTGCTGTGGTGGATGCTGGTACTGCCCGGGTGGCACAGTTTGATCCAGTGAGAGGGTTGGATACATTATTGATTGAGAAAATTTCGAGAGCATCGGCGGAGCAACGAGCTGGGCGTGCAGGGAGAACTGGCCCAGGGGTTTGTGTGCGTCTTTGGAGTGAAGCAGACCACGCGAGGCGGGTGGCTTTTGATGCCGCCGAGGTGCAGCGCGTGGATCTCGCGGCTGAGGTGCTACGCTTGAAGCAATTGGGTTATAGTGATGTGCGTGATTTTCCGTGGTTTGAGCAACCGAACGAAGAATTGCTGCAACAAGTGGAGGCGTTGTTGGCGCAGCTTGGAGCGACTGATGCGGATGGCACTCTGACTGAGCTTGGGCAGACGATGCTGCATTGGCATGAGCATCCAAGGTTTACTCGCATGTTGATTGAGGGTGAGCGGGAAGGATGTTTAGCAGAGGTGGCGTTCATCATGGCATCAGTCCCGGTGGGCGATTTATTTGCCAAGCATGGTGACGGTGTGGGGCAATTTCGCTATGCTGATGACGCTTCCGATTTTGTGGCTGAGTGGCGAGCATTCGAGTCGGCCCGAGCCATGCGCTTTGATCTACAAAGATGTCAGGGGATCGGGGTGATGGCGCGAACGGCGCGTGAGCTTGATCAAGGATACCGTCAGATCATCCAGCAGTGCGAACGCGCGGGGCTTGTACTCAATGAAGTGGATTTTTCGATGAAAGCTGAGGCGATCAGTCGTTCGGTTTTGGTGGCGTTTAGTGATCGTGTGGCGATGCGTTTGGGACGTGGGAATTATGCTTGTCGCTTGGTAGGGAAGCGCAGGGGTAGGCTGAAGGAAACTAGTGCGGTGGCGGATGCAGCGATGTTTGTTGCAACGCAGCTTACCGAGGTGCAGGGTAAAGAGGTTCAATTGTATCTAGATCGTGGTGTTGCGATCGATCAGGGGCAATTGGCGGCTCAATTTCCAGGAGATTTTTATGAGAGCGAGGGTGCGCGTTATGACGAAGGGCTGCGGCGAGTGGTACAGAGTCATGAATTGAAGTTCCGAGATCTCATTATTTCCTCAAAGGACGGAGGCGTTCCCGATGCGTCGATGGCTTCACAGTTGTTAGCGGAGCGTGTCGCAGCGGGTGAGTTGAAGTTGAAGAAGTGGGATGCAAGCGCTGAGCAATGGATCGCACGATTGTTGTGCCTGCGCGAGTGGCTACCGGAGCTGGAGCTGCCGGGCTTTGATGAGGAGGATCGCGCGATCGCGTTTGAGCAAATTTGCGAAGGCGCGGTGTCTTACAAGGAGATTAAAGATCGTGAAGTGATGCCGGCTTTGAGGGGCTGGCTTTCTTCTGCACAGACGGCGGCTATGGATCATTACGCCCCCACAAGGTTGAAGTTAGATAATGGTAGGGAAGTGAAGCTCAAGTACGAGCTTGGCAAGGCTCCGGCAATCGCACTGCAGGTTCAGCGGCTTTTTGGGGTGAAGCAGACTCCAACGATAGCAGATGGCAAGGTGAAGGTGTTGGTGAATATTTGCGCTCCCAACCAACGCCCGTGGCAAATGACGCAGGATCTAGAAGGGTTTTGGGCGCGTGGTTTTGAGCAAATGCGCAAAGACCTAGCTGGGCGCTACCCGAAGCACGATTGGGTGAATCCACACCCACCGGCCTGAAGCCTACTTTTTACCGTACTTACGCAGCCTGCGAGGTACCTGGGTTTGTTGGAGGCGTTGGTATTCTTTCTCTGCAATGAGGAACTTTGGTTGTAGTTCTTTCTCGATCCAATCGAAGCCAGCTTGCAAGCCATCCTTAGCGTAGATGCGGCCAATTTGCGCTTCCACTGAAGTGGGGTTGCCGTAGCAGCTGAGGAATTCATTTGACGTGAAGCGCACGAACATTTCGCCATCCATCCTGCCATGTTCTTGGAGAATCCATTCACGGACGTAGAGCGCGAGTACGGCGTCGCCAGTCCAGGCTTCGGCGCGTTCTTGCATAACTGCGGGATCTTGTTTCTTTGGAGCTGCCATGATCGAGGTGGATTGATGATAGCGCATGCCTGCGCGACTCCACGCTGTAGTCTCAAAATCATCATTTGTAAACGCCTAGTGTTGCACAGCCCCTAACAAGTGTAGAAGCAGGGTAATCAGTCTGTGGCTGTTTCTTCGATGATGTGGAGAGAGAGGCTGCAGAGAGCTACCTCTCATGGCGTGGTACTGGCGACGCTTGGTTTCTTGATATTGTTGAACAATTGCGTGGCAACTTCTCTGGATTGTTCCGCAAAGTCTTCGGCGCTGAAATCTTGATTTTTGGCGATGAGGATGAGGTGGACGCCTGGATCTTGGCGGAAGCCAAAGGTTTGTTTGACGTAGCTTTGGTGGTCCTGGATCAGTTTGTGGCTGACGATGAAGTATTCGCAGTACCAATGCTTGCCATCGGTTTTTACTGAGGGGACATCGGCGGGCTCTAGCTCGATGCCACGGTATTTGAGGCAGACCTCTACGGCGTGGTGTCTATCGCTTCCTTGGGCGTCGTACCAGATGAGTCCGAGCTTGGCGGGTTGTCCCTCTATTTTTAATTCGTAGCCCATCCCTTCGATCACGCGTTTTTGAACGTTATCTGGCGGCACGAGGCTTTCTGAGTTTAGGGTGAAAAGAATGGCTGCTAAAAATGGCAGAAAGAGCAGAGGTGCTGAGACGGTAGTGAGGAGTCGCTCCCAATTGAGGCTGAGCCGATTGGGAGCATCGATGGCGTGGGTCTCGCTCCGACGGTACCAATCATAAGCTAGGTAGGCAAAGATCACGCTAGCGAGGACGTTAGAACCCGGGATAAGCACAAAAAGTGGGCAGGCTGTGGCGACGCAGGCAATACCAGCGGGACGCATGAGCCATCTAAAATTGATGGTGAGAGGGCTGATGAGGAGCCATGGTAGCCAGAGGGACTCGATTCCAGCCCATGCGATGGCAAATGCCAGCAGGGCCCATACGGCAATTGCGACGATGTGACGTTTGTGGAATGTTTCCGTAAAACGCGAGTTTACCATGCACAAGAGTGCGCCCACAGCAGTGATCCAGTGGTTGGGAAGGCTGAGTAGTGGGGCTAGCAATCCAAGGATTGCAGAGATGTGGAGAAGTTCAAACCAGAAGGCTTTCTTGGCGTGTTGAGCCTGGCGAGGGATCGAGAGAAGCGCAAATGGGATGAGCCAGATAAACCCGAAGAAATAATGCAGCTGTGGAGATTCAACTTCTGGGTAGACGGCGAATCGATACATGACGAGTGTGAGCACACGCAAGACATTGGCGGCTATAGCTGGAGGGATTACCGCGAGCATGCGCAGCCAATAGCGGCGGTCTTGCTTCACGTTACGGTTCATCCAAGCGAAGATGGCAAGTAACACCAAAAGCAAGTTCATGCCAGCACAGTCGCGTGTCCATGGAACTTGGAGGTGCGCCACATTCATGTAGCTGCCGTGATCTGCGGTGCTCAGTCCAAAGAGGCTTAGGATGAACAAGGCGATCGGCTTACAGATCTCGCCATAGGCGCTGACCACTGTCTCTTGAGAAGCCAATAGTGAGACAATGATCAAAGGGATCAGACCTTTCCAGAGGGGTGGTTTTTCCTGGGAGTTTGAGGAGGGAGGGGTCATGGAGGAGGATAGTTAGGTGCGGCACCCTGGATTTTATTAAACCCAATCTTGCATCATAGGTTGTTAGTCTAGCACAGCTCTGAGTCACAAATCAATGATAGTAGAACAAAGATTTAGATTGGAGTCTCTTGAGGGGGCTCCAATAAAGTGACGCTGATAGCATGAAAAAAACCCACATTGTGATGTGGGGCTTTGCTCTAAGTTCGTCTGTTCGCTTGCTAGGTGGCAACTGGGCACCAGGTTCTAGCGTTTGAACTCTCTGATTTTGTCTTTCATGCCCAAGACTGCGGCGAAAAGCATGAGTGCGTACAGTGGTGGTGTTGGGGCACCTGGAGCACTTTCTTGAGCCCATACCCAAGTGGTGGTGCCGCTGTCTACAGTGGTGGTTTGGGTGCCATTGACTTCGCCTACGACGGTACCAATGTCTGCGATGCTATCGGAGAGTGGGTTGAATGATTCGATGCGGGTGGTGTAGTTGTCCGACTCGAAGCCGCCGCCTCCTTGGGTGGTAAGCTCGACACTATCCCAGCTGGTGTTCTCATCGCCAAAGAAGTTGATGAAGGCATAAGGCTCGCCTTTGTTGCCACCTGTGAGTGGGTTGCCATAATAGTCAGTGCCAAGAGCGAGGTTGTCGAACATGGAAGCCGTGGTGTACTCAGCCACCACATCGGCGCCACTGTAGAAAGTGAGTAAGTTGCTTGCGTCGCCAGCTGACCACCAAAATCCAAAGTAGGAGCTTGGGGAGTTGAGGCTGAGTGTGGTTGTGTTTGACCAGCGGTTGCCTACCCAAGAGAACTTGGAAGCTTGTCCTGTGCTCTCGTCCACTGCGCCGCCCCATACATTGGCGTTAGAAATGAAGAGTTGATCAAATGAACCGACACCTTCCATGGAGACGTCATAGTTGTAGCCTGTGGAGAGGTCGTTAAAATCGAACACGTTGGTGTTGTCCAAGGCGCTGGTGGTCTGGCCAGCGTCAGAGACTGAAACGAGGAGTGAGCCGGCGATTGCGTGATTAGTAAGTGCTGGCACGGTTAGAGCTGCGGCGAAGAGGATCGTTTTAGTGAGTTTAGGAGTCATCGTCTATAAGGTTGGTTTGGAGGTTTGTGAGCCAGCCTGACATTCACGCGGTTTAGGGATTAAGTGATGGTATCACTCAGCCGAGAAGGCGTTCAATGTTTTATCTGGAGGTGGAGGAGCTTGGCCGGCGGCCGATGCTCGATGAACTATTATGCAACCACTGTGCCAAGTTTTCAGAGAGGGTTCAAAAGCTTGTTAAATCAAGGGTTTCGTGGCCAGGTGGCTCAAAGGTGCTCAAAAAAACCTGTATAATTTACCGTCTTGATTGAACGTGATCCGTAAAGATTACACAGCAGGAGAAAACATTCAAAAGAGGTGAAGCATCTCACTTGATCAGAGCGGGGGGGGAGGATTTCCTTCTCATGAAGAAGACTTTAGAAATGCCATCATGATCTAGAAGAGACACATCTTCATTGGGGGGCTATGTGGTAGCTTGCGGTCACCCGAGGTGCCCCCTGGAGTCGTGGACTAGGATCAAAGTACTGGTGACCAGATGGATGGAAGGGTGGCAAGCACTGGAGGGAGGCTGGACTGCCGTGCAGAGAGAATGTGCATGCTTGCCGGCGTCGGAGAAAATCGGGAGAGGGGGGGGACGCCCACTAAAACCCAAAAACACACTCTGGTTTCCTATCTACAGCTGACTGATCATGGATCTCAGCATCATCAATTTGACCTGCTTGGGGTGTGAGCAGATCGAATGGACCTTAGTTTACCAGAGTGTGTTGTTAGCGTGAAATTGTTTAGCGGGGGTGAGCAATTTCATCGCATTGGGGTATCGAGGGGAAAGGGGGGCATTGATCCCCATGGGGGGATGAGGATCAATGTGTTTGGGGGTGTTTGGGGGTGTTTGGGGGTGTTTGGGGGTGTTTGGGGGTGTTTGGGGGTGTTTGGGGGTGTTGCGCTGCGGGGGACGCGCAAGCTAGTTTATTTATACAGGCACTGTGCCAAGATGGATGTGAGTGGTTGTGATCCTTGATAAGTCAAGGGTTGTGGGTTTGTCCACGGGTGATGAATGCAGTTGTGCTCCTGTATGGCTTACAGCAAGCGATGGCTTGAGGCTGTAATATTTACAGTTCTGTTGGCTGCTTGGCCATGAGGGGCGGCTTCAATCATTGGCTAGGGTTCAACAAAAAAGCAGCCCCTCCGGCTAAACCGGCGGGACTGCTACTTGAGAGAGGAGGTGTTGCTTAGGCTAAAGGCCCTTGAGGCACTGCTGGATGGCTTCGAAGTCGGGCATGTCGCTAGGGACTTCGAGGACTTCGGCGTATTGTACGACTCCTTGCTTGTCGATGACGAAGGCGGAACGCTTAGGCACACCGCCCATGATCAGGTTCTTTTCGGGAAGGAAGCTTTGGTAAGCCACTCCATATGCTTCTGTGGCACTATGCTCGTAGTCTGCGAGTAGGCTGATGGTGATGCCTTCTTTTTCGGCCCAAGCTGCTTGTGCGAATGGGTTGTCGCCGGAGATGCCGAGTACCGTCGCATCGAGTTGGTCATAGGTGCTGATGTTCTGAGAAATATCGCAGAATTCCTTGGTACAACCACCGGTGAATGCCATTGGCACGAAGAGGAGAACAATGTTTTTGGAGCCAATTGCTTCAGAGAGAGTGAATGTCTCTGGGCCATTGGATCCTAGAGTGACGAGGGTGAAGTCTGGCGCTTTGTCGCCTACGTTGATGCTCATGGGTATAATTAAGTATGGTTTTGTGGCACAGTACTGTGCGTACGGGGCGTATGTTAGTCTGGAAATGCCAATCATGGCAAGGGGGGAAGGTGGAGGTTTTTACGATTGACCAACAACGGATGCGTGTGACTATCAGCAGTCCCTAATCGCTATGAACCAAGAACAACTATTCCAAGAGATTTTGATGGCACGTCAGCGTGTGTATGCAGCAGGTGATGTCACCCCACTGCAGCAGCTGGAGATTGCGGAATATGATTTTGAATTGTGGGCAAAGCGTGAAGATTTGGGGCCAATCAAAGCCTACAAATGGCGTGGAGCCTACAATGCCGTAGCGGCATTGAGTGAGGTGCAGCGCGCCAAAGGAATCATCGCAGCATCCGCGGGGAATCACGGACAAGGTGTGGCTTTGGCTGCGCGTAAGCTGCAGTGCCAAGCAATTGTGTTCATGCCGGTGTCGACTCCTGAGGTGAAGCAACACGAGGTGAAGCGTCATGGTGGCGAGCACGTAGAGATCCGCCTTATCGGAGACTCATACGACGAGGCGGGAATTGCCGCGCGGGCCTATTGTGATGAGGTAGGTGCTGAATACATTCATCCATACAATGATCCTGTCACGATGGGTGGGCAAGGAACTGTGGCGGATGAGATTGTGATGAGTGGCCATGGGCCATTTGATCGAGTCTATATAGCCGTGGGCGGCGGTGGACTTGCGTCGTCAGTGAGCTGCTGGCTCAAGAAGTACTGGCCTGAATGTAAGGTGATCGGCGTCGAAGGTGAAGATCAGGCTTCGATGAAGGCGGCGATAGAAGCAGGCAAACCGGTGGAACTCGAGTACCTCGATGTTTTTTGTGATGGCACGGCAGTGCGCAAGGTGGGTGAGAATACATTTGAAATTTGTAAGGATCTTCTCGATGAGATTGTGACGGTATCGAATGATGAGGTGTGCCATGGTGTGCGCCGCCTCTGGGAGACGGTGCGCGCTATCCCCGAGCCAAGTGGTGCCATGGGCTTGGCGGCGATCGCTAAAGACTTTGCAGCAGGCAAAATCAAGCCAGGTGAAAAGGTGCTCACGATCATCTGTGGGGCGAATATGGACTTTGCTCAGCTGGCAAACATTTCTCGTCGTGCGGGCATTGGTTCGCGTCACCGTAGATTCCTCAGAGTGCCTATTCCGGAAGGTAATGGTTCCTTGCTTGATTTCTTGAAGGCATTGCCTGAAGCGGTCAGTATCGTCGATCTTCAATATGGTCGCGTCGGAACGGAGGAGCAGTATCCGGTAATTGGCATGATTGGCTCAGCTGAAGAATACGCTGCCGTTGATGCGCTTCTCGAAGCGCGTTGTGTGACTGCAGCAGACGTCTCTAGTGAGGAAATCGTGGACTACCGGATCATCAACTACGATCCCAGCCTCTTTACCTGTCCGCTTTTCGTCAATGTCGAGTTTCCTGAGCGCGCTGGAGCATTCCAGCAGTTCATGGAGAAGGTCAGCGACTACAGCAGCCTATGTTACTTCAACTACGAATATTCGGGTGAGCGCGTTGGCCGAGCCTTGGTGGGCATGGATTTTCCAGATCAAGCTGCGAAAGATGCTTGTCGCGACTTGCTCAATGGAATGGTGGGTGGCGATATTCGTGACGTCCGCCCGGTGAGTGAGGAGACGCTACAGCGACTTCTTGGGTAAGCGGCGACGCACCTTGCGGCGTGGAATCGTACTGCGACGTGAGTGCGATAGTTGCGATTGAGTGCGCTGCATTGGGCTCGTGAGATCGTGCCTGACATTGTTCACTGCATGTTCGGCAGCGCTGATGTCGGCATCGTGAGCTCCTAGTTGCGTGATGCTCAAGTCTGCAATCTGTCTCATTTGATCATCGAGCGATGTCGCTGAGTCACTGAGGAGGTCGAGTTGCATGAGCCATTGGTCAAAATCTTGGCTTTCCAGTGTGTCGCCAAACAAGGCAATGAGTTGCTCGTGGAAGGCGTGCAGGAGATTGTGAATCTCGTGGTCGCGCTCCACCAGCAGGATGGAGTAGCGGGTCACCGCATTGGTGAATATAAAGACGTGCTCGTCATTTGATTCTGTAGAGATGAGGAGCTCGCAGCGCCACATCGCACGCCAGTCAAATGCGAGGATGGTTTCGGTGTCTTTTTTGAGTTTGAACGGGTTGAGTTCAAAGTGTGTCTGGACCTGGTGGCTCAGGTACAATTGTGTAGTCATGGTATAGGGGAGGGCTTATTTCTGATTTAGCTACGCTAGCATGCCGCTCCCCTTAATTGTTTGAAAGATCTAACTTTTAGCAATCTGTCTCATTCACCTCGCAATTTGTGTTATTTTCAATTGGTTACTTCAAACTTAGTTGGCGCGTTCAAGAAATCACCCGAATGCTGGGTGTTCTAAAGTTAAATCTCTGTAATCGATTGCAAAATAAAATACGGTTCACCTAACTTGTTAGTTGTGTGAATATCTAATAGACAATTGATAGACCAATCATTGAGTTCATCTGGGTCTGAAATGACTTGGTTTATTTGCCAAAATTGCTGGTCGTCAGAAATTTTAATAATTGTGTTTTTGGAGTTCCTAGCTTCTGGGTCTAATCGCATACTATGATGATTTTGGAAGTAGGTATCGATGATTGGGTCGATGCGTTCGAAGTTCCAAGCTTGATCATTTTGGTCTTTAGGAGCGAATTGTTGGAGGAAGGAATCAATTTCATCGTAGGCGAGGAATTTGAGTGCTTGGAGGATTTTTTGGCGTAGGAGTTTATCAAGCTTGCGCTTTTGTTGGCTGAGTGGTTTTTCAGCAGTTTCTTTAGCTTTGGCGGCTTTTTCTTCGAGGAAATTTGGGTTTTGCATGAGTTCCCACTCATCGATGAGTGAGGAGTCGATGTTGTTGACATGTTCCTTGAGGTATTGCTCGGCCTCGAGCAGGGTATCGTTCTTGAGGTTGGGTGGCACTGTTTGCGCGAGCACTTTATAGACCTCACTGAGGTGGCGAAGCAGGATGGCTTCGGATCGCTCTAGTTTGTAGTCTTTGATGTAATCTTCGAAGTCGAGGTATTCCTCGAACATCTCTCTCGCGATCGATTTTGGGCGAATTCCTTCACTGCGTACCCACGGGTGCTTTTCGCGAAACTGGTTGTATGTGTCGTAGATGAAGCCTTTGCCTGGCTGAGGGTAGGTCACGTCCTCAAGACGTTCCATGCGTTCCTCGTAGCTCACGCCTTCATCTCGCAGTTGGGCAATGAGCTTGCCTTTTGCCTTACTGATTTGGGCTTTAAGGATGGCTGCTGGGTCTTCGAGTATGGCCTCAATGAGGCTGATGACTTGAAGTGCGTATTCAGGATGCTCGCGGTCAAGGTCTGGCACGGTCTCTAGGAGGTAGAGGCCGAGTGCTTGGTTCATGGTGAAGTCGTCTTGCAGATCGATGTGTAACTGTACCTTTGGAGCTGCTGCGGAGACGGCGCGTTCTGACGGTGGGATGATGGTCAAGACACCGCCGCGGACGAGTGCGATAAACATCTTGCGAGCTTGCTCGCGAAGTTTTTGTTTTGAGCTGTCATTTTCGTGACAGTTTTCAAGGATGGCTTGGAGCGAGGCGCAGCCATCTTCGTGGCGACGGCTTAGCACATTGAGAATAAAGTTGTGGCGCAGTCTGAAGCTGGACTTCAGTGGCTCGGGAGCTGAGTTTTCAAGCTTATAGAAGGTGTCTTCGTTCCACGCGACGTAGCCATGTTCCGGAGCCTTCTTTTTGACGACTTTCTTTTTCTTTGTGGATGCGGCGGCTTTGGCTTCGAGTCTTATATTTTCGATGATGTGTTCTGGGGCTTGAGCCACTACGTAGCCGCGGTCGTCGTAGCCTCGGCGTCCTGCCCGGCCGGCGATTTGCTTGAAATCACGTACGGTTAGTATTTTAACACCTGATCCATCGAACTTGCAGAGTTGGGTGAAGAGTACTGAGCGAATGGGGACGTTGACCCCAACCCCTAGGGTGTCGGTGCCACAGATGACTTTGAGTAATCCTTGTTGCGTGAGTTTCTCAACGAGGATGCGGTATTTTGGTAGGAGTCCGGCGTGGTGGATGCCGATGCCGTGGCGTAAGAGTTTGCTGATTTCTTTGCCATAGGGGGAGCGGAAGTTGGCGTCTCTGAGTTGCTCGGCAATGGCATGCTTTTCTTCTTTGCTACAGAAATTTTGCGAGAGAAGGTTTTGAGATGATTCCGCGGCGGCGCGTTGGGAAAAGTGTACGAGGTAGACGGGGGCTTTGTCGTTTTCTACGAGTTCTGAAACCTTTTCAGATAGGGGGATTTCCGAGTAATCAAATTCTAGGGGTACGGGACGTTGGTCGGATTGTACCAATGTGGTGACGGCCCCGGTGAGTTTGCTGAGGCAATCCACAAAGAATTCGTTATCGCCGATTGTGGCAGACATGAGGGTGAAGCGCGCTTGTGGCAGCGTGAGTAATGGTACTTGCCATGCGATGCCGCGTTCCTCGTCAGAGTAGTAGTGAAACTCATCGATGATCACATCATCTACTTTGGCGCTGCTGCCGTCGCGCAGTGCGATATTGGCCAGGATCTCAGCTGTGCAACAAATGATGGGAGCGCTGGGGTTTACCGTGGCGTCGCCGGTGACCATGCCGACATGCTCCGGTCCAAAGGTTTTGCAGAGCGAGAGGAATTTTTCGTTGGCCAGCGCCTTGATGGGCACGGTGTAGTAAGAGATGCGGCCAGCGCAGAATGACTTGTAGTGGTGTGCCAAGGCTACCAGCGATTTCCCTGAGCCCGTCGGCGTGTTCAATATGACGTTGTGGTTCTCAAAAATTTCCAAGATGGCTTCTTCTTGGTGATCGTAGAGATCCAGCCCTGCAGCAGTGACTGCCTCTAGAAATTGCTGCAAGCTTGATTCCTGGTCGATATGCCCTGCTGGCTTGGTGAGTTGCATGTCGCTAGAATGCTGGGAATCTGGGTGAGTGGAAGCATATTTCTTAGGCAATTCTAGGCTCAGCTCACTCAAATAAAAAAAAAAGAAAATGAGTTGAAAAGCTTGATAGATTTCTTCGTACTGTGGGAGATGAAAAAATTTACCAAGAGTAATCAGTTTTTCGCCCTAACGGGTGCAGCATTCGTTGCCGCAGCTGGCATGACAGATTTGCATGCCCACGGAGGTGAAGACCATAAGCACGATAAGTCAGAAGCAAAAGAAGTGACCGGTGGCATCACTGGCACCGAAGGCTATATGTTCAAGGCTGACCCAACATGGGGTGGCATGGAGGAAGGTAAGCGTTTCGGTCAAACTCACGGTGGTGTGGTGATCGATAAGCAAGGTCTAGTCTACGTTTCTACCGACACACACGCATCCATCCACGTCTTCGGCCAAGATGGTAAGTTGTTGAAGAGCATTGCTCCGGAAGCTCGTGGTGTCCACCACATGGCGATTCGCGAAGAAAATGGCGAAGAGTTCATCTACTGTGCGCAGCTCCTCTCTGCAAAGAACGAGCCACCACGCCTCCTCAAGATGAAGCTCGACGGAGAAATCGTGATGACCATCCCGAACGAGAACACTGGCGAAGTAGAAGGCGGCTTCAAGGGCACTACCGGTATCGCGGTGGCTCCGGATGGCACGATCTACTGTTCTATGGGCTACGGCTCCAACCTCATTCACGCCTTCAGCCCAGAGGGTAAGCACCTCAATGCTTTTGGTGGCCAAGGCCGTACCGATGGCAAGTTCGTGACTCCGCACACACTTTCGATTGATCTTCGTTTTGACGAGCCACGCATCCTCGTGTGTGACCGTGAAAACCGTCGCCTCCAGCACTTCACCCTCGGTGGTGAGTTCATCGGCATCCACAGCTCCGGCCTGAACCGCCCATGTTCTGTTTCATTCCTCGGTGACTTGGTCGCTGTGGCTGAGCTAGAAGCGCGTGTGACACTCCTCGATAAAGAAGGTAAAATCCTCGCACACCTCGGCGAGAACGACAACAAAGAGGAATGGGCAAAGTTCAACCTCAAGCCAGAGGGTTACCGCCTCGGCGTCTTCTCCGCACCACACGGTGTAAGCTTTGACAAAGACGGCAACCTCTACGTTCAAGACTGGAACGTTGCGGGTCGCGTCACCAAGCTTGAGAAGCTCGATAAATAATCTCTGATCGTAACACATTGATTTTAAATGGCTCCATTGCTTCTGGCTGTGGAGCCATTTTTTTGTGCAATCCCCAGTGGGCTCAAGCTCCGTCTATCAGTCCCTTGTGGCGTATTCGTTGCATTAGGTTGCGGCAGGGCAGAGGACGAGGGATGTTGACATTGTTTTAGCTGTTAGTATGTTATGAGGTGCTGCTATGAAAAAATCCCAATTAATTCGTTCACGCATGTTGTTTCCCTGGCGCTACGCGTGTGTGGCATTAGTCTGCCACACGGCGCCGATTGTGTATGCCGCGAGCGATGAAGACCTGAGTGCTCTACGCGATGAAGTGTCTGCGATTCGTCAGTCTTATGAAGACCGAATCGCCAAGTTGGAAGCCAGGATTTCTGAGATGGAGCAGGAAAAAAAGGCAGACCAACAAACTTTAGAAAAAGTGGAAAAGCAGGCCGCAGCAGCGAGTTCGGTAGCGGCCACCAACTCTGCAGCGATTCGTAACGTCAAAGCAGCGCCGGCACCTCCCACGCCGAGTGAAGAGCTTCCTGATGCGAGCGTGGAAAAAATTCGCAAAGAGATGGACGCTTATGATGTGACGCGTGGTTTTACTTTCAGTGGCTATTTTCGATCTGGCTTAGGCACCGATGCCAGTGGCAACACGATGGAGGCGTTTCGCGCGCCCAATGCTCAATCGAAGTTCCGTTTGGGTAACGAGGCAGAGACCTATGTGGAGACAGCATTTGGCTATTCTTTCCCGAACTTAGACTTACCTGAAGGTGTGGAGTTTTCGGTGAAGTTTATGCCTTCCTATTCGGTCCCGAATGCGAATGCTGCGAAATCGACGTTTTCATGGCGTCAGGCATATGCTCAAGCCAAGGGGGTGTGGGCCGGCCAGCCAAAAGCATCATTTTGGGCGGGTGAGAGGTTTTATAATCGATATGACGTGCATATGAGCGACTTCTACTACCTTGACATGAGCGGCTTTGGCGGTGGCGTAGAGAATATTGAATTGGGTGATCTTGCGAAGCTTTCAGTGGCCTGGATAGGCGGTAGTATTGACCGTCTCGACAGCACTGGTAGTGAGGCAGTCACTCGACTGGGGGGGAAGAATAGCCTGGATATCCGGATCCATGATATTGAGGTGCCTGGCGGTAAGGGGATGCTGTGGCTCGATATTGCAGATGTGAAGGATAGCGTCAGGCCGAATGGGGCGAATGTGGAGGTGAAAGGGAATACGGGATTTGCCATTGGCTTGTTGCACGAGGCGGATGATGTCTTTGGTGGAACCAACCGTGCCATGGTGCAGTTCGGTGTGGGCGCGGCATCGAACTTTCGATCGACTGAACCAGATTATAGCGGCATTGCTCCAGCCGATACGGAACCACCACTTTTGGTGGACTACAATGACGTGCATCATTTTCGTTTCGTGAACGACTTGGTGATGAAACCATCTGATCAGTGGAACCTATCCAGCACGCTAGTCTATGATTATTATGACGCGAGTTTGGAGGAACGAGGGGAGGTCAATTGGGTTTCATTTGGTGTGCGCCCAGTCTACTTCTTCAATGACTTTTTCTCTTTAGCAATCGAAGCGGGTGTCGATCATACCAATGAAACTGGAGGCGACTCAGGTGAGGTCTACAAGTTTACCATCGCGCCGCAGATTGCGCCTGGGCGCGACATGTTCTCTCGGCCGTCGATCCGTTTTTTTATGACCTACGCAGCGTGGTCGGATGATTTCATCGGTAAAGTATCCTCCCAAAACTATGGCAATGATTCCCAAGGCCTGAACATTGGTGTGCAGGCGGAAGCCTGGTGGTAGGGTTTTCTGGTTTCCTGGACAAACGATAGGTGCCGAATCCGGTGATGCCTGGGTTAGGAAAGTGCTGAGGCAGCCGCTGCGTCGATGTAGAAGTCCGTGTTGGGGTGGCGTTGTAGGTAGGAGGCTGAGACGCTGCTATTGACTGAACCATTGAGTGCTTGGTTGATGATGTCCGCTTTAGAGTTTCCCCAAGCCATGAGCACAATGCGTTTTGCTGAGAGGATGGTGCCGCAGCCCATGGTGATGGCTGAAGTGGGCACTTGGGCGAGACCACCGAAGGTGCGAGCAGCGTCTTCGCGGGTCACGGGATCCAAGGAAACGGCCCGTGTGCGTGAGTCGATTGGTGAGCCAGGTTCGTTGAAGCCGATGTGTCCGGTGCGACCGATCCCGAGGATTTGCATATCGAGCCCGCCGGCATCGAGGATCGCTTGTTCGTAGGCGTGACAGTGCGCAGGGATGTCAGCCTCGGCAACGGTTCCTGATGGCATGTGGATGTTCTCGGGTAAGATGTCGATGTGCTGGAACAGCTGGTTGTGCATGAACTGCCAATATGACTGTGGGTGGTCGCGGCAGAGACCTGTGTATTCATCCAGATTAAAGCAGGTCACAGTTGCAAAGCTCAGGCCGCGTTCTTGGTGCCATTTGATGAGTTCCTTGTAATAGGGCACGGGCGTGTCGCCGGTGGCTAGGCCCAGGACCGTGTGTTTGCCTTTGGCTTCATTGTCCTTGATCAGGCTGGCAGTTTCTAACGCTAACTGAGTTGCGGCGTCTGCGCGGGTGGGGAATACGTGTACTGGAATCTTCTGCATGGCAGTTTCCTGTTTCGCAACGATGCTTGAGCAATGGTATGCTGGCGCCTCGGTGGTGTTTCAGCTTGCAGCGTAGCACAGGAGCAGAAAGCGAGCAATGTTCAAGGTTGGCAGCGAGGGCAGTAAAAAGTAGAGCGCTGCCCTAGTACGACGCGCTTGATGGTACCATCGCAGACTTTGCAGGGCTCAGCTTCACGACCGTAGACGTAGAGCTCTTGCTGGAAGTAACCCGGCTGGCCATCGCTTTTGGTGAAGTCGCGCAGGGTCGTGCCTCCTTGTTCGATGGCATTGGATAGTACCTTACGAATGTTTTGATGGAGGAGCCTGAGCTTTGGCTTTGAGACCTTGGCTGCAGGTTTTTTAGGGTTGATCTTGGAGAAATGCAGGGCCTCGCAGGCGTAGATGTTGCCGACTCCTACGACGACGTGTCCATCCATGATGTGTTGCTTGATGGTACGTTGGCGGCCTTCACAACTTTGGATAAGGTGCTCAGGAGTGAATGCTTCACTGAGAGGCTCGGGTCCGAGTGATCGAATCAGCGTGTGCCTTGCCGGTGACTCATGAGTCCAGAGAGCACAACCAAATCGACGTGGGTCGTGGTAGCGCATTTGCTTGCCATCGGGCAGGTGGAAGATCAGGTGGTCGTGTTTTTTGAGTGGTTCATCGGCATCGATGACACGCAGACTTCCAGACATGCCGAGGTGAATGATCATGTGGCCATCACCCGTTTCGATGAGGATGTACTTTGATCTGCGGCTGACGCTGTGGACTTGAGCCTGACGCAGAGAGTGGATTTCTTCGGAAACTGGCCAACGAAGCTGGCCGTTGAGGACTTCGATGTGGTCGATGGATTTGCCCACGAGGTGAGGGCGGATCCCACGACAACTAGTTTCCACTTCTGGCAGTTCCGGCATGTCCATGTGATCGCCCGATTCGGATTGTTCCGCAAGTGTAGAGTTCGGCTCGAGCTAAAGAAAACTGTTGTCGCAGTTGGCTGATGCGTTAGTCTCTGGCAGACATCATGGAGAATTCGTTTTACTCAGCCTTCGACCAAGAAAGATTGAACATAGAATCCCCACGCGACGACTATCGTTCGTGTTTTCAGATCGACCGCGATCGTATTCTCCATACCGATTCATTTCGTAGTCTGCAGAGCAAGACTCAGGTGTTTTGGAGTGGTGAATATGACTTCTATCGGACACGACTGACCCATTCCTTGGAGGTGGCTCAAATCGGTAGATCCATTAGTTATTACCTTAAAAAATTTTCCTCATATCTGGGTGAAGAGTACTTCATTGATAGTGATTTGGTGGAGGCGATATGTTTGTCCCATGATCTTGGGCACCCACCCTACGGGCATGCTGGTGAGAATGTGATCAATCGCTTCATGCATGAGGAGGGAGGCTTTGAAGGGAATGCGCAAACTTTGCGTTTGATTACGGAGCGGATCTTCTCGTCCAAGAACACCGGGATGAACCCATCCCGTGCCTTCCTCGATGGAGTGCTCAAGTACAAGACGCTGTGGTCTGAGCTCAAGTCATCCAATGATGGCATGCCGCCAAAGAACCACTTTATATACGACGAGCAGGTGAAGTATTTAGATTGGGTGTATGAAGGTCGCGATTTTCCAATCGAATACACTCCAGGTAAAGCCAGAGATGCCTTCAAGTCGATCGAATGCCAAATCATGGATTGGGCAGACGATGTGGCGTACTCACTCAATGATCTAGCAGATTCTATCAGAGCTGGTTTTCTCGATGTCCTAACGATTGAGAATTGGGCTGCAGAGCACGGCCATTCCATTCAACCCGAGTCTCCATTGGGCGACTTGCTCAAGGCGATACGCCGGGGTAAGGTGGAGTCGTTCGTGGGGCGGAAAATTGGGGATTTTATCCAGGCGGTCGAGCTTGATGAAGTGGTCAATTTCATGAGTGGTGAGTCGAATCGTTATCGATACACATTACTGATAGATGCTGAGCAACGTGCAGTCTGTGATGTGTACAAGGCACTAGCCTATCAAGTGGTGTTTCAATCATCTGAGCTTAGCCAGTTAGAGTACAAAGGCGGACACATGCTCAGCAAGCTTTGGAATCTTCTGCACTGTCAGTATGTGCTTGGAGATTCGAATGATGGGTTCCGGATTCTGCCCGATCCCGTGGCCAAGGAAATCGAGCAGTGCGCGGATCGCGCCGCGAAATCGCGCGTGCTCTGTGACTACATCGTGAGCCTTACCGATGCTGCGGTCAATCGCCTGTACAAGCGCCTTTTCACGCCGGGCTACGGCTCTATCGGAGACATTGTTTAGATGCAGAATCCACGGCAGATCAAGGACGCCCACGAGGCACTTCGCGAGCACTTTGGCTTTGAGGCCTTCCGTGAAGGGCAGGGCGATGTGGTAGATAAAATCATCAGTGGCACAGACGGCCTAGTCGTCATGCCCACCGGCGGCGGTAAGTCGCTTTGTTACCAACTGCCAGCGCTGTGCTTAGAAGGTGTCTGCATTGTGGTTAGCCCATTGATTGCCCTGATGAAGGATCAAGTGGATGCTTTATTGGTGCGTGGAGTACCAGCCACAGTGATCAATTCCACGCTGACCCTCGCCGAGCAACGCGAGCGCGTCTCCGGCATGCGCTCAGGCAAGTATAAGCTGGTCTACGTTGCGCCTGAGCGCTTTAAAGTGGAGAGCTTTATTCAGGCGCTGCTAGAGGTTGATATTTCACTTTTTGCGATCGATGAAGCCCATTGTTTGAGTCAGTGGGGACATGATTTTAGGCCAGATTACATGCGCTTGGGCGCAGTGTTAGAAAAAGTTGGGCATCCACAATGTGTGGCGCTCACAGCCACTGCTACAGCAGATGTGCGTCGCGATATCTTGTCGGTGCTTAAGCTGAGAAATCCCTTCGAGACAGTGAGTGGCTTCGCTCGAAGTAACCTAAGCCTGAACATCACGACGGTCTCGAAGCATGAGCAAAAGTACAAGCGCATCCGCGAGGTCATCAAGCAATGGAAGACTGGGATTGTCTACTGCGCCACGCGCAAGCGTGTGGATGAGATCGCTGAGATGCTGCACGACTGGGGCGTGAGTTGCATTGCCTACCACGGGGGGATGAGCGATGAACAACGTGAGAAAACCCAGAATACTTTCATTCAGAGAGAGGCCGATGTGGCGGTGGCTACGAACGCCTTTGGCATGGGGATTGATCGCTCCGATGTGCGCTTCGTGATGCATTTTGAAGTTCCAGGTAGCGTGGAAGCATACTATCAGGAGGCTGGGCGTGCGGGACGTGATGGCAAGCCTTCGCATTGTGAGCTTTTGTTCAACTACGCAGACACCCGCACCCAGGAGTTTTTCATCGAGGGAGTGAATCCGACCTACAAGACGATTTGTGATCTCTATCAGCATCTCTTGAATCAGGTGAATACGGATTTCGAGGTGCATGAGACTTTGGACCAAATGAAGATTGGTGCGGATGTGAAGAATGGGATGTCGGTTGGAGCTGCATTGGGGGTCTTGATGCGCCAAGGCATGATTGAACGTTTCAAGGTCAATGGCTCGCGAGTGATGGGGACTCGCTTGTTGAAGCCGAATGTCTTGACCAGCAAGTTAGAGATTGACCGGCACGCCCTCGAGGAAAAGGAGCGCCGCGATAAGTCGAAACTCGCCGCGATGGTCGAGCTTTGTTACTCACACCAATGCCGCCAGCAATGGATTATGGAATATTTTGGTGAGCGTGATGCTGGCACCTGCGGTAGCTGCGATGTCTGTGTCGGTAAGCTCGGTGAGGGCGCCAGTGAAGGATCGCCTGAGCAGGTCATGAACCTGCGTAAGATGCTCAGCGGCGTCGCCCGCATGAGTCGCAAGGTGAATGGGCAGTGGGAGGGGCGCTTTGGTAGAGGCCGCGTGGTGCAGATGCTTGTTGGCAGCAAGGCCAAAGAAATTCTCCAAAACCGACTCGAGGAACTCAGCACCTACGGGCTCCTCAAAGACCTAGGCACCGCCTATCTCAATGATTTGATGCAGTCGGCTCATGACGCCGGGCTCGTGCAAACCCAGAAAGGGGAATACCCGCTCGTCAGCCTCTCCGCCCGCGGCGAAGAGGTGATGTTAGATAGGGCCAAGCCCCTGGTCGTTTGGCCAGGCTCTGCGGCTAGCCTCAAAACTAAGGAGCAGCGCTCCGATGGCCTGAATTTAAGCACGCTGGGTTTTGACGCAGAACTCTACGAACGCCTGCGCAAGCTCCGCGCCGAAATCGCCCACAACGAAGGAGTCCCCGCCTACCAAATCTTTTCCAACAAAACATTGGAGGCAATGACGCGCCTGCGGCCCAATTCGGTACGCTCTGGTCGCTCAGTCCCCGGCGTAGGGGAGAAAAAGGCCGACCGCTACCTAGCCCGCTTCGTCGAGCTGATTAAGACCTACTCGTAGAAGAGGTTCTAAGCTCTTAGCCAAACACAAGCTGATGCGCTCAGCACAAATTTCTAACAGCCTTCCTCATCGAGCCTGTCACTATAGGGACTCTATAGGAAAGGATTTCCAGCTTCAAGGGCGCCTATTTGCTATGACGTGCTCCACTCGCAGTTTTAAGATGATAGAACACGTAGATCAACAGAAGAGGTTGCTGGAAGTGCCCTTAATCTAAACAATGTATTGATTACGAATCATTTCCTAGTACCCAAAGACTACAGTCAACCATGACATTTCAACGATGAAGAAAGTATTTCAAATTGCAGATCCCAAAAAGAAGCCAGCCCGAATGATTGAGGCGGCTAAAAGCACGATCAATAAGTACGTGAAACGCGAACGCAACAAGCAGCTAAGCCCCGATGCCAACTTTTGGGATTTCCGCTGTAAATTTGGGATCGATGCCGATTCCGCACAGAAGGTACACCACAAGCAATTGTTTTCAGAAATAGACAAGCTCAATACCGAAGAGGTGACATCGTTTTATGTCGAACTTACGGCATTCGAGGCGACTCGCCGTAAAGGGTGAACTTTGTATTTCAATCAGTCTTACCTTGTGGGCTCCAAGACCCGATCAGAATGAGCATCATACATAGTGACAGGCTCAATAGATTTAAGTCATGAATCCTTTTTTAGTTATTTTAATTATATTTAGTTTAAGTCCTATTTGTTATTGTTCAGATGTATCTTTGTGTCCTACGACTCAATCATATTTGAGTAAGTTTAAAGAATTTTCGCCAAATCAATTGAACTTTAACGATTGCGGGTTTTTGAGAATTACGATTATAAATTCTGATGGCGAGGCAACCCAGCTGTCCTGGCAGATACCTAATGACGATACCAAGCAATCAAACTTACGCGTTAGAAGGCTAAAGGTAATTAATAGAGATGAGGCGCTATGTGAGGGTGATTTTCACCATGAAATGGTACATAACGCTCTAATGGTCCTTTCTTGTGAAAAGACTAAGAATCTCATCGATGTTCTAGATTCCATCGATACAGAATTATTAAATGGAAAATGTTGGAAAGGTGAGGAACTCGATAGCAACCTACATGTATACGAATTAATAGATTCTACTTCAGTTGTTGTATGGGAGCGTCAAAGTCCTCTTTGGATTACAGACGAAGATGTAAAAAGTGTTTCCAAGATGAGGTTAGCCAGTGAATTAAAACTGACAATGTTGGCTGAAATGCTAAAATTGTGTGCATACAAATGCCTGTTGCCTCATAAATAGAGCACACCGTAATACATAGTGACATGTAACACATAGCATACATGGAGCCAGGCTCAATACAGAGAATTAGATCGCGTTACTGGTTGAGTAGGAGTAGTCTGTGAGTTGATGTCAGCGATTGCTGATGTCTAACTTTCAATCCCTCCTCCCATGCGAATTCCCCGTAAGTATTTGTTATCGTGCCACCAAGACACTCAGGGTGGTATTTACCATTGTGTGACTCGTGCTGTTTGGCGCGAGTTTGTATTTGATGATCATGGCCGTGAGTTCTTTGTGCAGCTGATGCGCAAGTACGAGGCCTTTGGCGATCTTAAGGTGCTGGCGTATTGCATTATGAGCAATCACATTTATGTGATGGTCTACGTGCCGCCAGGCAAGGCTGATGAACTCAGCGATCATCAATTTCTCAAGCAACTCTCGCATTTGTATTCGCAGGAATTGATCGATGATATGCAGCAGCGCTTGGCCACAGCCCGCGCGATACCCGATGTTGAAAAGCGTGATGCTGCTGTGCGTGCGATAAGAGAACCCTACACCCGCAGGATGTGGAACCTTTCGGAGTTCATGCGTTCAATCAAGCAAGGCTACAGCCGATGGTTCAACAAGGAACAGGGCAAAGAAGGAACCTTGTGGCAGGGGCGCTTTACCAGCGTGCAAGTCCAAGGTGGCTGGCATGCACGCTTTATCGCTGCATACATTGACCTCAACCCATTACGAGCTGGAATCGTGAAGGAACCGCTGGACTTCAGATGGTGCGGCTACGCAGCAGCTTATGGGAGCTCAAAGGAAGCCCAAGGTGGATTGCAGGCCTTGATGTTGCATGAGAGTAGCTTCGAGCTCTGCGAGGCGTGGAAGGCGGTCGGCAGGGAGAAGATGCATGAATACTTGGCCAGTTTGAGGCAAGCTGAACACGACAAGAAGGGAAGTCTGAAAGAGGAGAGAAGCTTCGACTTCAGAAGCGAGAGTGCGCGCTATCGTTGCATGCTAGCAGAAGAAGGGGAGGCGGCTGTAGGAGATGCCATTCCTAGTGAGTCACAGTCGGCGCGGAGGAAGCGTAAGCTAGGTTTTGATAGAAAAGAGGTAGAGCAAATCCTCAACGAGGGAGGCAAGTTGAACTGGCGTCAGATGCTGCGCTGCAAGCTACGTTTCGCCGTGGATGGTGTGATCTTTGGTTCTAAAGAATTTGTCGAGGATGGCTTTCAAGCGCTGCAGGATCAATGCGGCGAGGCTTATGCGAATCGCACCCATGGAGCGAAGAAGATGCTGTATACTAAAGAGTCTCGCATCTACGCCCACCGGCAGCATTTGAAGGATGCGTGTGAAGTGCATTGAAAATTAGAATAGTTGGCTCAGGCTTACTTCCTCTCTAACTAGCGTTATGTTTTAAGCTCAGCACTACCGTGTCTGCATGGCACAGTTTTTCATACTTGCGGCTATTTTGTTGCTCTAAATTCGGCCCTCGGCCAATGAACGACTACATCACATAGATTTAGATTGGATACGAATAATTCTAAGCGATGTGTGCGGCAGATAAGGGGATGATTTTTGAATTTTCTTATAAAGTGCCAGGCTCGATAAGGAGGAGAAAATAGAGGAGGAGGGACTTGCTTGCACATCTTTCTCTCTTCGCTAAGCTAGGGTTATGATCATTTCAAAGGGGGAGCTCGACCAGATGGAGATTCGTAAGAAGGTGCAGCTTGCGACTAGCCTTCCCGGAGCCAAGCCGATCTGTCTGGTTGGGACAAAAAGCCAGGCTGGCGTTGAGAATTTAGCACCCTTTTCGAGCATCACGCATCTGGGCTCGAACCCGCTCTTGATTGGGATGGTCACGCGTCCCGACACGGTGGAGCGGCACACGCTTCAGAATATCTTGGATTCCAAGGCTTGGACTTTGAACCACATTACGGAGGAATTTTTGCAAGCCGCGCATCAATGCTCTGCAAAGTACCCTGGCGGGGTCTCTGAGTTTGAGGCCACAGGATTGACAGCCCACTACGAAGCTGGAGGCTTTGCTCCCTTCGTTGCTGAGAGCCCGGTGAAATTTTCTCTCGAGTTGGAGGAGGTCATCGACATCAAGTCGAACGGCACGAAGTTGATTGTTGGGAGCGTCCAGCAGATTATCCTTCCTGACGTCGCTCTTGAAGCATCTGGCCATCTCGATCTATCTGGACTAGGTTGCCTGGCTTCCACTGCGCTGGATACCTACTTTTCTATCCAAGAGATTGGAAGACTCCCATACGCCCGACCTGAATGATGGTAGATCTAGAAAAGAGATTAGAGGAGCGCCAGCGTCCTACCGCACCAGTGGTCATGCGACAAGATTGGGCCAAGCTCTTGTTCCTGCACTGGGAGTTTGATCCTCAGCTAATCCAAAGTACTCTGCCGGATGGTCTCTTTGTCGACCGCCATGATGGGCGCGCCTACCTTGGTGTGGTTCCATTTTCTATGAACAAAGTTCGCCCGCGGTTTAGTCCTTGTGTCCCGGGTATTTCATGGTTTTTAGAGCTCAATTTACGGACCTATGTGCACGATGCTCAAGGTCGACCCGGTGTATGGTTTTACACGCTCGACTGCAACCAATCACTGGCTGTGAAGCTGGCAAGGACGCTGTTTCACCTACCTTATAATCATGCCAAGATGTCTGCGGAAACCAAGGATGGTGAAGTGATCTACCAATCGCAACGCCGGGGCGATGATACGACGCAGACCTTTCGCTACCCAAGTAGACTGAGCCATACGATGACCGCAGAGCCGGGAAGTTTGGAGTTCTTTCTATTAGAACGTTACCGTCTATTCAGCGATAAATGTGGCACAATCTACAGCGGTCAAGTCCACCATCCACCCTATGAATATCAGGAGCTAGTAGCGAAACAATACTCTACCCGACTCTTTCCACTGTGTGGCTTCGATGCCCCAACGGTGGCACCGGTCTCGGCGCTCGCAGCCCAGACAGTATCTGTGGATATTTTCCTGCTGCGTAGAAACGACTGAGGGTTGCTCTATCCTTTGTTAGGGGCGCTTCTTCCCCCAATTCATGGTGGGTTTCTCGATCCATTTGTAGGCTAGGCTGCAGACGATAAGGCAGATGATGACGCTGAGAGACATCGGGATGAGGTTCACTGGCCAATTGCCTTTTTCGATAGCGAAAGCGGGGTTGAGAACTTTATAGAAGCTCATGTACAAGACATAGCCGTGGAAGAGGTAGATCGAGTAGCACATGCCTCCAATGCTGGAAACTAGGGGCAGGGAGAGGAGGCGCTTCAGCCACTGGCCTCTCAGCACACAGCTGAAGGCCAGTAGCAGCAAATAAGCAAGCCATTGGTGTGAGCCAGTGATGTTGAGAGCGAAGGGGATGAAGAGCCAGGCGGCGATGCCAAGGAGGTCGGCGAAGAAGCGTGATAGCCTCGCATTTTCCCTGTCTCTCCATTGGTTGATGTAGAGGTCACCTAGCAGAATGCCAGCTAGAAAAAACTGCATTTGGCCGATGATTGAATGCGACCACAGTGGGGATGGATGTAGCGTGTTGAGGTGGCCACTGAGCTGCTGAATACCGAAGATTGCGAGGCACAGGACGATGAGGCGCAGGGCTTGCTGTCGGATCAGGAAGACCTTACAGAGGAGAGGTGCTAGAAGGTAAAACTGCACCTCGATCTCGAGTGTCCATGAAACAAAGAGGATCGGGTTGAGGGCTCCGTTATGGAGAATGCCATGGCTGTAGAGTAGGCCTGCAAGGAAGCGTTGGAGCCCCTCGGCAAGCGGCATGCCACCAATGACTGTGGTGATTAGGCCGAGCGTGAGCGCGATGTAGTAAGGGACACCAATGCGCACGACGCGACGTGTGTAATAGTTTTTCAGATCGACGCTACGGCCGCCTTTGCAGTGGTGCTTGACGAAGGGGAGCGCAAGTACGAAGCCGCTGATGACGAAGAAGACTTGAACTCCAAACCAGCCGTGGCCGATGGCAAAGTTGAGCCATTGGAAGCTCGGGGGCGATTCGATGGTCTGGGGGATAGGAGCGGCAAAGTAAAAGATGTGTGCGTGGTAGAGGAGAACGGCCATGATCGCAACGAAGCGCAGGCCATCGATCTCCGGCATGTAGCGGCCGGAGCTAGGGTGGCGCTGGAATTGCGCGAGCAATCTTGACCACGCGCCATGGTGGTCCTGTGATGGTGAGTTCATGCTGCTTTGCTGCCCGATGCTGGATCGGGTGAGGAAAAACTCAATCTTAATTTCGCCAAGTTCTGGTCTACGTGATTGGGCGTGATCGTGCTGCTGGAGTTCTGGTGCTTGATCGAAGGAATTACGTTGTTAGAGAAGCTAGAGAAATCTGATAAAAGTATTGAGCAATAGGAGCTCGGCGTGTTGAATTCGTGCTATGGCATCTGAGCGTTTATCAATTCCGCAATACGCAATGGCACTGGCTCATGTGGCGAGTCTGCGCAGTGAGGACCCGTTCCGCAAGGTCGGTGCTGCTGCCTTGGATTATGACAACCGTGTGATTGGCACTGCATACAATGGGCTGGCCCCAGGATTTGACGCGCCGAACGGGTTTTGGGACGACCGCGATAGTCGCCAGAAGTTCATGTTGCATGCTGAGGTGAATCTCTGCAGTTTGTTCAAACGCGGTGAGGCCAAGGTGATCGCAACGACGACGATGCCCTGCACTGCGTGCATGCAGACGCTGTGTGCGTATGGAGTGAAAGAGATCTACTACCGCGAGGTGTACAAGAAGTCTGATGCTCCGGAAATCGCTAAAATTTACGGGATTACACTTGAGCAAGTGACCGACTACCCTCTCAATCTTGAGCAAGACGAACACTAAGATCTACGGCAATGTCATCCATCACCATTCAGTCCCTCAGTAAGACCTACAGCAACGGCACCAAGGCTCTGGATACTCTGGACCTCAAGGTCGAAGAAGGTGAGCTGTTCTTTCTGCTAGGCAGCAGCGGCTGTGGTAAGACCACCTTGTTGCGTGCGATAGCAGGTCTTGAAGATCTCGACACTGGCACCATTTTATTCGGTGATAAGGATGTGACCAAAGTCCCGACGCACAAGCGTGAGGCTGCGATGGTATTTCAGTCCTACGCCCTGTGGCCGCACATGTCCGTGGGAGATAATGTGGCTTTTGGGCTTGAGGAACGTGGGGTTCGCGGTGATGAGCTGGTGGATCGCACACTCGAGGCGCTCAAGGGAGTGCAGCTCGATGGCTACGAAGATCGCCGCATTGATGAGCTTTCAGGTGGGCAGCAACAGCGCGTGGCATTGGCTAGGGCTTTGGTGGTTCGCCCGAAGTGCCTCTTGTTGGATGAGCCGCTGTCTAACTTGGATACTCAGTTACGTTTAGAAATGCGTACGGAGATTCGTCGGATAGTAAAAGAATTCGGCCTCACGGCAGTTTACGTGACTCACGATCAAGAGGAGGCGCTTTCAGTGGCAGACAAAGTGGCCGTGATGCGCGATGGCATGATCGAGCAAGTGGGAACACCGCGTGATATTTACCGTCATCCGAGCAACAAGTTCGTGGCTGATTTTATTGGAGAGGTGAATACGATCAACGCGCAGGTAGATACTGTGGTGTTTGATGATCACCGCGGCTACAGCGTGCGTGTGGTTTCGATGGTGGGAGAGATTTTCCAAGGTCAGGTGACTGTTGATGATTGGAGGCCTGAGGCTGGAGATATGGTGATGGTGGCGATTCGCCCCGAGGCTTATCGTTTTGACGATTCTGGCGATGTGCTGAACCAGGTGACGGGCAAGATAATCGATAGTGTCTATCAAGGACCGACGATTCAATATTTGGTGCTCAGTGACCACGGCATTTACGTGCAGGTCTCGGAGCTGAACCCACTCGCGTTACGTCCTGCGGGGCAACAGGTGAAGCTGACCGCGCGCTCGAATGATGTGGTGATGCTGCAGCCTTAATGCGCTAAGAAAAAGGAGAAGTGAATAGCTATTGGAAAAAGCGAGTGATTTTTGTGGCGGCCCTGATTGTGGTGGCCGTGCTTCCATTGATATTCAAGCAGTCGGAGCACCTGAGTCGTCGTGCCAGTGATCGCTCTTTGGTGATCATATCGCCGCACAATGAAACGATCCGCAATGAGTTCACCACGGCATTCCAATCATACTGGGAAAAGCGTACTGGCGAGAAGGTCTACATTGACTGGCGCACTCCAGGTGGGACGGCGGAGATTCTTAAGGTGGTTGAATCGTCATTGGAGGCCTCGGAGCGCAAGCAGAAGCCGCTGGGCTTGGATGTTTTTTTTGGTGGTGGTGAGTATTTATTTGAGTCGCTAGCGAAGCGTGGCCTGTTTGAGGAGCTTGCTGTGTTCGAGCAACACCCTGAGTGGTTTGACGACAAGCAGGGGATTCCGATGTTTCACCTGGGTGAGCGTTTCTACAGCTCAGAGCGGGTTTGGGTGGGAGCCTGTCTTTCCCAGTTCGGTATTTGTTACAATGTTGATGTGCTAGACAAGCATGGGATAGAAGCACCACGCACATGGGATGACCTTGGAAAGCCAGAGTATTTTGGTCTTATAGCCATGGCAGACCCACTGAAGAGTGGCTCGGTGACTAAGGCGTTTGAGATGATGATGCAGCAGAAAATTGCCGAGCACTTGGTCAGCACGCAGCGCGCCACTGGCGAGACGGAGACTGATCGTCGCAACCGCGCTATTCGTGATGGCTGGGCCTCAGGATTGCGCTTGATCCAACGCATCACTGCCAATGCTCGTTACTTCACCGATTCTGCCACAAAGATCGTCCACGATGTGGCGCAGGGAGATGCCGCAGCGGGCATGTGCATCGACTTCTATGGGCGCGCTTACGAGCGAAAACTACGAGGGGAGGGTGGCGAACCGGGTCGTCTGCGTTGGGTTGCGCCGGCCTTGGGCACGACGATGAGTGCCGACGCAGTTGCTGTGATGAAGCATGCGGCTGAGCCTGAGCTTGCTCAAGGATTTGTCGAGTTCCTCCTCAGCGAGGCAGGGCAGAAGATTTGGGCGTATCGATCTGGGAGCCTTGGAGGGCCAAGTCATCGTGCGCTGGGGCGCCTACCGATACGGCCTGAGCTATACCGTGCGTCGCACCGCTCGCGCTTTGCCTTTGATCTGCAGGACGCGTATGCCAACGATGCGCAATTGGTCTACCTGCCGGAGGTGACTGGGCCACTGTTTGGGGTCTTGCGCGCGGTGCTCAAGGGAATGTGCATTGACGTGCATGATGAACTCAGAGCTGCTTGGGCGGATTTGATCAAAGCGGACATGCCGGATCTTGCGCTGAACCATTTTCAAGATGTTTCCTACGTGTCCTACACCAAGGCGAGTGGGGAGTTTCGTAGCGACTTAGAATCGCGCAATCGCGGGGAATTTGCGTTGATCATGAAGCGCTTATCAGGTGTCTTTAAACGCAACTACGTGGAAACGCAACGACTCACGGAGGGCTATAAATAGGAATGTCGAAGAAATACGCGATCATCATCACGCTCGTCACGCTGGCATTTTTCTGCGTGTTTTTCTTTTGGCCGGTAGCTGGGGTGTTAGAACGCGCCTTTTTCACCGAGTCCGGCGAGTTCACGATTGGCAGCACCCTATCGGTGCTGAGTAATCCGATCTACCTTGAGGGACTGAGCAATGCCTTCCTGCTGGGGGTGGCGAGTACATTAGTGACATTTTTGGTGGCTTTGCCCTTGGCGGTGATGTCGCATCGTTGGGTTTTTCCAGGCAAGAGGTGGCTGACCCTGATGGTTTTGGCACCCTTGGTATTGCCGCCCTTTGTTGGTGCTGTGGGGGTTCGCCACATTTTGGGGACAGAGGGCTCTCTCAACGCGCTTTTATCAACGATTGGCCTGGTGTCAGGTGACAATCCAGTGGACTGGTTGGGCGCTAGCAAGTTCTGGGGCATCGTATTGATGAATGCCCTGCACCTGTATCCGATCCTCTACATGAACATCCTAAGCTCGCTCTCAAGTCTAGACCCGAGGATGGAACAAGCGGCGCAAAATCTGGGAGCTTCACCATGGACTCGCTTCAAAAAGATCACGCTACCATTGTGTATGCCGGGCGTGTTTGCGGGTGCGGCGATCGTATTTATTTGGTCGTTTACCGAGCTCGGGGTGCCTCTCGTCTTTGATTATACCCGGGTGACGCCTGTGCAGATCTACGATGGGATCAAGGACCTTCAAGGCAATCCTATCCCGTATGTTCTGGTGGCTGTGATGCTTTTGGTCTCAGTGCTGATTTACTTTAGCTCGCGCGTCATTTTGGGGCGCAGTCAGCTAGGTCATTCATCGAAAACAAAATCTCAATCGATGGCTCGGCCATTGCCTTTGGTACATGGGGCGATGGTTTCTGTGGCTTTTTTGGGGGTTTTCATTGTGGCGACGATTCCGCATTTCGGGGTCTTTTTCCTCTCCGTGTCTGAGGACTGGTACGGCACCGTGCTGCCTAGCGGCTTCACCCTTGCTCACTATGGAGAAGGGCTTGGTCATTCCCAGGTGGTTAGTTCGATCCGCAATAGCTTGGTTTATGCCTTGGGGGCGACTTTCCTTGATGTCCTTCTGGGTGTAGGTATTGCTTGGGTGATCGTGCGTAGTACGATTTGGGGACGTCGTATTCTCGATGCGATGATGATGCTGCCGCTTGCAGTTCCTGGTATCGTGTTGGCTTTCGGCTTTCTCTCGCTCACTGCGAGCTCAGGGTTCTTTGGGTTTTTGGTGCCAGCATCAGGAAACCCGGCGATGATTTTAATTTTAGCATACGCGATCCGCCGTTTGCCTTTTGTGGTGCGTGCGGTTGTGGGAGGATTGGAGCAAAGTAATATCGAGTTGGAAGAAGCTGCGTTGTCTTTGGGTGTCACTCCGTCGCGCTCATTTCTAAAGATTTCTATCCCATTGATTGGATCTAGCCTACTGGCTGGAGCGGTGCTGAGCTTTGCCTTTGCGATGCTCGAGGTTTCGGACAGCTTGATGCTGGCTCAGCAGTCAGAGCATTTTCCGATTACCAAGGCGATCTACTCCTTGCTCAGCACGCTGGGGAATGGTCACGAGCTTGCATCTGCTCTGGGTGTTTGGGCGATGTTGTTTCTTGCCTTGGCCATTTCTGGGGGCTTGCTGGTGGTGGGTAAGAAGGGTGGCAATCTATTCAGGTTCTAGGTGAAATTCAGATCTGAAGCTTGCTTAGATATCATTCACAGAAGGCTTGATTTTCCTAGATTGCTAGTTAAGAGTCTCTCCCGAAATGAAAGCACTTACACTCATTGTTAGCTCACTTGGCCTTTTGATTGGTTTTTCTTCCTGCGAAAAGCATGATTGGGAAGACACAAAGAAAATTTTTGAGTCAAAAGATGACGCTCACGGTCATGGCGACGATCACGGCCAAGACAAGAAGGATGGGCACAAGTCTGAAGCTGCACACTAATGATTTAGTGTGGCCAAGAGGGGTATTATGAAGAAACGTTCTCCTCTTTGGCTGATCCCAAACTTAACCAGCCTAGACGCGCCTTTCGTAGCATTGGTGTGGATGTGGCTGATGGCGCACGGTAAGAAAGTGCAGTACCTAGACACCATGATTTATGGTGTCTTAGCGTTTTCGGTTTGGGGGGTGTATGTCGTGGATCGCCTCCTCGATGTACGGCGTGATCCCAGCCTGCTCGACGCCGAGGATTCACCGCGCCACGCCTTCCATTGGAGGAACCGGAAGTGGCTCGTGCCCGCAGTGGGTGTCGCCTTTTTCACTTCCTTGTATTACGCCTTTTTCGTGCTGCCGCAGAATATGCTGACGGTTGGCTTTACGGGTTTGGTACTCGTGCTTTTCTTTGGCTTTGCTGCGAAGGTGGATCGCTCTGAGGTGGCGTATTTTAAGAACTTGATTGCTGGTTTGACCTTTGCCTTTGGCGTCTGTGCTCCGGTGGTGGTGAGTTCTGAACAACTTCCCTTGGTTCTCAATGACGCGCTTGCTCCTCTAGGGGCTGAGGGATTTAGTCTCGTCGGGGTGATTCAGGCTGCGTTTAATTTTTTCCTCGTGGTGGTGTTGACGGTGCGCACTGTCTTATTTTCACCAGCAGTGATGCTCTTCGCCTTGCTTTGTACGATGAATATCAATGCGATTGACCTTTGGGAGCGTGCCCGTCGCAGTACCGATGTGGAGGTGAAGCAGGAGAGCGAATTGGCTCTGTCATTGGGCCTCATTATGATGGTTGCAGCCTCAGTGTTTATCCTCTCTTGGAATCACACGGAAGTGGATGCGATCGTGGCTTATGTTGCGATGGCTTCAGCGGCGATGTTACATTTTCTCAATCGGAAGCGATACAAGTTCACTCTGTCGGCACTGCGAGTGCTTGCGGATCTGGCAATTGTGTTGCCGATCCCGATTGTCTTGATGTTCCGCTGAGGGTGCTCAGTGGTCTGCTGGTGTTCATCTGCGTAATTCCTCCGCGAAGAGATGTAATCGCGGTGGATTTGGCGAGTCTCGTATGACAAAACGACGCGTGAGTGGTGCACGCGATGGCCGGATTTTTGCGGCAGCGCAATCGCTTGTATCGGGGTTACTGAAACAGGAAGTAGATCCCCAGCGCTTCTCCAAATACCCAGACGGCAATCATGTGAGCCACTCCAAAGCTCCGGGCACCTGCGCTCTCTGCTGGATCGTCACGGTGTGGTCCAAAGAGGGTGGTGTAGCGGATGGCCATCCACACACCGATGAGGGTCCAAGTCACTAGAAGTACGAGAATGATGGCCTTGAGGATGAGCATGGAGTGGTGTGGTGATTACTTGATCAGGCCAGTTATAGGGCGGGCCTTGTCTAGCCATGATTGGCTGTGTGACGTAGGAGGCGACACCTACATGATTTCTTCCACAAATTCTTGCCTTTGGAAGGCTTTGAATTGGTGGGCTTCTTCGCCCATGCCAATGTAGCGAGGAGCGATTTTGAGTTCTTGGTAGATGGAAACGACGATCCCTCCCTTACCGGAGCCGTCGAGTTTGGTGACCACTAGGCTGTCGAGTGCGATGGCTTTGTTGAATTCGCGCGCTTGGTTGAGGGCATTGCCGCCGGTGGTGGCGTCGACCACAATCATCTTGGTGTGGGGGGCACTCGGGTCTTGCTTGGCAATCGTGCGTTGGATCTTCTCGAGCTCCGCCATCAGGTTGTGGCGTGTGTGGAGTCGGCCAGCGGTATCGATGATGAGGAATTGGGTGCCAGACTGAATGGCTTCTTGGTGTGCCTTGTAGCAGACCGAGGAAGGATCCGCATTTGGGGCGCCTTTGACGATCGGTATCTCGAGACGCCCTGCCCAGACTTCAAGTTGCTCGACGGCGGCTGCGCGGAAGGTGTCGGCAGCGGCTACCATCACGGAGTGGCCTTGGTTTTTGAGAGAGCTGGCTAGCTTGGCGGTCGAGGTGGTCTTGCCGGTGCCATTGACACCTACCATGAGAATGATGTGCGGGAGCCCGTCACTGCGCGGAGTCAATGCAGCAAAATCGTCTGGAAGGATTTCGGCAATGTGTTGTTTGGTGACAGCGACGATATCTTCAGCAGAAACTTTTCGGCCCATTTCTTGAAGTTCATCAACGATTTGCATGGTTAGGCGAGCTCCGAGGTCGGCGCCGATGAGGTCTGCTTCGAGTTCTTCCCAATCGATTTCTGCGCGATTGGTGACTTTGTTGATGAGCTTCTTAAAAAATCCTGCCATGCCGAGTTCTCTTTACGCCCGGAACGCCTCACGGTCAAGCCACAGACGATAGCATCATGGTGTTCACCGAAATTGCATTTGATCAAAGCAAGGCACGTGAGGCGTGGCTTCTTCTAAGATCTCTAGTGGCATGTGCGTAACCCATCCCCTTTTTGGAATGCGGTAATTGATCACCGCCCTAGGGCGGGGTGGGATTGATCCCACGATGACAAAACATCGCGCATGGTGGACCTCCAGCCGTTACTCCGTTCGATGGATTCTAGCAGAAAACGTTCGATATAATCCTTATGGCTGTTATTGATATGTAGCACTCCGACCGAACAAGTTCGGCGGGTGTGCTGAATTAAAAAATTAATTATGAAAAGAATACTCACCTCCATTTTGCTACTGTTCATTGTTACTTTTGCACCTGCCGAAGAGTCCGCTCGCATTGCGGTAGCGAAGGTAGACTTCAATGAAGTTGATGATCTACTAGTTAAGGTCGTACTTAGCAAAAAAGGAAATAATGAACTCAGGGATCGCTACTATGCTAAGAAGCGAGCGGAAAAAGAGGCGCAGAATCGAATGCAAGAGAAGATAGTGAGGGGCGAAAGCTTCAACCCGATGGAGGCAGCGAAGAGCTTCATGCATGATGATACCGATAAAAAGAAGGTTCAGCAATTGTGCGAGAAGCACTTATTGGAGCTTATTGAGGTAATTTTTGACGGGCGATACGATCTTGTATTTAAAGATGACTATCGCAGTTCATTGATTTACTCAAAAATAACTATCGATGACGTTACTGTTATTATTAAACAAGAGCTGCTTAAGGCTCTTCCCCAAGAATAAACGGTGAAAGTATGGTGCCAGGCTCGTCGCATTAGGCTCGTCGCACTGTATGGTGCCAGGCTCGTAAGGTGCATGACTGTTATTGATATGTAGCACTCCGACCGAACAAGCCCGGCGGGTGTGCTTAATTGTTCGGCTAAATTACCCATACCTATTCTATATTCTCTTTCGAATGCCTTTTGATAAATCTAACTACAAAATCATACGCGCTAGTGACGTTGCTGCCCGAGATGGAATTGGTGTAGAAATCTACCGTAAAGGGAAGTTCCTCAGAAGCGACAAATTCATTTGTGAGATATTCAGAGACGATACAGACCGAACTAGAACAGTCTCACTGAGCTCGAAAGAAATCTCTCTCGAAGAGCTAGAGTTTTGTATTAAGATTTTTAGAGAGGAGATTGATTGGGAATTTATAGAATACGAGGATTAACCCTATGCAACTGCCTGGTCTAACAAGATAGAGTGAGAAGATGAATACAGTACATTTAACCGTTTTCTGTGGCATATCGTGCCAGGCTCGTAAGGCGATGAAGAAAGAGCGTCCGGATATAACTAATAAATAGAGAATCAGCCTTGTGGCATATGGTGCCAGGCTCGTAAGGAGATGGCCTTGTGGCATATGGTGCCAGGCTCGTAAGGAGATGAATGGGGGATAGCCTTGAATCTGGCCCTTATGAGATTCCCCTTCAGGGAATGGATTTTGATTACATGAACCTAGGGTTGCGGCGCATGCTGCGCCTTACCCTAGTCTGGTATGTTTGGCTCCTGCAGAGCCTGGTGATGTTGATTAGATAGGATCTGAGGTTTTATCTTCTAATGTCACCTCGCGGCCTCAAACTCTGGTCAGCAGAGTGAGCCATCGCTGCCAGCTGCAGGGTAGATCTAGGCGCTTCCGTAATGCCATCACTCTCGATTGATTCACGGACTCACACCAAGGGTGTATCCGATACCAGCATGGGGTGAAGCGCGAGCGCCACCCCATGATATCGGTAAGAAAGTACAAGCAGAGCTGAAAGCTCGGCAGATACGCAGATTCGCATGCCTCAACGCAAGTACACAAGCAGTCGAGCCTAGGAGCTAGGGAGAGGGCGCTGTGATTACTCAGAGTGGATGGCTGCGCGCACGCGTGCTACCAGTTGTTGCTGGATCGACTCGATATCCTGTGAGGCGTCGATCACGTGGGCGTAGGCTTCGCCCTGCACACTGAGGAAGACATTGCGGCAGAACTCCAATGATTCACGTTGTTCGAATTCGTTGGCTGTGTCGCCGCGGCTGCCAATGCGCTCGAGCGCGGTGTCGATGTCGAGATCGAGGATGAAGAGCAAGTCCGGTTTTGGCGCAAATGCTTCATTGTCCTTGCGGATGGTGTCGATGTCGAAGCCATTGGCTCCCTGATAGGCCATTGTAGAAAAGTAATAACGGTCGAGCACGACGTGAGTGCCCGCCTCCATTGCCGGCGTGATCACATCGTTTACGTGTTGCTTGCGGTCCTTGTAGAAGAGCTCGAGCTCCTCGTTGCGCTCAAGGCGGCCTTCGGTCATCGACTGACGCAAGATCTTGCCGAAGGGGCCATCCGAGGGCTCGCGGTCGGCGAGGGCGGAGGCGCCGCCTGCCTTCAGGTTCTCTGCCAACAACTTCACCTGCGAGGACTTTCCTGTGCCATCAATTCCTTCAATCACGATCAAGAGTCCACGTTCCGAGTTGTTTTGCATGTCCTTGTTGGTAGGTTAGAGGGGCATGACTGACAAATAAAAAAGCTCTTAGACAGGCCTTCCGCAGAGTCTCTTCTTTGTCTAACCGTTGCTTCGTCCGGGTGGTTCTAGCAGAAAATGTTCGATCTATTCACTACGTCTGATAGCTATGCTTAACACCCAGACCGAACAGAGTTCGGCGGTTGTGTTTCACGTTATGCTAAAAATACTCGCTACTACTGTTATTCTTATCAGCACATGTGTCAGTGCTCTCTCCAAGGAACTGCCTGATTTTACCCAACTCTTGGGTAAAGAGTCATACGAAGACAAAACTCGAAATGAATTTGTAACTAATTACATCTATCATACCAACCTTGAAATTGATGCGATCAAATCGAAAATCGAAGAATACCTCGGTGATAATTGGACTGTAATGATGCTGCCCAAAAAAGTCATAGAACAGTCCGTGAAGTCTATTCAGAGTGAAGAGATTCTAGCCATGCTCTTGATTAGCAATCCTGATCTTCCTGATTTGGCATTAGGGGCAAATCTTTTCCTAAATGTAGAAAAGAGGAAGCACAACGAGACTGAACATAAATACATTTTCAACCTAGTACTTACTGATTTGTCTGAAGTGAAGAAGTCCATGCTGGGGCAATGACTCATTTCTTTATAGCTAGAGACGAGGGGGATTCAACAATTTCAGCTCTCCCTCGAAAGGTCGCAGATTCCACAGATTGAGCAGATTACCCAGATTAGATTTTCAATCCCATCTAGCGAGTTGAGCAGTACCCAGGCCCTCCCTGGAATGCGGTGATTGATCACCGCTCTCGAACCGTGCGGGATTTATCCCACTAAGGCAAAATATTGTCATGATGTATTTGTGTGCGGCATATAGTACTAGGCTCGGAAATTAGTGGCGTGCCGCTCACCCCGAAACTATGTAGCCCCAATTAAATCAGCAAGTTGAGAGTGTAGCCGCCGACAATGGCCATGCCCAATACCACGATGAGGAAGGCAATGATGATGGGAGTTTTGAATAAGGAACGCAGCAGAATCACCTCGGTGAGGCTGGCTCCGGCACTGCCGATGATGAGGGCCATGGCTGCACCTAGGCTCATCCCCTTGGTGACGAGGGCTGCGCTTAGTGGAATCACCGCCTCGGCACGCACGTAGAGCGGGATGCCGATGATGGCTGAGATCGGCACAGCGAATAAGTTGTCTACGGCGGTGTGCTTCGCGATGAATTCTGTCGGGACAAAGCCGTAGATCAGGCTACCAATCCCGATTCCCACCAGTAGGTAGGGGAGCACGGTCTTGAAATCCTTCAGTGCTTGGTGCCAAGGGGTGATCCAGCGTTGGCGCTTGGCCTCTGCGCTAGGTTTGCTTTCACAGCATGATGAAGCTGCAGGCTCAGCCTTCGGCTCGCCCTCGCTAGAGCAACAATCGTTGCCACTGCTCACTTCAGGCTCTGGCTCACATGAGCCACAAGCGCTATCTTCTTCATTGCTTTTGATAAAGCGCTCGAAGCCTAGGGCCTCAAGTAAGTAGCCTGCCGACACCGACACCGCCATGGCGGTGATAAAATAGAACAAGCTTACCTGCCAGCCAAAGGTGACGACAAAGAGGCCGATGATGATCGGATTAAGAAGCGGGCTAGCGATGAGGAATACCATGGTAGGCCCAAAGCCAGCTTTCGCTCTGAGAAGACCCTTGAGGAATGGAATGGTAGAGCATGAGCAGAATGGCGTGATCGACCCCAGCACAGCTGAGATCAAGTAGCCTCGCCCATTCTTTGAGCTGAGGATGCTGCGAACCTTTTCGGGAGTGACCCATTGTTGAATCACGCCGACGGCATAGCTGATGATGAGAAAGAGTAGGGTGAGCTCTAGTGCTAAAAAGGCAAACATGCTCAGACTTTGTGTGAGTTGATCTTGGATGGTTTCGGGGTTCATGATGATTTGTTGTTGTATTTCTAGAAATATAGAAATAAATTCAGCATTGTCAAATCGTGTTTCTGGTATTATCGAAATAACATGCAAATGAAAGAAGTGGCGATGGCATTCAAGGAGCTGGGGCATGAAGCGAGGTTGGGGATTTTCCAGCATTTAGTGCGTGCGGGGTACCAAGGTGCATCCGTGGGAGAGATTCAGACCGCTCTAGGGATCCCCAATTCCACTCTTTCCCATCACATCGCCGCTTTGGTGAAGGCGGGGCTATTGACACAAACCCGCGAGGGGCGGACACTGCGCTGCTTGCCCAATTATCAGAAAATTGAGTATCTTTCTGAGTTTTTAGTGCACGAGTGCTGCGCCGATGAATCACAAAAAAGCTCTCAGGGCCAGAGGCGCTGAGAGCTTTGTAAATGAATCAGGAATGAGGGGGCGATTAGACGATGATGGTCTGTTCGCGCTCTGGGCCATTGCCGATGAAGCTTACTGGAGCCCCTACGAGTTCGCTGAGGCGGTTGAGGTAGTTTTTCGCATTCTCCGGGAGGTCATCCCAGCTGCGTGCGCCTGTGGTGTCTGACTGCCAGCCAGGAAGTTCTTCGTAGATTGGAGTGGCTTTGTCCCAGCAGGAGCGGCCTGCAGGCGGGAACTCGTGACGCTCACCGTCGATGTCGTATGCGACACAGATTTTGAGTGTTTCACGCTCGTCGAGTCCGTCTAGGATGGTGACGGCGAGGTCGGTCACGCCATTGACCATGACTGCCATGCGGAGGAGCACGGTGTCTAGCCAGCCACAGCGGCGTGGGCGGCCAGTGGTGGCACCAAACTCCATACCACGTGCGTGGAAGTAATTGGTGATGTCCTCATTCTCTGTAGGCATGGCACCGGAGCCAACACGTGTGGTGTATGCTTTACACACGCCAATGACGCGGTCGATGGCTGTGGGTGGAAGGCCGGAGCCTGTGCAGGCGCCACCCGCTGTGGTGTTGGATGAAGTGAGGAATGGGTAGGTGCCAAAGTCGATGTCGAGAAGGGAGCCTTGAGCTCCTTCGAAGAGGATGGTCTTGCCTTCTTTCCATGCCTTGTGGAGGGATGGAATCACGTTGGTGACGTGTGGCATGAGACGAGCGATCGCTGGGCGAACTTCGTCTAGAACTTGGTCGGTGGTGAAGGTAGGTAGGCCGTGGCGATCGAGAGTTTCATTCGCTTCTTGGAGGCGGATGTCGATGAGCTCGCGTGCGGTTGCTTCGTCGCGGAAGTCTGCAAGGCGCAGGCCGATGCGATTGGCTTTGTCTGCGTATGTTGGGCCGATACCGCGCTTGGTGGTTCCGATCTTATTCTTGCCGAGTGCGGCTTCACGTGCTGCGTCGAGCTCGCGGTGGAACGGTAGCACCACGTGAGCGCGGTCCGAGATTAGGAGCTGTTCTGGATTTACCGGAATACCTTGTTCCTCGAGTGTGGTGATTTCTTTGCAGAGGCCCACTGGGTCCATGACCACGCCATTGCCGATGATGCAGGTTTTATCGCCCCAGAGGATGCCGGATGGCACCAGGTGAAGGATGTATTTTTTGCCATTGGCGATGACTGTGTGGCCGGCGTTGTTGCCGCCTTGGCCGCGAGCCACGAGGTCGGCTGACTCGGTGAGGTAGTCAACAATTTTGCCTTTGCCTTCGTCGCCCCATTGGAGGCCACAGATGATGGTGTTCATAACTTTAAGTGGTTCGTTTAGTTCTTTAAAATGGTGAGGCTGTTCTGGATGGTGGCGAACATGCGCTCTGCCTGACGGCTATCATTGAGGGGCATCTTGGTGATAATGCAGATGGTGTCGCCATCGTGCTTGAAGCTAAAGAAGAGAGCTTCGCGTGGAACATTATCTTTGGAGAAGAGGATGTAGGTGCCCTGTTGGGGTGAGTTGAAGAAGGTGCGGTAGCCAAATTTGTGTTGGAGTTGCTCGGCCTCACCTTTGAATTGTTTGAGTAAGCGATCCAGCATTTGCTGGCGTAGCATGTCGGGTTCGATGGAGCTGCCGTGATTTTGTAGCACCATGATCGATTGGTTGGGGCTCTCAATGCGCACCGTGGGAATGGCGCCATCACTGAGGGAAACCTTGTCACCGAGTCGATGTTCGAACGAAAACCCACCGCCTTCGTATGTTTGCTGTGACATGGCTACTCCTGGGAAGAAGAGCCAAAGCAAACATAAAATAGAAAGGCGGCGAAGCATGTGGGTCAATCGGAAGGCGATTAGCCTTCGAAGTTCTCAATCAGAGCTGCAAATTCGTCGAAGAAGTACTTCGCGTCGTTTGGTCCTGGGGCAGCTTCTGGGTGGTACTGCACAGAGAATGCTGGGAATGTTTTATGGCGGAAGCCTTCAACGGTCTCGTCGTTGAGGTTGATGTGAGTGATTTCTACATCGTCTGGTAGGCTGTCTGGGTCAGTGGCAAAGCCGTGGTTCTGCGAGGTGATGGAGATTTTTCCAGTACGCAGATCTTTCACGGGTTGGTTGCCACCGCGGTGACCAAACTTGAGTTTGTAGGTGTTGCCACCGAATGCGTGGGTGAGGATCTGGTGTCCGAGGCAGATGCCGAAGATGGGCTTTTTACCGAGGAGTTGCTTCACTTCTGCGTGGATGTAGTCGAGTGCAGCTGGGTCGCCTGGGCCGTTGGATAGGAAAATGCCATCAGGGTTGAGCGCGAGCACTTCTGCTGCGGTGGTGCGTGAGTTGACGACTTCGACGTCGAATCCAGCTTGGCGCATGCAGCGAAGGATGTTGTACTTGATGCCGAAGTCGAATGCCACGAGCTTGTATTTTGCAGGTGCGAGTTCTTCGTAGTAGCCTTCGCGCTCCTGTGATGGGCTTGGGATATTCCACTGTCGGGATTCACCCTCCCAGTGGTAGTTGGACTCGGTGGAGACTTCTTTCACGAAGTCGGATCCGGCCATGGCTTGAGAGTCTTTAGCCGCTTGGACTGCTTCCTCGGCGCTGAGTTCGGTGCTGATGCAGCAGCGCATGGAACCAGCAGTCCTTAGGTGCTTGGTGAGCGTGCGGGTGTCGATGTCTTCGATGCCGATGATCTTGTGCTCAGCAAAGTATTCGTCGAGTGTTTGACGGGAGCGGAAGTTGGATGCCACTGGTGAGAGCTCACCGATGACGAGGCCGCGGACGTGTGGTTGCGATGATTCCGCGTCTTCTGGGTTCACTCCGTAGTTTCCGATGAGCGGGTAGGTCATGGTGACTACCTGACCACGGTATGACGGGTCGGTGATGATCTCCTGATACCCAGTCATGGAGGTGTTGAAGCAAATTTCACCTGTGGTGGTTCCAGAGTGTCCAAACGCTTCACCTTCAAAGGTGCGGCCGTCTTCAAGTGCGAGAATAGCTTTGTTAGTAACTTTCATAGGCGCCTTAGCTGGCGCAGCCTAGGTGGCACATGCCCGCAGTGCAAGCGGGAAGTATCGGATTTTTTCGATTCTTCTACTGAGGTGCTAGGAAGCTCGGAACGGCAAGGGATTGCGGGTCGATATCACATGAAAGAAAATGCATGTGAGTGCGGGATCATCGCCAGGATTCCGAGATGATTTTGAAAATCCAAAGTGACAGGCTGGCGATGGTTACTAACAACAATAATAGGAGAAAGGCGCTATTGGATTGTTGTCTGCGTTCGTTGCGTAATTCGCCTTTGGATAGGCGCGCGGCAAAGGCGTTTTCGCGTTGGCGTATTGCGAGCTCTTCTGGAGCTGGGATGGTTTGGAGGTGTTCCCGAAGCTTTGATTTGTGTTCTTCAGGCGCTTTGGCGATGAAGGTTTCGAGGTCGGCGATGTGTGCAGAGACCTGCTTCTTTTGTTCGTCGACGCTGGACTCGACAGATTCCAGCGCTTCTTCGATGGCCTTTTTCTTTTTGGACCCAAACATGAGCAGGAGAGGCGCTTAGCTGGCGAGGTAGATGGCGTAGCCAATCCCGGCAACGATGATGAGTGGGAGGTTGAAGGCGAGTCCTTGGCTGAAGTTGCTCATGAAGGCGCTCGGTGGTCCACTCACTTTACCGGGTTTGGTGGTTGGGGCGGTGAAGAGGTTGGCGCGGCGGCTGTTGGCGAAGTGCAGCATGGCTTCTTCGTATTCATCTTCCGCGTGGTCGAGTTTGGCGATGGATTGGTCGAGCTCTTCTTTAAGGTTGTCGCGGGACCAGCTCTGCGGGTTCATGCCATCGATGACTTGTTGGTGCTCGGCAAAGCATTGGCGAGTTTCTTCGAGAGCTTCGATGTCCTGACGCAGTTCGTAGAGTTCGCGGTCGATGGCGGTGAGTGAGGTGGTGAGGCGATCGCTGATGTCATTTTGGCCTCTAAGAAATTCTTCTTTGCGTTCGTTGAGCTCTTTGAGTTCGCGTTCTTTGGCGGCGATTTCTTCCTGCTGGTGCTGGAGTTCTTCAAGCTCGCGTTTTGCAGCCTCCATCTTCAACTCAAAGTCGTCGGCAAGTGGGGATGCTTCGTTGGCGGACTTCGGTCGCATGTCGAGTTGCGGCTGGGCTACATTGATGCGTTGAGGGCGAGTTTCTGTGAGTCGTGACATGGCGAATGAAAAAGGATGAGATTTTGTTTAAGTGTTTTATAACAAATGGCCTGTTATTGGCGAGGAAATATTTAATTAATCTTGACTAAATCTCGATGAACAATTGTTGCAATAATGATTGGGTTTTTCGAAGCCTGGTTCCATCTTGTCTAATTTTTGTATAGATATTTTTCAGATCATTCCTTGATCCCGGAGTAAATTTAGTTAAGTTAGGCATCATGGTGATACCTGAATACCTTAATGAAAACATCATGCTGAACCCAGAACAGCGTGAATTCCCTCCATTCTCGGTGACCAAGCTCATGAAGACTGTGTTTGAGCCGACCGATGGATGCAACGTGTGCATCTTGATTGATTTTGATGAGCCTCAGAAGTGGATGAAGGATTTTTCCTTTTTATCGAATGACGCATACAGCGTGCAGCGCAAGGCATACGAAAATTTCTATGAGACATTCCGTGACGGTGTGATGGAGGAATTGGGCATGACGGGTGGTGAGATGTACGCATACTACTGCACGCATGGGTCAAATCTCGACCTACGCGATGCCTGTTATGATTCAGAGGGTAATGAGCTTTCATTGGATCAGGATATCTACAGCAAGTATGACATCATCCTTTGTATCTCTACCTGGAGTGCAACTGCGCCCCTGACAGCCAAGTGTAAGGAATATGGTTTCCGTGGTGCGACGATGCATGGGATGAATGACATCATCTTAGGCTCTGGACTGGCGGTGGATTATGATGAGGTGTCGCGCGACGCTGAGAAGGTGCGCCATGCGATGAGCAATGCGGATTCGATTGAAATTGATTTCACTTTAGAAGACGGCCGCGTGCTGACTGCCTGGCTTGGGCTCGATGCTCAAGACGCGCAGAAGTCGCACGGGCTTTGTAAGGGGATGAAGCCCGATGTGGCGAACCTTCCGGCTGGTGAAGTGTATTTTGTTCCTGTGGATGCCAGAGGAGAGTTCCCGATGAAGTATGAAGATGGCACGCTCGGTGTGCTTACGGTGGAGAATCGCAACATCATCAAGTCGACCTTGATTGAAGGCGAGCAGTCCACGATCGATGAGCACAATGCGCGCCTCGCGGATGATCCAATGACTGGCACGCTCGGCGAGCTAGGCTTCGGCACTCAGGTGCTTCCGGTTTCTTATCAAGACATCCAAGATGAGAAAGTACTCGGTACTTGCCACCTGGCTACAGGTCGCGATGACCACCTCGGTGGCGACATCGTGCCAGAGATGTTCAAGAAGCATGAGAATAGCACGCATGATGACATTTTATTCGCACCACACAAAACGCCAAACTTCGACATCAGCGAGGTGCGCATGCAGCGCGGCGAGCAGGAAGAAGTCATCATCCAGCATTTCCGCCCGAGCGCCTACATCATGGACGCGCTCTGTAGCGAGTAATGGAATCTACTTCGTATAGACCAATCCATTCGATGCAAGATTACGAATCTGTGAAGTTGCTCAGCGAGTATTTGCTGATGCATTATGGTAAAGATGAAGAGCGCATGCCCTGGGTGATCGGTGGCATTGGATCGCTCGACTTTGTGAGCCGAACGGTGGAGTACTTTTCACCCAAGCGCGTGGGTCTGAGTCTCGATCTCGGGTGTGCTGTCGGGCGCACGAGCTTTCTGCTCACCAAGACATCTAAGAAGGTGATAGGGATCGATTTTTCTCAGAGCTTTATCGATGCAGCCAACACGCTAAAAGAGGAGGGCAGCATCGCCTACAAGATGCATGAGGAAGGCGAGCGCTGGGTCGATGCGGTGGCGGAGTTGCCACCTGAGGTTGACCCTGAAAAAGTGCGCTTTGCTCAGGGGGATGCGATGGACCTGCCGGCTGGCTTCAAGGGCTTTGATCGGGTGCATGCATCGAATCTACTTTGTCGTCTTCCGGATCCGCTAGCATTCTTGGATTCTCTGCCTGGGATGCTTGCTGATGGTGGCGAGTTGGTTTTGGCCACTCCATTTTCATGGTTAGAGCAATACACTCCCAAAGAGAAGTGGCCGCAAGGTGACTCGTGGGAATGGCTTCAGCAGCAGCTAGAGCCTCACTTTGAGCTTGTGCGCGATTCGGATGAACCTTTCATCATTCGCGAGCACGGGCGAAAGTTTCAGCTTGGTGTCTCCAAGGTCAGCCTGTGGAAAAAGCGCGCCAGCTAGGCGCGGGCGAGTGGCATACACGGCAGCTAAAGATCAAGCGTCGGGGAGGTATTCCTCGGCGTTTTTTTTTGTGCGTGCACTTGCGTTTTCGTGAGGACGCTCCGCCTATGATTGTTCTTGGTTGGGCTGCTTGTTCATGCGATCCGGGTGCTTCCCTAGGTTGGGTAAGAACAGGCAAACGCCCCAAACGATGGGGAATGCGATGAGGCTGAGAAGGACGGCAGCGCTGAAGAAACCGAGTACGAAGTCGCCCACGTTGACAGTGAACTCACCTGCTTCAAGGATCTGCACGCCGAATAGGTAGAGGTCTTCTGCTGTGACTTTTTTCTCGAGATTGGAGATGATTGGGGGGCGAGGAATGCCGATGGTTTTGTGGAGCCAAGCGCCAAATTGGTGCTGGGTCACCATGATGGGGAGCTGGGTGATCGGGTTCGTGATCCAGCATGTGGCAAGTGCTACGGGAATGTTGCCCTTGGTGCGGATGCAGCCGATCGCGGCCAAAATCATCTGCATGGGAACCGGCAGCATGGCGCAGAAAAGCCCCACCGAGAGCCCGCTAGCCACGGTGTCGCGGCATGGTTTCCAAAATTGCTTGTCGAAGATCGCATGCGTCAGTGGCTCGAGCCACTTGATCCTGCGAAGCCTTGGGTGGCGCAGGTAGCGGTAGCTTTTGCGTACGAATCTGAGGTAGCGAAGCTTCATGCTCTACGGTACACTGGATTTCAAGATCTCGAAGGGACCTTAGTCCTCCAGAGGAACGATGCGGATGGAACCTTTGGCGGGGGCATGGATGTCGCCGGCCAGAGTGTTGCTGGTGTTGGGCTGACTTGCCTCAGAGCTGTCATCGGGGGAAAGAGCATTTTTGAGTGCTCCCTCCACGAGTTGGCCACAGTGGATTTTCATCGGTGGCAGTGCGCCGAGCTCGCCACTGAGCTCTTGAGCATCTAGTTTGGCGGCTTCATCAGCCGTCATGCCCTTGAGCATTTCAGTTGCCATTGATGCTACTGCGATGGCTGTCTGGCAGCCGAAGGACTGGAAGGAAGCGCGGTCGATGACCTTCTTGCCGTCTTTTTCGGTGAATTTGAGCCACATTCTTAGCATGTCGCCGCAGTCGGGAGACCCGACAGTGCCTACTGAATCGGCATCTGACATTTCTCCTTGGTTCTGTGGGTTGGCAAGCGTCTCGCGGACTTTCTCCTCAAATTCACTCATGGGGCGGATACTTGGCGCAGCGGCAAGGACTTGCAAGCAGAATGTGTGTGCTTTGATCAAGTCGATGGAGGTATCGTTGGCTCCATCATACTTAGGCCACGTTGATTCCAGCCTTTTGCTTAAGGTGATGGATTCTTATATGGGGAGATTTTTTTGCTCCGAGCCCGACACGAAGCAATGGCTCCTGTACAAAAGTTGCTCCCTTTGCTTGCCAAATTTAGGAATCCAAGCTTTGTTGCTCCATACTCATGAGTGACCACCATGCCATTCGCGGAGGACGCAAGCAACGTATCATTGGCTCCGCCATCGGTTGGTGCCTGCGTGCTTTGGGCTCGACCCTGCGCATCGAGATCGACAATCAGTCAGGCGTGGACACCGACATCGTCGATGGCTCAGAGCCGGTGCTCTGGTCGTTCTGGCACAACACGATTTTTGTGATGCCCTATGTGCGCATCAAAGCTTTTCGCCCGCGCAAGGTGGTGGTGCTCGCCAGTGCTAGCCCTGATGGTCAAATCCTCGAGAGTGCCGTCAATGTTTGCGAGATTGGCGCCGTGCGCGGCTCCAGCTCGCGCCGTGCGGTGGCTGCATTGATAGCCCTGCGCAAGGCGATTGAATCTGGCAGTGATGTCTGCATCACCCCAGACGGGCCGCGTGGCCCGCGCTACAAGCTACAGCCGGGCATTGTGAAGGTGGCACAAGCAACCCGCGCGCCAATGGTACCCATCACCGTCGAGTGCAAGTATGCCATCAAGCTTTCCACCTGGGACGCACTGCGCATCCCATTACCCTTCTCTAAAGTGAAGGTCACCCTCGGCCCTAAGCGCTACGCCTCGAATGAGATGACCGAGGAGGAATTTGAGGCCGTCCGCTCCAAGCTTGAAGCGGACATGATGGGAGCTTAATCCATGGCGTCTTTCACCGCGTCAACCACACTGTCTTTAGCGTCGTTGATCGGCTTGACTCCTTTTTGAATGGCTTCGCCAGTGTCGGAAACGACTTCATTGTCGTGTTTTTCCATCGCTTTACTGCCTTCATCGGCGCCTTTGACGGCAAGGCCAACGCAGCTGGAGAGGGCCGTGATGCATGCGAGTGAGAATAGTGTGAGAAGTGTGGATTTCATTGGTTTTAGTGGGTGAGAGTTCACTTATTGAGTTGGCCAAATATGGATTGGTGTACTAGCTCTTGTTAGTATGTGAGGCTAACAAGTAGCTAGTGTTAGGCATCAGAGTACCGCGCAGTGGTGGTGGTGACAAGTATAAGATTTGCCACGCAAGTAAGTGAGGCTGGGAAGCAAATTTGGTCATCTATGGGAGGTAGTACCCATAGTCAGTAAGCTGAAGCTGGGTTTCAAAGTCTGGTCCGCCAAGGCATGCCTTGGTAGCTTGTGTTGAGCCTATTCTTTCGCTAGCTTACGCTTCTTCAGATTGCTTTTGTTTTCTCTTTCTGAGCCAGAAGAGGAAGGCGGCGGTGGAGCCGAACATGAAGACCAGTAGGCCGAAGAGGGCGAGTGATTTATCGACCTCTTCGCTGACGTCATCTGGCAGGGCGTCGGGCTGCGGGACCTTGGGGTCGCTGAGAATGCTGATGGAGCCCTCGCTGAGGGTGACTTTGCTGAGCTTGTGGAAGATCGGGGCGAGATCTTCGTCGTTGCGGTACTCGGTGAAGAGGAAGGTGGGGAATTCCTTAGTCATCTTTTGAGGTACTGGGTTGCCTGTGTCGGGGTGAATCTCAGTGACGATCGGAAAGAGCGAGCCCATGGCGATCACTGGCTCCATGACCATGGTGCCGTTGAGGTAGCGGATGCCCTCAAATCCAGCGCGTACCTCGAAGGCAATGTCAGCGATGATTTTTTCTGGCGTGATGCTGGCGATGGAGAACTTGTTGCGGAAGGTCTTGAGCTTCGGGAAGTGGGCGATGGCGAGGTTCATCTCCTGCACGTCGAGTGTGAGTGTGGCTGCTTGGCCATCGAGCACGCTATTGCTGAAGTCGTCGAACTTTTTCACCAAAGCATCCACTTGAGCGGTGTCGCTGGTGTCTGCGAGGGTAGTGGGATTCGATTCGGTTTGCGAAATGTTGATGATTTCGCGTTTGTAGCCGTTGTATTGATACGTGGCGAAAATCGCGAGGAATGCGACCATGCCAAGGATGACGAGGAAAATTGCGCAGCCTGCGATGGGAGTTGGTTTTCCGGTAGCTTCAATATTCGGTTCAGCCATGCCTTGGGTGATGGGGGAGGGAACCAGATCTTTCAAGCTTAATCATACGGAACTCGTGCCCGTTGGTGGCGGCTGGGTATCGCTTGTCAGCTCGTTCTTGCACAATGTGAGAATGTGTCGTACGGGTGGGCATGGCTAAGATTTTGGTAGGACTCTCTGGAGGTGTCGATTCCAGCGTGGCGGCTGCCCTGCTCCTTGAGCAAGGGCATGAAGTCGTGGGAGCCTATATGAAGAACTGGATCAATGCTGATGCCGTGCCTGGCGACTGCCCTTGGGAGGATGATGTGGAAGATGCACATGCTGTGGCGAAGCAGCTCGGGATCGAGTTCCGGGTGGTAGATCTGATCGACCAATACCAAGACCGCATCGTAGACTACTTGCTCGAGGGGTACCGCAGTGGGATCACGCCGAATCCTGACGTGTATTGCAACCGCGAGATGAAATTTGGAGTCTTTCTAGACTACGCCCTGAGTCAGGGATTCGAGTACGTGGCCACTGGGCATTACGCGCGCAAACGCGAACGCGCCGATGGCAGCTGCGACATCCTGCGTGGTTCAGATACCAACAAAGACCAGAGCTATTTCCTTTCTCTCATGGAGCAAAACCAAGCAAAGCACGCGCTGTTCCCATGCGGCGAGCTTCTCAAACCCGAAGTGCGCCAAGCGGCTGAACGGTTTGAGCTTCCGACTGCTCAAAAGAAAGACAGCCAAGGGATATGTTTCATCGGCAATGTCAAGATGAGCGACTTCCTGCGCCACTACGTGCCGGATAAACCCGGTAATATCGTGGACACCCAAGGGCAGCGCCTAGGGCGCCACCAAGGCTTGCACCTCTACACTCTTGGCCAGCGTAAAGGTCATGGCGTGGCGTCTCCTCGTGATGGGGTCGCCTATGTCGTGGTTGGCAAGCAGATCGAACGCAATGAGCTCGTGCTCGGCTACAATGAAGCCGATACCCCGGGGCTCTTTGCGACCGATTGCGTGGTAGGCACGGTTTCATGGGTCAACCAAGCTGTCACCAGCAAACGCAAAATCGAAGCGCAACCACGCTACCGCGCCAAATCGGAAGCATGTTGGGTCACCCCCCGTGAAGATGGTAAACTGGATCTCAAATTTATCCGCCAACAACGCGCCCTGACTCCTGGCCAGATCTGCGCCTTCTACGAAAATGGAGTCCTACTAGGCGGCGGAGTGTTTGAATCAGTAGAATCCTAGCGCACCTGAAGTAGACCATGTTGAGAGTTTTTAACTATCAATGTGTAAACTATACAGAGTGCCAAAAGTAATAGACATCTTAGTTTTTGCTATCAGATACCCCAAGGATTGTTTAATGCTAAACCATGCGAATAATTCCTAACAGTTATCTAAGCCAGCATCCCAGGCTTCAAATGTCGGTGGCAGCGATGCCTGTCGTTGTGCCTTTATGCAATCAGGACAATTCAGAGCGCCAACAGTCCTTTGAAGCCGTTTCTGCGAGCTAATAATGTTCGCCCCAGAACCCTGCCATCCTGAATGGGTTACCACATCACTCTATCAAGACGTGCATCTCCCCCCGGTATCACCGCGCGGGAGTGGAGAGACTTTGTTGCGGAGCGTTCCGAGCTGACAATCGTTGAGGAGAATGAGCACTTCATCACTGCCGTTCTCGACGGGGACGACAGTTTGATTCTCCACCATTCTTCCGGCGCTGATTCGGTGTTCACGAGCAGTCCCAATGGGCCGCGGATCATCGAGTATCTGGCATCGATTGCGCCTATTTTTGGTGGGGTCGTTACTGGTGACGAGGGCGAGGCTTACACCACTGAATCGGACTGGGGCACTCAGGCTGACTGGGATGCACAGGCATCGATCCGACCGGCACCCAAGCCGTGGTGGAAGCGCGAGCTTTCAAGGGGCAAGAGATTGGCAGTAGGACTACTGCTTGGGGCTTTGATCCTTCTTATCAGAGAGGTCTTCTTCTAGTCGCCCAACCAACAAAGAATCAAAACAAGGCGAACAAGCCGAAGATGGCGACACCTTACAGCGCCCTTGTTGAATTTCCGTTTGGTGGTTAGAATCCGGTAACGAGAATCGGAGTGGCGCCGTAAGGGACGGTGCCGCCATTTCTCAGACGTTAGGCTAAATAAATGAACTCACCATACGCAACGCCAACAAGTGAAGTTTCCATCACAGTTTCACAAAACTTTCGTAAACTAGCTGTGCCTGGAACGCTACTACTGGCGGCTCCATTATTTGGATCTATTGCTACTATCATAGGTATGATTCGAGCATTCTCGACCCTGAAGGAAGATGGAGCTAATCCTGAAGAACTAGCTTCCGACATTAGCATTGCGTTACTATCGACAGCTTACGGTGCCACGTTTGGTTTGATTGGAGTTGTCCTGGTCAGCATTGCACTATTCCGTGGCTTCAATCGCGAACTCTGGTTTCTGAGGAGCGTCTGTATCTTGGCTGCTTTGTGGTGCCTCTTACTTTTTCCTATTGGGCTTATTGTAGGCGTCTATCTGCTAGTTGTTTTCCTCAAGCGTCAATCTGAGTTTTCCGCAATCGATCAACTTACCTAACAATACGCTGCACCCGATCCCCTCACCGTCGAGAAGCGAGCCAATTTCCAATCCAAACATTAACCAAAAAACAAAGCGCGCTGAGAGTTCAGTGATTGGTGTGCTTTACGTTCGTACATAGGAGACCTCGAATGAGAATCATGCTAATTGCTATATTGCTACTGGTCACACACAGTTACGGAGAACAGAGTGGTCAGCCGACCTTGAAGCAGGCCTTCAAAGGTGATTTTTTGATTGGCGCTGCGATCTCGAAGCCTTTGTTTGAGGAGGAGACGTTTGCCACTTTGAACATGGTGGCTGGTCAGTTCAGCAGCGTTTCATCATGCAATATGCTGAAGTGGGGTTCCTTCAATCCTGAGCCTGGCGTGTACAACCATGAAACGGCTGATGCCTATGTGAAGTTTGGTACGGAGAACAAGATGTATGTCGTTGGCCATGTCTTGTTCTGGCATAATCAGACACCGAAATGGGTCTTTTTAGACGAGAAGGGGGAAACCGTAGACCGCGCGGAGCTTCTGAGGCGGATGCGTGAACGGGTGAGACATGTATCAAAGCGCTATGGAACTAGGATCCAGGCCTGGGATGTGGTCAATGAATCCTTTATGGGCAGCGGCAAGCTCCGTGACAGCCAGTGGACTCGTATCATTGGCAGTGATTTCATCGAACAGGCATTCCGCATCGCTGAGGAAGAACTGCCCGAGGGCGTGGAGTTGATCTACAACGACTACTCGATGACGGGAAAAGGTAAGAGGGACGCCGTCGTCAGAATGGTCCGAGAACTCAAAGAAAAGGGCGTGCTAATTGACGGTGTTGGCCTGCAAGGCCATTGGTCCAAGAAGGGGCCTTCTATTTCGGAAATCGAGGCCAGCATCATCGCCTTTTCAGAGGCGGGTGTGGGTGTCCATATTACCGAGCTTGATATTGATATGTTGCCTCGAAAGGAAGGCATGTGGGGTGCTGATGTTGCCAAACGCCTGGTAGGCGACGCGCGTATGGACCCATATCGCGACGGGTTACCTGAGGCCAGGCAACAGGAACTGGCCAAACGCTATGCGGATCTCTTTCAGTTGTTTCTCAAGCACAAGGATAAGATCAAGCGAGTCACCTTCTGGGGGACAACGGACAAGTACTCTTGGCTCAACAACTGGCCCATCAAGGGCCGGATCAGTTATCCGTTGCTGTTCGACAGAGCCGGCAAAGCAAAACCTGCCTTTCATGCTGTCCTCGGCCTCAAAGACAAGCAGGCGACGCCTGATGAATGACCTTAGGCTCACTTTCAATACTCTCACCCCACTCACCTTTTTCTGAGAATGTCATTTAAAAAATCTAACTACAAAAAAGCACGCTTTGTGAGCGTGCTTTTGAATGTATAGCGTGAAAACTTCTCAGTCTATCGACGGCGGCGAATAAGAAGTGTGGTCATACCAATGCTTAACAGAGAGGCGCTGGTTGGTTCGGGAACTGCCGTGATGACAAGGCCAGAAAATCTAGCTCGGGAACCAGGGGTGGCATCATTGTCGTCATTCAAGTACTCAAAAGACAAGGTGTCATAGCCACCCGAGGTATCAAAATCAAATTGTGTCATTGCGTAGCCCGTTGTTGTGAGATCATCACCAGCAATTACAATGTCAGGGCCACCTGAGCCAGAAAGCGTGGCAGTCACGCGAGCAGCGTCTTGAAATGTTCCGAAAAAGAAGTAGACAGAGCCTGAAGTGAACGATGAGACATCAACCTCTCCTGTAACCATTCGAGCCACAGCATCGGTATGCGAGCTGAAATTGGCTGTTCCGTCGAATGTGCCTGAGACATTCGGATTGTTCGTCGTGTATAGGTTGATATAGCTCTTTTGGCCGGTGCCAGATACGTCAGTAAGGGTGATATTAGAGACGTAGCCGCCTGAAGTAGCATATTCATTGCTACTCCCCCCACCAGCATTGAAGAATGAATAGCCTTGGACAGGGCTATTGAATGCCGTCTGTGACACGGACCCACCAATTGTTCCGCCATAGTATTCAGCTCCACTTTTGACCGAAACATAAGTTTCTGGCGGAGTGTCATTCTCGTTATCTGTTAAAGTCAGGGTTGTCTGAACCAGCGAGGCAGCCTGGGCGATCGAGGCGCTCACGAGGAGAGTTGCTGTAGGGATTAGTTTTTTCATCATTATTGTGTATTTAACTGTGTTGGCTAAACGGTTTTTAGCTGAAGAACAGTACTCAGGTCTGACCTTTGGCTCAATTTATGGGTGCGGCATTCATAATTACAATTTGCGTCAGCCATACAAGTAGATGGCGTGTGTTGGTGTTGTTGTGGCTGAGACTTTGGCTGGATGGTGCTGGTGACAAGAGGTGGATCAGAACAAAATTGAGTTGCAAAAAGCGGGCTGGAATGTTGAGAAAGCGGTGCAATGTCAGATACGAAACAGAGAAAATCGCTTGAGGAACGTCACCAGATGAGTGACTTGGAACGTTTGCGCCATTCTTGTGCCCATGTGTTGGCGACGGCGATCACGCGTATCTGGCCAGATGCTCAGCTTGCTGGTGGTCCTCCAGTGGAGAATGGATTCTACTATGACATTGAATTGCAGCACCGTATCACTCCGGACGATTTTGCGAAGATTGAGGCGGAGATGAAGAAGGTAGTGAAAGAAAATTCACCATTTGAGAAGACTGTGGTGAGCCGCGATGAGGCGCTTGAGATGGCGCAATCTGGTCGCCTCGGTGCGATTGCTGAGCGTGGTGAGGCATCGAAGTTTAAGGTAGACCTGCTCAACGACATTCCTGAGGACGAAGAGATTTCCTTGTTCCAGAATAACGATTTTATCGACCTGTGTGCTGGGCCCCACGTTGGTCGCACGGGGAATTGTAAGGCATTCAAGGTGATGTCTGTGGCATCAGCCTTTTACAAAGGTGACAAGGACAGAGAGAGCTTGCAGCGAGTCTACGGGACTTGTTTCAAGAATAAGACTGAGCTCAACGAGCACCTTGAAGCCTTGGAGGAAGCGAAGAAGCGCGACCACCGCCGCCTTGGAAAAGACTTGGGGCTCTTCACGATCGACGAGGCCGTGGGGCAGGGACTTATTCTCTGGAAGCCTAAGGGGGCGCTGGTTCGACGTTCGCTCCAAGACTTCATCACTGAGGAGCTCGACCGCCAGGGCTACAGCCAGGTGTACACTCCACACATTGGTAAGCTCGACTTGTATCGTACTTCAGGCCACTTTCCGTACTATCAAGAGAGCCAGTTTCCAGCGATTGCTGAGCGCGATACCTTGGAAAAGCTTTCGGATGAGAATGCGAGTTGCTCGACGCTGACCAATGGCCTTTCTACTGGCGAGATCGAGGGCTACATGCTCAGGCCTATGAATTGCCCGCACCACATTAAGATTTACGATAGCGACCCACACAGCTACCGCGACCTACCGGTGCGTTTGGCTGAGTTCGGCACGGTGTATCGCTGGGAGCAATCCGGTGAGCTCGGCGGGATGACACGTGTGCGTGGCTTCACTCAAGACGATGCCCACATCTTTTGCACGCCTGACCAGGTGGACGATGAGATTGCAAGCTGTCTCGACCTTGTGAAGAAGGTGTTGAGCACGCTTGGCATGGAAGACTACCGTGTGCGCCTTTCCTTCTCAGATCCTGATTCCGACAAGTATGTGGGCACGCGCGACGTGTGGGATAAAGCAGAGGCATCACTGCAGAAGGCCGTAGAGCACCTCGGTGTGGATTACACTGTAGAACTCGGTGAAGCCGCCTTCTATGGGCCGAAGATTGACTTTGTGGTCAAGGATGTGATCGGTCGCGACTGGCAGCTCGGTACCGTGCAGTTAGACTTTAACTTACCGGAGCGTTTTGACCTCACCTATGTGGGGGCTGACAACAACCGCCACCGCCCAGTCATGATTCACCGTGCTCCCTTTGGCTCGTTAGAACGCTTCGTTGGGCTGCTGATCGAGCATTTTGAAGGGAAGTTCCCTACTTGGCTTGCTCCTGAGCAAGTCAGGGTGCTGCCGCTGTCTGATAAATTCATCGAACATGCTGAGGCTGCTGCCAAGCGCCTGGCTGATATTGGTACTCGTGTGAGTGTGGATCGCGCTTCAGAGAAGCTTGGTGCTAAGATTCGCCTTGCCAGATTAGACCGCGTGCCTTATATGCTGGTCATTGGCGCTCAAGAAGCCGAAACCGATTCTGTTTCTGTTCGTCATAGAGATCGTGAAAACTTGGGTACTCAATCGTTAGACGATTTCATCAATCAATTGAACGAAGAGCTTAAAAATCGCAGTCTTTAAGCCCAACAATCGTCTGATATTTACGAACCAAAGTATCACAATACCAACCAATTAGGAGGATAGAAAAATAGCAACAAAGAAGCCATACAAAAGAAACAACCGTCGCGACATGACTCGTGTGAACGAGTACATCCGCGCACCAAAGGTGCGAGTTGTTACTGATAAAGGTGAACTCATCGGAGTGATGAGTAGCCGCGAAGCCGTATCCAAAGCAAAGAGCATCGGCTTAGACCTTGTGGAGATCGCTTCGAAAGCTGATCCACCAGTTTGCAAGGTGTGTGATTATGGCAAATACAAGTATGAGCAATCCAAGCTCAAAAAGAGTAAGCCGAAGAGTACTACCAAGATGAAGGAAGTGAAGTTCCGTGTGCGCACGGAGGATCATGACTACAACTTGAAGTGTGCTCGGATTGAAAAATTTCTAGAAGAAGGCAACAAGGTGAAAGTTCAGCTTCAGTTCCGTGGGCGTGAGAATGCGCACAAGGATCTTGGATTTGTTGTTCTCCAGCGCGTTGCCGAAGACCTGAGTGGAATGGCGAATCTGGATCAGAAGCCACGACTAGCAGGTAGAGCAGTTAGTATGTTGCTTTCACCGCTTCCTAAAGAACAGCGCGTGCGTAAGTTCTTGGTAGATGATAGCCAGCTCGAGGAAGAAGATGAGGATTTGGATGACGACGGAGAGGAAGAAGAGTTCGCCGAAGATGACGAGTAATCGTCTGAGATAGCTCTAGATTCTTTATCTAGCAATTTCCAACTGGCATGTGTGAGAGCGCATGCCAGTTTTTTTGTGGTCAGTATTGTTGGTGGTAGCGAGTGTGCTAGCTGACGATCCAATAGATGATGGTGCTGATGATGGCGATGAGGCTGACCCCTCGGATCCACTGAAGTCGGATGCGCATTTTATTGCACAAGGTGCTGAGTTCAGCGAGGTCGCCTGCCATTTGTGCGATGAGTTCGGATTGTTGGTTGAGGAGTTCGTCGTTTTGCTGGACGCGTTTTTGCAGGCGAGCGATTTGTTGATCGGCGCTGAGTGGTTCGGGGCTATTGGACTCCGTGAGGGTGGGTTGCTTTTTGCGGCGTTTTTGTATTTCGGTCCACAAGGTGAGGGCCTTGTCGCGATGTTCGTATGCGAATTTCGCGGCTGGTAAAAGCTTCGGTAGGATGGTGACAACTGCGGGAAGAGCCATGCCCTAGTCTAACGTAGATCTTGGATCTGGCAACCATGAGAACTTTTTTGAGCTGTGGTGAAGTGCGCTTGCACCGAGGGTGGATTTGGACATAATGCGCGCATGCGCAAACGAGGAAATGAAGGCCAAGCCAGAGAGAATAAGCATGTCTACAACAAAGGTGGCGGTGGCTTAGCCAAGGGTGAGGATGCCCTTGATGCGATTTTAGAACACAAGCCGAACCCGCTTTTGGTGGTCTTGGATTGTGTGACCGATCCGCATAATTTGGGTGCGATTTTACGCACTGCGGATGGCGCGGGAGTGGCGGCGGTGATCGCGCCAAAAGACAAGTCCGTGGGTCTCACTGAAACGGTGCAGCGGGTGGCTGTGGGCGCGGCTTCTACGGTGCCGTTTGTGCGTGTTACGAACCTTGCTAGGACGATGAAGAAGCTACAGAACGACCACGGTGTGTGGCTGATCGGGACTTCGGATAAGGCGACGCAATCACTCTACGATATGGATCTCAAGGGCGGTGTCGGTATCGTCATGGGGGCTGAGGGGGATGGCATGCGCCGGCTGACCGAGGAAAATTGTGATCTGTTGATTCAGATCCCGATGGCGGGCAAGGTGGACTGCCTCAATGTGAGTGTGGCCACGGGAGTTTGCCTGTATGAGGCGGTGCGTCAGCGCGGTCAATAGCACGGGGGCTAGACGATGTGCTCGATCACCGAGTCGGTGACGAGTTGCCCTTGGTGGGTTAGAATCAAGTGGCCGTCGCGTAGGGTGGCTAGTTCGCCATCCACGACTTGCTGGGCGCGTTGTCGTTCATTGGAGCTGAGGTGCTCTAGGCTGAGCCCTTCGGCGGTGCGCAGTGCCATGGCGACGTATTCTAGGTGTAGGTCGTCGCGGCTGAGTTCTTCGATTTCGGTTTTGGCGTGGCCGACATGGGTGATTTGTTTGATATAGCCGGCGGTATCGGGGAGGTTTTTCCAGCGGGTGGTACCGATGGTCGAGACGGCTGAGGGGCCGAGCCCCAGGTAGTTGGAGCCTTTCCAGTAGCCGCTGTTGTGGCTGGAGCGAGTGGTGGAGCTGCTGCGTTTTGCGTAGTTGGAGGTTTCGTAGTGGTCGAAGCCGGCAGCGCTTAGGGTGTTGTGAGCGAGGCTGAAGAAGCGGGCATTGGTTTCAGGGTCGTCATGGTATTCCCCCTTGCTGAGCTTTGCGATGAAGGCGGTGTCTTCCTCGTAGGTTAAGTTGTAGGCTGAGATGTGGTCGGGCTTGAGTGCGATGGCGGTAGCGAGGGTCTTTTCCCAGGAGTTGATGCTTTGACCAGGAATTGAGAACATCAGGTCGATGTTGACTTGGGCAATCCCGGCTTCGCGTAGGATGGGCACGGCTTCTTGGGCTTCTGCGGCGGAATGTTCGCGGCCCAGGGTCTTGAGTACCGCGTCATCAAAGGATTGGATTCCCAGAGAGATGCGGGTGACGCCTAGTTCGCGGAAGAGCTGTGCTTTCTTGAGGTCGAAGGTTGCAGGGTTTGCTTCGAAGGTGAGTTCCTCGATTTGGCTGAAATCGAATAGCTTGCGTAGTTCGCCAAAGAGGAAGCGCAGGTGGGTGGGAGATAGCATGGAGGGGGTGCCTCCACCAAAGTAGAGTGTCCTGAGCTGCGGGAAGGCTTGGTCACGCGTGGCGTGTCGGGCCTCGGTCAGTAGGGCTTCGAGGAAGGCCTTGATGTCGGTGTTGCCCGGTGTGTGCTTGTAAAACGAGCAATACGGGCAGATGCGATGGCAGAAGGGAATATGGAGATAGACTTGCACGGTGTGAGGATGGCCATGGAGGATGGCGCGGTTCCCGAGCCTAGGCAGAGTGTCTGGAAATGACAAATGCAACCTGCTAGCAGCTCAGGATTCATTTGCATGGAAGAGGAGAATTGGGACGATTTCTATTTCCAGATTGCGAATCTGAGGTATCAATAGGTCGATGCCAGTGCCTAGTGATCTCGGTAAGTCAGTGTTGAAAGGGGTGTCGCGTTCCTTCTATCTGACGATTCGTTTGTTGCCCCCCAAGATGCGGCAGCCTATCGCACTTGGCTATTTGCTGGCGAGGGCATCAGATACGATTGCCGATACTGCGGCGGTGCCGGCTGAGCTGAGAGAAGATTGCCTTTATCGATTCACTCATGCTCTGGGGGATCAGGCTGAGAGAGTAAAGCTCCAACAATTGTTGGAAAATGATTTCATTCACTATCAAAGCAACGAGAAGGAACAGCAGCTACTGCAGCGGATGGCAGATGTCTTTACCTGGTATGATCAGGTGCCATCTTGGCAACGCGAGTCGATTGATCGCGTCTTGGGCTTTATTTGTCGTGGGCAGATGCAGGACATTCGGCATTTCTCCATCGAATCGCAATCGGTACTGAGTAGTTCAAAAGCACTCGAGTCATATTGCTTTCATGTTGCTGGCTGTGTCGGTGAGTTCTGGTCTGAGATCGGGATCCAGTCGATGTATCGTTTCTCGAGGTTGGAGCCAGAAGAGCTGAAAGAACTCGGTGGGGATTACGGAATTGGGCTGCAGTTGGTGAATATCTTGCGCGACATTCCCGAGGACTTTGCCAATGGTCGTTGTTACCTGCCAGTGGCTGATATGAACGATAAACAGCTGATCCTGGATGAGGCCGAGCGCTGGCGCGCGCGTGCTAGAGACTATGTGGAGTCTGGGCTAGCTTACTCGAGCTCGCTGCGTTCGTGGCGCTGTAAAGTGGCCACCGTGTTGCCCGCATTGATTGCTAGAGAGACACTTGATTTGCTAGAAGAGGCTAGCTGGGAGGATCTAGAAGCGGGAGTGAAAGTGTCACGTAAGGTGGTGCGCCAATGTTTGTGGCGTGCTCTGTGGTGGGATTAGGTTCTGTTATTATACGATAGGCTTTGTTACGCTAGACCTTGATTTCAACCTCTGTCGTAATCCATGAAACTATTTATCACAATTCTATCAGCTGGGCTGAGCTTGAGCGTGTTTGCCAATCCTTATGCGGTGGGGCCCTCGTATGTTTTGAAACCGAATTTTTCCATCGACTTTGACAATGAACTGGTGGTGCTGGCTAAGGGATTTGAGCAAGCGTGTCGGGCGCTCCCCGCCGGTGAGAAGTTTATCATCTTTAGGCCGGAAAGTGGCTTTGAGGACGACTGGATTGCGGTGCGCGAGGTGAAGGCGGTCGGCGGGGTGCTGCTGGTGCATGTGAGCAATGGAGCTGCCCGTGAGCTCGTCTTTGGCGCTGATAAAGTGTTGATGGTTTCCTCTATCAGGCCGAGACCTTAATCTTGGTTTATTCAGCCTTTTTCGGAGAAATCGAGATTTGCGCGCTGTTGTCTTTTTGTAGGATTTCTTTGGCGAGCTCATTGATGTCGCTGACGCTGATACTCGCGTAGTCGGTGTCGCGATCGCGTGCTGCTTCGATGAGTACTGGGTAGCGCTGGGATTGATTCATTACGGTGGCGAGCCAATAGCTATTCTGGCGCAGAGACTTTTTGAGGATGCCAAGGCGAGGTTGAATGACGCGCTGGAGTTCATCTTCATTGGAGCCGTTGTTGGCGAGTTCCTGTGCCAGCTCCGAGATGATCTTATTGATTTTCTCAGTGTGCGCGGGCTTGCCTGGGCTGATGGCTGAAATGGTGCCGCTATTCTTGAATGTGTTAGAGAGCTGGGCGTAGGAGAAGGGGCTGTAGGCTTCGCCTAATCCTTCGCGGAGTTTGATGCGCATTCTATCGCGGAGGATGGCAGAGAGGACGCTGAGGCGACGGAGTCGCTTGATGTCGCGCTCGGTGTTGTCTCCGGCTTTCCAGAGTACCACGGACATGGCTTTCTCGATATCGCTTTCGTAGGTAAATGCTTGTTGGCTTGGAGTGTCTGGGAAGGTGAGTGTTCTCTCAGCTAGTGGTACTTCGGTGCTGGTACCACGCTCTGGTAGCTGCGCAAAGGTGCGGGAGAGTGCGGTTTGTGCGTCTTCGAGGCTGCAGTCGCCTACAATGGAAATCTCGAGCGGTGCGCCGTCGAGGAACGGGCTTAGCCACGCTTTGGCTTGTTCTGAGTGAAGTGCTTGCGCTTCGGTGAGGCTTGGGTAGGCAAAGCGCGGATCACCGCCGCTGAGCCAGCTTTGGAGCTGGCGCATGGCGCCGCTTTCGGTGTGGCGCAGCTGGGCGTATTGTTGCGGGAGGCTCGATTTGTATTGGCGTTCCGCTTCTGGTCGGAAGCCGGGGTCGGTGAGGTAGGCTTTGAGTAGTTCAAGCTGGAGTGTGAGGTCCTCTGGGGTGGTGGAGCCGCTGAGGTTGAAGCTGCCTTCGCCGATGGTGAAGGTGGCGCCGACATTGCGACCAGCGAGGATGGTGCGTAGGTCGTCGCTGCTGTGCTGGCCTAGTCCGCCTGCTGTGAAGACTGCAGATGCTAGGGCGTTGAGGCCTGGGTGCTCGAGTGGCATGCTGGCGAGGCCATCCCCAAAGCTGATGCTGATGCCAACCGAGTTTTTATCGAAGTCGGTTTGTTTGAAGTTTACTGCGACACCATTACCGTACTGCCATTGGTAGATGTCGAGGTCTTGGATGTGTTGTTGGTTTTCGACGGTGGCTTGGCTGTGGCTTGCGTCGCTGGCGTAGGCGAATGCTTGTGTTTCGCGTTCCTCTGGCGCATCGATTTGCGATTGTTTCTCTTTGAGGTAGAGCGCTTTGAGGGTGCCTGCTGTGTCGGTGCCTGAGGCCTGGGTGGTGAGGATTAAACTGATGTCTTCGGTGTTCCAGAAGCTTGTGAATGACTGATGGATGCTTGTTGGGTCGAGGCTCTGCAGTTGTTCTTGGACGATGCTGAGATCCATCTCAGGGGTTGAGTAGATCTCATCGCGGTGGATGTGGCGTGCGAGGCTACTTGCGATGTCATTGGACTTGCGCGTGGGAGCAGACTTCACTGCTTGTTCGTAGTAGTTTAGGATGTCGGCGACGGCTTCGTTGAATTCACTGCTGGTGAATCCGTAGAGGAGGGCGCGGCGGAATTCATTCTCCAAGACAGGGAGGGCTGCGATCCAATCGTTTTCGAGTGGGGTGACATCGATGCTTCCGAGCTCGAGACCGCGGAAGTAGATGCTGCGTGAGGCGCCGCCACTGAGGATGCTAGTGTCGTCTTCCTTGGCAATGCGGGCGAGGCGGCGGTTGATGATCGAGTGCGCGAGGTGTAGCTTGAGCGATTCGAGTCGCTGCGCTTTGCTATCGACTTTGTGTTCAAAGCTGCGGGAGCGTAGGAGGGTGAGCTCGGTGGCTGGTAGTTCTTTGTCATTGAAGACGTGGACTTGGAAGCCTGGTTTGGTGGTCACATCGCCGACGTCGCCCTTGGGGGCTTTTTTGGCTGGGTTTTGCATGTTGCCAAAGGCTGCTTTGATGCGGCGTTGGGCCTCGGCGACATCGAGGTCACCGACGTAGATGAAGGTGAGCTTTTCTGGCGCATAGAATTTGGTGTAGAAATCTACAAAGAGGTCGCGTTGTGCGTTTTGAATGACTTCTTCGGTGCCGATGGGAAGGCGCTTTCCGATCATTGAATTCGGGAAGAGTGTCTCAAATTGTCGTTGGAACATGCGGAGACCCACCGAGTCACGGGTAGTTTTTTCTGAGGAAATGACGCCGCGTTCTTCTTGGATTTCTTTTTCTTCGAGCAGGGCGCCATCGGCGAAGTCACTCATGACTGCGAAGCCGAGGTCTAGGGTGCTCTCTTCGATGTTGGGAAGGTCCAGCATGTAGACGGTTTCATCGAATGAGGTGTAGGCATTGGCGTGGGCTCCGAAGGCAATGCCGAGCCGCTGCATTTGCGGCACGAGTTTGGTGGCATCGGGGAAGTGGCGTGTGCCATTGAAGACCATGTGTTCCAGGAAGTGTGCGAGCCCTCGCTGTTGCTCAGTTTCGTCTAGTGAACCAGCATCAACGTGGAGTCGCATGCTGACGCGCTCGGCCGGTAAAGGGGAGCGTTGGATAATGTAGCGCATTCCATTGTCGAGTGTTCCGTATGTGACGGCGGAGTCCTGGGCGATGTCTGAACTGGTGGCAGCCCACGGACGCGGGGTGCCTGTGGCGCGACTGGTGTCAGACTTGCTGCTCACGAGCTCAGTGCTCGGAGTCGCCTTATCGGCATTCTGGGCGACGACGAGAGCTCCTACGAGGGTGAGGCCAAGGGCGGAGATGAACGGAACGGATGACTTCATTGCGTGGAATTTTTGTACAATCTGGTTTTCTGCATAGCGCACCTGTGGGTGATGCTTTGCTTAGGAAATTGCCATTTTCACTATCAGTTAGAGAAAGCGTGACCCTGAGGGTAGCGGCTTTGCTAGATAGCGAAAGCAAAAAAGCACGCGAGCGGGCTCGGCGTGCTTTGGGTGAAATAGGGGTGGACGGGGATTACCAGGTCTTCACATCATCGATGTCGTCGAAGATGCCATCTGGTCCTGGGCTAGCGACTACTGCTGGGACGGAGTGGATGCGCATTGGGTTGCCATCTTTGTCTTGGTAGACTTTGAAGTCGACGTTTTTGAGGGCTGGCACGTGGGCGAAGTTGATTTTATTTTCGCCAGTGTAGTCGATAACAACTGCGAATGGATAGCCCCATGGGTCCATGAGCATTTTAGGTTCGCCGTCGTCGTCATAGACGATGCCATTGACTCCGTTTTTTGCGTCTTGGGCATCGAAGAATTGCACGTTGTTTGGGTTCACATCGTCATCTTTACCCATGAGCACATTGAGGAGGCGGGCATTGATGGTGACGTACATTTCTACATCGCCAGGAGCGCCGCTGGTGCTTTGAGCTTGGCTTTCTTCCTTCTCACCACGGATGTAACTCTTGGAGCTGAGGTAGGGAAGGTAGCCATATTTTTGTTCGAATTGTTCGATGGCAAAGATGATGTCGTGGGCCATTTTTTGGCCTTCGGTGATCTTGGCTTTCTTGAGTTGGCCCATGATTACTGGAGCTGAGACACCTGCGAGGGTCGCAATGATGGCAATGACAACGAGCAATTCGACGAGCGAGAAACCATTTCGGTTAGAATGATGATTGGATTTTTTCATAGTTTCTTTGTGTAGTGGGATAGCAATGGCAGGAATCCTAGCGTACGGCAATGATACATTCTGAGAAATTTGAGAGGATAATTTTAGAGGGGATTGCATGGGAAGCGAGTTCAAATTGCCATTGCTTGTTTAAACAAGTGGGCATAGTAGTGTGGCATGACTGGCGGCGATATCAGACAAGTGCTCGATGAAGCGGGAGTGATCCCATCGAAAAAGTTGGGACAAAACTTCCTTTGCGACTCGAATGTGGCGCGCTGGATTGTTGAGCAACTGCAACCGCAAGCGGACGATGTTGTGGTGGAATGTGGTCCTGGTACAGGGGCGCTCACGGAGCATCTGGTGGAGTTGGTGGCCAAGGTGATCTTGGTCGAATTTGACGCCCGTCTCTATGAATACCTGAGCAAGCGCTTTGCGGACAACCCGAAGGTGACGATCTACCATGCCGACGGAGCACGCTTTGATACGCGTATTCTTTTCAAAGAGGGACCGATCAAGTTCTTGGGAAATCTTCCGTATTCAGCAGGCGGCGCGATCATGCGTAATTTCATGCAACGCCCGACGATGATTTCTCGGGCAGTTTTGATGCTACAGAAAGAATTTATTGATCGGATTGTGGCGGTGCCGCGCACCAAAGCCTATGGAGTGTTGAGCTTGCGGATGCAGAGTGAATGGGAGAGCAAACCCGTGAAGACTGTGCCGCCTGAGGCATTTTTTCCGCGTCCATTGATCGACTCCACGGTGATGACCTGTGTGCCAAAGCCCCAGGGTGCTTTACCAAACTATGATGCTCGCTTGTTTGATGAATTGATCCGTCGTGGCTTCGCCCAGCGCCGCAAGCAAATCAAAAAGCAGCTACCAGAGAACCGCGATTGGGCAGAAGTGGCAGAGGTGCTTGGGCTGAAAGTAACCGCACGTGCGGAAGAAATCACCCTCGAGCAATGGGTTGAAATCACGCGTCAGTATGACCCTCACCCGCTCAAAGATGTGGCTCAAGATCACGATGAGCTTTTCGATGTGGTGGATGACGAAGATCAAGTGATTGGGCAGGAGACGCGTGCAGTGGTGCATGAAAAAGCGCTGAAGCACCGCGCGGTGCATGTCTTTGTATTCAACAAGCACAAGGAGGTGTTGCTGCAGAAGCGCTCGGGTCTGAAAGATAAGTTTCCAAACCACTGGGACAGCAGCGCTGCTGGTCACCTCGATGCAGGGGAAGGCTATGCAGCATGTGCGAGCCGCGAACTGGAAGAAGAGCTAGGAATCCATGACGTAGAGACTCAGGCTATTGCCAAGCTTGCACCTTGTGAGAATACTGGATGGGAATGGATTCAGTTGTATCTAGCACGCCATGACGGAGCGCTGCGTTATCCTTGTAGTGAAGTGCACTCAGTGCAGTGGTTTAGCATGGAATTAGTGCGTGAATGGATCGATCGCCGGCCGGAGGATTTTGCACCTGGTTTTATCGAATGCTGGAATGTGTTTGAGGCCAAGATGCAGGCAGCCCAATCGTAATAGTGGCGGGATTTTTAGGCCTGAGAGTGGGCGGTACTAACATCTTTGTAGCAATGTCAGAAAAACTCTGGCTTGTTATACAAATCTGGCTAGAATGGCAGAAAATTCAGCATGGTGACGGCTCTTGTGTGCGTCATTCTATGTCGCTTTGATACTCCTGCGGCGTACTTGGAATTTTTTTGATCATTGAACCCATGGAAGAGAAGCCAAAGAAGAGAGGAGCTGAAGCAGCACGGATTCTAATCGTACTAGCCAGCGTGGTGCTAGTCGTGGCTGGGGCGAAGGCCTCGGCAGATTTTGTGGTGCCCTTACTCTTGGCATTTTTCATTGCTACAGTCAGTTACCCCATCACCTATTGGCTGAGTAAGCATCGAGTGCCTCGGGTGCTTGCGGTGTTCTTTACAGTGTTGATTGACTTTGCGTTTTTGGCTGGCGTGGTGCTGGTAGGTATCATGTTGGTGGGTGAACTCCAGAATAAGTGGGAGAGTAAGTACTACGAGCTCACCAAGACCCGTGTGACGCAGCTCGCTGACAATGTGTCTAGCACGATGGATCGTTTTGGAATGCTGGCGGATCAGGATAAGAATGCTGTTGCCTCCGGCGAGGAATCGGCACCGCTGGCACTTGTGGTGCCAGAGCCAGACATATTTGACACAGAAGGAGACGTGGTGGCGAGCCAAGTAACCGAAGTTGAAAATCTAGAGCGGGGAGATGCGGTGGTGGCATTGACCCAATCGAATCTTGATATACTATCGGACGAGCTTCTCAAGCATCTGAGCGTGAATAAAGTGCTGCAGATGGGCACTGATTTTCTAGGCAAGTTGGTATCCTTTCTAGGCACGACCTTTCTGGTCTTGTTATTGACGGTTTTCATGCTGAGTGAGGCGCGGATGTTTGCGCGTCGCTTCAATGCGATTTGTGAAGCAAAGGGGCCGAACTTACAGCGCATGGTGAGTGCGACTCGCGATATTCAAAGGTACTTAGGGATCAAGACCTTGATTAGTTTGACTACTGGGTTTTTGGCTGGAGTGCTATGTTGGGCAGTGGGCTTAGAGTTCCCATTGCTTTGGGGTATCTTAGCTTTTGCCCTGAATTACATTCCGGCGATTGGGTCGGTGATGGCTGGCATCCCACCGGTTTTGCTTTCTTTGTTGCTGACTGGCGACATCAAGGATGCAGTGATCGTTGCTGCGGGCTACCTTGCGATCAACGGGGTGCTTGGCAACTTCTTGGAACCAACCTTGCTAGGCCGACGCTTTGGGATGTCGACCTTGGTGGTGGTGGTTTCTGTGCTCTTTTGGGGCTGGATTTGGGGTCCTATCGGTATGTTGCTTGCGGTCCCATTGACGATGTTGGTGAAGGTGGCCCTAGACAACAGTGCCGACTTCCGCTGGATCGCTGTCGCGATCAGCCAAGAGGATAAGCAAGGGAAATCCCATGAGGTAGAGGAAATCAAAGAAGCCATTGCGGAAGCTGAGGCGCATAAGCAAGAGAAGGAAGAGGAAGAAAGACGCAAGGCTGCGGACCTCACCAAGATGTTTCCTGAAGCTGAATAAGTTGCAGCCATGATTGCATGTTTGGGTATCGGTGCTATGGGTGATGCATGAGCTCATGTTGTGCACCCAAGCAAGAAAATACACCTAGCAAGGCGCAAAAGCCCGGTATCAAGGCGTATCGTCCACTGATTATCGTGATTGGTCTCTCGCTGCTTTTTGCCTGTGCCAAGAATTACCAATACATGCAGCTAAAGATGCTGCCATCATTGAGTGTTGTGGTTGGAGGGGAGTTTGCCGTTGAGGCTGTTCAGTCCATGGGCGCGCGTCTTTGGATGCACGACATGATGGGGTCTTTTTTGATGATCTTTGCCATGTTGAAGTTGTTTGATGTCGACGGGTTTACGAAGGCCTTTCGGAAGTACGACTTGGTGGCGAAAGCAGTCCCAGCATACGCGGGTGTTTATCCCTTGATTGAATTGCTGCTGGGGCTGGGCTACCTCAGTGGTTGGAGACCCGAGGTGGTCTACACTGCGACATTGGTGATTATGGGGAGCGGGAGCTTGGGGGTATTGTTGGCGCTACCGAAGCGCGATGGCTTACAGTGTGCCTGTATGGGCGCCACACTCAATGTGCCACTCACCACCGTTGCGTTGATTGAAAATCTTGGCATGGTGGCGATGGCTGCGTGGATGCTCTTGGCTTAAGTTTCTTCGCTAGGTTCCCAGCCGAGCTTTTTTTCAATCGCTTGGATCATGAGTCCTGCGATGTCCTTGCCAGTGGCTGATTCGATGCCTTCCAAGCCAGGTGAGGAATTCACTTCTAGTAGGAGAGGTCCTTTCGATGAACGGATGAGATCGACACCCGCGACATCTAGGCCGAAAGCCTTGGCTGCTTTGATGGCGAGCGTGCGTTCTTCTGGAGTGATTTTGACAATGGCCGCTTTACCACCTTGATGGATATTGGCTCGAAACTCTCCAGCAGCAGCGGTACGTTCGATGGATGCCACGACCTTACCATTGATGACGAAGCATCTTAGGTCCTTGCCATTGGCTTCTTTGACGAATTCTTGAACCAGAAGGTTTACGTTCAAGGATTTGAATGCATTGATCACTGACTCGGCGGCTTTCTTCGTTTCCGCGAGGACGACACCCTTACCTTGAGTTCCTTCTAATAATTTCACGATCAATGGAGCTCCGCCGACCATGTCGATCAGGTCATTGGTATCCATGGGGGAATTGGCGAAGCCAGAGGTGGGGATATCCAAGCCGTTCTTCAGCATCAGCTGCATGGAAAAGAGCTTGTCTCGTGAGTGGCTGATCGAATCTGCCGAGTTCAGTGCAAACTTGCCCAGGCTTTCAAACTGTCGGGTGAGAGCGCAACCATAGAAGGTCACACTGGGGCGGATGCGTGGGATCACTGCGTCGAGCCCATTGAGACTTGAGCCACCCCGCGAGAGCACTTCTGGGTGATCAGCATCCATTTTGAGGTAACAATGCTTCACATTGAGAAACTGCATTTGATGCCCGCGTTGTTCACCTGCTTCGATGATACGTTGATTACTGTATAATTCAGGGTTGGAAGCGAGTATGCCGATCTTAAGGCCACGTTTTACTTCCTCGACCTCGCCGTACATGGTGCTGATTTCAGATTTGCTGTGGTCGCCATGTGAGAGTTCCTCAGATGGATCTACTAGAATGCGGCCAACCATGGCTTCTCGGCCCAGAAGCATGCGATAGCCCATGTTGTCACGGTTGCTGAGTGTGATCTCAATGGAATGGGATTCCCCAGCCAGCTCCATGGCGGTGCGGATGACGTAGCGTTTTTCACGTTCCCCATTGGAGGACTTGATGATGCGTCGATCCACGACCATCGCTTCGCAGCGTACCACGGTTTTGCGGTTCTTTTGGATTGGGTGGACTTCAAAGGAAACCCATGCTTCTCCGTCGCGTTTGAAGCTATGGATATTGAAAGCGTGGAGCGATGATGTCTTGGCGCCTGAGTCAACGCGCGCCTTGATCGCTGGGACTTGGAGTTGTGGTAACGCAAGCCATTCTGCGCTACCAACGATGGTTTTATTCACACTCATAGATAGATTTAGAATCGCTCAATTACTCCCTTTTGTGCTCCAAGTCAATCTATGAACGGTGAGGGGATTGTGAAAAAGCTACGCAAAAAAAAACGCAGAGCCGAAGCTCTGCGTTTGTCTAAAGGATCGTAGCTTTTCGCCGTGATTAGCGAAGGCGCTCGAGGAGCCATGGAAGAAGATCGCTGATCGCGATACGTTCTTGCTCCATGGAGTCACGGTGGCGCACGGTGACGGTGTCCGTGAGGTCTTCACCGTTCGGGCCTTCTTCTCCGAGAGTCTCGAAGTCGATGGCGATACAGAAGGGTGTGCCGATTTCATCCTGACGACGGTAGCGGCGGCCGATGGCAGCGGTCTCGTCGTAGAAGACATTCATGAATGGCTGAAGAAGGTGCTGGACTTCCTTGGCCTTGGCCACGAGCTCAGGCTTGTTTTTAAGGAGTGGGAGGATCGCGGCTTTGATTGGCGCGATGCATGGTTTGAAGCGCATGACGGTGCGTTCGTCCTTCTTCTTAGCACCTTCTTTGGTGAGGTCTTCGACGTCATAGGATTCGCAGAGAACCGCGAGTACGGTGCGATCACACCCAGCGGATGGTTCCACCACGTGAGGGATGAAGCGTTCCTTGGTTTCTTCGTCGAAGTATTCGATGTTCTTGCCAGAATGTTCTTGGTGTTTTGTGAGGTCGTAGGCACCGCGGTACGCCACACCTTCGAGCTCCTGGATGCCGAATGGGAATTCGTATTCGATGTCGTAGGTCTTGGCTGAGTAGTGAGCACGCTCACCATCTGGGACGTCGAGCACGTGAAGCTTCTCGCGTGGCACACCGATTTCCTCGTAGAAGGAAAGGCGTGTTTCGAGCCATTCTTCGGTGAGACGTAGGCCGTCTTCTGGGCGACAGAAAAACTCGATTTCCATTTGTTCGAATTCGCGCGAACGGAAGGTGAAGTTGCGTGGGTTGATCTCGTTACGGAATGCCTTACCAATCTGAGCGATGCCGAATGGTAGTTTGACGCGTGAGGAATCTAGCACATTTTTGTACTGCACGAAGATCGTTTGTGCTGTCTCTGGGCGGAGGTAGGCAACGGCATTGGGGTCATTGTCATCTGAGGAAGCTCCCATTTTGGTTTGGAACATGAGATTGAACTCACGAGCTTCGGTGAGAAGGGAACCGTTTTCAGGATTGTATTTAGTGGTGTCGACTTCTTCGGTAGTCGATTCGCCGGCTAGTTCTAACTTCTTTGCTGGGACGTCCTGACCATTGAGGAATTGCGCATAGTATTGCTTGGCTACTTTACGTGCGTTGTTCTCGTTTTGGTTCGCCGTTGGGTCGATGAGTACTGAGAATGGCTTTTCAACTGAGAAGCCGGATTCAGCGTGGCTTGCCCCGGTGTAGTGATAGGCTGTGCCGGATTGTGGATCGATTTGATCAGCGCGAAGGCGAGCTTTGGACAGCAAGCAATCACACATTGGGTCTGAGAAGCCACCCACATGGCCAGAGGCAGTGAGTACCGCATGATGGGTGAGGATGGAACCATCCATGCCGAGGATGTCATCGCGCTCTTGCACGTTTTTGCGCCACCAATAGTCTTTGAGGTTGCGCTTGAGCTCAGCACCGAGTGGGCCGTAATCCCAGCAGCCATTGAGACCGCCGTAGAGTTCTGCAGATTGGTAGATGAAACCTTTGCTCTTACAGAGAGAGACGATTTTTTCCATCTTCTGTGGGTCGGTGTTTTCGCGTTCAGCCATGTTCGTTGATAAAAAGGATTGGTTGCAGCGGATGAAAGCACCCGCCTTGGGGTTCCGCAAGGGTGAATTTGTTTAATTCTAAGGCGCGAGAGCTGGACTTGGTGAGAAGCCTAGAGCACATCAGTCGGCCCTTATTCCTGTCTGGATTTTTTACGCTGCTTCCTAGTGAAGCTGAACCAGCTCACCCACAGTACCAACATGATACAGAAGTAGGCAATGATGGCAGGGGTGACATTTTCGGCGGAGGAGAGAGAGCCCGCGTAGGCCACGGCTATGGAATAGAGAGTGCAGCTGGTGCCAAAGCTCAAGAGGTAGGTGCTAAAGCGCATTTTAGTCACACCTGCGAGGCAGCTAGTGACTTCAGGCAGCATCGGTGCAGCGCGTGAGAGCATCAAGGCGAGGGCGCCATGCTTATGAAAGCTAGCACGCATGTCTTCGATCATTTCAGGTTTGTCAAAGAGGCGGTGTAGCATCGGTTCGCCAAAGGCCCGACAGAGTCCGTAGCCGACCACGCCTGCGAGGGTGAGCCCCAAACTACCGCAGAAGGCGCCCCAGAAGGGACCTAAGAAATACCCTGCCAGACTGACGACCACGATACCGGGAACGGCGAGTAGGATGTCGGCTACCAGCAAGGCTACAATGATGATGCCGATCCAGACTTTTGGCATGTCGTGTGCACTTCGTAACCAAGCTTCAATTTCCTCTTGGGTGAGCCAACCTGTACTTTGTAGCAGGACAAACAGGCCGAGAAAAAATCCTACGAGCCACAATGCTGTCTTGATCAAAGGAGTCATGTGATCAACGAAATATAGATTGAGCTGTTAGGCAAGGATTTGTGTGTTTGATTCCAGCTGCGCGGATGATGGTGAGGAGATTGGATGGAATACGATTGTGGCTGAGGTGCTCTCATGGAGGTAACCCCAAAACGTACTATGAAAACCACCTTACTCAGTATTATCCTCACTCTAGCAGCAGCCATCTCAGCCTTGGGTCAAGACTCTCAAGGGGTGCGCGAGCAACATTACAACCTCAAACGCGGTGTTGCGCTTCAAGGGTGGGATCCCGTTTCCTATTTTTCTGGCTCACCGAAGGAAGGGAATTCTGCTCACCGTGTCGCCTATCAGGGGGTGACTTACCATTTCTCTTCTGCGGCCAATGCTGCAGCATTCAAGGCGGAGCCAGAAAAGTATGAACCTCAGTACGGTGGCTGGTGTGCTTATGCGCTGGCTGTTGGGAATGGCAAGGTGAGAATCGACCCAGAGAGTTACAAAGTCGTGGATGGAAAACTCTTCTTATTCTACAACCAGTTTCCCTTTGGGAACACATTAAACAAATGGAATAAAGGCAGCGATAAGGCCCAGATCGCTATTGCCGATGCCGCTTGGCAGAAGGAGAAAAACTGAGTAGAAGCGCGTTCTAACATACCATTCTAGAAGAGAGCAGATCCCAAATTCGGGGTCTGCTTTTTTATTTTTGCTTAACTTTCTGAGAATGTATCCCCCCTTAATCTGCCATTCATCTTCACTGTGCTACCCATAGGCATCAGACAACTTTTAGTCCCTCTGGTGCCTGGTGTCGAGATAGGGGAAGTAAGGTATTACTAGGTACTGGCACCGGAGGGCTAACAATAAAAGAATTTGGAATGATGATCAAACCTGTCTATAGTCCATCGGTAATGCGAATTTTGTTAGTTGAGGACAATGATCCGCTGCGTATGACGGTTCAGGAGGCGCTCGGCGAAGAAGGAATGACAGTGGATGCTGTTGAGAATGGTGAGCTTGGCTTATACCAGGCCACAGAGTATGCGTACGATTTAATTGTGTTAGACGTGATGATGCCCAAGCTTGATGGCTGGCAGGTACTGAGCAAGCTGCGCGAGCAGGGCAATCAGGTGCCTGTGATCATGTTGACCGCGCGGGATGAAGTGGAGGATCGAGTGCAGGGCTTGGATTTAGGTGCGGATGATTATTTGGTGAAGCCATTTCGTTTGGCTGAGTTAAGCGCGCGTATTCGTTCCGTGATCCGTCGTTCTCGTGGCAATGCCACGGCGGTGACGGTGCTAGGGGATGTGACGGTGGACGCTGCGAAGCATGAAGTGAGCAAGGCGGGCAAGGCGGTAGAGTTGACGGCTCTGGAGTACAAGGTGCTCGATTCTTTATTGTCCAAGCGTGGTGAGGTCGTGTCTCGTTCTCATCTCTACCTGCACCTTTTTTCGGATGAGAAGGAAGTGGGTTCGAATATTCTCGATGTCTACATCTGTAATCTCCGCAAAAAGTTAGGTAGTCAGCTGGTGAAGACCAAACGTGGGGCGGGTTATTATATTGAGTGATGCTCGGAAACTTTCAATCGCTTCGCTGGCAGATTCAGCTGTGGCACTTGCTCCTTTTGCTGAGCATCGTTGGCGGTATGCTTACCGCCTTCTATTTTTATGAGAAGCGCGTGCAAGTTGATCTATTAGATAAGCGTTTGTGGAAGCCGGTGCACGCTATCTTGCCGGCATTTCGGATGGCTCCAGACACCCGTCACGGTGGTGCTCGACAGCGGCCAGGTGGGTTGAGTCAGAGTGGCGCGGAGCCTGGCTACCAGCGCGGTGAACGCAGAAGGGGGCCAGGAGCTGATGGCGAGGGGCGCAAGCGTCCATTGCCGCCGCATAGGCGCAATGGCCAAGGGAGAGGTGATTCAAGTGAAAGTGGGCAGCAAGGTGGCCCAAGAGAGGAGGGGGCTGGGGGCTCATATGGTCCAGCGATGCGTCGTGGTGATGGCGATCGGAATGCTTTTGTGCCGCCGGGGGAAGATCCAGAGAAAACCCAATTTGATGAACGAAGCTTGAGTGACAACCGGGCATTGAAAAGAATGGAGAAGAATGGTTTTTACGTGGAAGCGTGGATGCAGGATCGCTTGGTGTATCGATCAGAGGGGGCTCCAGAGCGTGAGAGCATTGCCAGTGATCATGAATTGGGGGCTCTGCACGATGGGGTGCAAGAACGTTGGAATGGCAATAACCGCGAGTTGGTGCAGCCCACTCCGTTTGGTAAGGTGATCGTGGGGGTTTCGGCAGACATCATTGACGAGGAGATGGCGAGCTTTCGCAACCAATTGATTTTGGTAGGTTGCGCGGTGGTGGTGTTGGGGTTTCTCGGTGGGGCATTGCTGACGCGCCGTGCTCTGGCGCCGATTCATCAGATGGAGGGGACCGCAGAGCTGATCTCGCAGGGGGATTATTCTCAACGTATTGATTTGAGGAAGTCGGCCAATGAGTTGAGTGGTTTGGCCAAGGTGCTGAATGATAGTTTTGAGAAGATTGAGCAATCGTTCACGCAGCAGGTGCGCTTCACGGCTGATGCCTCGCATGAAATGCGCACCCCTTTGGCTGTTATTTTAGCCAAGTCTGAGTTGGCACTAGCACGGGAGAGATCGCCTGAAAAGTACCAAGAGACCATTCAATCTTGTTATGACTCAGCCTCGCACATGCAGGGCTTGATCGAGTCGTTGCTAGATCTATCGAAAGTCGACTCTGGTCGCTTTTCCATTCATCGAGCACCCGCTCGTTTGGATGACTTGGTCCATCATTGTACCGCATTGCTAGAGCCGCTGGCAGACAGGGCCTCACTGCATGTCGTGAGTGATCTGAGCCCAGTGGAATGCATGGTGGATGCCTCGCGCATGAAGCAGGTATTTATCAATTTGTTGAGCAATGCGATCAAGTACAACCGCGAAGGTGGGACGATACGTTTAGAGCTTGGTGTCGATGGCGAATCTTGGGTGTTGAAGGTCGCTGACTCTGGGAAGGGGATTTCTCAGGAGCACCTCCAGCATTTGTTTGACCGTTTCTACCGTGTGGAAGCTGCACGCACTGGCAAAGAAGGAAGCACTGGTTTGGGGCTCGCGATTACCAAGGCGATTGTAGAAGCCCACGGTGGCGCGATCTTGGCTGAGAGTGAGGTGGGGAGCGGTTCATGCTTCACCTTGCGTGTGCCACTCGCCTGAGCTCCTGCGATATCTCAAATTTTAACCCATTTTTAATCAAGCATCTGCTATCAATGACATGATGAAAATTGGTTCACACATAATGACTGTAGTATTCCTAAGCGTTGGGGGAGTGATGGCTCACGACGGTGATCACGAGCGCACTAGGCGTTCTACCCAATCGCTAGCTCGCGATAATGAGGTGAAGATCACGGTGGAGGGGGCTATGCGGGTGATCGAGTCGAATGGCATTCCAAATCACAGCACAGGCCGATTCCCGAACCGCAATAATCCAAACACGATATCGGAACAAAGCTATCGGTTTGAGATGCCATTGGAGCCTGAGCAGAACCCCGCTCCTACGGTTGCGCGTGGTATCTTTGGTGTGGCAGTCAATGGTGTGGTATTCGAACCAGGAACTGCGGAGCGCTGGAACAACCAAGCTCAGTGGAGTTATGAAGCATTGACCAGTGCGTTGAACCTCGGTCTGGATGAGAGCCATGCGCACGTACAACCGACGGGAGCCTACCACTATCACGCGATGCCAAATGGCCTGATCAAGGCCTTGGATGGTGCGAAAAAGTTTAAAGACAAGGAAATGGTGTTGGTTGGCTGGGCAGCTGATGGTTTTCCGATCTATGCTAAATTTGCATACAGTGATGCCGCTGATGCTGCGAGTGGGTTGAAAGAGTTGCAGTCCAGTTACCAATTGAAAGATGGTATCGAGCGGCCAGATAGCCCTGATGGGCCAGGTGGGGATGCCGATGGGAGTTTTGCCAGTGATTATGAATATATTGAAGGTTCAGGTGATCTCGATGCTTGCAATGGTCGTGAAGGGGTCACTCCGGAATTTCCAGAGGGTACTTACTACTATGTGGTGACTGAAGATTTCCCATTCATTCCAAGGTTTTACAAAGGAACACCTGACCCAAGTTTCAATCAAGGTCGTGGGGGGCGTGGTGGCCCTGGAGGTAGGGGAGGACCCGATGGGCACGGCCCGCCACCCCACGGCCATGGCCCGCCATCGGGCGGGAAACCGCCTCACGGGAACCGCCCACCCCGACGGTAGCGCCTCTTATTTCTCTCTTGGTTATGAAAGCACTCTTGAATGGTTCTTGAGTGCTTTTTTCATGAGAATGCTCATAAAAAAAATGCGTGAGCCCGAGAGCTCACGCATTTTTTGAGGAAGAAATTCTTCCGCTTCTTACAGGTCAGTTATGACTTGTAACGAAGGCGCTTCTTGTGACGATTTGCCTTCGAGCGCTTGGAGCGCTTGTGCTTGTTGATTTTTGCCTTACGGCGTTTTTTTAGGCTTCCCATAATTTTATGTTGGTTACGGTTCGATTAGATTGTGATTCGGCGTTGTGCGTCGGGTTAGCGAACGAGTTTATTGAGTGGGTACTCGATAATTCCTTCTGCGCCGAGTTCCTTCAGAGTTGGAATGATTTTGCGTGAGACTGTTTCTTCGATCACAGTCTCTACCGCGAGCCAGCCATCTTCAGCAAGCTGGGAGATAGTCGGACGGCGGAGTGACGGTAGTGTATCGATCACTTGTTGCAAAGATTTTTCTGGGAGGTTCATTTTAAGACCTACCTTGTCCCGTGCGTCGAGTGCGCCTTCGAGCATGAGGACGAGGCGCTCCATCTTACCGCGCTTCCATGCGTCTTCGTAGGCATCCTTGGAGGCGTAGAAGTGTGGGAATGAGGTGAGAAGTGTGTCGAGGATGCGAAGTTTGTTCGCACGGATGGAGTTTCCTGTTTCCGTCACATCGACGATGGCGTCAACGAGATCTGGTACTTTCACTTCGGTAGCGCCCCAGGAGAATTCGATGTCAGCTTTGACACCTTTTTCTTCGAGGTAGCGTTCAGTGATGCCGACGCCTTCAGTGGCAATTCGCTTGCCTTCGAGGTCGTGCACCGACTGGATTGGAGAATTTTCAGGTACCACGAGTACCCACTTGGTTGGGCGTGTGGTAGCGCGTGAGTATGGAAGCTCAGCGAGATCGACGAGGTCGGCACGGTTTTCGTATGCCCAGTCGAGGCCGGTGATTCCACAGTCGAGGAATCCAGAATCGATGTAGCCACCGATTTCTTGCGCGCGGATCATGTAGATATCGAGCTCAGCATCGTCAGATGATGGGCGAAGTCCGCGGTCAGAAGTATACACATTATAACCAGCTTTCTCAAGGAGCTTGAGAGTTGGTTCTTGGAGTGATCCTTTTGGTAAGGCGATTTTTAGTTTGTTTGCCATGGCAGTGAAACGCGTTGGGACGTGGCTTATGGACATCAATCCGCTGAGAAGCAAGGCAAATTTAGGGAAACTAGGGGGATTCTCTGAATTTGCGGCTGACCGAGCGCTTCAGGACGGGGAATTGAGAGCTGTCGATACTTCGCATTCGTGAGCTTGCCCACCTGATGGAGGGCTACATGCTCGGTTTGCTGGAGCTATTGGTGAGGACAGATTCTTGATTGAGAATACGCAGGGGGGCTCCCTCGGCAGCAAAGGATAGGCGTGTGGTTGCTAGTAGTTTGCCATCGAGTTCTGGCGTGTCTGTGTAGACGTAGTCGATGGTTGACCAGAGGATGTTGATGGTCTCGCGTTTGATGTGTTGGTCGACTGCGAGGATGATTTCATCTTTACCATAGAGAGCTGATCGTGGGATCGCGACCACATCTTGCAGCGTGATTGCTTCAATGGTGGCTGTCACTGGCTGGTTCATACGCAGCGGGTGCTTGCGTGAAACGCCATGGATGCCAAAGGGATCATGAACACGGGCCACCACGAAGAGTTCGCGCGAGTTTGGGTCTAGCTCACCTTCTGCTCGTACCAAGGTTGCCTCCCAATGGCGGTCAGGCATGTTGTTGAGCGAGTCATTGAGGGTGACGGGCACCTCGGAAAAATTGATCTCATCGATGTCGATTTTTCTGAGTTGGCGGATTGAGAGTGGGAGGCGGACTTCGGCGAATGCGGTTGGGTACAGCTCGCCTAGTTTTGTGCCAGTCCCGACCGACTGGCCAATACCGACATCACGCGAGCGCACGCGCGCATCGTATGGTGCTCTGATTTTACTACGTTCTAGATTCCGCTTTGCGAGTTCGTATGCGGCGAGGCGTGCGGCTAGGTTTGCTTTGGCTTGCTTCAGCTGTGGTTTGCGCAGGACGAGGTCATTGGGGGCTTTATCGAAGCCGATGTCTTCCCAATTACGCAATGCCTGTGCGGCGCGAGCTTGTTCTTGGGCTAAGCCGGCTTCAGCCTGGGCGACATTGGCTGATGCGGTAGCGATTTGGGATTCGAAGTCGCTTGGGTTGAGCTCGACGAGGACTTCACCCTTTTTGACGAAGGAACCATTGGAAAAATGGTCGGAAACCGATTGGATAATACCGCTGACCTGAGGGGTAAGGGGGGTGATGGAGGATGGCGCTGCTATCCCGTGAGAACTCAAGGTCACATCAAAATTGATTTTCTTGAGTTTGACCACTTCGGTCTGAATGGCGTTTTTATATGGGTTGTACTTGGCTTTTTTCCCGGCTTTTGCGACTGCGCTCTGCTTGCCACCATCGTTCTCAGCGCTAGGTTTCTTGGTGAAAAGCTTCCAGCCGGCAAACCCCAACCCGAGGATCACGACTGCTGGCAGAAATTTGAGAATCTTTTTCAAAATAGGCAATGGCTTGTTCTATACTATAACGAGGCAGCTGTAGCAGAAGTTTCACTAGGACGCTAATGAGAGTACGAAACTGTGTCATTATTTCAGGAAATAGCAAATTGTGACATGATCGTTTTTTCCATTGCTTCTGGCAAAGGCTGTGAACTAACATCCTCGAAGTATCTTTGTAGTACCAATTTTATATGAGCGAATCTAGCAAGCCAACGACGCATTCCAACCCACTCACGGATCATTTATTTGCTGCCCTGAAGCGAAACCCAAAGCGTATTGTCTTCACCGAGGGTGAGGATGAACGCGTGGTACGCGTGGCAGCTCAGCTGGTGGCTTTGGAGGTGGCTGTGCCGATATTGTTGGGGAATCGTGCGAGGATTCAAGCGATTGCGGTGAACTTGAATGTTTCTTTGATGTTTGTGAAGGTACTCGATCCACGCGACTCGAGTGATCTAGATCTTTTCTGCAAGCGTCTGGAGAAAATGGAGCGTTACCGTGGTCGAGTGGCTGCTGAAACTCGCGATGTGATGGTGAAACCACACAATTTTGCGGCGATGATGCTGCAGTATGGTCAGGCCGACGCGATGGTATCGGGCAATCAAGCGAATCCTGCCATCATTTACCGCGCCTTGATGCAATTCATTAAAAAGTCCCCTCACACGCCGCGCTTGTTTTCGGTGGTGGCAATGGCATCAGAGGAACTTCAACACTTTGGGAGCGAGGGGATGCTCTTCCTTGCCGACTGTGGGGTAAACCCTGAGCCAAGCGTGGAGGATCTGGCTGGTTTCGCCGTGGAAACTGGCAAGCTCGCCGAGCATTTCATGGGGCACACGCCTAAGGTCGCGATGTTATCTCACTCGACGCACGGCACCATGCCGACGACGTCATCCAAGCGCGTGGCAGCGGCTACCGTGCTGGCCCGTGATCTAGCAAAGCGCCAGAGAGTGAATATTGAGATCGATGGCGAACTTCAGGCTGATGTGGCTCTCGATATGGCAGCGGCAGAAGTGAAGCTTAAAGACGCACGCGCTGCGAAGAGTGCTGATGTCTTGGTGTTCCCCAATTTGGACAGCGCGCATATTGCCTTCAAGCTTCTCGAGCATGTGGGTGGTGCGAAGATGTATGGTCACCTGTTGTGTGGTTTGAGCCGTCCTGCTGCACAGGTGCCGAAGACTGTGACCGAGGAATCGCTGCTGGGGACTGCTGCGCTTGTGGGTGTGGAGGCGATCAAGTATCGCGATCTCTATCCGGATGGTGAGATTGTATGATCTATGCCGTTTGGTATAGCCAATGTTGAACCATTCATGAGATGTTAGCGACTGTCTTGCGACTCCTATTGGGCTTGGTATTTCTCGTTTACGGGGGAGCGAAGCTTCCTGACTTGCATGGTTTCGTCTTAGATGTTGCGAATTACCAAATAGCACCCTTCAACATGAAACCCTGGGATCAGGTGCTGGCCTACCTAGTGGTAGCTGCAGAGTTGGTGATTGGCGTTGCTTTGGTATTCAACCGAGCATTGCGTGCTGCATTGTTTGGCTTTTTAGCGCTGACATTGAGCTTCGTTGTCGCGATTTGTAGCGTTTGGGTGCGAGAGATCGATATTGATTGTGGCTGCGGTGGAGATCTTGTGACCTTTAATGGATATCCGAGTCATTTACTCTTCCTTTCCTTGATGTTAACCGCAACAGCTTATCTTTTGGTGGACCAGTTTTTCCCATCACCTCAACAGAAGCCAAACTAGAGAAACAGGTTCGAATTCACGTAGAGGATTTTGCTGAGCGGGTGGTTGATTGATGGCGCTTGGGCTGAGATGGATTGTAATCATGAACTCTCTGCTAGATCTTTGAGCTTGCGGTGTTCAGCGCAGATTTAGTAAATTAGTGGATTCTAAGCTCCTATTCATATTGATTATAGTAACAAGGTATCAATGAAGCACCGTCTGACTCAAACATGTATCTCCCTTGTCGTTTCTCTTACCTCTTCGGTGGTTCTTGCCGACTGGCGAGATGATGTGGGTTGGGATGAGCTTCAGGAATGGGCCAACCTCAGAGGAGTGACTCTTCCAGTAAGAGATGACTTAACGGTAGGGATGGTTGAATCATCAACCTATGTGGATTCGGTGGAAACAACGTACATGCCAGATCCGCAGAATGGTAATTTCTCTGATGAAACAATCGTGGATGTGCCAGGCACGAATGGGGCGGGTTATTCGGGTCATGCCAGCACAGTAGCTCGTTACTTTTTTGGTAATACGACGAGCTTTACCCCAGACGTTAATGAAGTGCGATCTTATGGCGTGAATGCGTTCATCAACACGATTTTATTCAGAAGTACAGGTTGGGATGAGGCAGTGATGAGTCATGCATACATTGGCAATCTTGGTGCGTTTCAAACCTACACACAGCAAGAGGTCACCGATTTCATTATGGCCTCGATTGATCAGCAGACAAATGTTTCGAATGTGATCAACATTGTGGGTACTGGCAATAGCTCTGGTAGTGCCCTTTCTGGACTGTTTAGTTTTGCGCACAACAATTTGACGATTGGGATCAGTGAAGGGACGCACACATCTGGTCAGGTGCCAGCAGGCTATGAAGGGGCAAATCGGCAGAAACCAGAGCTCGTCAACCCACAAGGTGCGACAAGCTATGCTACTGGTGCAGTGGCGTCCATGGCTCTATATTTGCGATACGGGGTGACGCCTAATGAAGGTGAGGAAACTGAAACGGCGGAGATTACGAACAGCGAAAAAGCGTTGACGATTAAGAGTATTTTATTGGCTGGAGCGAATAAACTGCCATTTGTTGATTGGTCGAACTCGAAGGAATTGCCACTGGATTCTGTATACGGTGCTGGAGAATCAAACATCTTGAATAGTTACCGTATTCTTCATGCTGGAGAGCAAGAACCGGGCTTGGTAAGTCGTTATGGCTGGAACTACGACTCAGTTGGTGGGACTGCTGTAGGGGAGGTTAATATGCGTGTCGATGTGTATGAATTCACGATTCCTGAGACGGCGCACGCGGGGGCACTTTCTGCGAATTTAAGTTGGAACCGCGATACGACGGGGACTGGTTTTGCGACAGCCTACTTGCCCTTGAATGACCTTTCTTTGACACTCAATAAATCTGATGGGAGTGAGGTATATCAATCTGATAGTAAGGACAACAACCTCGAACATATTTGGCAGCCAGAACTTGCTCCGGGTAATTACACTCTGCGTGTTGAACATCAATCAAGCTCACCCCAAGAGTACGTTCTGGCATGGCGTGTGGATCTTTATTCAGAAGCCCCTGAGAGCGAGCTTCAATTGGGTGTGGTAGACAATCAAATCCAATTCACTGGTTTGCTTCCCAACGAAGCCTATGTGATTCGGCGCAGTCAGGACCTGAATAGTTGGTCTCAGCTTGCCACGATCACGAGCAATACTCAGGGTGAGATTCAGTATACCGATGCTGGTGCTGGCTCAGGCTCACAGTACTTTTACCAAGCTCGCTGCTATCCCGATTGATTGGTCCCTGAATTCATAAAAAAAGCTCAGAGCCAGCTTGGGGCTGGTTCTGAGCTTTTAGTGTTAGCGGAATAATCCCTATCAAATAGAATTAGCGAATTTCGCCACCTTTGCCGAGGTCGAGCTGGACCTGCAACCAAATGGAATTTTCACTTTGTGATTCTTCGAGGCGGTCGTAGTTGTATTGAAGGCGAGCGTGGCCTTTGAAGATCTCGCTCAAGTCGAACCCGCGAGTCAAGGCTAGTGAAGTGCGGTGGCGACGACCAAGACCTTCGATCGGTTCATCAACACCCTGGGTGTAGTCGTAACGTGCACCAAGTTCCCAGTCATCCAAGAAACCATAGCCAACTGAGGAGTGGATACCCCACTCAGAAGCACTGCCTTTGACGTCACCGTCATCACTCTTGAAGTCGAAGGTGCGGTAGATTGGTTCGATGATAGCGCGAACGTGATTTCCTTTTGGTTCGAAGCCATTTTCACGCCAGAGGTAGGTGAAGTCGGTGCCGATCACGTGGCCACGTTCTTTAAAACCATTCTTACCAGTGAGGTAGGAAGCTCCGTAGGTAAGTGAGCGGAAGTCGTTGAATTGGTAGATGCCTTTGAGTCGGAAGTTGATGATCTCGTCTTGAAGGAGCGCGTTCTCCCCCTCGATATGCTCTTCGTGCTCGTCGTCGTGACCTTCTTCTTCGTCATGCTCGTCGTGACCTTCTTCCTCTTCAGAATGACCATGTCCGTGGGCCAATGCGTTGGAGTATCCAACAGAGAATAGTGATTTGTGCTCGAATGGAAGCCACCAGCTGAGCTCACCACCTTCGGAGATGAGGCCTTCATCACCGAGGAAACGTGTGGTGATTAGGTTGGCATCCACAAAGTCCCAGCTGTGCATGTGTTGGTTGTTCTGGGAGCCAACGCGTGCAAGCATGCGACCACCGCGTGCTTCGAAGCCACCTGGAAGTTCCACAAACTTGGCGAAGACTTCTTCGATTTCTCCATCAAACTCATTGTTTTCGTTATAAAATCCGAGACCACTGATGAAGCCTTGAAGGTGTTGGCCGTATCTTGCGGATGCGCTTAATTCGATACCTTGAAGGGTGAAGTGGTCGTTAGGATCGTGCGCGTGGGTCGCAAGAGCTGCTGTGTCCTTGAGTGAAGAATCACCTGCGGCCATGTTGAGGTGCGCATTGAAGTCGACGCTGAAGTTGTCGAGGAGTTCATTGGCCTGAGCGATGCTGGCACAGAGGCCAATCGCACTGAGGGCGAGCTTAGTAGTTCTCATGTTTTGTATGTATCCTTGGTGTGTTGTGTTCGTTGGCTCAGGCTGTGATTGGTTTCACAAATGAAGCGCGACTGAAGATGCGGAGGGAGAAATGTGCTTTATTGCAGCGCTTGCTTGATGACGCTGACGTTGTGTCTGAACAATTCTTTGATCGTTGGAGCGGTGTCGCCATAGAGAGCCGGAGCAATTTTGGTTCCTGTGGAGTTTGCGATACTCTGGATGCCTTTTGAGTTGGCCCCTTTTTCTGGGAAGATTGCTTCGACTTTGCGCTTTTTGATGATGCTGATCGCTTCTGCGATGTATTGCGGAGAGGCGGATTGTTGTTTGTTGAGCCCCTGAATCGGGATCGCTTGGAACTTGAATTCCTTGCAGAAGTAGGTGAATGCTGCGTGTGCTGTGGTGAGCAAGCGTTGCTGGCGCGGGATGCCAGCGAGTTCTTTCTTGCACCATGACTTGAGTTTACTGAGCTCGTTTCGATAATTCTTTGCTCTTGCTTTGTAGTAGGCTGCATTGGTGGGGTCTGCTTTGCCGAGTTCTTTGGCTAAGGCTGTGCTAGCGCGGCGCCAGGCTTCAATGGAGTGCCACCAATGGGGGTCAATTGCTCCGAAACTGTGTTTGGGGCAGCATGCGTACACCGCAGAATCACCAGAGATCTTGATTGAAACGACACTACGACCTAGTTCGATGACTTCTGCCTGGCTGCCCACAATGCTTTTGAGTTTTGGTAGGTAGCTTTCTAGTCCCTTGCCTGATGCTATATAGAGTCTGGCCCCTTGAGCTTTGCTGATGTCACGCGGGGTCGGGCTAAAGTCATGCGGATTGCTCATTCCCTCAGCAAGGTTGATCACAGAAACTTTGTCTCCTCCGATCTGTTGGGTTAAGTCTCCAAGCAGTTCACTGAGGACAGCCACCTTCAGGGGGGCAGCAGAGGCGAGATTGGCAATGAGTAAAGTGATGAATATGAGAAGTTTCATGTTTTCAGGGCTTGTATTAATGCAACAATATTACAAATGCAAGTGTGTAATGTTAATGCTTGAAGAATTTACGCAGTGAGATGATCGTATGCTTGAGTTGAGCTGGTTAGGGTGTGTAACTTGTGTCCATGGAATCGACATGCATGCGTGAAAGTGAGATTGATTGGACAAACTGGCGTGGGGAGATTCTTGCGACCTTGATGTTCATTGAACGTGATGGCGAGCTACTGTTGATTGAGAAGTTGACGGGTATTGGAGAGGGGAAGATCAATGGACCAGGAGGTAAGATCGACCCAGGTGAGACTGCAGAGCAAGCTGTGATACGTGAGTGCCAAGAGGAACTCCATGTCACTCCCAAGCAACCGGTGAAGATGGGCGAGCTGCATTTCGCGATGTCTGACATTCCAGACATTCATTGCCATGTGTTTATGTCTTATGATTTTGATGGAGTGCCTACAGCAACGCGCGAGGCGAATCCGAGGTGGACAAAGCTGAGTGAAATCCCCTTTGATCGGATGTGGGAAGATGATCGTTATTGGTTGCCACAGATGCTTGAGGGACAGGTCTTCAATGGGAAGTTCGAGTTTGAGGGAGAAGAGATCCAGTGGATGGAGGTGGAATTTGGTGAGTCTGCCAAGGAACAATGGCTAGGAGAATCCGTGGATGGAACCAGCTCGGGGTTGACCAGTGCGGATTGAAGAGTATAGCTAGCGTGATGAATCAAAAAATTTTACCAGGCAAGGGATTAGCTGATTTACCCTTTGGCGCCACCCGTGATGAGGTGCTGAAAGTCTTGGGCGAGCCCGACGAGAAGGATAGCGTTGACCTTGGTGATGAAGAGTCTATCGCTTGGCACTATTGGGATCTTGGGATTTCACTCAATTTTGATGAAAGCGCTTCCTATGCATTGTGTACGATAGAGGTCGCGAGCCCTGAAGTGACTCTCTTTGGGCAAAAGTTGATTGGCAAAACCAAGGATGAGGCTATTTCCTTTTTGGATCTGCAGAAGATTGGCAAGCATGTGCCAGAGACCAGCCGTGGGATTGCCTACCCAGATGTGGAGCTCACGCTCTGGTTCAATGGTGGTGAGGTGGCTGAGATCCAATGGAGTGTGATGGATTAAGCCCGCACATGTGTTGCGGCTTCTCGCATTATCCTAAATATTATTGAAACTCTGGGTTGATACACGCTGCTAGATTGTGCGTAATTGTCGTCACATGAAACACGCAATTTTGGGGCTTTCGTTGCTCGTCTCACCCGTTTTATCCCTCCACGCAGCTGATAGTCTCAGCCCGTTCCAACAAGCCAGTGATGTGCCACAAAATGCTGTGGACCTCTGGGCTACTTTTGATCCTAGAGCTGATGCTCTTGAGGTGAACGTGCACAAAGAATGGAAGAAAGATGGGGTGGTTACGCGGCTGATTACCTTCAAGCTCGGCACCTTCAAAGGGGTGGAATCACGCATCGCTGCTTATTATAGCTTCCCTGAAAACGGAAAGAAGAACGCAGCATTTGTCTGGGCTCACGGAGGTGGCCAACGTGCAGACCGTAATCGCAGCCATTATTATGCTACTCAGGGCTTTGCGACGGTAGACATCAACTGGGGTGGGCGCCCTCTAGAAGAGGAACTCGATCCGGAGAACCAATGGGGGACGGATTGGGGGGCTCTCGATCCCACGCAGGGACCAGGGTTTTATGCTAAGGCAAAGCGTAAAGGCTTCAAACGCACTTTTGTGGCTGATGAATTTACGATCGATCCGATCATGAGCCCGCGTAACAGCAACTGGTTTCAGCTTTCCTTAGCGGGGCGCCGTGCGATCACATTCCTCGAGCAACAAGCAGAAGTGGATCCTGAGCGCCTAGGCTTCACAGGCTTTTCGATGGGCGGGACGATCACCTCGATGACCTCGATCGACAAACGCTTGAAGGCGGTGGCTCCATTTGTTGGTGGTACTGCCAACTTGAACAAGAATTTCCCAGGGATGCAGACTGGGAACATGATCCATGGCATCAAAGACATTAAGCTCTATGAGACGACGATCGACCCAGGAGCATATTGGCCTCATGTGGATATCCCAGTGATGTTCATCACCTCGACCAATGACTTTCACTCAGCTTTTGAGCGCATCAACCAGTCGATGGATTTGCTGCCGCATGACCATTGGCGTGTGAGTGGGAACATCCATGCCAATCATGGTCCAGGCCCTGAGCAGTTGGTCATGGTGAATCAGTGGTTCAAGCAGTACTTGGTGGGTGAAGAGCAACACATCCCCAAGACGGCGCAAACGACGCTCGATATCAAGGGCGGCAACGCGACTTTCAAGGTGACACCGGATCAGCCGGAGCGCTTGGAAGCATTAGAAATTTATTACAGTTACGATCCAAATTCGATCACGCGTTTCTGGAAGAGTGCGGAGGCTGTGAAGCAGGCAGATGGTAGTTACAGCGCAACCATTGCAGTTCACGCGAACTTGCCAATCTTCAGCTACGCGCTTTGCCGCTACAGCCTACCTGAAGAACAGGTGCTCGAGCGCGGATCGACGAAGACCTTGAGTATCAATTCAACGGAGCAGGTGTACCTGCCTGAAGACTTGGATCTCGCCAAGGGTTATGCGGCCCTCAAGAAGACCGGGCTATTCGATGACTTTAGTGCTGGGCTACAGAACTGGAGCACCCGTGGGCACGGTTCTTTCAAGACCTATAAGTTCCAGGACCCTGAGCTAGATCGAGCTAATGATAAGGTGTTGCAGATCACGTTGAAATTGGCCAAAGATCAATCAATACTCGTGGGCTTAGGCACGGATAGTAAGTTCCTCGGCAATGGCCGCGATCAAGGGAACTTCCATTGGGGCTGTCGTCTGAACAAAGAAGGTAACAATGTGATTTCGATCAAGAACACCGACTTCAATACCAAGGAAGACGAGACCTTGGAGTGGGATCGTGTGGTGGGCTTTACGCTCACCCTTACCGACGAGAAAACCAAGAGAAAGTTGAATCTTGAGGACCCAAGCAACATGAAGATGCTTCAGCGTATTGAGCTTGTTGATGCTGAGTGATTGACACTCGAAGAAGGTAAATCTAGCCGGCCTCGTGATGGTACGAGAGCCGGCTTTTTTGTGCCTGATGAATAAGGGGTTAAATTTCTTGCCAGTGGTCGAATGCTGGCGACAATCGCGGATATTCAAGATTTCACCATGAGTAACGCCACATTTTCCGAGATAGCCGAGCTGCTTCGTCAGCATGATTCTTTTGTAGTGATGAGCCACGTACGCCCGGACGGCGACGCGATTGGTTCACAGTTGGCGCTCGGCCATGCGCTGGAAGAAATGGGCAAGACTGTCCATTACATCAACGAGGATGGTCTACCTGACAATCTTGCATTTCTTCCGCATTCTGAGCGTATCGTGAAGCCGGCTGGCGAGGTGCTCGATGTTGATGTGGCGATTGCCCTCGACTGTGCCACGAAGCCACGTTTGGGAGCGAATGCCTTGGTCGCTGCGGAAAAGGCGAAGCTTTGGTTGAACATCGACCATCACAAGTCAAATCCAGGCTATGGCGATGTCAATTTAATCGACTCTAGCTCACCTGCGACTGGCCAGATTCTTTATCATTTAATCACCAGTGAAGGCTTGCCTATGAGTGCCGTCACACGCGATGCGATTTACGTGGCAGTGTCTACTGATACTGGGTCTTTTCAATATAGTGGCACCACTGTAGCGACCTACGAAATGGCGGCAGATCTCGTGCGACAAGGATTGGATGTGGGGGACATCAATGCCAAGACATATGATTCCCATCCCTACCGAAGAGTCGAGTTATTACGTCGCTTGCTCAATAGCTTAGAGATGTCTGAAGGTGGTCGCCTAGCCGACTGGAAGCTGGCGTATGCCGTGCAAGAAGAGCTATCACTCAAGCCCGAGGATAGCGAGGGTTTGATCGACATGATTCGTGCCATTGAAGGGGTCGAGGTAGCTGCATTCTTTGAAGAGCTGCAAACCGGAGAGATCCGGGTTAGCATGCGCTCGAAGAATCCAGCCATCGATGTCTGCGAAGTCGCCAAGCAATTTGGCGGTGGCGGGCACACCATGGCAGCAGGTATTCGTACTGAGGGAAGTTTGGATGGTGTGCGCGGCGAGGTTCTTAAGGTGCTCACTGCGCAGATTGCTGCAGTGGCTTCAGTATAAGCAACATTTCTTATGGAGAATCCAATACTCGAGGAGGTGCCCAGTGGCGTTTTGGTTGTCGATAAAGACGGCGGCATGACTTCTCATGATTTGGTTGCGATCACGCGACGTCAGTTAAAATTTAAGAAAATTGGCCACTGTGGCACCTTGGACCCAATGGCTACCGGGGTGATGATGTTGGTGATAGGGAAGGCGACCAAACTTCAAGATCGATTGATGTCTGAAGACAAAGTCTACGATGGCTCGCTGAAGCTCGGTGAGACAACTGGCTCGCAAGACAAGGAAAGCGACATTGAAGAAATTAAAGAAGTGCCAGCATTCAGCGCCGAGGAGATCGACCAAGCGTTCACCACATTTTTGGGCGACTTTGAGCAAATCCCACCCATGGTTTCTGCGATCAAAAAGAATGGTGTGCCACTCTACAAACTAGCGCGCCAAGGAAAGACTGTGGAGCGCAAGCCGCGAGCCGTTAAGGTGATGGACTTCCAACTCCATCGCGTGGCATTGCCCGAAGTCGATTTTACCGTGGAGTGTACCAAAGGCTTCTATGTGCGTACTTACGCGCATGATATCGGACAGCATCTAGGCTGTGGAGCTCATTTGATTGCGCTACGGCGCACGCGTTCTGGCAAGTTTGATCTCAGCCGCGCGATCAAGACAGAGGACCTCAAAGTGGCCACGCGTGAGCAAATCATCGACAAGATGATCAAATTAGATGAAATTCACGAGATGCTTGGCTCTGCGGAGTAAGTTGATTGATCATGCGTGTCTATCCAACCATTGATGAACTGCGAGATGCCCAGGGGGATGTGCACCTTGCGCTCGGGGTATTTGATGGTGTGCACGTTGGCCATCAAGCTGTCATTGCACAGGCTACCAAAGCTGCAAAATTGTCGCGTCAGGCCTCGGTGGGTGTTCTGACGTTTGATCCTCACCCGATACGAGTCCTCGCGCCAGCTCGCGCACCGCGCCGCATCCTCGCTTCAATTGGACACAAGGCTGAGCTCGTCAATCAACTGGGTGTTGATTTCCTCTGTGTTCAGGAATTTACTGTGAACTTTGCGCAGCAGGAAGCCGAGGTCTTTATCCGTTCAATCGTCGACGCCTGCCAGGGGAGGCTGGCCAGTATATCTGTTGGCGAGGACTGGGTCTTTGGCAAAGGGCGTGGAGGTAATGTCGGTAAATTACTCGAATGGGGCGAGATGTACCAATTTGATGTTCACGCTGCAGCTCCGGTAAGAGTCGATGGTGAGCGCGTCAGTAGCACGCGTATCCGCCAAGCCATTCGAGATGGTAGTCTAGAAGCAGTCGAGCAAATGCTCGGTCGTCAATTTGCAGTCCGTGGCACGGTTGAGCGCGGGCGTCAACTTGCGCGTCAGCTCGGGTACCCTACCGCCAATGTGGTGGCACACAACGAGCAATTGCCGCCCGATGGAGTCTGGCAGCTCGAGGTGAAGATTGGGGATACACAGTACCACGCGATTGGCAACTTGGGACGCCGCCCTACGGTGGAAACTGAGGACGCGCGTCGTCTGCTGGAGGTGCATGTTTTCGGCTTCGAGGGAGACCTCTATGATGCTGTTGTCGAGGCCACGTTCATGCGCTACATCCGCGCAGAGCGGAAGTTTGATTCTGTAGAACTACTCAAGGCACAAATTGAAGCCGATGTGGCGGATGTGAAAATGGGGCTCGGGATCGAGTAGCCGTGGCCTTTAACGGATGACTACGGGGGTTCCGACACTGACCTTGTCGTAGACAAGTGGGACTGCTTTGTAGTAGGTGCGGATACACCCATGCGAGACTGGGTAGCGCGGCACCTTACCCTGGTGCATTCCGAGTCCTTCCCAGGAAATACGCATCCAATATTTCATCGAGGCACCCACAAATTTACCCCCAGCAGGTATGGGGTCTTGGTTGATGTTGGCGTCGCTATTGGTGACGTTGCCATCCGCGTCATAGATTTTACCATAGAGGTTTGAACGCTTATTGGTACGGATCTTCTTCAGGATGCGGTATTCGCCTCGTGGTGTAGGAAAGGCCGATTGACCGGTAGAGACTGGATAATCCATGGCCACGTATTCGTTGTTGTACAAGAGGTAGCCTCGCTGACGCTGCAGGTCGATTTCGATCGAAGTATTGGACTTGTCGAGCTGCTCCAGTAGATGTGGGTCGATGAAGATAGAATAGGTGTCCGGGTAGTTTTTTGAGGACACAAAATGATCATAGGTGCCTTCACTATACGGATTGACAAAGACCGCATTGAGCTTGTCTTTTTGCCGTGAGTTGGGTGTTGAGACCGTGTTCGTGCAGCTCGCAAAACAAATGGCGAGCAATGCAGCAACAATGAGGTGAATCGAGAATGGCATGGGGGTGCACCAGGGTTAGGTGGGTCTACCATTGTAAGTGACTCAAATGAATGCATCAAGCATTCTTGAATCGTTCCGCTCAACCTACATCAAGCGTCTTCACATCCAGCCGCGAGGTCATGAGCCGTTGACTTTGGAGCAGTGCCAAAAATTGAAGGTAGTCTTCTTCATGCGTGCCGGAGCACAAGAGGTAAGAATATTGATCCTTGTAAGCCATCTCTTCTAACGAATTATTCATACGTAGTTCGATGACTTCGTCGCTGTCAGTCCCTCTACCTGTTAGGCGTTTACGGAGTTCTGCGACAGTGGGTGGCATGATGAATAAGTCGACTAATGCCAATTTGATGCTTGGGTTTTTGGAGTTGCGCACGAGAGCAGCTCCTTGAACGTCGATGTCCATGACCACGTCTTTTCCACTTTCTAGCTTTGTGACAACTTCGCTGAGAAGTGTGCCATAGTAGTTCCCATGAACCTCTGCAAATTCTAAAAATTCTCCCTTCTCAATCTTCGATTTAAATTCATGAATGCTAAGGAAATAGTAATCGACACCGTGGGATTCTCCCTCTCTGGGTGCACGGGTGGTGCATGAAATTGCATATTCAGCTTGCTGCTCAGAGGCGAGTCTTCGGCATAGTGTGGTCTTCCCTGAGCCTGATGGGCCGGAGATTAGGTAGAGAATTCCTGAACGTGATGGCATGCGGGAAAGGTGTCTGGATGGCGTTCATTCATCAAGAATTAAATCGTTTGTCCGCATGGTGTTGCGGGCTTTTGCTCTAACGTTTGTTTTGTGTCATGTGAGCGGTAAAAAAATTAGATTAATTGAGTTTGCGAATTAGCGATCCTCAAGTAGTCTTTATTTGCCCCTAGGTCATAAAGCCATGTGTACAAAACTTTTGTGGATGTAATCGTTTAGAGGAGAGTTGGGCACAGAATCAATTACGTAAATTGTAATGAATACAAGAGATCAAATACTGGCATCAGCATGGAACTTGTTCACTGAGAGGGGATTCGAAGACGTTTCCGTTCGAGATGTGACCAGCGATGCAGGCGTGAATTTAGCATCAGTAAACTACCATTTTGGGAGCAAGGATGGCTTAATTCAGGAGGTGGTGAAGCAGGTGTTGAATCCGATGAATGCTGCTCGTATGGAAAGCCTCAAAACCTTGATAGAGCAGACTGGCAGCATTGACAACGTGTCCTTGAGGCAGGTTGTGGAGTGCTACGTTCGACCGATGGCATTTCCAGAAGAGCATGGTGGCAACCATGATATTTTGGCGATGTTGGCAGCACGGTACTTAATCAAGCGCAACTACGATATTCCCTTGAGCGTCAATCAGCACTTCGCTGATGTGTTCCAGAACTTTGTGATTGTGATTGCTACTAAGGTGCCGCACATGGAGAAGGACGCGATTTTACGTGCTCTCATGTTCACCGTTGGGGCCGCCTTGCATTACCAATCTTTTGCGGAAATCGCGCAGAAAATCAAAGGGGAAGAGCCCGCTCTGGACCGAGAGGAGTCGTTCAACTCATTGATCGATTTTGTCTTGCCAGGCTTTGAACGCTAGGGCAAATCCTTGTGCAAGCCACGTGTTTGGCTCAAGTGGCTAGTGGCTACTTGGCTTGTTTAGAATGCGAGGCTTGCTACTTTTGATTCGAAGCTTGAGTGCTCTACTGGGCCGATGGAGGCGATGTGTAGGTTGTTGTTCGTGAACAGCAACTGAGAGAGGTCCTGGACTTCTGTCAAGGTGACTGAGTCGAGCAGGTTGCGTGTCTCTACTGGGTCGATGATTTTACCGAAGGAGGTGAGGGAATCTCCCATCCAGCCCATCTGGGAATGTGGGCTCTCTAGGCTGATCTTAGCTTGGCCCAGAGCGAAGCGCTTTGCTTGGTCGAGCTCTTCCTGGCTGAAGCCAGTAGATTTGATTTGGCTGAGGGTGCGGCTGATGGCCTCCAAGGATTCATCAAGTTTGCTATGATCGAAGGCTGCGTCTATTTCGAAGGTGCCTGTGTCTTCGAAGAGCGAGAAGTCGGTAGAGATATGGTAGCAAAGGCCGAGTGATTCGCGAAGCTCTTGGAACATGCGCGAGCTCATCGTCTCGCCGAGCAGTAGGCTGAGCATGCGCAAGACATGACGGTTTTCCGAATGGCGCCCTTCGGTATGAAATCCAGCAGCAAAGTGGATTTGCTCGATGTCTCGTTGTTGGTGTAGGAGGGACGCTCCTTGAGTCTCAATCGGGCGCTGGAAGTGCTGGCAGGAAGGTCTCAAGTGGTGCCCGCTTGGCATGATTGCACGGACTGTGTTGAGCACCTCAATGTGCTTCGCTTTACCAGCGACGACGATGCTGAGTCCTTCACAGGTGTATTGCTTGGAGGTGAACGACTTCAGCTCCTTGCTATCGATTTGAAGGATACTTTGTTCCGACCCTGTGATAGGGAGGCCCAATGCATGCTGGCCCCAGAGGACTTCGGAGAGGAGGTCGTGTAGGTGCTCGCTAGGGTTCTCGTAGTACATTGCGATCTCTTCAGAAATCACATCACGTTCTTTCTCGAGTTCGGCTTCGGCATAGGTTGAGTGCCACAGCATATCGCCCATGATTTGTAGCATATGCTCCATGAGCTCGGCCGGGCCTCGGGCTTCGAGGCAGGTTTGGTCCTCGGTGGTGTAGGCGTTGACGGTGCCTCCAGCGCCCTCGATGGCAATGGCGATATCGCGCGCGCTGCGCTGCTGCGTGCCCTTAAAAATCATGTGTTCCGCGAAGTGGGCAATGCCATTGAGGCGTGAGTCCTCATGGCGGCTTCCTACAGGGATGTAGAACCCTACTGAGACGCTCTCGCTGAATGGCATTTCACATGTTGCCACGTGAAATCCCTCAATCTGGTCATGGTGGTAACTGGCGTTGGTGAGCATCAGTGGCTGTGTTGCTGTAGGATCTCCGCGAGTGGGATGTCCTCGGGGAAAGTGATTTTGAGGTTGGGCGTGGTATTCGCTTGGATGAAGGTGGCGACGCCCATGTGTTCGACTGCCGAGACTTCATCAGTGACGAGCAATTGTTCTTTGACTACCTTGGCGTACGCTTGATCGAGGAGCGAACGGCTAAAAATTTGAGGGGTTTCCATGCTCCAGAGGTTCTCTCTAGAGACGCTCTCGCTGATTTTTTGCTGGGCATCGGTGCGTTTCACAGTGTCGGTGATGCGCTTGCCCGATGTGGCGGCTTGATGTGCTTGAGCTGCCTTGAAGGTGGCCAGTGTCTGCTGTGCGCTGATGAGCGGGCGTGCGCCATCGTGGACGGCCACCCAACGCGCTTGTGCGTCGAGGGCATGCAGGCCGTTGAGTACCGAAAAGTGGCGTTCACTGCCGCCATCGACACGTAAGACTTTTTTGAGCAGCTCAGGCGCGAGCTGAAGTTGTTCGAGTCGAGAGGCTGGGCTCACGAGCACCAGGCGCTCGACGCAGTCCATCGCCAGGAAGGTCTCCATGCTGTGCTGGAGTACTGGCTTGCCATTGAGCGGTGCCATAAGCTTGTCAAAGCCCATTCGCCTGCTTGAACCAGCGGCTACGATGATGACCGAAAGTGTCTCCATGCTAGCTTAAGAAAGTGCCTGCATCACGGCTTGTGAGAGTGTCTTGCCATCGGCACGACCTTCTGTGCGCTGCTGTACCAGTGGCATGACTTTGCCCATGTCAGCACGTGAACTGGCACCAGTTTCAGCTACGACAGCGGACACGATTGCCGCGATTTCATCAGCGCTGAGTGCTGTGGGAAGGTATTTTTCAAGGACTGCAATTTCAAGGCGCTCGACTTCAGCGAGCTCTTCACGTCCAGCACTCAAGTATTGTTCTACGGAATCGACGCGCTGTTTGATTTGCTTTCGAGTGATGCTCATGATGGCCGCATCGTCGAGCACGGTATCGGCATTGCCGTCCTGAATCGCTGCATTTTTGATTGCCGTCTTCAACGCGCGGATGGTGCCCAGGGCTACTTTGTCCTTGGCCTTCATCGCGGTCTTCATATCGGCTGTCAGTGTGTCGTTCATGCTCATGTTGAGCACTGTGCCGAGACCTTGGCGGAAGTACAAGCTTGGAGTCTGGAGATGCTTCAGATTCTGATCAGAGGCGGCAATGAGCCACTATTTTTGAGGCACATAGAGCTCCGAGCCCTCGGCTAGAACGGTGTCTGAGTTGAGTCTCAGACCATTGAGGATGTTGATTTTATCGACAGTGGATTGGTGTTGTGCCGCAAATTCGCCAAAGGTCATCTGTTTTTCGACTTTCACGGTGGTGATCTTGCCGTCGATGCCGGCATTGTTGGATGCAGTCTCGGTGAGTGGCTCTTTCACGTCCTCGTTGCTGGCACCAGTCGTAGCGGCTGAGGGCTCAGGAATTTCCTGCACCGGTTCAGGTGCTGGTTCTGGAATTTCGACTTTAGGCGGCTCTGGTGCCGGAGCGGGAGCGGCTGGTGCCTCAGGGGCTGGAGCTGCAGCCGGAGTAGCGGCAGGCTTTGCTTGGGGCGCTGCTTGTTTAGGAGCAGGAAGGTACATCTTGCGGCCTGCCCACATCTTGCGAGGGTCCAGTCCTGGGTTCACCGCCTTGATCGCCGCTACGGTGGTGTTGTGCTTGCGTGAAAGGTTGAACATGGTGTCGCCCTGCTGGACGATGTAGGGAATCGGGCCGCTTGGTGCTTCTTCTACGACAATGGCTGCTTTTGGCGCTGCTGGTTTGTCGGCCGGAGCTGCTGGCGTTTCCTCGACCACTGGAGCCGGCTTGGTGCCCGCTGCTGCTGCAATTTGTTCTACGGTTTCTTTAGATTCTGCACTGGCTGGTATATTGACGCGCTGGCCAATACGTAGAGCATTCGGGTTGATTCCAGGGTTGATTGCCAGAAGCTCGGCCACGCTGGTGTCGTGCTTGCGCGCAATCTTGGTCAGGTGGTCGCCGGACTCGACAGTGTAGTAAGCTGGAGCTGCTTCGACAATGAGTGCCTTGGCTGGTGTGACTGGCTTAGCCTCCTCCTCTGGAGCCTTACCCTCTGCCACAGCCTCAGCTGTTTGTGCGACCTCTGCTGGCGGGAGCTCCACGCTGTCAGCGAGAGAGGGCGCTGGGATGTCGATACTTGGCGGCGGGATGTCGATCGGCGCTGCTGGCTTACTCGCAGCTGCTTCCGTCGTCGCCGGTGTGGCCTCGTATTTGGAAAGCTTTTCCTTGAGGTCGTTGATCGTTTCTTCCTGTTGCTTGATCCGCTCGCGCAGGATCTCAAGCTCAGAATCAGCGAGGGCAGTGGAAACGAGTGTCGCGCTTGCTAGGGCCGCAGTACAAACCAAGGATTTCATTGCACACAACGATCTGCGATTCCCTCCATGATGTAAAGTTAGAAAGTATTAGAGTCGCTGATAGGGACTAGGTTTTCTTTGTGCTAGGTACCATGATCATGTGACCTAAGCGTGTGAGATCAAAACTCGATACTTGGTTCGGTGATTTTGATAAGTTCGAATGAACTGTGTTTTTTGTCTTCGGTACTCCAAGCGTACTTTGTTGGGAGAACTCCCCAATGGTGGGCTACATCGAGCGGAATGTTGAGGCTTCCGCTCTGAGAAGGAACCCCTTGATTAAAAGTGTAAATGTACTTGGTTGTACCTTGATCCGTGTGAACAGGTGAACCATTGATGAGGTAGAGCAAGCGTGTAACGGCTGGAGCTGAGGTATTCGCGTGGTGGTACTGGTTTCTTCTGAATGGTTTAATTCTTGTGGAACGACTTGGGAATTCATTGCGGTTGGCTTGGTCGCAATTGCAAAGCTCTAGGCATTGATCGGGTGGCATTACAAAGGGTGAAGGGGTGTCTTCTAGAACTGTTGAGAAATGATACCCTTCATTGATTAGAGAACGTGTGGAGAGTGTTTTCGTCTGATGGTTGTAACTGAAGGCTTTTTGAATGTGTGGTAGCTTGGCTTCAGCAATGCCATCACCATCATAATACACTTTTACAAGGGTCTCAGTATTGGCTCTTCCTGGGTGCTTTAGGCGATAATGGAGGACACAAGCAGGAAGCTGAAAGCTTTCTCCGATGTTGCTTTTCCAGAGCTCAGCTCGGATATAGCTCTCGAAATTGAGCTCATGGCGGGATAGTTTAAACTGCTTTTTGCCCTTGCGGAAAATGTAGGCATGATCGGTAGAGCCGACCAGGCTAGCATCCATTGTCTTGCCTGATGAAGAGGTCCAAGTCGAAGTAAAGGGGCGCTTCTTTTTAAAGCCATCTTTAGTGCAGGTGTCCCATTCGACAATGACGTGGTGGTGCTTCTTCGGCGTGGCTTTGTATTGATCAGCAGAGTAGACGAGGGATGTTGGGGGCGGTGTCCAGGTGTCTCCCACTTGGAGGCGTTTGTAGGGAAGACAGATGTTGAGTGAGCCTCTTCTAGAATGCTGAATAGCGAAGCTCATATCGTAGGAAAGGAAATGATTTGGTAGTTCATTTTGATTGAATAGCTCAATCGTGTAGGAGTGTGGCTTACCTGGAATTGGGATAAGTTTGCCGCTAAACTTATGACCCCAAGTGTTGAATTTGATGCGCCCGTCCAGATCGGCACTCACGAGGGTGACGCAATGCTCCGCTTTGTAATTACCTGCATAATAAACCGAGAGAGTCAAACAGGCAGCCGTGTTGTTTTGTGTGTAGAAGCATAGTTTCCCAGGTGTAATATCTTTGATTTCGAAAAAGGGGAATAAGAAGGGACGGGTGAGGTTTTTCTGAAAAAATCTAGCAGTCCCATGGGCTAACTTGCTCAGACGGGTTCCCGAATTCATTCCCGTAGAGCTGAGCATTGCCAATTCTGAATGCATCCAATCGACTTGATCCTCATAATCGCGCTTTTTTTTAAAAGGGAGAAGCTTGCGGTTGTCCCACCATTTGAGTGAATTGATCAAGCTGTTGGGAACACAGTCCGTCCAGGAGTTTCCATAATCCTGCTGATTCAGGTTCTGAATGAAGCTACGGTCTGCATCATCCCAGCCAACTAGCTGCCAACCTCTCGGAGGAGTGGGAGGAAACTCAGCGGGTTCTTCCAAGAGATTACCCATCCATTCTTTGACGAGATTTGGCTGAGGTCGGTAGAGCCTTACTTTGTTTTGTGACTCCTCACTTAGCTTATGCTCTTGAATCGTGTGTAGTGCACCTTCGGTATCGGCATACATGAGCCAGCCCTTCTGAAAGACGATCACTTGCACTTCTTTTGTTTCACCCGATTTGAATTCGAGCTCCATCTTTTCAGCGAGTAGCGTTGCTGTTAGGAATAGGAAGCTAAAGATCCAGGCTATGGCGTACTTAAGGTGCATAATGTTCGATCTAACAATATAAAACAGGTTTGAATTGAATTTGCCTATCGTAAGTTTTGAGGAAGTGTGCGGCTGCTTACTATAATTTCAAGGGAATCATAATCGATGTATAGGGAGTCTGTTGAAGTCTCGACATGATGTAGTTTTTTGTTAGGTGATATCAATATCTAATAGTTCTCATAGTTCGAGTGTTGTGGTTTTGATCGATGCTGATAATACCTCACTGACTGCTATTCCTGGTATTCTCGAAGAAATAGCAAAGTTTGGATCTACTAGTGTTAGGCGAGCCTATGGTGACTGGAGTAGTAAGCATCTTAGTGGTTGGAGGAGGGTGATGTTGGATCATTCGATTCAACCCATCCAACAATTTGCATACACAACAGGTAAGAATGCCAGCGATATAGCGATGATCATCCAAGCTATGGATTTGATGCACTCTGGTCGCTTTTATGGCTTTTGCTTGGTGTCTAGTGATTCCGATTTCACTCCATTGGCAATGCGCTTGCGAGAACAAGCATTGAGAGTTTATGGGTTTGGTGAGAAAAAGACACCGAAGCCATTTGTTGAATCTTGCGACAAATTCACCTACATTGAACTGCTTGGTGATTCTGAACAGAAAACTGAGGTTGATACGAAAGCTCCTACGGATCCCAAGTTGTTTAATTTATTAAAAATGCCATTGATGCAATAGGGGAGGACAATGGCTGGGCTCAGCTCGGTGGTGTAGGAAGCCACATCAATAATAAATCTCCGGATTTTGACCCCCGCATGTGGGGCGCTACTAAATTGTCCGACCTAGCAGAGCTGATACCCAAGGTCGAAGTGAAGCGTGCGGACGGCGGAGTGATGGTGAAGATCATTCAAGCAAAGAAGAAGGCTGCGAAAAAAGCGGCTAAATGACGTGTTAGAGGGGAGCAATGGGGCTGGAATATTTAGCTGCTGTGACTCAGTTCTGAGGCAGGGTAGTGCCTGCTTGTTTGAGGCCACAAAAAAGCGCTTCCGACTGATCGGAAACGCTTTGAAAGTAATGCTAGCTACTTGCTACTCACTACTGGCTACTCTTAAGAGGCTGGAAGCCTCTTAAGCCGTTAGCCGAGCTTCGCGAGGATCGCGTTGTAGGTGGCGGATGGGCGCATGATGGCGGATGCCTTTTCGTCGTCGAAGAGGTAGTAGCCGCCGAGGTCAGCTGCTGGGCCTTGGGCTGAGTTGAGTTCTGCTACGATGGTGTCTTCGTTGTCTGCAAGTTCCTTGGCGATTGGCGCGAAGGCGGCTTGGAGCTCTGCGTCTTCTGTCTGAGCAGCGAGTGCTTCAGCCCAGTAGGATGCGAGGTAGAAGTGTGATCCACGGTTGTCGAGTTCACCTACCTTGCGTGATGGTGACTTATCGTTTGAGAGGAACTTTTCAGTGGCGAGGTCGAGGGTCTTGCCGAGTACGGCGGCCTTCGGGTTGTTGTTCGCTGTGGCGAGGTGCTCGTAGGAAACTGCTGTGGCGAGGAATTCGCCGAGGGAGTCCCAACGGAGGTGGTTTTCTTTTTCCACCTGCTGCACGTGCTTAGGAGCGGATCCGCCAGCACCGGTCTCGAAGAGTCCGCCGCCGTTCATGAGAGGAACGATGGAGAGCATCTTGGCTGAAGTGCCGAGCTCGAGGATTGGGAAGAGGTCGGTGAGGTAGTCACGGAGTACGTTGCCAGTCACAGAGATGGTGTCTTCGCCAGCCTTGGTGCGTGCGAGGGTGAACTCAGTGGCTTCTGTAGGAGCCATGATGTGGAGCTCGAGACCTTCTGTGTCGTGGTCGAGGAGGTAGGTGCCTACCTTCTGGATGATCTGAGCATCGTGTGCGCGGTTCTCGTCGAGCCAGAACACAGCAGGTGTGCCAGTGGCGCGAGCGCGTGTGACGGCGAGCTTCACCCAGTCTTTGATTGGAGCGTCTTTGGCCTGGCATGCGCGCCAGATGTCGCCTTCTTCCACTGTGTGCTCGGTGAGTGTGTTGCCCTCTGAGTCGAGAACCTTCACCACGCCGTTGGCTGGGATTTCAAATGTCTTGTCGTGTGAGCCGTACTCTTCAGCTTTCTGCGCCATGAGGCCAACGTTTGGCACGGTGCCCATGGTGCTTGGGTCGAAGGCGCCATTTTCGCGGCAGAAGTCGATGGTGGCTGCGTAGACGCCAGCGTAAGAGCTGTCAGGGATGACTGCCTTGGTGTCTTGTTGTGCGCCAGCGGCATTCCACATTTGGCCAGATGTACGGATCATCGCAGGCATGGAAGCATCGATGATGACGTCGGATGGTACGTGGAGGTTGGTGATGCCTTTGTCGGAATCTACCATTGCGACTGCAGGTGCGTCTGCGTAGCAGGCATCGATGTCGGCTAGGATTTCAGCTTTCTTGTCGGATGGAAGTGAGTCGAGCTTGGCTACGAGGTCGCCGAAGCCGTTCTTGGTGTTGACACCGAGCTCAGCGATAGTGGCTGCGTGCTTGGTGAAGACTGGCTTGTAGAATGCTTCTACGCCGTGTCCGAAGATGATTGGGTCGGAGACCTTCATCATGGTGGCCTTCATGTGGAGTGAGAACAGGACATCCTTGGCTTTCGCATCGGCGACTTCTTGTTCGAGGAAGGAAACGAGTGCCTTCTTACTCATGAATGTGGAGTCGAATACTTCACCTTCAAGAAGTGGGATGGATGGCTTGAGAATGGTTTCTGTGCCGTCTGCAGCGGTGAAGACGATCTTGGCTTCAGTGGCCTTTTCGAGGGTTACGGATTGCTCGTTAGAAGCGAAGTCGTTGGCGCCCATGGTGGAGACGTGTGACTTGGAGTCCTTGGACCAAGCACCCATACGGTGTGGGTTGACCTTGGCGTAGTTTTTCACGGCGCCAGGTGCGCGGCGGTCGGAGTTGCCTTCGCGGAGCACTGGGTTCACTGCGGAACCTTTGATTTTGGAGTAGCGCTCTTCTGCGTCTTCGTAGTTCGGGATGTCGTATCCAGCGGCTTGAAGCTCAGCGATGGCTGCCTTCATCTGTGGCACGGAGGCGGAGATGTTTGGAAGCTTGATGATGTTGGCTTCAGGTGTCTTGGCAAGTTCACCAAGTTCTGCGAGTGCGTCACCGATCTTCTGATCTGCGGTGAGGTTCTCTGGGAAGCTAGCGATGATGCGGCCAGCGAGTGAGATGTCGCGAGTCTCCACTGCCACGCCAGCAGTCTTGGAGAACGCCTCGATCACAGGAAGGAGCGAGTAGGTCGCGAGTGCTGGTGCCTCGTCTGTCTTGGTGTAGATAATAGTTGCCATGTTCTAATTAGATTCGATGCGCGCGTGTTTAGAGCATCAGAGACTGTTGGGCAAGTGGGAATTGTGTCTATTGAATGAGGAATCGTGCTATAAATCGTCGATATCATTGTTGGTGATGATGAGCAGATTTCATAGTGACTGTGCTTTTGCTTGATGCGGTACAAAAAAAGCCAGCTACCCGGTGAGCTGGGTAGCTGGCTAGAAAAGCGAGAGGGTATGGTTTAACTATTTTGGGCACGACGCTTCTGCACCGCTTCAGAGAGCTGAGAGATCACATCTTCTGTGCTCTGCCAACTGATGCACTGGTCGGTGATCGACTGTCCATAGACGAGCTGTGATGGATCGTCGCCAAGTTTTTGTGCGCCTTCGATGAGGTTGGACTCAATCATGATTGAGGCGACTGCTTTGGAGCCTGCGCTGATTTGTTCGCAGAGGTCGGCGACGACAGCCGGTTGGTTGCGGTAGTCTTTGCAGGAATTGCCGTGTGAGGCATCGACCATGAGCTGTTCTGGCAGTCCTTTTGCCGTGAGGCGTTCTGCACAGGCGTCCACATGTTCTTTGCTGAAGTTTGGTCCGTCTGAGGAGCCTCGCAGGATGATGTGGCCTGCATGGTTCCCGGCGGTGGTGACAATCGCTGAGACACCTTGTTTGGTGACAGAAAGGAAGTGGTGGGAGCCTTGGGCTGCTTGGATCGCGTCGAGGGCGATCTGGATTGTGCCGCGCGTGCCATTTTTGAACCCGATCGGCATGGAAAGGCCAGAGGCTAGCTCGCGATGCACTTGAGACTCGGTGGTGCGAGCTCCGATAGCGCCCCAGGAAATGAGGTCGGCGACGTACTGAGGTGAGATCGCATCGAGGAATTCAGTGGCAGCAGGCATGCCCATGGTGTTGAGTTCTAGGAGTAGCTCACGAGCGATGCGGAGGCCGCGGTTGATATCGAAAGAACCATCGAGGTGAGGGTCATTGATCAAGCCTTTCCAGCCGACGGTGGTGCGAGGCTTTTCAAAGTACACACGCATGATGATACAGAGGTCTTCTTTGTGTTGCTCAGCAAGCGACTTGAGGCGCTCTGCATATTCGATGGCGGCGCTAGGGTCGTGGATCGAGCATGGGCCAACGACCACGAGAATTCGGTCGTCTTTGCCAAGAAGAATGTCTTCCGCTTCACGGCGAGCTTTGGTCACAGTTTCCACAGCCTCATCGGTGATGGGAAGATAGTAGGAAAGTACCGCTGGCGAGATGAGTGGGGAAATGGCCTGAATACGGATGTCGTCTGTCTGTGTGTTGTTCACGGCACCAATGTGTCTGTAATAGAAGAGGATTCAAGTAATTAGTTTGAGAGTTTGAGAAATCCAAATAATATCATCGTCAATGGCTGAGTTCCTATTTGATGTGTTGGATGTTTGGGTGGATCTGGACCCGCGCAGTGGCGCTGAGAATATGGCCGTGGATGAACTTCTCTACACGCAGCAGCGTGAGCGCCCATTGTTGAGGTTTTACCGCTGGAATTCGCCTACGGTTAGTCTGGGGTATTTTGATAGGCTCGCGGAGGCACAGGCGATGTTTGATGATGAGGTGGGTTTTGTGAGGCGCTGGACTGGCGGGGGGATGGTGGACCATCGGCTGGGGGGGACCTACACCTTGATCGTGCCTAAAGCATATCATCTTGCGACGCTGCGTGGTGATGCTAGTTATTATGATATTCATCAGGCTTTGGTGCGTAGCCTGGCGTTGAATGGGCAGCGAGTGTCACTTTGTGATGGGAGTGTGGCGACTGGGGGGCGGGATTGCTTTCGTAATCCAGTCGCTCAGGATGTGGTGAGTGACAGTGGTGCCAAGGTGGCAGGCGCTGGACAGAAACGTGGTCGTTTCGGACTGCTGCATCAAGGGTGCGTGCAGGCGGCAGGAGATGCCTGGCAAGGGTGCTTTGCTCAGCAGCTTTCTCCCAAGCTCGTCATGATGACACAAAAAATCCAGCCTGAGCGGATGGCTGTGGCTGGATTGGTGCAGGCGCGCTATGCTAGCGCGGAGTGGCTACAGAAGCGATGAGCGCGGGGCTTTGGCCTATCGCTCGTTGTTGTTTTGCGTTTCTTCTTTGTCAGGAGCTATTTCGTCTTGATAATAGCGGGTGAGGTAGCCGGCGCTGAGTGCAAGGATCGCAAGCGCAGTGCAGGCGCAAAAGCCGATCAGTTTGGCCAAAGGGTTTGCCTTTTTCGGAGGTAGAGGCGTGACTTGAGGTCTAGCTGCTGCTGGTGCAGCGGCCGGAGGTGCTTGGTATGTGGGAGCCTGGTGTGGCGGTGCAGCGGCCGGAGGCGCTTGGTAAGCAGGAGCCTGGTGTGGCGGTGCAGCGGCCGGAGGCGCTTGGTATGCGGGAGCCTGGTGTGGCGGTGCAGCTGCCGGAGGCGCTTGGTATGCGGGAGCCTGGTGTGGCGGTGCAGCGGCTGGAGGCGCTTGGTAAGCGGGAGCTTGATGTGGCGGTGCAGCGGCTGGGGGAGCTTGGTATGCAGGAGCCTGTTGAGTGGGGGTGGGGGCTGCGAGATCTGCCACTGGTAGCTCTGGTTCAGGTGCTGGTAGAGGGGCCGTCTTTGGCATTTGTGGCAGTTCATTGGAGGAGGATAGTGGCGCTGGCCCTTCGTTTTGAAGGTAGGCGACTTCCTCATCGCTGAACTGTAAATCAATGTGGACTTCACGACCAAGTGTGATGGTCTCGTTGCTGGCAACACCAATGCGGTCGAATCGTTCACCATTGACTTTGAGGCCATTGGTGGATCCCAGGTCCTCAACAATGTAGCCACCGGGCACTCGGAGAAAATTGCAGTGGTTGCTGGATATCGACGGTTCATCAAGTTTGATGTCGCATCCCGCAGCTCGGCCGATGCTTAGTCGTTTCGTATCCAAGCTCACACTATAGGGCTGATCTTGTTTGTTCGGTTCGATGATTACAATTCTTGGCATGGCAACTTAGTTAGTAAGTTGAAATAAAGAGCCATCTTTCAGATGACAATCATTTTCATCATAAAGCTTTGTTCAAATCTTAATCTTGTGGAGCGCTAAAGCTATGGTTTAGCCTCTTGGTACTGTGAATCAGCACGAAATTAAACATTTCCTTGCACTGGTAGAAACGATGCATTTTGGCAGAGCGAGTGAGTTGTGTAACCTTAGTCCGTCGGCTTTGACTCGCAGCATTAAGCGTTTGGAAGCCGTTTTGAATACGACCTTGTTCATCCGCGATACTCGCCAGGTCCAGCTCACCAGTGCGGGCGAGAAGTTTTACACCTATGCACACAAGGCTCAGAAAGAATGGGAGGGAATCTGTAGTGAATTGGTCGATGATGCTTCGGTAGAAGGACGCTTGTCTATCTATGCTTCGGTCACGGCGGTTTACAGCCTATTGCCTGACTTGCTTGAGGGGTATCGAGCTGCATTTCCGAAAGTGCGGCTTAATTTGAGGACTGGTGCAGCGGAAGAGTCATTGGATGCTTTGTTTGCTGGGGATATTGACATGGCTGTAGCGGCTCTACCTGATAGGCTGTCTGATCGTGTCGATTTCCTGCCCCTACAAACTACTCAATTAGTCTTCATCAGCCCGAGGGGCGCAGGCTTCGATGATCATTATGAAACCCCAGCGGATATTGGTAAGCTGCCACTGGTGCTACCTCGGAGTGGGGTGTCACGGGGCAGGGTAGACCAATGCCTTCGCGAGCTCGGCGCGCATACGGCTCGCATCACTGAGGTTTCAGGGAATGAGGGAATCATCGCCATGGTGCGCTTGGGCTGTGGTGTGGGCGTGGTTCCCCAGCTCGTTCTGGATCGTAGCCCGTTTCGAGATGAGGTAGAGCTTTTAGAAAACGCGCCTTCACTGGAACCCTATGTGGTAGGCTTGTGTGCCACTCGCAAAAGCCTATCTCGATCGAGTGTGGCAGCGATGTGGGAATTAGCGAAAAAGCATTCGCAGTAACATCTCTGTTGTATTGCGATGCATTCCTATCTCGTAAAGCACTCGTTGCTTCCAAGCGAAACTGTGTAGGGATGTTAGTATCAAGCGCTTCATCAACCAAGCCCATCAAACGCTTAGTTTGGCGCTTGCCAATCCATGCGAAGTCAGAGAGTGTGATGCAGTGAATTCTGCGGAACTAGCAACCGAGAGCTCGTATGAGTCCCCTAACGGATATGCACTGTTTGACTTAGATCAAACATTGATTCCTTGGGATACTCAGTTGCTCTTCTGTAATTATATCATCCGTAAAGAACCGTTACGCGTTTTATATATCCTCGGGTTCATCCCATTCCTGCCATTTGCGAAGTGGCTTGGCCCAGAGACCATGAAGCGCATCTTTCTCAATTATCTAGCAGGGATGGATAGCCAGAAGTTAGATGGCTATGCTAGAGACTTCGTGGACACCCTGCAGCCTGCAGACATCTACGATGAAATCAAAGCCGAGTTAGATAAACACAAAGAGGCCGGGCAATTGGTGATTCTGAATTCTGCTAGCCCAGAAATTTGGGTGAAATACATTGCCGAAAAGTTTGAGGTGGATCATTACTTCGGCACCCGAGTCGATTACGGTAGCCGCATCAGTCTCTTCCCAGATATCATTGGTTCTAACAATAAAGGCGGTGTCAAAATCAAACGCATGCAGCACTTGTTCCCGGAGGGTTGGAGTAAGGGAGATGTGCTTCCGAATAGCTCTGGGTACTCTGATAGTCACGCTGATTTACCGATGTTGATGCTATGTGAGCGCAACATCATGGTTCACCCAACAGAGAAATTGTTACACGAAGGTGAGCTATATGGATGGAAGTTGATGCAGCCGGATCGACCGACGCACAATCGCTTCTCCTTTGGGGTTGCTTGCCTTAAGCAGGCACTAGGCCTTTATCGTTCTTAGTCGGGACGTGTCTGGTCCTTCGACTCATGGTGTGGCTTGGAGTAATGTGACAGAATAAACACATTAAATTTATTCCTGAAATGCGAAATTGTTCTAGAAGTGTGATCAACGAAACGAATTAGCCAGCGCGTGATGCCAGCGTTCCTTCGTGAAAAATATACACTTATAACTATGAATAACAAAGTAGTAACAACAATGATCGGTGCAGCTGCTCTTTCCGGCGCAGCACTAGCAGGTGAAGTAGCTCCTGTTCAAGAAGCAGCAGGCGTAGTCTTCAAGGCTAAGCAGAAAGAAACAGTTGAAGTACGCTTCAATGGTCGTCTTCACCTCCAGTACGATGCACTCGATGCAGAAGACAATGGTGAAAAAGTACCAAGCACAAACCACTTCTACTTCCGCCGTGTTTACCTCGGTGCTAAGGCAAAGCTTTCCAACGGCTTCTACGGTGAGACAGTTCTCTCCCTTGCTGGTGATGATGCTCCTGAGCTTGGTTTCGACAAAGTATACATCGGCTACAAGGCGGCTGACTACGCAAACCTCAAGTTTGGTTACATCAAGGTACCATTCGGTTTCGAAGAAAATTCTTCTTCAGCTAAGATTCCAACAATCGAGCGTTCCGCAGCTAACCGCTTCTTCGCTGATGACATCGACTTCTCTGCTCGTCACACAGGTATCCACTCCACTGGTAAGCTCGGTGCAGGTTTCTCTTACGGTGCGTCATTCGTAAACGCAGCTCAAGGTGAAGGTTCCCGTCTCGGTGGTACTGCAAGCGCAAGCAATGCATTCGCTGGTTTCGGTCGTCTTCGTTGGTCAAACGACAACTTCACACTCGGTGGTGACTACGGTTACCAGTCTGAAAACGACGTTGTAGGTGACAAAGTTACAGCTTGGACTGGTTACGCAAATGCTAAGTTCGCAGGCGTAAACCTTCTTGGTGAGTACTTCTCCGGCGACCTCGGCGAAGAAGGTGACTCACAAGGTTACTCACTCCGTGCTTCATACCGCTACGACAAGTGGGAGCCAGTTGTACGTTGGGCATACCTCAAGAACGACAAGTTCGGTATCGACACTGACGAGCTCATCCGACGTGCTCCAGTTGTAGGTATCTCAGGTGAAGACTCAGAAATCAAGTCCCTCTTCGTAGGTGTTAACTACCACGTTTCCAAGGCTGTTAAGCTCATGGTTGGTTACGAAAATGCTGACGCTGAAAACGGCGCAGGCGACGACAAGAACGAAGTATCCGGCGTTCGCGTTCGTGCACAGCTTCTCTGGTAAAACGCACGGTAGGGTATAGCCCTGCCAAACGTTTACTAGTTAAACTATCTATCCGTGGAGCGTCCTGAGTAATCAGGGCGCTCTTTTTTTGTTCAGGTGATCCAGGGAGTAATATCTGTTGGGTAGTGATAGATTTAGGTTGCTCATATGGGTCTCTGCCTTATGATCAGCCAACTAACAATTTGTAACAATGGAGATTTGGAAGGCAGTGGTAGTCGGGATAGTGCAGGGATTGGCAGAATTCCTCCCGATTAGTTCAAGCGGGCACATCGTGCTCACTGAGTATTTATTGGGGATTCGCGAGGTGGGCTCAGGCCATCATGGTGACTTGGCTTTTGAGATTGTGCTGCACTTGGGAACGCTTATGAGCGTGTTGTTATTTTTTAGGAAGAGTCTGTGGAAGTTGGTGCAGTCACTGTACACGCCGAGCATGGCTGCGGAGCGGAAGATGATTCTAATGTTAGGCTTGGCGACGGTCCCAGCAGTGATCGCTGCATTGCTTTTCAAGGACTTCTTTGAAGCAGCGCCAGGGAATCCGGTTTTGGTGGCCGGGCTATTGATTGTGACTGGTGGAATTTTGTTTGTGCCTCGTTTGATTCAATCGACCAAAGGTGAGCCTGGTTGGCGCAGTTCTGTGGTGATGGGGATCGGCCAAGCGTTTGCGATTCTTCCTGGTATTTCACGATCTGGCTCTACCATTGCAGCTGGATTGGTGGCTGGGGTGAAGCCGGATAAGGCTGCTGAATTCTCTTTCTTGATGTCGATTCCAGCAATTCTCGGTGGCTTTGTCTTTACCATGAAAGACAAGGTGGAGTCCACTGGATCCGTGGGCGCCGCGATGGAGGAATGTTTCTCAAATGCATATTTAGCTGGGGCGGCGGCGGCGGCTGTGGTCGGCTTTCTAGCGATTTATCTGGTGATGGGGGCTGTGAAAAAAGGCAAACTAGAATACTTTGCCTATTATTGTTTCGTGGCTGGTATTGCGGGGATGATCTACTTTTCTAATTGATGGGTCGACCTCGCCATCCACTCAGCCCTTGGATCTTACTTGTCGCCATTCTAACACTTCTGGTGAAGCCTACAGAGGCAGGGGTGAAGGTGCGTCTTGCTGATGGTTTTGACTACCCAGTGGGAAAGCCAAATGCCGAGGGATACTACAAGGCGCGAGGCCTACGCTTGCGTAGTCCCGTGCATTTCGGTGAAGACTGGAATGGTCGTGGAGGTGGTGATACTGACCTGCATGACCCGCTGTATGCGATTGCGGATGGCGTGGTGGCATTTGCCTACGACATTCGTGCTGGATGGGGGCGTGTGGTGATTGTGCGTCATGCGTATCGCGACCCAGAGACCAAGCAGATTCGTTACATCGACGCACTCTATGGGCACTGCCGTAAGATGTTGGTGAAGGTGGGGGATAAGGTGAAGCGCGGCCAGCAGATCGCTACTATGGGAAACAATCGTGGGATGTATCGTGCCCATCTGCATTTTGAGATCAGGCACAACCTCAAGGTTGGGATGCACCGCAGTTCGGTTGGGCGCACGTATGCGAACTGGGCAAACCCTAGCAAATTCATCGAGAAGTACCGTCGCTTGAAAAAGGAATCCAAGAAGGTGGCGGTTCCCACGGGAACCTACAAACCCTACCGCAACTTCAAGGGCTTGTGATATCGGATTGACGATTCTAGCTGAGTGGTTATTAGTCGCTGCATGCTCGCAAAGCGAATTATACCTTGTTTGGATGTGACCAATGGTCGTGTGGTGAAAGGCACCAACTTTGTGGACCTCCGTGACGCTGGGGATCCTGTGGAGTGTGCGATTGCTTACAACGAACAAGAAGCAGACGAGCTAGTATTTTTGGACATTACGGCGTCTTCGGATGGTCGTGATACCATGGTTGATGTGGTCAAGCGCACGGCCGAACATTGTTTCATCCCGCTCACTGTTGGTGGTGGGATCCGTAAAGTAGAAGACATGCGTGAGATGCTGATGGCGGGTGCTGACAAAGTGGGGGTGAATACCGCCGCCATTCTCAATCCGAGTCTCATCGATGAAGGTGCGGTTGCTTTCGGAAGTCAGTGTATTGTGTGTGCAATTGACGCGAAGAAAGAAGGGCCAGGTAAGTGGGGGATTTACACCCACGGTGGTCGCAAACCGATGGGTATTGACGCTGTTGAGTGGGCTAAGGAAATCTACAACCGCGGTGCTGGTGAGATTTTGCTGACCTCAATGGATGCGGATGGTACCAAAGATGGTTACGATATCGAACTCACAGCCGCAGTGAGCGAAGCTGTAGGAATCCCAGTTATTGCCAGTGGTGGTGCAGGGAATCTGCAACACATGGTGGATGTTCTTGAGGGTGGCAAGGCTGACGCAGTGCTTGCTGCGAGTATCTTCCACTTCGGCCAGCACACGGTGGGTGAAGCGAAGGATTACTTTGCCGAGCGCCATATCCCAGTGCGACCGAGTGTGCAATAGGCTGGAGCCTATCGCGCTTGCCATTGCTGGGGCTACTGGCCCATACTGGCGTCGCCATGGATATTGATATTTCCACACCCGCCTTACTGTTTCCGGCGGTGAGCTTGTTGTTCCTGAGTTACACCAATCGCTTTCTTGCTCTCTCGGCATTGATTCGCAAGTTGCACACGGATTGGATTCAATCGCCGCAGCACTGCAGCGATCATTTACTTGCGCAGATTGCCAACTTACGCAAGCGCTTGATCTTGATTCGTTGGATGCAGGTGAGTGGTGCGTTGAGCTTGTTCCTCTGTGTTTGCTCGATGGGGGTCATGCTTTTTCAGCTTCAAAGCCTGGGCGCGGTAATGTTTGGGATCGCGTTGGTGTTGATGGCTGTGTCGCTGGTGGCATTGGTGCGGGAGGCTTATATTTCTGGGGGAGCTTTGAACATTCTTCTGGATGCTACAGGACAGCCGAAGGACAGCTGTTAGTTTGCGGTTTTTGGCGCAGTGCGCTGGTCGTAGCTGGGGTTTAATTCTGTAGGGATTGGAGCATGGAGTTTTTTTCTCCAATTCTGAAGCATCCCCATCAACTCTTCGGTTTTTTCTGGCATTTGTTGCGCCAGATTATTGCTTTCACCTTGGTCGGCACTGAGGTCGTAGAGTTCGATGCCACCATCTTCAAAGTATTGGTGCATCTTCCATTTACCATAACGAATTACGGATCCTGGGCGGGTGCGGAACAAGGGGTCGCGCCCTCCATCTTCATCGCTATATTTTTCCAGATAAATAGGAAAGTGCCAGTAGAGTGCCCGGTTTGGGATGGATCCTGATTGGGTCATTAATGGCATGAGGTTGGTGCCATCGATTGGCTTCCCGGGTTTGGGTGTGCCACCCACTGCGTGGACCATTGTTGGGTAGAAGTCTAGCCCGGTGATGGGGACATCGCAGGTCGTGTTCGCTGGGATTTCATTTGGCCAGCGCATCACGACTGGTACGCGGATGCCACCTTCATAGTATGCGCCTTTGCCGGAGCGTAGTGGTGCTTGGCTGCTGAATTTGGTGATTCCTCCGTTGTCTGAGCTAAAGACGAGGAGGGTGTTGTCGCTAAGTTTGAGTGTGTCCAGGGTGTCGAGTAAACGACCAATATTTTCATCGAGTGCTTCTACCATGGCCGCGTACTGGCGCTGCACGCCTTTGAGTTCTGGGTAGTTTTTTAGGAGATCTCGGCGACCTTGTATGGGGGTGTGGACCGAGTAATAGGGGAGGTAGAGGAAGAAGCTTTGGTCCTTGTGCTTGGTGAGAAATTGGATCGCTTCATTGGTGAGGCGGTCGGTGAGGTATTCATCAGCGGGGCCATCTTTGAGGTGCTTATTTTTGTATGGTGGGTAGTAACCTCCGGGTGGGGTGCCCCAGTGTGCGCCAGCAATGTTGATGTCGATTCCTTGTTTCTCGGGGTCTTTACCCACGTGCCACTTACCAATCTGACAGGTGAGGTAACCAGCAGCCTTCATTTCGTCGGCGAGTGTCACGCAGTCGTTGTCGAGGTGCGTGGTGTTTGGGGTTGGGATCAACTTGCGTGTTGCTTTTTTGCCGCGCTCGGAAGTGCCCACAGTGTAGACGCCAGTTCGTGGCGCTGCTTGGCCGCTGAGGCAAGCGGCTCGGCTTGGAGCGCAGTTGGCGGAGGGCGCATAGGCTTCCGTGAAGACCATTCCTTGCTTCGCTAGTCGGCTTAGATTCGGAGTGTGGTAGCGGGTGTCGCCCATGAAGGCGACATCCATCACTCCGAGGTCATCGGCATTGATGTAGATGATGTTTGGTTTTTCTGTGGCCAAACAATAGCCCGTGAGTACGAAGCTGAAGAGCAAGAGTAGGTGTTTCATGGAGAATGAGATCGAGTGGAGAATGGTGTGGCGTGATTCAATCAAATGCTAGAGCCACTGCGGAGTGGTGGTTCGAACCACTTGAGGGGGAGGCTTAGATGCCAATCTTTTTCTCAAAATTCTGGTTCGGCGCGAGTCCGGCTCTCAGGGCATTGTTGTAGGCTTTAATCGCCTGTTTGTTGTTGCCCATCATGTTGTAGATGATCGAGAGGTTGAAGTGTGCTGCTTCGAAGTTGGGGTCGAGTTCGATCGCATTATTGAAGTGTTCGATGGCACTTTGGTAGCGATGGTTTCTGCCTTCGATGATTCCACGGTAGAGGATTGCTTCTTTGTAGTCTGGTTTGAGGGTGATCGCTTGTTCGATTGACTTGCTGGCGAGGTCGTCGTCTTCGAGGTGGAAGCGTGTCATGCCTAGCATGAAGTGGCTGTAGGGATTGCGCGGGCGCTGCGAGGTACTAAGCTCAAAGATTTCCTCTGCTTCGTTGTAATTTTGTAGGCGCATTCTGATGACGCCGCGGTTGACGAGAAAACTGAAGTCAGGGATCGAGTCGTAGGCTTCATCGTAGATGTCTTGGGCAAATTCTAACTGCCCTTTACTGACGAGTTTGGTGGCGATGGTGTGGAAGGTGGAGATGCGTTCATCGGCTTTAGCTTTGGCAATCTGTTGGTCAAAGCGATTGGATCCTGTGAGTGGGCTACGCAGGGTGCTTTCGGATTGGTGCTCAAGCACGACTTGGCGCTCGCGCTCGGTGAGTTGTATATCCTCGCCAGCGATTTCGAGGTATTCTTTGGTGAAGGAGGAACTCGCTGGTGCGAGCTTTTGGTATTCCATCCATAGCAGGCGTTCAGCTTGGCGGCGTCGTGAGGATTGCGCGATCAAGCGATTGACTGTTTTCTTGAGAATTTCTGCTTCTTCGCGCGCAGCGGGGTCGTCTTGTGGTGCGTTGTTGCTGGCGATGAGTTGTTCTTGCGTTTGCTTTAGGCGTGATTCTAGTTGGGAGATTCGCTTGCGGAACTCTGCGTTTTCTTGGCGCTTGAGGATGAGCTGGTGCTTGGCGATGGCCAGGCTGTTTTCTGCTTCTGTGACGCGATCAAGGGCGACATTTTTGTCGCTGTGGAGTTGTTTGAGGTGCTGCTTTGCAGTGCTGAGCTCGCGGCCGAGTCGCAGGTTTTCGCGCATGAGTTCTTGGGCGCGGTCTGCATCGCTTAGTTTGAGCATACTACTGAGCTGGTCACGCTCGGCAGTGACGTTGGTGAGTTCTTCACGCAGTTCGTCAGTGAGGATTTCTGATTGGGCGACACGGTCGATGAGGTCAGCAATTTCATCTTTCTGGCGGGCGATGGTGTTCTCGGCATTTGAGAGTTTCCGCTTCAAGCTGGAGATTTCCTGGCGCATTGATGCGACCACGTTGGCTGTGTTGGTTTTTGCGCTCTCGAGTGACTGAACTTTGAGTTTTAGCTCGAGTTTGGTCTCGGCGAGTTCTTTGCTCAGTTTTTGGTTTTCAATCGTTTTTAGTTCGATTTTTTTGGTGGCATTGCGGTGGGCATTGACGAGGAATTTGAGTTCTTTTTCTTGCTGAGCTTTGATTTGACGTAATTTTTCTACATCGGCTCGGAGTGGTGCGGTGGCGAGTTTGGTGCGAGTTTGTTGGAGTTCTTCGATAGTGGAGAGCAACTTTTGTTGGTCATTTTTACCGAGCTCTCGGCTGCGTTTGAGTTCGCGTTGGAGTTTGGCGATTTCTTGGTTCAGCAGTCGGCTTTGGTTACTTTCAATCCCGAGCCCTCGCTGGCTGTCTTGGAGTTTTTTCTGAAGCTCCACAATTTTCTGTTGGTAGAGGGAGGCTTCTTGGCTGTGTTTTTTCTTAAGTTGATTGAGCTCTTGTTGCTGCGCATTGATGCGTTGGTTCATGCGGGTGAGCTGGGAGAGTTGTTCGTCCTGTAGCACATTGGTGGTTGTGGGGTCAGGGATCTGGGCGAAGCTATTTTCGTCTGTAATAAGGTGCTGCAACTTGGCCTTCTCAGCGAGTACTACCTGCTGCGCTTTGGGTTCTACATCCTTGATGGCTTTGCTAGTGAGCTCGATGCGACGGTGGACGAGTTCTGGTTTCCAAGCAGGAAATGATGCTGCGAGAGATTGGTAGTACTTGAGTGCTTGGTGGTAGTTTTCCCACGCTTGCTTGTACTTCTGGTCTTGCTCGCATTTCTTTGCTTCAGAAACAGTCTGGTAGGCGGAGAGGAATAAAGTGCCCGGGCGTACAGGGCCTGTGCTATCGGCAGCCAGTGTCAGAGTGCTGATCTGAGCACAGAAGAGGGCAAGGGCAATCTTGACGAGGATAAAGCGCATAGGTATGGCAGGCTTTTACGAGATTGATCCTCAGAGTGGAAGGGTAAAATTTGTGCTGCGCCTCTCCTTGCATCAGGCCTCGACGGGATCTGTGTAGAATCGATCTGTCCAGGGATGGAATTCCTCGGGGATCGGGGCGCGGAAGGTGAGTCGCTCCTCGGTGACCGGGTGCGTGATGCTCAGACGACGTGCGTGGAGCATGAGGCGGCCAGTGCTGGTTTTCTGATGTTTGACCTTCGCGTATATTGGATCGTCGAGGATAGCGCAGCCGATGTGGAGCATGTGAACGCGTATTTGGTGGGTGCGGCCGGTGTGGAGGTCACAATGGATGAGCGAGCTATCGGTGAGGTCATCGTGGCCGAGGCATTGGTAGTCTGTGATGGCGGTTTTTCCTGAGCCAGGATTGACTACTGCCATTTTCAAGCGGTTCACTGGATGGCGTCCGATGTGGGTGAATACCGTGTCATTTTCCTTGAGTGGTGTGCCATTGACCACTGCGAGGTATTGCTTTTTTGTGCTGCGTTCTTTGAATTGTGCCACGAGGCTGCGGTGGGCTGTGTCAGATTTAGCCACTACGATGCAGCCCGAGGTGTCTTTGTCTAGACGATGAACGATGCCTGGGCGGCCTTCTCCTCCTTCTGCCGCTAGCTTGCCGTGGCAATGATGTAATAGCGCATTCACGAGTGTGCCGGAGTTATTTCCCGCTGCTGGATGAACGACCATGCCAGTGGCTTTGTTGAGCACGATGAGGTGCTCGTCTTCAAAGAGGATTTCTACCGGGATGTCCTCTGCTGCGACTTCCTCGTTCTCTGGCTCGGGGATGTCGACTGCGATGGTGTCGTTGTGTTGGACTGAATACTTGGCTTTGCAGGCCTTGCCATTGACTGTGACATTGCCTGACTTGATGAGGGTTTGGATCTGCGCGCGCGACATGTCATCTATTTTCTCGTTGAGAAAGATGTCGAGTCTAGCTCCAGTAGTATCGGCTACAATTTCCATAGTCAGAGGCTTGTATAGAGCGATGTATGCTGATTGTGAGAAGCGATAAATAAAAAAATGCTGTTGGTCATCAGATAAAAGGGGTTGAGTATTGTTAATAATTGTTAAATATAGGATCTAGCAAATGGAGGACGAACCCCTAGATTTTGAGATAGAGCTCGAAAAGTGTCCGGCATGTGGTGGAGAAATGGAGATCACCATGTTGCCGATCTACACCAACGTGCAGTGCCCTCACTGTGGAGAACACACCCACGTGAAAAGCCGCATCGGGGGATATCAGATTTTTAAGCGTCAAGGAGTTGGGGGGATGAGTGTGGTGTATGGTGCCACCGATGTGAGCCTTGGGCGCAATGTGGCGATCAAGTTGTTGAACGAGGAATACTCGCAGGACAAGAAGCGCGCGGCAGAGTTTGAAAAAGAGGCGCAGATTACCGCCTCAATCAGTCACCCGAATGTGGTCCGTGTCTACACGGTGGGACAGGAATTCAATCGTTACTACATCGCGATGGAGCTGGTGGAGGGAGAAAGTCTCGAAGAGATGATCGCTCGCAGTGGGCCGCAAGATGAGGAAATGATTGCCAAGTTGGCGATTGAGATTGCGGATGGCCTCTATGCTGCGCATTCCGAGAATTTGTTGCACCGCGACATGAAGCCCGGCAATGTGTTGATTGACCGGGATGGACACGCGAAGATTGTAGATTTTGGTTTGGCATTGATGACGTCTGGTGGGACTGCCATTGCTGATGAAGTATGGGCCACACCGTATTATGTCCCTCCTGAAACGCTTGAGATGAAGCCTGAGGATCTGCGTTCAGATGTTTTTGCTCTGGGAGCGAGTCTGTATCATGCGCTGTCAGGTAAACCTCCATTCACCACCGAGACGCGTTCGACCACAGAGCTACTAAAAATCAAGCAAGAGGTTGCTCCTCTAGAGGAGGTGGCTCCGAATGTGAGTCAGGCGCTTTGTGATGTGATCAACAAGGCGATGGCTTACGAGGTGGGGGATCGCTATCAGGACTACGCAGAGCTCAAGCAAGCGTTGCGCAAGGTGGATGAGTATTATCAATCTGGGCGCGATCCCAAGGTGTTGGAAGATCCGGTCTCATTGGAAGAGGTTTCGCGCGCGCGCTCTGCTTCGCGGCAGAAGGCCACGGGTTCATTGATCGCTGTCTTTTGCTTGATTGTTGTTGCAGGGATTTTGGTGGTGATGGATCGCGGTGCTGAACCTGTGGTGGCTCCGGTGCTTAGCGAGGTGGCTGAGGTGCCAGAACCAGAAGAAGAAACTGAGGAAGAGCTTGAGGCAAAAGCTCAAGAGGCGGTGCGCCTCATGGTGGCCTCGATGATTCGAGATGCTCAGACGCTGATGGAGGCCAAGAAGTTCAGCGATGCACAGAAGGTGTATCTCGCCTTGGCGATGGAGCCGAATGTCGAAGGTGAAACCGTCTATTGGGCTGGTGTTCACTCGGCGATGGCCAGCTGGATGAAGGGAGATTCTAACCGAGCTCGTAGAAGCTTGCACCAAGTACTCAAGCGTCGTCAGGAGCAAGAGAGTGAGCCGAATGAACTGGAGCAGCGACTGCGTGCGGCGCTGAGCGAGTTACAAGGGTTTGACTCAGTGATGCTGCGCGAGGAAGGCGAAGTGGGGGAAGACCTTCATCACATCATCTTATTTGCTTCGGCACTCAAGGAGTGGGAACAGGGGAATTGGAAATTCGCCGTTTCGAAATTCCGACGTGTGATGAGTGCCTTTTCTAGTAGCCATGGTACAGCGGGAGCCTACTACGAATCAGTCAGTCGTGACTACCTTGCGGACTATCAAGTGCTGCGCAACTACGCGGGTGCACAACCAGAAATTAATGATCGTCGCGATGCAGATGCAGCCCTAGCCAAGCTAGGTAAGTTGGCAAAGGCGCTGAAAACTCAGGGAAGAGCACCCTACAATGTCATGCTCTGGAAGCAGCAGGTGGGCATCCGTTTGCTTGAAGCCCAAACGCGACGCGAAGAACATCAGGAACGCATCAAGCAAGAGGAAATAGCCGCTGAAAGATCGTGGCAAAAGCGACAGGACGACATTCGTGCTAGTATCGAAGAGCACCGGCTAACGCAGCTTGCTGATGAGCTAGAGGCTGCGAAGCCGCGCACAGATGAGGGTAAGGAATGGATCAAGCAGCTTTCTTACCTTTCTGGGCTGGTACAGAATCTCTTCAAAATCACCGAGAAGGAACTAGATGGTGAGCTCTTTAATTTTGCTCTGAAAGGCAGTGAGGGGATTCATTACACTCTCATCTTGGGTTCTACACCTGACGGCTTCCTCGTGTCTGACCAATCAGGTGTGGAGAGTCTGCTCAAGTGGGACATGGTTGATCCTTCAGATTTTATCGACCTTCACCGACAATTGATTAGTTCTGAGCTATCTGAGTCTGCCCGCCGCGAAGGCCTGGTGGCGTATGCCTACCTCACTGGTTTGGAAGAGTTTGCCGAGCTTGGTGCGATGAAGTTGGCTGAAGATGATGAGGACTTTGCCCAGCGCTGGATGGCATGCATGTCGATCATTGAGAGTTACGGGGTTGATTCTAACGATGAATCTGATTCCAGCGAGTAAGCTTGGAAGTGTTGACATTCGCAATTTCTAAAGGATGCTAGATGCATGAGTTTAGAGCGGATTGTGACTCATCCTGGTGGTGCCCATAAGGATGATTTTTTGGCCTGTAGCTTGATGATCGCGCGCTATGCTGTTCCAGTATTGCGGCGTGAGCCAAGTGCGGATGATTTGAGTGACCGCTCCACAGCAGTGGTGGATGTTGGGGGCGAGCATGCTCCAGAGCAGATGAACTTTGATCATCACCAATTTCCGGCAAACTATGCGCCGACTTGTGCCTTGAGTTTGGTACTCAAGCATCTCAGATTGTATGAAGAGGCGCGTGAGTTCTGTGATTGGCTTGAGACCACGGAATGGATAGACACTCGTGGGATCGTGAAGACCTCGCAATGGTTGGGTGTTGATCGATTGACTGTTGCAAAGCTCAACTCGCCGGTAGACATCACGCTTCTAAGACGCTTTGCCAAGGAGCAAGAGCACCACCCAGGTCAGCCGATCTATGAGGTGATGCGAATGATTGGCGAGGACATGATCAGCTACCTCGAAGGGATGCGCACGCGCATGGATGAAATCGCAAATGCCTGTGAGGTTTGGGAGCTTGGCGAAGGGTTTAAAGCGTTGTTTATGCCACGTGTCGATGCAGATAATGGTGAACTGTCCGCCTGCATGAGCCGCTATATTGAGAAGAATCAACTCGGCTGTGCCGCGATGGTTTACCCGGATCGTCGTGGAGAAGGATATGGTCTGAGCCGTTTTAATGATGATCTCAGATTGGACTTCACCCGTGTGAATGATTGTGAGGATGTGCATTTTGCCCACAAGGCGGGTTTCATCGCGAAAACGACAGCATTAGAAGTCGACCGTCTCAAAAACATTCTTCATACTAGCTGGGTGGGTTGATTTCTCCGACCCTCAGCAATTTCTAGTTTAGGTGATGACCGAAAACCCATACATGCCGGCAGTCGATGTCAGGGGAGTGCGCAAGCGCTACCGTGGTCGTTTGCAGGCCTTGAAGGGGGTGAATTTTACTGTGCCTCGTGGCGAAATTTTCGGTCTGTTAGGTCCTAATGGCGCAGGCAAGAGTACCTTGTTGAAGATTCTACTTGGGATCATTCGGCCATCGACTTGTTCTGGAGTGATGCTCGGGCAACCAATTGGTACGAAATCGGTGCTACAGAAGGTAGGCTACCTTCCCGAGAATGTTCAATTTCCTGACTACCTGACTGGCAAGCAAGTGGTGCGATACGCTGCTGGGATGTCAGGGGTTTGCCAGAAGTTTTGTCGGAAACGCGAGGAGGAGCTCTATACCTTTGTCGGGGCTCAAGGCTTTGCTGGGCGCAAGCTACGCACCTATTCAAAAGGAATGCGCCAGCGGATTGGCTTGGCGCAGGCATTGGTGAATGACCCCGAGCTGATCTTCCTTGATGAACCGACCGATGGGCTCGATCCCGAGGGCCGTTGTGAGATGCGCCAGATGTTGCTGCGCCTCAAGGAACAGGGGAAAACCATTGTGATTAGCAGCCATTTGCTGGGTGAGCTTGAAATGCTCTGTGACCATGTGGCAATTCTCAAGGAAGGTAAAATGGTTGAGCAAGGGAGGCTCTCGGAGTTGCAAGCAGAGTCGTCGCGGACCGAAGTGTTGGTAGATGGATTGATCGAATCACAGCTTGAGAAGGCATTGTTCGACATTGCACCCATGAAAGTCGATGCGGGTAAATTGAGCATCAAGAATTTAGAAGCGGCCAAGCTCCAACAGCTTATTGATCTACTTAGGAGTGAAGACATGACCATCACAGGGATTGCTCAACAACGCTACAGCTTGGAAGAAATTTTCGTGGATCGAGTGACAGATTCGGACGTGACAGCAGGAGGGGAAAGATGATTCAAACTGTCACCATTCTGCTCGAAACGATGCGCATGCTGCGCGCTCGATTTCTTTTCTGGGCATCAGCGACACTGAGTGTGCTATTACTAGTACTGTACGCCTCGATCGGGTATGCAGGTGAATCGTGGAGTATTTTCTTTGGAGCTTCAGAATTTCATGGCAGTAGCTGGGCGATGGATGAGCAAAGCAATAGTGTGCTCTATCAGCAAGTGTTTCGCGATGCCATTGTGCCATATTGGTTAGGTAGCGGATTCATTCTGCTCTCCTTGCTTACGACGGCCTCAGTATTCCCGGAGTTCATCCGTGGCGGACTGATTGAAGTATCTCTTTCGAAACCAATATCACGCGTGCGCTTGATTTTACTGAAGTACCTCAGTTGTTTGATTTATGTGGGGTCACTTCTATTGGTGCTTTGTTTGATCGGCGTGATCTCCATTTACCTGCGCACGGGAGTGCTCAATCTTTCGCTTTTCTGGGTGGTGCCAATCGTGACTTTTGCCTACAGCTGTTATGCTGTGATCATGGCGTGGGTCGGTGTCATCACCCGCTCTAGCCTGATGGCCTTGATGGCTGCTGTGTTCTTGTCTGCTGCAAGTTGGGGCCTACAAATTGCGCAACAAGGGGTGGAAAGCGGGGTTGCTCAAATCGAGGCCATGCACTTGGATGAGGAGCCAGACGAACTCATCAAGCTGAAGCAAAGTCAGCGCTACCTGAGCACGGTGAACCGCCTACTGCCGAATGTTGCCGCAATCACGGATCGCCTTGAGTCAGTGATTCAGATCAAAGGTGAAATCCGCACTGTGGGGGGGACAGCAACTGCATCCAAAGGCAATCCCTGGTGGGTGGCTGCTCTGTTCCAAGTGGTGGTGCTCAGCTTCACCTGCTGGCAGTTCAGACGCCGGGATTACAATTAGAGATTATGATTCCGCGGTTTTTTTCATCTCCTTGAGGCGGAGCTGGCCGCAGGCGGCGTCGATGTCATGGCCCTTTTCAAGGCGCATGGTGGTCATCACGCCAGTGGCTTTAACGGTATCGCGGAAGAGCTTGCAATGCTCGTCGCTCGGGCGTTCCCACTCGAGGCCTTCCACGGTGTTGTAGGGGATGAGGTTGACGAAACCGCCGAGTTTTTTAGCTTTTTGAGCGAGTATATTTGCCTGCTCAAGCGCATCATTGATGCCTTGGATGAGGATGTACTCGAGGGTGATGCGTTGCTTGTTGGTGCTGGCGAAGTAATGGAGAGCGTCGAAGAGTTCATCGACATCCCACTTGGAGTTCACCGGCATGATCTTGTCGCGTACTTCATTGGTGGCACCGTGGAGTGAGATGGCGAGTGAGACCTGTTGCTCGCGTTCAGCGAGTTTGCGGATCATGGGAACGAGGCCTGAAGTGGAGACGGTGACGGAGCGTGGTGCGAGGTGCAGACCCCAGTGCCCGACAATAATGTCGAGTGCTTTGTTAAGGTTTTTGAAGTTGGCGAGTGGTTCGCCCATGCCCATGAAGACGACATTGGTGACGGTCTTGCGGCTGTGTTCCTGAATGGCGACGAGCTGGCTGATGATCTCTGCTGTGCTGAGGTTACGGGTGAGGCCGTCGAGCCCGGAGGCACAGAATTTGCAGCCGTAGGCGCAGCCGACTTGGGATGAGACACAGACAGTCATGCGCTCGGAGCGGGTGCCGTCTTCTAGCGGTGTGGCTGGAATGAGCACTGATTCGATGTAGCGTCCGTCGTGGAGCTGGAACAAGTACTTGCGAGTGGTGTCTTCTGAACCTTGAACCTTCACAATCTGAGGGAGCTCGATGACGAAGTGCTCGATCAGTAATTCTCGGTACTTTTCAGTGATTGAGTCAATCTGCGAGAAGCAACGGATATTCTGTCGGTAGATCGCTTCCATCACTTCTTTGGCATGGAAGGAGGATCCTCCGTGCTCGGTGAAGAAGGTGCTGAGGTCATCACGTGTAACCCCTAGGATGTTCTCTTTCGTGCTCACAGACTTGTGAGTGCCAGATTCTTGAGAAAAATCACGCACAATTTTGACTTTTGTTCTGACGTGCTCTGAGCGTCTGCTCAATCGTTTTCTCCTTGCTATTGAGTGAGTGTGGGCGCACGACAGGGTGGTGATTTGGTCGGAGACATGGCGTAGAACATTTACCTTAGATATCCTACGCTCTGTGCCGATGGGGGTGACTGAGACCGTGAGCTCAACCTTCGCCATGTTCATTGCTGTGGCAATGCTCGACCTGGGTAGTCTTGCCAAGTCTTTGATCATCGCTGGCCCAGCCTGTGGTTTGATTTTGAGTTTATTCTCTGTCGCCATTGTGCGGCGGATCGGATGGTCGGCCAATGTCTCTGCAGCCCTCGGGTGGATGGTGGCGTCCATGGGTTATGGCTTGGTAGCCATGACGGAGGGGAATGCGCATGCCTTTGTGGTGGGCGCGGTGACAGGACTCACGACTCACACACTGGCGGCACCCTTGCAGGCACAAATCTACCGCGAGCATTATGCGGACTCGATTCGGGGCCGTTTGTTTTCATTGATGGGTACGTCGCGAGCGATCGTGGCGGCAGTGTTCGCCTTCTATGCCGGTCGTTGGTTGTTTGAGCATGATGATTCCTATGCGGGTTTGTTTTGGGTATTCAGTGGCGCGAGCCTCATGAAAGCATTCTTTACCTTGTGCATGGAACGGGTGTACTTGCGCAAGAGTATGAAACTCTCGATTTTGGGTTCATTTGGGCACCTCAAGGCTGACCCAGTCTTTCGCAAATTGATCAGCTCTTGGATGGTGCTAGGCTTTGGAAATTTACTCTGCATGGCCTTGTTTGTGGAGTACATCACCAACCCGATTTACAACTTCGGCTTTGGTGCTGAGAAGGTGAGCTTGATCACGACCACGATTCCCATGCTGGTATTCATCGTGTCGATCGTCGCTTGGGGGGCGATCTACGATAAGGTGGAATTTTACCGCCTTCGTGTGATCATCAATGTCTTTTTCTTTGCTGGTCTGCTCGTCTATTATTCAGTTCCTAGTTTCTGGGGGCTTTGCTTTGGGATGGTTCTGCATGGTATTGGCAAGAGCGGGGGGGTGGTGCTTTGGTCACTCTGGACCACCAAGTTTGCCCCTGCCGACAAGGTCAGCGAGTACATGAGCGTGCATACCTTTTTCACTGGTGTGCGCGGCATCGTCTCCGCTTTCCTTGCTTTTGAACTGGCTCAGTGGGTTGGACCCACCATTGTTGCGATTATTGGCGCCAGCTGCATCTTCATCGCCTCACTCATGCTCCTGCCCGAGCTGAAGGCGAATTGGAAGAAGGGGTAATCGTTATTTGAAACTAGTGAAATGGTGTAGCCATTACTTCATGGTTGCCCATTCCGCTTAGTGTCGATGTTTCAGTGTTAGCTCTGGGTCTTATCACGTAGATCTTTCTGGGATTTAAGTGCAGATGCACTCTTGTAAGGCGCTCCCCCATTCGCTAAAGATGCGGTGAGCTAACATTAGTTAGATTAGATTTTTTTATTCATGATGACCCTGACCCATTCTTCTGAGGCAGCTGAAGCGAAGGTGCAATCCTTGCTAGAGCTGATGGAGCAATTGATTTCGATGCCGCGTGATTTTGCGTTGGCCACACCGTTGGTGCAGGCGATGGCAGATGGCTTGGCTGAGCTGACTGGGGTGTCGGTGGAGGAGGAGATGCTGACGCGCGACGATGCTGAGACGCAACATGGCGTGGCCATTTCGCCGGTGCAGGCGGCGAAGTGTCTGAAGGAACCCTTGCGCACTCAGGTGTTCATGCAAGGGGTGAAACAGGCGATCGAGGATGCTCTGGCAGCGAACGAGCGCGTGCGCATTTTGTATGCGGGAACTGGGCCCTATGGCTTGTTGCTATTGCCGTTGGTGGCGCGCTACTTCCGCGAAGCGCCACTAGATATTTGCTTGATCGACATCCACGCGCGCAATGTGTCCTCGATCCAGCACTTGGTGTCGCTCTACGGCATTGAAGAGCGCGTGGTCTCGGTGGATGAAGCAGACGCCACGCTGTGGCAGCCGAGCGCGATTGATGCCTTTGATATTCTGATTTCTGAAACGATGACGGCGATGCTGCGCCGCGAACCACAGGTGAAGATCTTCGCCCACCTTGAGCAATTTTTGAAGCCCGAGGGCGTGCTCATCCCGCAGGAGATTCAGATCCACGCATCCTTGGAATCTAATGATGGCAATGAGAGGGTGCTTTTGGGGCACGTCTTCACCTTATCGCGCGAGACTGCTCAGGCGGCGCGCGAGGAGCGGATGGATGCCTACCAGGGGGTGCTCGAAGTGCCGGATGGGGAAGGACTACCGACGCGCTTGTGCGTGGAGACCGATCTCAAGGTCTATGGCGAGCATTGGCTGAGGCGCAATGAGTGCAGCTTGAACATGCCGATCTATGTGGATGCTCTTTACTTTGGCGAACGACGTCAGATTCCCTTTCACTACGACTTCTCAGAATCGCCGGACTTCATCTATGACACACCACACTACCAGCCCGACCCACAGCTCACTAGCCGCGAGGACCGAGGCTCCCTTGGCCTTATGCACCTGAAGCGCTTTTGGCACAAGGTGCAATTGGATAAAGCCGGGCGGCTGGACAGGGAGCTTCGCAGCCAGGAATTTGATTTGGATTTCACCCTGGTTCAGGCGTGTGGTGGACAGCTTCAGCAATGGTATGAAGCTGCCTACAGCCAGCACCCACCGGACTTTGAGAGCTTTGAAGCGTGGGTGCAAGCAAGCCATGCATTAGACGCTCCGCGTTTGGCGGTAGTGAATGATCAGCTACAAGCCCCGTGTGGATGTGAGTGAGCGGCTTGTTTGGGCCCCATTGCCAGTCATTGCGCCATCGTGAGAGTGGCTGAAGCTTTGTGGCGCGGGGCTCCCCAAGCGCTGATGACTTGCTTGGGGGTGAGCACATCCATGAAGCCTGAGCGCTGCATCGGGTAGAGACTGAATCCCGCATAGTGTAGCGCTGCCACGGCGAGGGTGGTGCAGGTGTAGCTCGATTTGATTTCATCGAGGGTGTTCGGGTATATCATGCCATTGCTTATGCCAGACGTTGCTGTGTAATCATACTTGGGTGCTGGGTGGGAGGAGTGGCAGAGGTGTTCCACAAATTCAGTCAAACGTGCTGAGTCAATCGCCCCTGATGGAGCTCGGTACACGTTCCAGGATTTCCCATCGAGGTAGCTGAGGTCCTCATCGATGTTGCAGCGTTGCTTCATCGCGACCTGCAAGAGCTTTAGTTCTCCTGAGGCAGGGTGTTCGACCACCACGGCAAGGTGGCCGAAGCTGAAGAGCTCGTAGGGCAGTTTCTGAATCTTGCCCCGCTTGAGATAGTGACGCGCTTCTTTGTGCGGCATGTAGAAGGCGATGACATCACCCGCTTGGAGTTCAGTCATATCGGGTGCATCGTGTTGATGGTGATTGTGGTGAGCAACCGGCTCTAGTTGGGTCGTTGCTGTGTTCGCCCGTCTACTTGTTCTTCGTTCACTCGGAGCCTTTTCCATCAATGAGAATGGAAAGATCCCTGTGTGAGCTTTGCCTTTGCCGATATTTCCTGAGCTGAAAAAAATGAGTGCGAGCAGGAAGGTGCATAGTTTGAGTTGTTTCTTATTCATGGTTAAGGAAGGAGTTGTTGACGTTGTTCTTGAGTTGGAATGGGGCACAGGGTGCTCATGGAGTACCTATGGTTTGCGATGACTTGGTAGAGTTTGTTTTTGAGAAATTGGGGTAAGTAATGCAGTGCCCAGATCAACGAGCCGTAGCCACCAGCGAGATAGAGGGAGCGAAGGATCGCATCGGCACCGCGCCACGTTCGCGCATCGGCTGCTCCAGCATGTTCCAGGAGCACTGCGGCGTCTGCGGCCTGGCCAGCGTCTTGGATTTGGTATTGCTGTGCGGTGAGACCTTGCAGTGTGCTAAAGGAGAGTGCCCGCTCTGGGTCTAATCTTGTGAGTACCTTGATAGAGCTGTGGCAGAAGCTGCATGCACCATCGACAAAGAGGATGTGTGTCCCACGGCGAGCTGGCAGCCAATCCCGCTGGAAGGTGAATAGATGAAACAGGAGCATGCCGCAGCTGAGGTCGGCGAAGTCGATCACGCACATGATGCCTATGTGCATCGCAACGGTGGCGAGCCAAAGCCAGGGCCGAGCTTGCTTGATCAATGCCAGCGGGAGGAAGAGGATCTCGAGTGCCAGTGTGAACCAAGTCAGGAGCATCAAGAACACGGGTGGGAAACTCAGCATGAGCTCACGCAATCCATTTGGTCGCGCCAGTGGGTTCTCGAGCACAAAAGCGAGTGCGGAGCCATCACACCAGCTGGGGCTTGAGAGTTTCAAGATGCCGGAGAACGAGTAACCGATAGCGAGAAGCAACCAGGCGGTCTTTTTGATGGTGGAGGGAAAGTGCCAATCCGCTGACTCTGGTCGATTGAGGACCCATGTTTCACCATGGGGGATGAGTGTCAGGAAGATCAATAGCAACCCAGTGTAGGCTTGTGATGGATTTGAGATGAGTGGGTTTGCTGTGAAAAGGCAGGTGGAGAGGTACCACAGGTAGAAGGCTGCAGTTTTTCTCAGCCTGCCCACGATGATACAGATGGAGGCTAGGCAGCCGAGACTGACCATCGCGCTTGCTAGATGTGGGGTGGCGCTGAAGAGCGGGTTGGGCCACATCCCTTGAAAGGGACTGGGGCTAGTGTCAGAAAAAATGACCGAGTAACTGAAAAGCTCTTCGGCATAGGGGAGCAGTTGAGCGAAATGAATGAGTAAGTACGTCCCAAAGAGAATGCGGAATAGGCTGAAGGCTGTGCTGTTGTGGTTCATGGAGTGAGTAGGTAGTTAGAGTGATTGAGCTTGGGGTTTTTGGAGCGGATAGTGAGTTGGAAGTCTGTGCTGCCCTCTGGGATGCCAAGCTCATCGATGATGGCATGCGATGAGAGCAATGCTTGTTGGAGGCCACGAGCTCTGAGTTCTGGCGAGAGGGCGGGGCCATAGGCGAGTAGAGCACCATAGACATTGCGCCGGTTGTAAGGGCCACGGAGTTTGGAGTAGACTTCAGGGCTCAGCTCAAGCGCGCTGCGTTCGCCATTGGGGAGGGTGTATTCTAGCGTGAAACTGCAGGCGAATGTCTCGAAGGCTTGTTGCTGTTCATAGCTGTGTGCGATGCCAAAGACTTTGGTGTAGGGGGCGATCTGCGAGGCGAGCCCGAACCCTTTAAGCGCTTTGTTGGAGAGCGCCTCTCCTAGCATAGTCGAGCAGCCGAGCAGCAAGAGGAGGGCGCAGGAGCCTTTGACGAATTTGGATGTTTTCATGGTTTGGTGTTTTGCTTTGTTTGAGAGGCGTGGCAGGCCCAACGCTTGGAGCAGCCGATACAGCTGGGAAGCAGGTGTAGGGGGGAGACCTTGTCGGAGTTTTTTGAGAGCACATCGCGGAAGGCGAGGATGTCGTCGATGCGGTCTTCTTTTTGATCTTGGAACCCACAATGCTCGACACGCTTTCGTGGGTTCTTGTAGGTTCCAAACAACATGTCCCACAGGGGGATGTCGGAGTAGTTGTTGGTGTGGCGGTAGCGTTGGTGATGCACGCGATGCGACTCAGGGCGCTGAAATAATGGGCCGAGCCACACGGGGGTTTTGATATTCCAGTGGTAAAAGAGCTCAGCAATGCCGGTGGCCAGCGTGATCAAGCCAGCAGCTTCAATGCTGCAACCGAGTATCAAGTAGCTAATGGTGGAGCTGATCAATGCGTTGAGAGTGATCTCTACGGGATGCTTGTAGAATGACATCAACACCTCCATGCGCTCGGGGGAATGATGCAGCTGGTGGCAGAGTTTCCAAAAGAAGCGCGACTCATGCCGAAGCCTGTGCCAGAAGTAATAGAGGAATGTGGTGAGCAGGTAGCCAATTCCAAGTTGCCAGGCTAGATTCACATGGAGGCTCAAGGCCCATGGAGGCGTGATGCTGCTCAGATGTGGCTCGATTGCATAGCCAATACAAAGAACGATGAGTAGTTGGCAAAGGTTGGTTAAGGCGACTCTGGCCCACCAGTTGTTGACTTTCGGCAAGTCATTGGCTGGCCATAGTTTTTCTATCAACAGCATGACGGCTGTGGTCGGTAGCATGATCAGTAGTGCGGTCATGCATGTGAAACTAACAGTCGGCTCTTAATTATTTAAATCGATAATTGATGATACTCTATTGATTGAATCAATGTTTTATAGGTCTTAGCTAAATGAGATTAATGACTTAATACGTATTCATGCTAGGCGAGCAGTCTGTGAGTGAGCACTAGACTGACAAAAACGCTTCAGCGAGGGTTTGCGCTTGCAATATGGGGTGAAAACCTCTTGTGTCGTGCATGGCAGAGATTTCTCTTGGACTTTCATTTGATGACGTTCTTCTCGTACCGCAGCACAGTGCGGTGATTCCGAATGAGACGGACATTTCCTCTTGGCTCACCCCAGACATTGGTTTGAACATTCCTGTCGTATCTGCGGCAATGGATTCTGTATCGGAAGCTGAGCTCGCGATTGCGCTCGCCCGTGAAGGTGGCATTGGTGTGATTCACCGAAATAATACGATCGAAGAGCAGGCAGCCATGGTGGCTAAAGTGAAGCGCTCAGAAAATGCCGTGATTCATGACCCTGTTACTGTTAGCAAGAACATGACTCTTGCGGAAGTGCGCGATATCATTGCTCAAGAAGGTTTTTCTGGCTTCCCAGTAGTGGATGAAGACAACAAGTTAGAAGGTATGGTCACTGGCCGTGACATCGGCTATGTGGAGAATAAGAACCGCGCGGTGGCTGATGTGATGACTCCGATCGACCGTCTCGTGGTTGCCCCTGCGGACACTTGTATCGAAGAAGCGCGCCGCATCCTCTATGAGAACCGTATTGAAAAGCTTCCACTGATTGACGGTTTCGGCTCGCTAGCGGGTCTGATTACTGGTGCGGACATTGAGAAGCGCATGACTTTCACTCACTCGGCGAAGGATGCCAATGGTCAGCTGCGCTGTGGTGCGGCTGTCGGCCCTGGGCCGGATCACATGCAACGCGCTGAGGCGCTGGTGGCGGCTGGTGCGGATGCGCTCTTCATCGATGCGGCTACTGGCCACACACAAGTGGTGATTGAGGTGATCAAAAATCTTAAGACACTGGGAGTTCCTGTTGTTGCTGGTAATGTGGTGACGGCTCAAGGAGCCAAGGATCTCTGCGATGCAGGGGTTTCAGCGGTAAAAGTGGGTGTTGGTCCTGGTTCTATCTGTACCACTCGCGTGGTGGCAGGTGTGGGGATGCCTCAGTTTACGGCGATTCAAAATGTGGCTTCCGTGGCGCGCGAGCGCGGCGTGGCTGTGATTGCTGATGGCGGTATTCGTTATTCAGGCGACATTGTGAAAGCGATGGCAGCAGGGGCGGACCTAGTGATGCTGGGATCCCTACTAGCGGGTACTCGTGAGTCACCTGGTCAAACGGTGCATTTCCAAGGGCGTCGCTTCAAGACCTACCGAGGCATGGGCTCACTCGGCGCCATGCGCAAAGGCTCTAAAGATCGCTACAGCCAGAATGCTTCTGGTAAAATGGTTGCTGAGGGTGTGGAAGGCCGCGTGCCTTACAAAGGCCCAGTAGCTGATGTGGTGTTCCAGCTCATGGGCGGACTGCGTTCCGGTTTGGGCTACGTAGGTGCCCAAGATCTTGCCTTGCTTCGCGAGCGTGCAGAATTCACTCAAATCACGGCTGGAGGCCTTCGCGAATCCCACGCTCACGATATCACCATCACCGAAGAACCGACGAACTATCAGCCATTGGGTTAATTGTTTTGAGTTCTTAGTTTTTAGATAAGTTTCTGCGCTGGAGTGCAGGATGCTTGTTCTCTATCAATACTCTCTATTTTCTACTTCAACTATCATGGAAGAAATCAACCACGTAGCCGTTCTCGATTTCGGCTCACAGTACACCCAGCTTATCGTGCGTCGCGTACGAGAGCTCGGCTATTTTGCTAAGTTATATCTACCAGAGCACCTAGATGCCATTGGCAAGCCCGGTGCGATCATCCTCTCTGGGGGCCCAAAGAGCACCAGCGATGAGGATGCTCCAGATATCGATTTTGATCTTCTTAAACGGTACAAGGTTCCCGTGCTCGGTGTGTGCTACGGCATGCAGTTGCTCAACATCAAGTTTGGCGGCTCAGTAAAGAAATCCAACCACCGTGAGTATGGTCAGGCTGGATTGTTCCCCGTCGAGCAATCCGGACTTTATGCGGAGATTTCTAAGGAATCTCAAGTGTGGATGAGCCACTCAGACACGGTCGATAGCCTGGGAGATGACTGCACTGTGATTGCAAAAAATCAACATGGCACGCCAGTTTCACTGCAGTGGGGGGATACGTTCTTCGGTATCCAGTTCCACCCAGAGGTGACCCACTCACACGAGGGAACTCAAATTCTCAAGAACTTCCTCGATGTGGCGGGCGAGCTCGCTCCATTCCATATCGAAGACTTCAAGCAAGAACTGATCGATGGCATCCGCGAGCGCGTGGGCCAGAAGCAAGTTGTCTGCGGGGTGTCTGGCGGTGTTGATTCCACAGTGTTGGCGGTACTTCTGCACGAAGCAGGGGTGAATGTGAAAGCCATTTACGTGGATCAAGGATTGATGCGTAAGAACGAGACTGAGGAAGTGAAGAAGAACTTCAAGCGCATGGGAGTGCCGATCCAAGTGGTCGACGCCTCTGAGCGATTCCTCACAGCCCTCGCTGGTGAAGGAGATCCTGAGAAGAAGCGCAAGATCATTGGCAACATGTTCATCGATGTGTTCTGGGACGCTGTAGGCGATGCCGAAATGCTCGCACAGGGCACGCTCTACCCAGACGTGATCGAGTCCGCCTCCAACGAGAATTCCAAGGCTTCCACGATCAAGACCCACCACAATCGCGTCGACCGCATCCTTGAAATGCAGAAAGAAGGCAAGGTGCTTGAGCCATTGGCTGAGCTCTTCAAAGACGAGGTGCGCGAGCTCGGTGCCAACATGGGCATCCAGCAAGACATCCTCGACCGCCACCCATTCCCGGGACCGGGCCTTGCCGTACGTTGCCCTGGAGTGGTGACCAAGGAACGCCTCGACATCATCCGCGATTGTGATGACATCTTCATTTCAGAACTGAAGGAGAGTGGCTGGTATCAGAAGACTTGGCAGGCTTATGCGGGCCTCATTCCGGTAAAGACTGTTGGAGTGAAGGGTGATGAGCGCTCTTACGAGTACGCCACCAACCTGCGCGCCGTCATCTCTGAAGATGCGATGACTGCCGACTGGGTTGACCTACCAACTCCATTGCTGCGCAAGGTTTCTAGCCGAATCCTCAATGAGGTGTCCGGCATCAACCGCGTGCTCTACGATATTTCATCGAAGCCACCAGCATCGATCGAGTGGGAGTAGTGGCGCAGCCAACGTCATTGGTCTAGATGACGAAACCTATTTACTAAGCGACTGGCTCATGGCTCAGTCGCTTTTTTGTGTTTGGAACAGCGGTAGATGCAAGAGGGCCGAGATCGTACCAAGTGAGCTCACCTTCAGCACAACTGCTATCAGTCGATCTAGGAAGGAGCGAATCGGCCATGTGAACAAATTGCTTCACAGAATGAACTGAGTACTTGGTAAACGGTAATGGTACTTATTCCTATTCCTATATCCTATTCCTTCTATTCCTAGACAGACTAAATTGAGAGGATCGTTGATGCCACAGGGCTTCCCGTGTTACAATCTGCTCTATGTCCTCCCCTAGAACCCTAGCGCCTTGGGCCGGTAAAGAACTCAGACCCGCCATCTACCACTGTGTCTCGCGTGTCGTCGACCGACAATTCCTCTTCGGTGATCGCGAAAAATCGAAGTTCGTTGAGATCATGCGCCTCTATGAAGAATTCTGCGGCGTCCGCGTCCTCAGCTTCTGCATCATGAGCAACCACTTCCACATTCTCGTGGAAGTTCCGCCACGGCCACCTGAAG
>NZ_KB899249.1 GCF_000378105.1 Rubritalea marina DSM 17716 | reverse complement strand
TATAAATTTTGCGTTTATACTAAATTGACAAGTGCGATTGAAAACCCGTTTAAGATCTTCAATCTTGCCTGCGTCTCTATCTCTAGAACCGCAGCGCACAATTCAGTCTTTCCTCTTCCACTTACTTAAACCTTCCAGAGTCAAACTCTGCATTCTAAGCAAGCCATGATGTGTTAAAGATCTCGATTCAGGGAAACTTGGTAACTTGCGGAGCCGTGCTCCGGATCAACTTAGCGAGTTTCTCCTGCGCTCCCCTTGGCGGGTGAGGCGGGGCGCAATCTACATATTACTCAGAGTCACGCAAGTCATTTCGGCACCTTTTTTCACTTTTTATTGAAGCCCGTCCATAAACCACTGCATTTTCAATAAATCCCCCATTCCACAAAATTGTGACGGACTGGAGCCGGGGATCTAAGTTCGCTGGAAGTAGTGGGAATTCGATCACATGAACGTTCTATTTTTCATCGTTTCCAGCACAAGCATGCTCTGTTAGCATCTGGTTATGGATGGTTCAATCTCTGTGATGAAACTCTGGGGGCATCGCTTTTACATTGCCGGTCTCCGTTGGTGGAGTAGCCGTCACGCAAACGAAGCGGCGGCGCTCGCCTTTTATTCATTATTTTCTTTAATCCCAATTCTGGTGATTGTGCTCTTGGTGGCCACAATACTCGTGGGAGAAGAAACTGCCACCAGTGAACTGATTGAACAAGCAACCGAAGTCACTGGCATCAATAGCGTCGATTTTCTACAAGTTGCCACTGAACATGATTTGAAGTGGGTGGAGAATAAGTACTCCCCCATCGTCGGTTTCATCCTCATGGCAATCTCTGCAACAAAAATGATTCATGAGCTCAGGATGTCGCTGAGCAACATTTTTGGTCCAGCTCCACCGAAGACAAGTAAACGTTCAGCAGCACTCTCATTATTGGTTAGCAGAGGCGTGTCACTTCTTGCCATCATCGCCCTTGGGTGTTGTATCGCGATGTCGGTAATGGCTGAAAGCATGCTAGCGAGCGTCACAAACTTTCTGGATGGCGGATCAAAAATGTATGCAGCTCAGGCAATCCAATACCTTTCTGGAGCTACGTCCTATATTTCCATCTGCTTTCTCGGGACCTTGGCTCTAAGGTGGCTACCTCAGAACCCACCACAACTGAGGGAAGCAATCATCGGTAGCGTGCTCTGCTCGACCTTACTTTTCGTCCTCAAATTTGGATTACTCGTATTCCTCAAAAACAGCAGCATGAGCAGTATGTTTGGGGGTGCTGTCACCTTGGTCGTCCTGCTTATTTGGATCTATTTTGCAATGCAGCTTGTACTCTATAGCGCTGAATTCACAGCGGTACTGATGAGAGATCGACTCTCAGAAGAAGAAAAATAGCTCAATCGCTATGATTGAGGGAGTGAGAATCTGGTGCAGAGACCTGTCCCTTGGACGATTTCCAAGAGTCGTTCAGGGTGTTTTCCGTGTGCGATTACTGTGGGAATCCCTGATTCAGTAGCCACTGAAATAGCCTTCAACTTTGACTCCATCCCTCCAGTGGAGAACTTACCCTTTTCATCGCGAATAAACTTCAAAACGTCATCTACACACTCCACCTGCGGTATGACCTCATCACTATCAGGCAATAACAGGCCATCAATATTAGAGAGTAAAATAAGGGTCTCGGCATCCATCAGACGAGCCACTCTCACCGAGAGCATATCGTTATCGCCGAAGCTAATTTCAGCTATTGATACAGAATCGTTCTCATTGATGATAGGCACCACATTAGGAAATTGAGAAAGATTGCTAAGTGTGTCTTCCACTCGACCGAGTCGATCGGGATGATCGAAGTCCTCTGAGGTCAATAATAGTTGTGCGACGCTGAGACCGAAGTGGCTGAACAATGACTCGTAGATGTGCATCAGGATTGTTTGCCCCACAGCAGCACAGGCTTGGCGCCCTTTCACATCATTGGGATATTCACTCAAGCCTAATTTAGAAATCCCAGCTCCCACCGCCCCACTGGAGACCAATATACAAGGTTGTCCACTTTGAATAATGTCAGCAACAGCAGTAACTAATTTGGTCAGTGTGGCACGATCGAGCGTCCTGTCACTCTCCCGAGTGAGAACACCAGTTCCAATCTTAATAACTAAAGGTTTCATATAGTCTCGAGCGCGGTAGCTGCTGCGTCTTGAATCGCAGAACTCACCGCTGGGAAGATTTGCTTCTTGCGGCTTACCACGCCAGGTGCATTGAGCACACCATGATCGTCCGCGTCAAACGGAAGTGCAGCCATGACTCGGTCATCCCCTACTCCGATAATCTTACTAAAGTGCTGAGTCACATCCGTAACGGCAACGATCGCAAAGTCATAGCCGTTCTGATCGATCAATGATTGTAGCTCTGCACGCATTTCTTCAATGCGCTCTTCGAAGCGAGGCAAGCCCATCTCCTCAACCTGAGAGATGCTCAAAAACTTACCACCTTCATTAAATTCTTTTCGGTCAGTACAGAGCAGGTCTTTTGCACTTCCTTTCATCAAGAGCGAGCCACTGGCAAAGAAGTCGTGGGTAAACTTCGCGGCATCAACTCCGGCGATCTCACAGAGCCAAGCCAACATCAAGCGATCGAGTTCCGTTGTTGTCGGGGAAGTCAGGTTCAAGGTGTCTGAAATCAAACCAGCGCAGAGGCACATCGCCACTGATTCCGAAAGCTCAACATTCATGTCGCGGAACTTCCGCGCGACAAGAGTAGAGGAGGAACCCACTGGTTCATTCAAAAAGCGAATCGGCTCGCGAGAAGTGATATCACCTCCCAGTCTGTGGTGGTCAATCACTTCCACAACATTGGCTTCCTCTACACCCTTCACTGCTTGAGCGTATTCATTGTGATCCACCAAAACCAATGTTGTTGCTGGGGGATCTACCAAGGCCGCTTTTCTGAATACTCCCACTAAGTGACGGCCATTTTTCACCACAGGAAAAAGATCCTGCTGCGCAGCAGAAAGGCACTTTCTGATATCGGATACAGCATCACCAGCTTGGACACATAAAAACTCATCCCCAAGCGCGTTGGAAACAGAGCGAGAGCAACGCACTAGTTGGACTGTGGTAGCGGTGTCGAAGCGTGAGAGGATAACCACCACCCCATGGGCTTTTGCTTCTACAATCACTTCATCACTGACGCTATACCCCCCAGTGACAATTAAAGAACGCACGCCTGTCTGAACTGCCGCAAGCTGGATATCCTGACGGTCACCACAGATCACGATTTGCTTGTGATTGATCCCCGCCTCCTTGCTTTCCAGAATACTATCTTTCGTTGTTTGTTTGCTGGAAGCTCCAACGAACATCACCAAATCCTCTTCTTCATCGCTCAATAAAGCACCTACAGAATCACCGCTGAGTGTTGCACAGATATTACGCTGAGACGCTTGAATCGATCGCACACTGTCGCGAGAGCTCATTTCATCTGGCATGAGTAATTGCATCAATTCGGTGAACTTTAGAATACCGCGAATTTCTCCGGACTCACTCACGACAGGCACCGACTTCACCTCTGTCGTCTGCATTGCGCGGTAAACTGAGTAGAAGGTGTCGCTCTCGGATACGGAAACAAAATCTTTATCGCAGATAAGCTCAGCAGTAGTCCTAACATCTGTTACTAACTTTGGAGCCTCCATCCCAGCTTGCTCTAAAACCCAAGAAACACGCGTAGGAACCTCGCCACAACGGATAGGCACAGCATCTATATTTTCAGCTTTTCTCAAGTACTCAGCTTGACCGATGGCGGCGCAGATTGCGTCGGTATCAGGGTTGAGGTGACCTACTACGTATGTGGGAATTTGGCTATCTAAAGTCATCTTTATCAAAAACTAGACAGCTACATTCAACAGATTTTCGATGCAATGCAACACTGAGTTCATTGATTCTTACTCAACCCAGCTATAATGTCCACGTCCCAGAGCCATCGAGAACACAGCGATAAATGCTACCACACTCTGGCTCATATGATTGCATAACGTCAGTCTCTAGGGCGTCGAAGCGTCAATACTTGTGTGGATTTTGCCTCTTCTGGTGATCGATGCGATCAGCCAGATTTCTCGCTTTGATACGGTGGTCACGTTTCGCTCTCCGCTCTGTCACCATCTGGCGTTTTTCTCGGCGCTTGTTGAGCTCCTTCACCTCATCCTCTAGCTTAAGGTAGCTCTCATAACGGTCTACAGACAAGTCACCTGATTCTACGGCAGCGCGAATGGCACAGCCCTTATCGGAGCCGTGTTTGCAATCATGAAACAAACACTGAGAGGCTATTAGCTCCACATCCGCAAAACTTTCGCGCAATGTGGTTTCATCTGTCCACATCTGAACTTCTCGGATTCCTGGGTTGTCGATCAAAATCCCTCCCTCTTCTAGAACGATAAGCTCGCGTGCGGTGGTCGTATGCCTCCCTTTCCCCGTGAGTTCATTCACTTCATTAGTCCATTGCCACTCTTCCCCTAGAATCTGATTCACCAGCGTAGACTTCCCTACGCCACTGGAGCCGATGAGCATGATACTCACGCCACGACGCAAGTACGTCTTCAACACTTCAAGACCCTCGTTGTATGCGGCACTCGTAATGTGGACGTCTGCTTCGTTATTTAGCGCTTCGATCTCCTCCTTTGCTGACTGATTCAACTCCTCTGGGAATAGATCACTTTTGTTCACCAGAACCACTGGCTTCGCCTTACTGCGGTCGATCAGGGTGAAATAACGCTCCATCCTGCGTGGGTTAAAGTCAGCCCCGGCATCAGTCACCACCACCACAACTGACACATTGGCTGCCATCACTTGTTCCTCACTCGTCTTACCCGGGGCTTTTCTTGAGAAACAAGTCTGACGAGACAGGCGTGCACGAATCATATGATCAGAGTCCTCATCACCTAACTCCAAAGCCACCCAATCGCCAACCGCTGGAAGCTCAGCATCTGAATCAGCATCATGATAAACCTTCCCACTCATGATCACTTCCAGTTCTTTGGGGCCTTCTAGCAAGGCTCCGTAGCTGATTTTATTGTCACGAATCAACCGTGCAGGCACTAGGCCCTTCTTTGCGTAGGGTTTAAACTCCTTCGCAAATTGTGCATTCCAGCCGATATCTTCGAGCGACATATTCATAATCTATCCACCACATGACACAGTGGAGCATACCCGACAACAGAAATAATCCGATACCTCAACGCACACCACCTTACAAATTCAAGCCCTCCTGCAATTGTTTTCTGAGAATTTTCCCCAATGATGATCGTGGAAATCGCTCGACTTTGGTAAGCGGCTCCAGCGCCTTCAGACCTGAGTAAGCGTCCAGATTATAACTATCCTCGCCTTCTACCACGGGAAAAAGCAACTTGCCCCGCCGTTCATCATCCACAGCGATGATCACGCATTCAGTACCCATCGTCTCGCTGAGCTCTGTCTCAAATGAGGCGAGATCGACTAATTCCCCCAAAATTTTGACACGTTGGTCAGCGCGCCCGACCACATTCAATGCCCCACCATGAATCTCAGCTAAATCACTGGTGGTAAACCATCCATCACGGTATGGATCCACCAAGCTAAATCCGTCATGACCCTCATAAAGATATGCCGTCATTCCAGCCACTCCCTTCCACTGCAACACACCATCATCCCCAGTGCGTAATTCCCAAGCGTCGAGCACCTCTAAACCTCCATCCACATCGCCAGTTGCAATCTGAGAAGCTGATTCAGTCATGCCGTAACTGCGAAGCACAGGCCACCCTAACTCTAGAATGCCTTGGTAGACTTTGTCAGAAAGTGCTCCTCCTCCTACAATCACCGACTTTACTGAAGGCGGCACGACACACCTCGCTCTGACCAAGTCGACCACTTGAGTAGGAACCAAGGAGATGTATTCACAGCGGTTCTTGGAAACAAAGGCAGAAAAACGTACTGGATCCCATTTCCCATGATAGACCGCACAATCTGCTCCGGTGAGGAATGAACGAACAAGAACCCCGAAGCCACCAACATGATAATGCGGCAGCACAAGCCCCCAACGTGCAGAATCAGTAAGCCCGATGTGACGGTTGACCATGCGCGCCGATGCCAACATCGCAGTTTTAGAAATCGCCACCCATTTGCTTCGTCCAGTTGAACCAGAAGTTTGAAAGAGAATGTGAGACTGCAATTCCTTCTGCCCCTTCACCCAATCAAACAATGTAGATTGAGGTGCCGAGCCCCCTGGGGCATAGAGCACGGTGACTTCTGAACTATGCCAGAACTCAGGCTCCAAAAAGCGGCAATGGCAACTGCTCATACCTGATCCCATGGAATAGCACTTAACATTTCATCAAAGCCAAAGCCAGAACCTTCGGCCGCCAACCAAGCAGAGGAATCCCCACCAAGTGCTCGAGTGAAAGCGTTTTGCTCAAACAAGTGGTGCGTCTTCAAGCCCATACAGTCAGCAAGCCTCACCTGATCACGCTGCAACTTCGCAGCATACCAAGCTGCATAGCTCTGCCCTAGAGGGTGATCCATGTAGCTGGTAAGCACCAGCTGAACGTCCCTTCCGGCCACAAGCGCTAACTCTGCCTCCATGTCATCCACTGCCGGTTTCAACACGCGGAAGTGGCCAAATGCCGCTTCATTTCCTAACACACGATCCACAGCCCATGAAACCCCCATCGGTAAGCCGTCGCGGTGCGCAAGCATTTCCTTGATGTCCAGACAGGGATCCTCCACAAAATCGGTTTGGGAACAAAATGCTTCGCCAAGCGCATGCAGAAAAGACTCTAGGACACTGAGAGAATGGCACGCATGGTTGAAATCCAGGCGCCAACGCAGGTCAGGGAATTCCTCATGGACTGCCCGCAGCACCTGCGACTCAGCCTCTAGATCATTGCCAACCTTCACCTTCACGACCTTCCTACCCGCAATACCATACTTCCGGAGTTCACTCGGTGAGCAGCTCGAACTTGCGTGGCTAGGTGGCACATCCAGACCATCAAATATTGAACGATGTTCCTGTCGGCTTTCTCGATCCAAAGCGGCACAATGCATTGCATTGCGAATCAGGAGTGCTGAGAAATCTCTGGCTTTTAACATATCGATGAGAGTATCGAGCGAGGGATCTCCAAACATCTCCCACGGGTGTATATTCCCGTAGCCTCCAGCATGACGAACCAAAACCCCCTCATAGTCACCCTGAGCACTTTTAGCATTCAAGCTTGCTCGGCTCCGCAAATGGTAACGATGGATGCTCAGGTCGTCCGACATGCCTTATTCAATGATAGATGCTACGGCAAATGCGACCCCAAACAACAACAATTGCATGCCACCCAGGGCCAAGTACGCATTGAATTTCGCTGAGGGTTCTTCGCGCAAGACTTTATACAAGATAGGTAGCATCAAAGGAACAATCGCCAGGGACGCCAGCGCATAGCACGCGTACCCCATGCTCCACCAAACCAATCCCATGGCCAAGGCTGCTACCAACTCAATAACAATAATAGCCTTGCCTCCTGAAACTCCTAACTTCACGGCAAGAGTACGCTTGCCGTGCAACACATCTTCTTTCGCGTCCCTCAAATTATTGATCGAAATCAGCACCGCACTGAGAAGCCCAGCCTGAACCCCCAACACCATGGCCTCAGGTGGCCAAGTCCCCAGTTGAACAAAGACTGTGCCTGAGACTGCAATCACTCCAAAAAAACCCACAACAAACAACTCGCCGAGTCCTCGGTAAGCCAGAGGCACTGGCCCCCCAGTGTAGCCATAGCAAAGGTACAAAGATGGTAATCCTATCGCAATGATCTGCCAACCACATGCCAAATAAAGCCACACTCCAAAAAAAGTAGCAATCGACAAACAAAGACCAGCAATCAAATACACTTGCCCACGACTCAACAATCCAGAAGACGTGACCCGCATCGGCCCAAGCCTCCTCTCATTATCCGCTCCCTTATCATTATCGATGGCATCATTAAAAAAGTTTGTGGCAATCTGGATCCAAATTGCCCCCATCAATGTGGCAAATGCCAGACCGAAGTCCACCACACCCTCAAGTTCCCAAGCCAGACTGCACCCCAGAACCACAGGCACAATCGCCGCCGGTAAGGTCTTCGGCCTGGCGGCCAAGACACATGATTGAATCATCGATTTCTCCATTATGCTTCTGTGATAAATTCTAACACCTCACGAGCAAATGCTTCCGGAGCCTCCCATGGCACGCGGTGCCCGACCCCCTCGATCACACAAAGCCGTATCAATGGCTGTTGCGCAGCGGCCAGTCGAGCCACATCCACAAACTTCTGATCCTTGCTCCCTACAATCCAGAGCACCGGACAAGTAATCTTCGCCAATTCAGGAAGCAAATCATCTTGCTGACTCACACTCCAATCAATGAAAGAACGCGCCACCTGCTCTCTACGGTGCTTCAAACTCGCCCGCTGAGGCATATCCCCACCATCGAGAACCCCTTGGGCGTTCCACTCTCGGATAAAATCATCCCACATCCCGTTCAGAGCCTGTGCCGCCCACATCGCATCACGCCCAGCTCTTTGCCCTTTCACCGCCTTGTCCTCCAGCCCAGTGTGAGCAGAAACAATCACAGCCTTATCCCACTTCTGCGGCTGATTCAACAATGCATGAAGTGCCAGCCTCCCTCCCATCGAATAGCCTAAAATTACTGGTGAGGACGCCTTCACCTCTCGATTAAATGCCGCACCAAAATCCTGCAACGGCATAGGACAACACGCTAAGTATTGCCATAGATCAACACGAGCAAGCGCGAAACCCTCAGACTTGAACTTATGGGACAATGCTGTCCAATCGCTCGCCTCACCAACGGCGCCATGCAGTGCGTAAATCATCTAAGGCAAAAGGTGCTGAGAATCTCAAATGTTGTCAAAGTCATTATCGCTTATTCCCATTCTCGAGAGCCAGTGCTGGATTAAGGGAATTATCGATTGCCACATTATGAAATACCAAGTATCCCATCGCCTGTGCTCTCAATCAACAAGCTTCGCGTAGAATTCGGCCCACGAGTCTTATTCAAAGACCTATCCTTCACCGTCAATGCCAAGGAACGTATTTCCTTTGCTGGACACAATGGTGCAGGAAAATCCACCTTGATGAAATGTATTGCCGGAGTGATCGAGGCCAACGATGGCGAACTCTCAAAACCGCGCGGATGCAAGATTGGCTACCTGCCCCAGGAAGGCATCCACATCAGGGGCGTCACTCTCTGGGATGAAACGGAATCCGCCTTCGGTGAAGTTAAAGCCATTCAGTCGACCATTGACTCGCTCTCAGATGAACTTATTCAGCTCGATTCAAAAAGCACCAAGTACCTCGACACGCTGGACAGAATTGGCGAACTTGAACTCAAACTGGAACACTTCGACCCCAATAAGATCAAACCCCGCGTCGAATCAGTACTGACAGGTCTGGGATTCAAACGCAGCGATTTCGAGCGAGACTGCAGCGAGTTTTCAGGTGGCTGGCAGATGCGGATCGCAATGGCTAAGCTCTTTCTCCAAGAACCTGAAGTCCTACTACTCGATGAGCCGACCAACCACCTAGACATCGACTCTCAAACCTGGATGGAGCAATACCTCTTCGCCTACCCCGGCGCCATCATCATTATTTCCCACGACCTAGCACTCCTCGACGCGCTCACCACGCGCACCATTGCCTTCGCTCACGGACGCGCTGAAGAATACGCGGGAAATTATTCTTTCTACCTCAAAGAGTCCAAACTCCGAAAAGAGATTCTCATCAAACAATACGAATCTCAGCAAAAGGAAATCGAAAAGACCAAGCAGTTCATCGATCGATTCCGCGCCAAAGCCTCCAAAGCAAGCCAAGCACAATCAAGGCTCAAGCAACTCGAAAAGATGGAACTCATCGAAATCGAGCAAGACGACGCCGTCATGCAATTCACCTTCCCGAGCCCTCCGCCATCAACCCAAATGATGGCAAAACTCGAAAATGCCAGTAAATCCTATGGTCAGAGAAACATCTTTGAAGGCTTCGACCTCACGGTAGAAAAGGGCACGCGCATGGCTATCGTTGGCCCAAATGGCGCTGGAAAATCCACATTCTGCCGTCTGATCACTGGCCAGGAAGCCCCCGATAGTGGGCACTTCGAACTCGGTCCCAAATCCGCAATATCGTTCTTCTCGCAGAACCATGCGGATGAACTCGCCCCTGACCGCTCCGTCCTAGAAACCTGTGAAGCCGCAGCCTCCAGAGAGAATGCGCCCTTGGTGCGTAATATTCTAGGTTGCTTTCTTTTCAGAGGTGACGATGTCTTCAAAAAAGTAGGCGTACTCTCAGGAGGAGAGCGCTCACGCGTCGCCTTGGTATGCATGCTCGTACGTCCAGCGAACTTTCTCATTTTGGATGAGCCTACCAACCACCTCGACGTGCAATCACAAGAAGTCTTGCAAAGAGCTCTATCCGATTATCCCGGTTCATACCTCATAGTCTCGCACAACCGATCCTTCCTCGACCCGATTGTCACCCGCACCATCGAATTCAGGCCAGACACTTCTCCACAAATCTATCACGGCAACATTTCCTATTATCTCGATAAAAAATCCGAGGAAGCCAATCAAGACAGCGCTACCCAACATACTAAAGTCGAGAACAACACACAGAAGATTTCACGTAAGGAACAACGGAAAATTGAGGCTCAAAAGCGCCAGAAACGCACCCAGGTGCTGAAGCCAAAGCAAGAAGCCTTCGTCGCCGTCGAAGCCAGTATCGGCGAGCTAGAAGCGGCGCAAGCCACATTACTACAACACCTCTCAAGCCCAGAAGTCACTGCTGACCCAATAAAAATGCAGGAGACCTCTCAAGCCTATGAGAAGGTCAATCATAAGTTAGAGAACGCCTACTCTCAATGGTCTAAACTCAGTGAAGAGATTGATGAGTTAGAAAGCCAACTTGCCACTGATTCATAAAGAACAGAACACACAACTCATTCAACGATAATAATGAAGCAATTATGCTAACAAGTTGCATTAAAAATAATCTAGCATATGGAGCATCGACTCCTTGCTATTCAGGCGTGCTGCTGTAGAATGACAGTACCAACAAAAACCTATTAAATTTATGGATTACGCAACACCAAACCCTGAACCACTCAAAAAGGACGAGACTGACCCAACAGAGACTCCTCAAGTGCCAGGTAAAGACATCAAAAGCATTGCCACAGAAAAGGCAAAACTTGCCGCTCAAGACGTTCAAGAAAAAGCTGTTCAGCTCAAGGAAGTGGCCAGTGAGAAAGCACAACAATTCAAAAGTTATGCTGAATTGAGAGCTGGTGAGATTAAGACCGAAGCAGTTGAAAAAGCTCAGGCGGTGAAGCAAGTGGCCAGCGACCAATACGAGCGCAGCGTCACACGCGTGAAAGGTGCTCACGAAGAAACAGAAGATTACATTCGCAAGAATCCTACGAAGAGTGTGCTTGCCGCATTCGGAGCAGGCTTGCTCATTGGTTTGTTAGCCCGTAGACGCTAAGCAAACCAAACATCAGAATTACAGAAAATAGGCTCAATTGATTCCAAGATGAGCCTATTTTCATCTACCGACTAATCACCCATGCCCGACTCAGAAGTAACCGAGGACACTCCAGTGAAGTTTTCACTGAAGGAGCTCATTCAATTCCTGAAAGAATCTTCAGGAAACTATCTGAGTGCCAAGTCAGAGCTTGCCAGTATCGAAGCCAAAGAAGCTGCCGAGATCATGGCTCACAGAGTCGGGTTATTCATCAAGCTAGCATTCATTGGCTTTTTCACCTACGCGTTATTCATCGCTGGCTTGATTGGTGTGGTGACCAAACTATTGGAGGGAAAGTTGGCCAATGTTGAACAGTACGTTGGCACCTGGCCTGTTGCTGTTTTCCTTGTCCTCTTGGTGCATCTACTTGGTCTCTTTATCCTGCTCGATAAGGTGAAATCGTCTCAGAAGAAAGAACTCTTCAAATACAGCAAAGAAGAACTCGAAAAAGATAAGTTATGGATCCAGCAGATGGCATCGAAAGAAGAAAACTAGAGCTATGCCATCAGATTGATGAAGCGCGCCAATCCATGGTTGGTTCGCTCATCCTCCTGGATGAACAAGTGAAGGAAAAGCGTAGCATGGTCGATAAGTGCGCTCAGTTCCCTAAAAAAATCGGTGATTTCTTCTCTCAAGGCCCTATGCAAAAAGCAATTGTTGCTGCTGCTGGAGGCCTCGCTCTCAGCACCGTCATGCGTTCGAAGAAACACGCTAAAGCCAAGCAACCAAGCGGCAAGCCAAGCTCAAGTATTCTCAAGTCCTTGGTACTGATTCTTCTCAAGCCAATGATCCAACGCATTCTTCTAGAAAAATCGAGAGTGTGGCTTGCCAAATACATGGAGAAGCAGCACGCTCAGCCTAGCCCTCGAATGAGAGGGTAACTAGGCACAATCATGAAGATTTTCTACCTATCACGGCTGAAGCACTTCTTTTCCATCTGCATCATCATGATGGTGGTGGCCGTGATGGCTGGACTCAGTTACCTGCATGAGTATGGGTTTTCTGATGAAGTCGGAGACCGCCTCGCTCGTGAGATGGAACGCTATGGCATCTACCTCGAATTCGACCATCTCAGCTTTTACCTACTCCAGGGCCTTACAGCAAACAATGTCACCGTTTACAAAAGCCCCAAACGAGAAATTAAGGTCGCCGAACTACCTAGTTTAAGCATCCACGTTGACAAATCAAAGTTAATGCGTGGAAAGCTGAAAGTGACCACAGTATCCTTGTCTGATGCTCAACTGTCAGTCCCTCTGGCGATTGGAGCCGATGACTCGCCAGTAATCAATATAGCCAATGTCACTGGCTCAATTGATCTACCGGGTGCAAGATCACTACGAACTACCAGCCTCGTTGGTCAATTCCAAGGCATTGATATCGAAGTCAGCTGCAACATCTGGAGTGATGGTCTTACAGAGGTGAAACCAATCGGTCCTGAGCAGGTGCAAAAGCGCTACAGACAATACCAAGAGGTTTTAGATTTCATCCAACGCTTCAAGTGGTCCGAATCCACTCCCCCAAAACTCCAGTTTTTCATTGAAGGTAATGCGTCGAAACCCGAGCAAATCGAGATCGATTGCACCTTGGAAGCGCAGGAAATTGACTACAAGCGCTACTCCATGGATGATCTCATCGTAGTGGGTGATTTCCACCAAAACTTGGTCACGATCGACCAGTTTAAATTTAGCCACGAAGGTGATTCTTGTGCCCTCACCGCGGATTACGACCTGACCCAGCACGCTGGTAGATTCCGCATAGATTCCAGTATCCACCTCCAAGAGTTCGCATACGAAGTCTTCGAAAAACGTGTTGCAACCGACCTTCGCTCAGCAGGGAAGACAAGCCTTTCAGCAGAAGGTTTCTTTGTTCTACCTAAGACTGCCGTAGAGAAACTATCACTCGAAATGACAGGCTCGATCGAAAGCAAAAGCTTCAGCTTTAAGGGCACACCAGTGGATCACCTGAAGACTGACTTTGCATGGAACAATGGTGACCTATACCTCGACGACCTCCTACTCAAGCACCCCTTGGGCCGAGTGATTGGTAGGCTCATCATCAAGGACAGGATGGTGAAATATAAAATGGTTTCAAGCTTACCAGTCGAGGTATATTTTCCTTTCATTAAGGGAGAGAACCTAAAGCATTATTTGGGGAAACTCAACTTCACCAATGATTCGTATATTGATGTCCACGCCAATGGTCGCATGAATCTCAACGATGCCAAAGATTGGGTATCCTACGGCCATGCTGTCCTCAAAGGTTTTAGTCACAACGACGTACCAGTCAAATATGCCACAGGCAATTATCGGCTCAACGGCACCTTCGCCACATTTGGTAAACTTACGGCAGTCTTCGACTACGCAAAGTACGGCCTCAAAAAGAAGTTCAAAGGACCTGAAACCGGCACCTTACAGGCTGAAGAAGTGCACTTCGATTGGCCAAGTAAGACAACCAAAGTCACCACGCTAAGAGGCACTGCCTGGCCTGCTCCAGTGTTGCAGCTTTTTGCCCCAAGCATCGCGGATCACCTCGAACTCTATGAATTCAACCTCCCCCCAACCGTCGATTGTAACGGCCTAGTTTGCTGGGCGTCGGGTAAGGATAACATCATGGACCTAACGGTCGGCTTCACCACCACAGGAGTCACAAATTACAACTTTCTCGATGCCGATGTGGCACTCAATGACATCAAAGGTTCAGTCCGAATCCTTCCAAAACGCGTCTTAATAGAGAAGTTAAATGGGAGTGCATACAATGGCAAAGTGTCTGGTTATGTGCACGTCACTCCAGACACCCTCAAGTACAATGCGGACGTGAGATGGAGCAATGTAAAGCTCGCGGATTTGTGCCGAGCGTACAACATCAAGAGCGTCGACCAAGGCTACTTGTCTGGCAATTTCACCTTCAACGGGGAATCTGCTGAAGCCAGAAAACTCCAAGGTAATGGCACCGTGAATCTGCGCGACGGTGATCTATTCCAAGTTCCACTCTTCGGGCCTCTCTCCCCCTTGATCGATTCCGTACTGACTCCCATCACCAAGAAACGTGTGGTTCATCAGCAGGCGCGCGACGTCGCCTGTAATTTCCAGATCAAGAATGGTCGTATTTACACCGACAGTCTGATCTCTAGCACAGCAAGCACCACCTTCACAGGATCTGGTTGGGTAGACCTGGCGGATCAAAACCTAGACCTCACAATCCGCATGAACTTCCGAGGTCTCATGGGATTGGCTGAGATTCCACTCAAGGTGATCGAGCTCCCCTTCCAAGCGCTTAAAACGCTCTTTACCGGTGAAGAAGTCGAAGGTCTCAAACAATTTAGAGGTACTGGAAAAATCAAATCTCCGCAATGGCAGTTCACGCCCTTTCAACCACCTCGTGATCGGAAAAATGATCCCATTTTCTCGACTCCCAATAACTAGTGCCTAGCACACTAGGTCGAATAAAATCCTGCACAAAGCAAGTGACCACTTCGCATTACCTCATCTTTAGCTTCACCAAGATTTCTTATCGCTATCACGCCAATTTTTGGTTAATACTAGCGTGATCTTTCATCCGTGAATCGTTTGATTGTAGAACGATTCCTCCACGAATGGGATGTTGGTCACCTCAAGTCATGACCCAAGACGAAAACCAGCACAACCAAGATAGCGAACTACCGAAGAGCTTGGTAGAGCGATTGGCTCTGTTTCGTCAGCATCTTCGCCATCGCAAAGCATGGGAATTTGGGCTAGCGGCGTTCTTACTATCCGCACTGAGCTTTCTTCTATTTTTAGCTCTCGACCGCTGGATGGATTGCAGCCCATTCGTACGTGGTATCTTCTTTGGAATCAGCGCCATCTCCATACTCAGCGCGGCACCACTTTGGCTCTATTTCTGGGTGATTCCTTACTCACTTCCAGACCAAATTGCCAACCTCATCGCCAAGCATTACCCACGCATGGGTGATCGACTATTGGGAATCATCGAGCTGCAAACCCACCATTTGGACAATGAGGCTGAATCCGCCAGCCTCCGAAAAGCAGCTGTCGTAGTAGTCGCCAACGAAATTGCAGCACGCAACTTAGAAGAAGCACTTCCCCAATCGCGCGCCAAATACTGGGCCTTCGGCTTGGGATCCTGTGGCATCATCATCATCGTTGTTGCGGCACTTTCATTCAACACCCTAAGCAACGCACTCGCTCGATGGGCCATGCCTCTTGCTGAGATCACCCGCTACACTAGCACACAAATTCGCTCCAGCGACCTTCCCGGTCAGAAGTACTGCCCCATCAATGAACCTTTTTCTTTCACCTTTCGCCTGACAGAAAAATCCTCGATTCCCACCGCTGCTCGAGCTCGCATCAATGGAGGTTCATGGATTGAGAGCCCAGTCACAGACAAACAATTCTCCTTTGATTTCCTTCCTATCATCAGCACCTCAACCATAGAAATCCAAGTGGGTGATGCCCAGCATAAGCTTGAGGTTCAGCCCTACTCACGTCCTAAAATCGTTTCAGCCACAGCGGAGCTGCAATACCCAAGCTATCTCAAACGCACTACAGAAATTATCACCCTGAAGGCTGGCAACTTGAAAACACTTCTAGGATCTCGCATCCAGATAGAGCTCAATCCAAACCGCAAAATCAGCGCAGCATCCGCGACAATCAGGGAGTCTTCAGAATCATCTACTGGCACATTGTTGAGCGTTGCCCTCAACAAAGACACACTCACCCTAGACACCATCGATCTCGCCGCTAAAGACCAATTCATCGATATCCAACTCACAGACGTCTACGGTCTCAAGAATACCACACCCTATAAAATTCATCTCATTGGGAGTGCTGATCGCCCCCCCATGTCCCAACTTCAGCTTCATAATGCTCCTGAATACATCCTTGAATCGGACCACCTAGCACTAGACTTGGTGTTTAGCGACGACTACGGGCTCGCACAAACAGGCATCTCATGGTCTGGACAGGTTGATGACTCACAACCGTACCGCCCATCACGAGGTAACATCGTGCTTCCAAATCAAAGGCCCAAGGCCCAATCGCAGTCGCTGCCATTTAACTTCTCTTTGGCAAACTTCAACATTCGACCTCAGTCACTCACCATTCGAAGCTGGAGCAAGGACCAGCAGCCAAAAAATGAAAAATCCTATTCATCCCCACTCGAAATCAGAGTGCTCTCCATCGCTGAACATCGCGATGTTATCGACCAACTGAGCGATGACATCATCATCGCCTTGGAAGAATGCCTGCAAAACGAATTAGCCAGTTACGACAGTATGAGACGGCTAATCAAATTGGACCCTGTCGCATTCTTAGCCAAGGAACAACGGATCGACCACTACGCTCTGCGGGATGATGCAGCGCGCAACCAAAACCTCATCAACCAAGCGCAGCTGCTACTCGATAAACTCCTCAAAGAAGCAAACCGTAATACAAGCCTCAAGCGTAAGACACTCACCACCTTTGCAAAAGCCACCCACAACACCCACATCCTTGGCACGAAGGAAATGCCCGCCGTGCTTAGTGAAATGAGCTACTCGCTGCAACAAGCACACCAAGTCGAAGAATCTATAGTTCACCTCGAACGCTCGATCGAATTGCAAAATAAAAGCATCTACAATCTAGAACGTACGATTGACCTGATGCACAGCGCCAAAAGAGACTTGGAAGTTAGCTCATTTGTGAACCGACTCAAAGAAGCTTCAAAAAATCAAAACCAGATTAGCCAATCGCTCGTTCAGTCATTGCTAGATTCACAATTGGCCAACACCCCGATCATTGGTAGTGAATTCGAACCGCTCGACCCAGCCCAACAAAGGCAGCTCGTGAGCCTCTACGCACTGCATCAAGATGTCTCTGAGAAAGTACGTGAGTTACTCAAAGATATTCAAAATTATGCCAATCGGACTCAGCAAAAAGAATACCTCAACCTTGTAGATGAAATCGAAGCAATCGATGTAGAAAACCGGCTTGAGTCTCTCTCATATGAGCTAGAGAACAATCACAATGTCCTCGCTAGCCTCAGGGCTCAAGACAATGCGAAGCTACTCGAGCGCTGGGCTCAGCAGCTCCTTTTCTCCAACGCTCCCTCCGGTGCTGGAGCCGGTGGTGCGGGGGATTCCAGCTCCAACCTCAGTGATGAAGACTTGGAATTCATGCTGCAAATCATGCAAATCGTCAAAGAACAGCAACAGATCCGGGAGGCAAATCGTTCAATCAACCAACTGCGTACCCAAAGTGAGGAGGTTCAACCGTGAGGCTACAACACCTCTTTCTCGCGTGTCTCGTTATCCTGTGTTGCCTGGAGGCATTGCATGCTGAAAGCGAATTCCAAAAAGTCTACAAAGACCGCCACCAGCAAGGCAGCTCTGATAATTTTGATGAGCAAACGCTAAATTACACCGATGCAGTGGCACTCAATACCGACCTCCAAGATGAACTTTCTGCAGACATTCAGGAGCTCACTCAGCAAGAAACTAGCGAGAAAGTCATTGACTACCTCAACGAAGCTGAATCGCTGATGGCGCAGGCCACCGACATGCTTGAGCAACAAATCACGGGTGATGAAACAATCGCGATCGAAAATGAAATCATTGAAAAACTCTACGGGGCAGCAAAAGCAAAATCCCAAGGCCCCGGGAAATCAAAAGAACAAAGCGAAGCCCTGCTACAGATGATGCAACGCATGATGGAGGGTGCTTTTGAGGAAAAAGACGAAGCAGGAAACAACCAACAAGAAACAAAGAATGCCGGAGGTGAAGGCCAGCAAAGCCAAGGATCAGCGGAACCAAATGTTGAAACAAAAACGCAAAAACGCCGCGTCATTAAAAAGTCTGGCAGCGCACTCACCGACTTACCGCGTGAATTCCAACCCCTCTTTGAACAATACAACAGGGAGATGAAAAAATGAGATTACTCCCCCTCACTCTTGCCGTCACAAGCATACTTGGACTACTCCCTAGCACTCAAGCTGCTAACACTCATTATGGGAAAGAGGTTCCAGTCAAAGTAGAGAGCATGTACCAGCGGGGCCTCAAATACCTAGCCAGTAGCCAACTCTCCAATGGTTGTTGGGATGATAGCTCAGGCCACCTCCCCGGCGCCGTCTCGCTTTCCATCTTGGCATTCCTCGCCAGCGGTGAAGATCCCAACCATGGTCCATATGCGAAACACATCAACCGTAGTATCGACTACATCATTAAATCACAGCAAATAAGCACCGGCTACATTGGCACCTGCATGTACAATCATGGCTTTTCCACCCTCGCTCTCGCCGAAGCGTATGGAATGGTGCAAAACCCGCGCATTGAACAATCACTGCGCAAGGCCGTACGTCTGATTCTAAAAGCACAGAGTAAGAATTCCTACGGAGCTTGGCGCTACAACCCTGACAGCTCAGACGCCGACACCACCATCTCCGGATGTCAAATTGTTGCCCTGCTTGCAGCTAGAAATGCGGGGATTGATGTTCCAGAAAGTGCCCTTTACAAAGCATTCGAGTACCTAGAAACCTGTAGAGACAGCTCCGGAGCCTATGGTTACACCTCAAAAAATGGTGCTAAAGTGACACTCACAGCTATCGCCTTGTTGTGCCACCAACTGCAAAAAAAAGGCTCCAGTCCCGAAATGGTTCAAAGCCTCGACTTCCTTAAAAATAAAATCACCTACCGTGACCCTCACTACACTTATTACTTCGAGTACTACATGTCGCAGGCTCTATTCCAAGCAGATCTAGACACCTGGGAAATCTGGAATAAACAAAATATCAGACTACTCTCATCCACTCAGCAAAGCAACGGTTCTTGGCTAGGAAATCGAGGCTCTTCTTTCAGCACTTCTAGTGCATTACTCTCACTTGCCCTTAACTTTAGATACCTACCCATCTATGAAAAATAATGTCATGCACCTCACCCGGGCCTTTCTTGCTGTGGCAGCGTTGTATTCGGCATATTCCTCCATGCTTGTAGCTGAGGAAGCTAAGCTTGGCATCCCCGCTAAGATCCATCTCGATGTCTCCGACTCGCTTCATGGCGAGGTGCTCTCGATGTCAGCTAAAGGTGGGATTCAATTCCGCAGCGACCTTGTCGATGAACCGCTCCAGATCGACCCAGCATCTTTTCATTCCATCAAATTCACCACCAAGCCACAAGACACTGCAAGCAAGCAACACATCATCATGCTAAACAACGAAGATGTGCTCGCCTCCACCTTGCTCCAACTCGACGACGAGTCAGCTAAAGTTGCATTCACACAAAACCAACAACTCACAATAGCCCGAGAGCACCTGAGTGCTGTCACTTTCAAACCCTTCCAAACCACTCTCTTTGATGGTCCCGAGGAAGGAGACATTTTCCACTCCATCAAAAATTGGGAATTTGAACCTAAGGCGCTCTACTGCAGTCAAGACGCTCAGCTTTCACTGAAGCTCAAACTTCCCGCAAAATACCAATTCAGCTTAGATTACTCATGGGGACGCCAAACCCCCAACATGATTATCATCCTAGGCGCGCCTCGATCAGAACTCGAGGATACTCAATTCAACTTTTACGCACTACAAGTCGGCGATGATCACCTGCAAATTCATCGCTTCTACAGTGATGGCACAAGCAAAGTTCTCGATGAATTTGCGCTCCCAAAGTCATCCCAAACTTCCCGCAGCCTCGTGATCGGCGTTGACCGCGACAGTCACAGCATATCTATCAACGTTGACGAATCACTGCACCGCAGCGTCATCGACCCCGACGCGCGCGATGTTCGCGGTAGGTTCCTTGTCGTCCATTCACACATCCACAACTCAGCGCACCCAGCGAGAATCACAAAAATCTTGGTGGAGTCATCCAGCACCGCCCATCCCCATCATGAGGAACTCCCGCATGATGGCGACCGTATCATCGCCGATGGCTTTCCCCAGCTGAAAGCAAAGATCAGTTCATTCTCCATCCAAGAAGGTGCATTGAAGTATCGCGACCTAGATTCAAGCCAAAGGCATTCGATCGATCTCGAAGAACTTCAAGCACTCACCTTCCAGCATCGCGCAACTGCCAGCTCTCAGGTTCCTCAATACATCTTCCACCTGCTCGACTCTAGTAGGCTCAGTAGCAAGTCACTGGAATTTGCCGATGGTACCTACACCGTGGAACACCCACTTATTGGTAAATTCCTCCTCGGTGCTGAATTGGTCAACTCCATCACCCTACACTCACCTGAAGCCCATGACTAGACTGCGTGATTACTTCACCTGGGCGAGCCTCATGGCGTTTGCAATCACGACATGCACCATCGCTGAAGCTCAGACTGAGAATAAGCAAACCCCTGATACTAAGATGGTAGCGTATTGCCTCAATGGCGATACTATCAGCGGCCATTGCACCTCAGTCAACGAACATGCAATCACGCTTAAACCTAGCTATACCAAGCAAGCCATAGAGTTACAGCATTCCCAGATCCTCTATCTTGAACCCAAGAATAAACATGGCTACAATGACGACTCGTTGACTGGCCATGAGGCCAAGGTCCAACTCAAACACCGCTACGGCTTTGAGGGCGAGCATGAAACTGTGAGTGGTAGTATTCAGCAAATTGATGACCACCTAATCACGATCAAACCGCAGTACGCTGAAAGCATCAAGATCGACCGTAGCCTGATCCACAGCATCCACGTCATCAGACCCGAGTCACGGATCTACTCACAGGTCATCGACCTCGACGAATGGCAATCATTTGGTGATCCCACCGGCTGGGTAGAGACAGACAAGGGAGTGATCTCACGTAATCAAGACGGACGGATTGCCAAAGAATTTGAACTCCCTGACCTCGTCAGACTGAGTCTAGAGATCGATTGGAAAAAACGCCTCGGAGTTTCCCTCTACTTATTTGCCAGTTCAGCAGACCGCCCCACCCCTCTCAATGCTTATGAGCTGCGGTTGCAGCACAGCTACATGTACATGTCAAAAACCGTGAATGGTGTGCAAGTCGCTCAACCACATCGCATCAAACATACCAACTACTCACACAAATCTCAACTCACACACATAGAGATTTTGATGAACCGCATGACGGGAAGCTTCATCACATTTCTGAATGGCACACTTGTCCATACCTTTCAGGATCCTAATCCCACGCCTGGAGTCATGGGCGGGGCAATCTACATCCTCAATGGATACAATGAGCCAATCCGCTTCAAGCAACTCAATATCGAACATTGGAATGGCAATTCAGACGCCACCCAAAAGCAGTTTGCGAGCCCATCAACGATCAAGGAAAGCCGTGAATCGATTCACCTAATCAATGGCGATATCGTGCCTGGCATCATCAGTGGGGTTGGCGGCCAACAACTCCAATTGAATACCCAGTTTTCACCATCACTCAACATACCACTCGAACGCGTACACAAAATTGACCAGCACGCAGAAGAAAATCAGCCCAAGGCTGAGCAACACGATTGTCGTCTCATCTTCAAAAACGACGATCAATGGATTGTGCAAATCAACTCACTCGATGAGCGCAAATTGCACGTCACGAACAAAGCCTTTGGTGTGACTGAAATCGATACGAGTTCGCTCCGAAAAGTAGAATTTAACATCTACAACGACCGAATCAATGCCACTCGCTACAGCGAAAATTGGTAACTCAGTGGGACTGACACACTCGATTTACACCATTGTAACAAGACTACATCTTCTATCATGGTGAATATTGAACACACTGTTGTGAATATGTAGGTAGCTCTCTCAGGAGAGATCCTTCTAGGGTAAGCCCATGACACGTTCATTTGCCTTCATGCTTTCCCTAGGAATCAGCCAGCTTGTTGCGGCTCCATTTGGAGAACAAAAAAGTACCCAAGGAATTCGCCATAGCTTCCTAATCGCCGGGCATCCAACCGCTATCGTCGATGAGGATAGTCACATCAAATGGCAAACTACTGGACGCTCACGTGATGGTTTTGTTTTAGAAAATGGTAACGTGCTTATCTGCAACCTAAAGGACGTGCGTGAGTATCAAGCTGATGGCAGCTTCAAGACGATCTACACACTCAGCCCTGAAAATGCAGAACTCAGCACTGCCCAGCCACTCAAGAATGGCAACACACTCGTGGTGGAGTGCGGCAAGAAACCACAACTTTTAGAAATCGACTCAGAAGGCAAGATTGCGATCACCGTGCCCTTACAGCCAGAAACAGATAACTCACACATGCAAACACGCATGGCTCGTAAACTCGGTAACGGCAACTACCTCGTCCCACACCTACTCGCCTTCGCGATCAAAGAGTACAAGCCAGACGGTTCAGTGGTGAAAACAATCAAAACCGACACCGAAGCTCTCGGTGGCAAAGCAGCGAAAAACTGGCCATTCACCGCCATCAGACTAGACAATGGCAACACACTAAGCACCCTCACCCATGGCAATAAGGTGGTTGAGTTCAACCCGTCAGGCGAAGTCGTTTGGAAGCTAGACAACGAAAACTCCAGCGCGCAACTCGCTGACCCTTGCGGGGCTCAGCGCCTTGATAACGGCAACACCATCATCAGTAGCTTCGGGCAGCATGACGGCAGTAAACCCAAGATTATTGAAGTCACTCCATCGAGAGAGGTCGTCTGGGAATTTTACCACCCGGGTGTTCAAGCTCACGAAATCCACGTCATTTCCACCAACAAAGAAACCACCAACACTACATTAAAATGAGTTCCTTGGGGGGAGGCCAACATTGGTCTCTCCCTAAGTTGCCCACAACCCATCTCCACTTGAAGGCTCGCTAAAGCAGCTGCATTTTTTTGCGGTACTGACTTGGCGAGTCTTCTTTTAATTCACGGAACTTCTTATTGAAGTGCGCAGTACTTCGGTAACCGCATTCTAAAGCAATATCCAATATTCCAAGCTCAGTCTCAGCCAGCAAGCGACCAGCTTCAGCAATACGAAGGTGATTGATGTACTGCACCAGCGTCATGCCAGTTATAGACTTAAAAAAGCGACAAAATGCTTTCGGACTCATGCAGGCCACTTCCGCCACCTGAGCCAAAGTTAGCGGGTCTCGAAATTCTTGATGCAAGTAATCAAAGACACGGTTCGCGCGTTTCATATGCCCCTGACGCGCCGTTGGAGAAAACCCCTCACTAGCCAATGGTACGAGCTCCTCACTGTTAGCCATCACCTCCATCATTTGAATAAAAATAGCAAATTGCTGGACTTCAGATTTCCCCTGCATGCTGATCATCATCTCTGCAAGTTTCTTGCGAGTGAGCCCTTTAAATTCATAACCCCGCGAAGCATCTTCAAACCACTTCCTGACTTCCATCATCTCCTCATAATGCAACAATGATGAGAGCAAGGTGTCATACGAGAAATGCAACACAACAACCGACGGACGATCCGAGTCACCTTCATCCTCTTCTACCGGTCTCAAAGCATGTGGAATCCCCGGGCCATTCAAAATCAATGTACCTGGCTCCATTGTCCCCATATAATCTCCAGAAATGAAAGTTCCTGTGTTCTTGAGTACCAATAATAAGTCCATCTCAGGATGAAAATGGTACACAGGCCACATATCCTGATCGATTTTATACTCGAAAAGACGATTTTCTAGATGTTGTAGGTGGACGAGTTGTGCTTTTGCCATAGATTACCTTTAATACAAAAGTACCTCATACTCTCTATCATTTTACCACAAAATGTGAATATCGAGTATACTTTGGTGAACATCATTGATCATAAAGTCTCTCAAAGCGCAGTATAGTATAAACACATGCAATTTCCGAATCATCACTCAATTCAGCAGAAGTCAGCCAATGCCATGATACCCACGACGTGGGCATGCATTGTCAGCCTGAGTCTCATGGGTGCAGCTTGGGCTGAATCTGGCTCTGCTGAATTGAGTGATGATTCAAAGGCGTTCTACCACAAACAAGTGGAACCAATCTTAGAAAAGTATTGTTTCAGCTGTCACTCGATGAGTGATGGCAAAGGTGAGGCGCATCTATTTCTAGATAGCTGGGAAGGTATTCTCCGAGGAGGTATCAGTGGACCAGCCCTGATCGCAGGAAAAGCCAAACAAAGCCTGATCATTCAAGCAGTGCACCAAGAGTCAGCAGAACTCTCCATGCCACCAAAAAAGCGTCTACCTGACCAAGACATCGCCACCCTGGAAACATGGATTAATGAATACCAAGCATATGCTCCCCCGCTCGCCGCAAATGCGAAGTTACCTGAGGTTGAAAAGTTCGACCTAGAAGCAAGACGCGATGCCCACTGGTGCTGGCAACCCGTTCAAAACCATCAGGCCCCTAGCTCACCCAACCCGCAATACAACACCAATGCAATCGACCAGTGGATCGACGCTAAACTACGTGAACACGAACTCACCCCGAGCCCTAAAGCGAGCAAGCGTGAACTCGTAAGACGCGTCAGCTACGACCTCACTGGCCTCCCCCCCACTCCCAGTGAGATCGATTCTTTTCTTACTGATGACACCCCAGAGGCCCTAGCCTCTCTCATCGATCGCTTCATGAGCAAACCTGCTTTTGGTGAAAAGTGGGCTCAGCATTGGTTGGACTTGATGCGTTACGCAGAAAGTTATGGTCACGAATTCGACTTCAGCATCCACAACGCCTGGAAATACCGCGACTACCTGATCCGTGCATTCAACCAAGACATTCCCTACGATCAACTCGTTCGCGAGCACCTCATGGGTGACATCATCGAACAACCACGCATCGATCAAGCCTCAGGCACCAACGAATCAATCATCGGCACCGCCGGCATTTGGTTGGGTGACCAAACCCACAGCCCCGTAGACTCCAAGGGAGCTGAAGCACTACGTATCGACAACAAAATCGATGTCGTCAGTAAGACGTTTCAAAGCCTGACAATCGCCTGCGCTAAATGCCACGATCACAAGTTCGACGCAATCTCCCACGCCGACTACCATGCCCTCTATGGGATCTTCGAAAGCACACGCTATGGACTTAACCCCACGAAGTCCCCAGAACTCCTAGAGAGTGAAGTCCAGTCGATTTTGAAAGCTCAAAAGCAACTCAACATCGATATCAACAAACTCGGCACCCATCCATCTCCCCCACTTGACCCAGCTAAAAGCATCCCAGCGTCAGGTCCACAAGCGACCGAGCTTGCACTTCCTACGCCCAATGATGACAAAGGATGGAGCACGGATAGCTTGCCCCCAAGATCACTCGTCGTCGAAGCGAATGAATACCTAGCCTATGATTCTCCTCAAGGTCCCAAGCTTATCCAAAGCAGCGCCGCAGGCATCGACACACGTAAGCTAGGCCTCAATCACGAATTGATTCTACGCAGCCCTACATTCCCCGTCAAAAACCGCTATGTCCACGTGCTCATCGACGGCACAGAATCCAATGCATACTTGGTACTCAATGGCTTCAAACTCATTCGTGACCCGATCTATGGCAAGCTTGTGAAAAAACTCACCACCAAGGACAACAAAGGTCTCCATTGGGTCACATTTGATCTTGAAGGTACTTGGATGCACGGCAAGCGCCATCAAGACGGGATTCATCACGCTTACCTCGAGTTCAGTGACTCTAAAGTATTAGGCCCTGCCCTGGGTGGGTTAAAAACTCAGATCCATCAAAACCTACGAGGACATTTCCAAATTTACCAAGTTCTGCTCACCAACGTACGCCAACCACCTAGCTCACCAAGCAGCTTTTTAACTGAGCACGGCACCAAGCTCAACACGCTCTATCACAACAGACAACTCCCCGTATCATCATTGCACCACGTGATAGCCAATCAATCGACGCAAACTGACACTGAGTGGATGATCGGCAGTGCCGAGGGAACAGGCAAAGATAGCCCCATCTTCCTTCGAGGTAATCACCACAGCCTAGGTCAAACTGTACAACGTCGATACCTAGAAGCATTCGTAGGTCAGACACCAGCTGAGCTCGACACGAATGAGAGTGGTAGGCGTTACCTCACTGAGCAAATCCTATCTCCAGACAACTCTTTGACTTATCGAGTCATCACGAACCGCCTATGGCACCACCTGTTCGGTCACGGAATCGTACGCACAGTTGACAACTTTGGTGTACTTGGGGACGAACCCAGCCACCCAGAGCTACTCGACCACCTTGCAAATCAATTTGTACGCGATGGCATGTCTATCAAGACAATGATCCGTACCATCATGCTCACCGAAACCTATCAGCAATCGTCCGTTCCGATGAATCAAGATGCGGAGGCCAAAGACCCAACCAACCAGTGGGTACACAGACAAAATCGTCGCCGCCTCACCGCTGAAGTAATCCGTGATTCTATGCTCGAGCTCACTGGCACCATGGACGCCACGCTCTACGGCCCTCCCGTAGACATCCACCTCACACCCTTCATGAGTGGCAGAGGGAAGCCCGCTCAGGGCACTATTGACGGCAAAAACCGGCGCAGCATCTACCTCAGTGTCCGACGCAATTTCATGTCTCCATTCCTTCTCTCCTTTGACCGCCCGACTCCTGTCTCCACCGTTGGTAGACGAAACATGACTAACGTCCCAAGCCAAGCTCTGATCATGATGAATGATCCATTCGTTCACCAACTCTCAGAACGCTTCGCCACCAAACTGCTCTCACACGGTGAAATACAAAACAATCAAGAACGTCTGAACCTAGCCTTCGAACTAGCCCTAGGACGTCCCATTCAACCGCTAGAGGAGGAAGCGTATCTCAATTACCTGGCCGGTCACCACGGTAGCCCACAGGAACGATGGACTGCAGTAGCACACACCATTTTCAACCTCAAAGAATTCATCTACATCCCATAAAGCCATGAGCCACCACTGCAACAACTTCAAACAAATGATGAGTCGCCGCGACATGTTGGCGAAATGCGCTAACGGCTTTGGAGGACTAGCACTCACAAGTTTATTGTCAGACAAAGCCTTTGGGAATGTCCTCGGCCAAGCAGATGAGCCCATCGTCGGTCAAGGACGCCGGGACATGATACCTCGCCCAGGCAACCTTCCAGCAAAAGCGAAGTCAGTGATCTTCCTCTATATGGACGGTGGTCCCTCACAGGTAGATACCTTTGATTACAAACCGCTTCTCAGGAAGTATCACGGTCAAGATCCAGCTAAGGTCATCGGTAAAATTGATGCCACCCAATTTGGTAACAACGGAACAATCTACGGCTCCCCATGGGAATTCCAACAGCACGGTCAGAGTGGACTCTGGGTTTCAGAATTGTTCCCAAAAGTCGCCGAAATGGCGGATGACCTCTGCGTCATCAACTCCATGGTCGCCAAATTCCCCGAGCACACACAGGCAAACTATTTTCTCCACTCGGGACACGGTCTCCAAGGCCGCCCATCGATGGGTGCTTGGGTTGGCTATGGCCTAGGTAGCCTAAATCAAGACCTCCCAGGGTTCGTCGTTCTCAATGGAGGACTCATTCCCCCAGGCGGTGTCGATTGCTTTGGTTCCGGGTTTCTACCCGCCACCTACCAAGGCAACATTTTTGCGCCTAGCGCTCCCTACCTTTCCAATATCAACCCAGTAGAGAAAATTGCTTCCTTACAGACCAAGAAACTCGATCTGATCTCAGCAGTAGATGCTGCATATTCAGAAAGCTTGGGCGGACAAGTGGATGCCATCGATTCAGCCATTCAGAACTACGAAATGGCATTCCGCATGCAATCAGCAGTGCCAGAGCTTCTTGATTTTGGTCAAGAAACTGAGGAATGTAAGGAGCTCTATGGCTTCGACTCCAAGCGCGAAGGCGCCGCCACTTTTGGACGTCAATGTTTATTGGCTCGTCGCATGGTCGAGCGAGGGGTGAGATTTATCGAACTCACCTGCCCGCCTGTCACCTCGGATCGTTGGGACCAACACGGTAGCCTTGAAAAGGGGCATGAGGCCAATGCCGGTGCTGTCGACCAAGGTATTGCAGGCTTGCTCAAAGACCTCAAGCGACGCGGGCTCCTCGATGAAACTTTGGTGGTTTGGGGTGGTGAGTTTGGCCGCACACCATTTGCTCAGGGAGCCAATGGCCGAGATCACAATCCCTCCGGATTCACGATGTGGATGGCCGGTGGCGGCATCAAAGGCGGCATGAGCTACGGCTCCACTGACGAATGGGGCTATCGCGTGGCTGACAAGAAAGTCGACATCCATGACCTACACGCCACCATACTTCATCAATTAGGAATCGATCACAAAAAGCTCACATACCGATTCTCCGGACGTGATATTCGACTGACAGATGTCCACGGCCACGTGATACGCAAGATCCTGGCCTAATTGATCATCCATCTCCCATCGCATGGCTCAAAGTTTAGAGAGATTCTTTGACTTGGGGTGGGTCTCACAACCGGGGTGTAATACTAAAGGTAAGGGGAAAACACCCCGGTTGTGATCGGTGGGGTGAGTGTGTCAGGCAGCTCCTAGCTTCCCAGCTCCGACACCAGCATGGTGGTGTATCCTGATGAACGGGTCACTCGGATTACCATTGACGCTAGCCTCTACGAGGAAGCTGCGTTCGAACTGCTCGTCAGCGTGGAATGCTTGACGGATTGCAGTAGTGAAAGTCTGAAATGCTCCAATGACTAAGCGCTCAGCTCGCTTGCTGTTCACATCATACTTTCGAGCGTGATGCTTGATTTCGATTTCAGTGGCTTTGAACCCCTGAATCGTTGCGATGGTAGTTACCATTGCTTGAACATCACCATCTTGTGGCAAAGACTTGATTACCTCCCGAGTACAAGCCTTGTAACTACAAGTATGGTCGCTGAGCTTCGCGCCAGTCATTAAATTAAGCATTGTATTACAAATCTGTTTGAGCGCTGCTCTGTGAATGGCTTCACTACGCTCGGTCTCCCGACCATTCACGATATCGCTGCCCTGTTCGATCGCATTCAAAAAGCTTGGAATCTCTTTGGGGTCGTCTTGCAGGTCTGCATCCATGGTGAAGATAATGTCACCTCCCGCTACTTTGTATCCAAGTGCGAGGGCATCAGCTTTCCCGTGATTGCCTGGTAATTTGTAAGATGAAACGTGACCTGAGTCACGGAATGCGAGGTCCACCATGAACTCCCATGTGCGGTCAGTGGATCCCTCGTCGATAAAAATGATTTCCCAGTTGTACGAAGTAGCACGCATCACTTGGCGAACCTGTTTGTACAACGTCTCGAGTGCGTTGGGTTCGTTCATTGCTGGGACAATGAAGCTTACAAGTTTACGGTTCGGACGAGTTGGAAGGGCTTTCATGAGTGTGAGGGCTTTGTGTATTTATTCTAATGCGAACACCGTGCCAACTACACACACAAAATGCCTAAACCTATATATATAAAAGGTTAGAGAGCCTAAATCACTCTTCTCCCCCTGATCACCCCAAGACCAAATCATGAATATTTTACAGGAATCGTGTGCAGAACCGTGTAAATAATACAGTGATGGAGCAGCGCCACGCACCAGCCTGGTGCAGCATCACTCAAGTCGTCATCCTCTCATCAATCGCAATAGAGCGCCCCTCTCACCATCATTCTACCGCAAAAAACAAGTAGCCCACGGATACCAATCCATGGGCTACTACCAGTAGGGGTGCTGTAAACTGTCGCAGTTGATGTATGAATACCTGCTAGTAAAATGTCTCACAACCGGGGTGTGCTATCAATAGCTAGGGGTAACACCCCGGTTGTGATTGGTGGGGTGAAATGTTAGGCAGCCTCCAGTATGTTGGACGGGCTAGTTGGCTGCATGGTTACTAAAATGAATGGGTGGTCTAAGAATCCGTTCACGGTTTCCTCTACGGTGAAATGACGTGAATGATCATTTCTAGAAACGTGGCGCTGACGAGCGATAGATGCGATGACCTTGCATGCTCCAATGACTGAGCGCTCAACGCCACCCAACACCACACCTGACCCAAGGGTCTGGTGCGAGACTTCGACATCAGTGATTCGAAATCCCTGCTGTGAAGCGATGGCTGATGCCACCTGATGGTTGTCACACATTGGTAAAGACTTGATTACCTCCTTTGTACAAGCCTTGTAGCCAAATGCGTGACCGTGGAGCGTCGCGCTCGTCATTAAATTGAGCACTGCTGTACAAACAGTTGTGAACCATGCTCTGTGGTTGCTATCACCACATTCACTTTTCCAACCAATCGCTATGTCGCTACCTTGCTCGATGGCCGAGAGGAATCGGGGGATATCCTCAGGGCCAGCCTGCAAGCCTGCATCCATGGTAAAAATGATGTCACCACCCGCTACTTCGAATCCGAGAGCAAGCGCATCATCTTTACCTTGATGAGCTGGAAGTTTGTACGATGTGATGTGACGAGCATCACGGTATGACAGTTCCTGCATCACACTCCATGTGCTGTCAGTAGAACCATCGTCGATAAAAATAATTTCCCAATCATAACCAGATGCACGCATGCTATGGCGAATACCCTTGAAGAGAGGCTCGAGTGCGTCTTGCTGATTCATCGCAGGAATCACAAAGCTCACGAGCTGGCGGTTAGGAAGTGTTGGAAGGGCTTTCATTGTGGTGTTGGGCTGTGTGCCATCTACTTATGCGAGCACCGTGCCAAGGTCCTCACAGAAACGATCAATCCTATATAGAATAAGAGATTGAAAATATTCACCCTTAGCGCAGACGCACCACCTAACAAAAAAATACTGAATTTTTTACAGCCAAAAACAATTTATTCCTGTATATGTTCCAGTATGTATTCCCCTCACTCTGCCATCCCCACCCCGCCCCACTGAAATGGTTCATGTAATCTAGGACGAGCCTCAAACCTAAGCTTCTATCAGATAGACTATTTTATTCAGCTCCTTAACTTGCATTTTAATGGCACTTCTATAAACTAACAGAATGAGACCTGTCTCAATGATTTTCTAAGCCACCTACTGCTTCATGTCCGACCCATCTTACAACCTCATCATCGCAGACGACGACAGAACGATCCGCGATCTCTTGAGCTTGAAAGCAAGCCACTATGGTTTCCATCCAGTGACTGCTGAACACGGAAGAGATGTGATTGAGTTGATCCATGATAGTGTCGACATCGTGCTACTCGATCTGCATATGCCTGAAATGGATGGGTTTGAGTGTATGGAAGCCTTATCCAAGAGCCACCCACAAATCCCTGTGGTCATCTTAAGTGGTGAAAACGATGCCAGTGCCGCCATGCGTGCAGTCAAACTAGGCGCCCACGATTACATCACCAAACCATTCGATCTCAACAACCTCTTCACGATTCTAAGAAACGCGAAGAAACTGAGTAACATCCAGCGAGAGAACCAATCCCTTAAGGACAGTATTAGCCCAGTAGCCACCACCACCGATGTGGTAGCCTACTCAGAGCCGATGCAAAAACTCTTGAACCAAGCCAAGCGAATTGCCCAGCTGGATTCATCAGTCCTACTCACTGGAGAGAGTGGCACAGGTAAAGGGGTACTGGCTCGCTACATCCACACGCAAAGCCCACGCTCAGCCAAACCTTTTGTCACCGTGAGTTGCCCAGCCCTCCCACGAGAACTACTCGAAAGCGAGCTTTTTGGTCACGAAAAAGGTGCTTTCACAGGCGCTCTAAAAAAGAAGATCGGTAAAATTGAAGCTGCTGCAGGAGGAACCTTATTCCTCGATGAAATTGGTGATCTCCCCATCGATTTGCAACCAAAGCTCTTAAATGTCCTGCAAGATCGACAATTCCAGCGAGTCGGTGGAGAAAAATCACTCGATTGTGATGTTAGAATAATCACAGCTACTAACATTAACTTTCACGAAAAAATAGAAGCTAAAGAATTTCGTGAAGATCTCTACTATCGCATCAGCGTGATTCCTATGGAGCTGCCACCTCTACGGATGCGCCCCAAAGAGATTGCAGCTCTAACCAAACATTTTCTGGAACGCATTGCAGCACAGCGAGGATGTCATGAAATCGCCGTGAATGACGAAGCGATGAAGAAGCTTATGACCTACAGCTGGCCAGGTAATGTGCGCCAACTTGAAAACCTTATCGAACGAGCTTCTGCATTTTGTGAAAACAATACCATCACAAGCGATGATCTCATGGGCGATATCAACCTCACCGATGGTAGTGTGAAATCAAATTCACAACATATTGCTGGCATGACACTTGCCGAAATCGAAAAATTGGCGATCGAACAAACTCTCGAGCTCTGTAGTGGCAACAAAGCTGAGTCAGCACGAACCCTCGGCATTAGCGAAAAATCTATCTATAACAAGATGAACCGCCTAGGAATTTAGGCAAACAATAACAAAGACACCCAACCCCAATTAAACATCCCACATTATGAAAGGCGTTATCTTCACTGAATTTCTCAGCATGGTCGAAACAGCTCATGGCCTCGATATGGTCGACACAATCATCGAAAAGAGTGACCTTCCCTCCGGCGGCTCATACACGGCTGTTGGCACCTACCCGCACACTGAGATTGTCTCGCTGGTCATCAACTTGAGCCAGGAAATCGACACCCCAGTACCTGACTTACTCAAAGCATACGGAATCCACCTCTTCCACTTCCTCTCCTCATCCTACCCAGACTTTGTCAACAACACCAAAGAACCTCTCGATTTCCTAGAACAGGTAGAAACCTACATCCACGTTGAAGTACGCAAGTTGTATCCGGACGCCGAGCTCCCGTCATTTGAATGCTCTCGCCCAAACAGCCCAAATGAATTACACATGACCTACCATTCTGTGCGTCATATGGAAGACGTGTGTGAGGGACTCATCCGTGGTAGTCTTCAACACTTCAACCGCACAGCCGATATCAAAAGACAAAGTGTCGACGACGATTCTGAACTCTTCATCATCACACTCACCAACTAATTCTCGTGTCTGAGGAAGTCAACAAGTGGCAGAAGCGCTACGAGCGCGAGAAAAATTCGCGCATACAAGCTGAAGCCTTGCTGGAAGAAAAAAGCTCCCAGCTCTTCGAAGCTAATTCGAAGCTGGAAGAGCAGGTAGTGGTCCAATCTTCAAAACTAAGTATTGAAGAGAAAAAGTTCACTGCTCTTTTCCATTCATCTGTTGATGGGATTCTCCTCTACACACTCTCTGGTGAGATTCTGGATGCAAACCCAAGTATCTGTAAGCTGCTCCAAAAAGAAGCCTCTGTCCTTATCGGAGACAATCTCTTCAATTACTTCCCAGATGGCTCTCAAGAGCTCGCCAATAAAGCGAAACACCAGATGAAGCAACTCGGGCACAGCCGATTTGAGGTCGAAATGATCTGTGCCGATGCCTCCCTAGTACCAACCGAAATAACCTCATCCAAATTCGATGTGGGTGGTGAAACCATCGTGCAAGGAATCATCCGTGATATTACCGAACGCAAGCAAATCGAGCGCGACCTCGAAGAAGCTTCCACTGCAGCGATTAAAGCCAACAAGACCAAGTCCCTTTTCTTGGCTACAATGAGCCATGAAATCCGGACCCCTCTCAATGGCATCCTTGGTTTCACTGACATCTTATTAGACTCAGAACCCAACGATGAGCAACGACAACACCTGCAATTAATCAAACGAAGTGGTGATATCCTACTGGCGATCATCAATGACATCCTCGACTTCTCCCGAGCTGAGAGCATGCAGATCGAATTGGAAATGGTTGACTACAATCTCACCGATTGTATCGAAGAGACGCTTGAAATCCATGCTCAAACCGCTGCAGCTAAAGATGTTGGATTACTCTACCACATTGATGATGATGTGCCGCAAGACCTCAATGGAGACATCGGACGCATCAAACAAGTAGCGCTCAACCTTGTCTCAAACGCACTCAAGTTCACCAGCGAAGGTAATGTCATCGTTCGTGTCTCAAACCACGATACCGGCTTCTTCAAAATTGAGGTAGAAGACAGTGGCATCGGTTTCAAACCTGAGATTGCGGAACAACTCTTCAAACCATTTATCCAAGCAGACGCCTCAACGACTCGAAAATACGGTGGCACAGGGCTTGGTCTTGCGATTTGTAAGCAGCTGATGGAATGCATGGGAGGGTCGATCTCTGCTAGATCAGTACTTGGCGAGGGAGCCACCTTCACCGTCATATTACCCATCATTCACGCCCAAGCCCCGGTTGAACGCAACTTTGACCAAACCGACCTATCCAAAATGGAAGGACTTCGCGTCTTGGCCATCGATGATTACCCTATCAACCTCGAGTTCCTTAAGGCACGCCTATCGAAATGGGGTTGTATCGTTACCACGATGGCATCAAGCACCCACGCCTCCTCGATCAGCGCAACTAGCCTCGCGGAATACGATCTCATCCTTTCTGATATGTTGATGCCTGAGATGGATGGCATCATGCTCGCTCGTAAATTTAAAGAGATGCTAGGTGTGAATACTCCACCAATGATTCTCATCACATCATCACGCTATTCATCAGAAAAAACCGAAGCGAAGAAGGCCGGCTACAAAAGTGTGATCTACAAGCCAGCTCGCGAACGTGAGTTGGTCAGACACATCAATGCCGCCCTCACCACTGAGATTCCGATGATGAATACGCAGCGCGTGACCGTCTCAGCGAAAAAGAAGAGCCAAGCTTACGTTCTGATCGTAGAAGACAACCCAATCAATGCCAAGCTAGCCAAGCTCCTGGTAGAACGTATGGGACTGGTTGCCCACATTGCGCACAATGGTGAAGAAGCGCTCGCAGCCCTCAAGAACAACGATGTCTACACAGCCATTCTCATGGACATGCAAATGCCAGTTATGGATGGTCTCATCGCCAGCACAAAAATCCGAGAAGGTGCAGGTGGGCCGCTTTATGTCAAGGTGCCCATCATCGCAATGACCGCCAACGCCTTAGCCGAAGACAAGCAACGCTGCCTGGACGCAGGGATGGATTACTATCTCACCAAGCCTATCAACGTAAAAGAGCTTACCAAGCTACTCACACAACTTAAGATCATTTGATCTCAACTCTTGGAGTCATCTTGATAAGCTCGCCCTATACACAAATGCTTGAAAATCTCTGAACGTATTAAACATCGTTCAAAGATCTGAGTATAAAGGGCCTACCAAGATGCTTCACACGACGCTGTTTGAGCACGCCGTATTTGGCTTCGTTGGTAAGCCCTGCCCTATACACAAAATTTTGGACGAGTGGCAAACGTTGCTGCTGCGTAGCTGACTGTGGTGCTGATGTGCTAGCTGTGATGTTTACTGTATTCATCCTACATCATTGGTTGCACAACTAGTGCCAAGTCACGGTAAAACCAACGGATCTATTGCACCATATAGGATCTGCCCGTATCATAACCACTGAGGCGTGCTGACAATAGCGTAAAATTTACAGTGATCGTAATTCCCTAGCCGTAAACTGTACAGGAGAGCTGCGTGGGCTCTTAGCTTCTACGAAAGCCGCGCTTGATTTCACCAAAGCGCATTGCCCCAGTGATGTGAGCGAGTACAAAATAGACCGCCACTCCAGCACCGCCTACTGCTGCTAGAACTGGAATGCGCAACCAACGTTCTTCATGGTGCAATGGCGCATCCAGGTAATAGGCACCAGCCCAGACGATCGCCCCCATCGCCACAGAAGCGATAAGCATCTTGCCGAGTCGCTTCCAAAATTGGGCACTCAATTGCAGAAACTTTGACTTCCTCAGCCCGCCTAGGAGGAGACTCACATTGACCCAACCAGCTACCGAGGTAGCCGCAGCACAGCCCAGTGCGAGATTCCCTCCCTTGCCAAGATAAACGAAGGCGATTCCGCACAGCACACTATTGACCAGAGCCGAAACCAAAGTGAACTTCATCGGTGTCTTGGTATCCTCTCTCGCAAAATAGGCAGTCTGCAGCACCTTACTCATGACGTAAGCAGGACAGCCGAATGCAAAGGCGAAGAGCGCCGTTCCGGCCAGCTGAGCTTGAGCCGCGGTAAATTCCCCACTGACAAAAATCCCGTAAATAATCGGCTCAGCAAGAGCCATCATTCCCAGCATCGCAGGCAAGGCGATCAACATCGCCATCGTCATGCCAGTCTCCATACTTTGCTGCGCTTCAGAGTCCTGCTTTTTACGCAGCTTCTGGGTGATATCCGGAAGTAAAACCACACTGAATGCAATACCGATGAGCCCCAAGGGGAGTTGGTTGATGCGGTCGGCATAAAATATCGCACTCATCCCTCCGTCTTGGAAGGCTGCCACCCACTGCCCCACTAACAAATTGAGCTGCTGAATTCCGGCACTCACAAGTCCTGGTCCCATCAATAGCCCTAGTTTAATCACATCGCGATCTAACTTTGGTATCTGTGGGATAAATCGAATTCCGGTTCGCCATGCAGAAATCATCACAATGGCCAATTGCACCCCCCCTCCGATTGGCAATGCCCAGGCCAGCACCTCCACAGGATCTGCTACAAAGGGAACCACGCCGACCAAACCAGCCAAAAATACTAGGTTGAGCGAAACATAGGAAAAAGCAGGAGCTGCAAATTTCTTATGACTATTCAACACACCACTAAACGCCGCCACAAGGCAGATAAAAAACAAATAACTTACGGTGATCCTAGAGAGCTCCACGGCTCGCTCCAGCTTTTCAGGTGAAAACCCCTTGGTCAGTGCATGCGTGATAGGCTCCATGAAAATGTAGCTGACCACGCAGATCACCGAGAGAATCAAACTCAGCAGAATAAACACACGGCTAGAGAAACGGCAGGCTGACTCCCCCCCTTCTTCTGCTAACTTCCCACTGTAAAGAGGAACGAATGCTGAGTTGAAGGCACCCTCACCTAACACACGTCGAAATAGATTAGGAAAGCGAAACGCTGCAACCCACACATCACCCGTAGCACCACCACCAAGATAGTGCGCAGTGAGCATGTCTCGAAGAAATCCTGTGATCCGGCTCAACAAGGTGAAGCCACTGACGGTCATGAGGGATTTTAACATAACATGCTCTGGATAGGACGCTCCCACATGGAGCTTAAAAGTCACTCTATCAGATAGAACCTAACTAGGCCATGCGAGTTTTCGCCCCAGCTCGCCTCAAGCGATCATTAATGGCAACCCCAACCCCAGCCTCAGCAACTGGCTCAGCAACAATAACATCTACGCCACTCTCGTCCAATTGGCGCATGGCATAAAATAAGCGAACAGCAGCCTCGGGAAGCTTGCCTTTCCCTGGTGAGAGTTCTTCCACCACATCCCAATCATGAAGATTGATGTAGCCCTCTTTTTCTGAACCGCGATAGGACAAAAGGCCGTAACTGAGATTAGGATCTGGCACAAAATCCTCTGGTTTATCGAAGAAATACAAGGGCGTTGCAGGAGCATAATGGCTCTCAAGTTGCCCAGGCGCTTCTTCCAGCTTGCGCACTTTTTTAGGCCGGATCACTTTGCCAATTTTCTGAAGATCTTCTTTCACCACGGGACCAGCACGTAAAAGGTGCAACTCAGGACGTTTCTCACCCAATTCAACGCGGATAATTGTACTTTCGACACCGGCGTTACAAGCACCACCATCGATGATCAATGGGATACGCCCGCCCAATTCCTTCTCTACGGCATTCGCTGATGTGGGAGAAATCCGGCCAAAACGATTGGCACTTGGTGCTGCTATTGGCTGGCCTAGCTCGCAACAAATGGCACGCATCACCGGGTGCCCACTCATACGCACCGCCACAGTCGGCTGACCACTCGTTACCAAATCAGAAATATTGTCCTTCTTCGGAAGCACCAAAGTGAGAGCTCCCGGCCAAAACGCGGCGATCAATTGATCCACAACATCCCCTAGCTCGGGGCTCAAGTCGCAGATCTCACGCACTTGTTCGTTCCTCCCTACATGCACAATCAAAGGGTCAAAGCTAGGACGCTCTTTCACTTCAAACACTTTGGCCACCGCAGATTCGTCAAGGGCATTCGCGCCCAGTCCATAAACAGTTTCAGTAGGCAAAGCCACTACTTCACCAGCGCGAAGTTGCTCCACTGCTGCTGCTACCGCTCCGTCAAACTCCTCAGGGTCGGCGTATAAAATCTCTGTGTCGAATGTGCTCACGTCCCCTGCCTAGCGTATGATTGCCAATTTGAACACACTAATTTTCATGAGAAAAAGCCGAGCCCATAAGAGCTCGGCAAATGAGAAATCAATTCAATGGAAGCGCTCAAACTCAATGCGCTAGATATTCGATACAGCCTCGCAAAACCGAACGGAAATTAGCAGTCTTCCACTCATGCGTGAAGTGGCCCAAAGTGAAGCCCATGACTCTGCCTTTTCCGTATTCTGACTCCCATAATATGGTGGCCTTTTTGCTCGGATCACGAGCCATTTCGCCAAACAAGATATCCTCTGCAGCCTTCGTGCGATAGTACTGCATATAGAGTTCATCATTTCCTGTCTTGTACTTAGATGCCACACCATCCACAACGACGTGCTCCTTCGCTTTTGAGACGTAGATGGGTGACACCTGTACATGGTAGTGACTTGCAATACCGCAAAGATCACCCCAAATTGGAAACTCCTTGTTAGGATGCTTGCGCTCCCAGTCTTCAAGAACTGACGGGTGCACAACAGCTCCTGCCTCCCCGATCTCTATCACATTCTTTTTCTCACTTCCTTTAACAACACGCTCACTAAAGGTATGCCAAAAGGTATGCAAAGCACCATGGATGAGCAAGGTATCCACTCCGTGCTCTTTAGTTTGGCGTATCATATTGTAGGCGGCCTCCAAGTTTTTGGTGTTTGCCATGCAAACATTGTAGATGACAACATCATAGCTTTTCGCAAAGTCAGCCTGCTTGCTCAAGTAGTCTAGAAGACCATCAAATCCACCACTGAGAATGTCGGTGTTCCAAGCGTTTTCGGAGGCAAGCTTTTCAAATTCTTCACGCTGCCCGATATAGTCATGGTAGGTACCTGGCTCATGGGTCACATAGAGAACTTTGGGAGCTCCATCTACCTCTCTGAAAGTCTCAATCTTTGCTGGAACAGCATTGAGTGCTCGGGCGAACCACCCCTTGACCACGCGGTCTTTCTTGATCCCTCCATTGTTTTGAATGACCAAAGTGCCAGATGACTTTGGTCCCTTTGTCATGGTCTCCTCGCTCAACGTGACAATCTCACGAGGCTTGTTCTTCGCTTCACGGTGTGGGTGGTCTTGAATATACCCGCCGCTGTAATCAACTCGAAACTCACGCAGCTCTAGCTCCAAAGAGCCAGGCTTCACCAGCCCTTTGAGGTAATTGAGATCCTTTTGCGTACCCCATAGCGCGCCATGCACTACTTGCCATATACCGTCTTTTTTATGGGTGGTAATGCGGTGATGCTCGCCACATAGATACACATCCACGCCAGCGGCCACCATAGCTTTCCAAATCTTCGAGTCCGTGCCACCGCGAAGCATACTCGCACTGGAATTTTGGCTTCTTACTGGCCCAACAATCGGAAGGTGCCCTTGAACTATAATGAACTCAGCATCTTGGTGCTGAGCGACCACTTGCTCAAACCACTCAAGCTGAGCCTCCCCAACAGTGTAGCCAAAAGCTTTGCCTTCATCCTCAAAAGTATCGAGAGTGATCAATAGCAAATTGCCCTCTCGCACCCAATACGCTCTCCCTTCATGCCCGTCTGGACCATTGGTAGGCATCCCTAATAGTTTGGTCATTTGCTCACCAAACACTCGAGCCACCCTACTATCTTTCAACCCTTGATCATCACCATACTCGTGGTCTCCCGGGGCGATGTAGACTGGAAGATCGTGAGCCGCGTAGCGCTGGAGGAGCCCTGGCCAGTATTCCTCTGTTTTGGTTTCAATCAAAGATGTTTCAAACCAGCGAGCATCCATGAGATCTCCTGCATTGAGGGTGAAATCAGGCCCTTCTGCTTTGAGTGTCTTAAAAAACCAATCGAGCGAATCTTCCCATCCTGCCTCAGGATTCTTAATATTCCAGTTGAACAAATCTGGCACACTGGTGAATCGTATCTCCTTTGCCTGCAGAATACTCAGCATGCTGCACATGCTGAAAATAAGTAGTAATGTTTGCTTCATGATGATGAGTCTTATTGATTCGAGGGCTTATTGATTCGTATCCAGTGACTTGATATAAGCCACTAAATCACCAAATTCTTCTAAAGTTAGGGCATCGCACAAATGCAGACTCATCATATTCAAGCCAGGTGCTCTAGAGACAAGCTCCTCAGGCTTGAGCTGCGTTGCCACCCCTGCAATGTTGTGCAATACAATTTCAGTTTCCGTGTCTTTCACCACAGTTCCGAGATGTGACATTCCATCTTTAGTGGTCAGGGTCACCCATGACTTGGCGATGGTGGCAGCTGGCTGAATAATTGCTTCCGCAAGGTCAGCATCAGTCATGTTGCCGAGTTTCGTGAGGTCGGGACCTTTGATTACGCCATCGTGGGACACATTGTGGCAACCAGCACAGCCAACTTTCCGAATCACCTTCGCCCCATTCTCAGGTTTTCCCTGATATTTCTCTAAATGGAGAACAATATCTTCGATAGCGGTACCTCCTACACGTTTGACCTTCTTCTTTTGATTTTGGTGACGTTGATGGTATGGCTTCACGAATGCTTTGTGTTTTCTCAATTGTGCAATCAGTGGCGCCTTATCTTCAGCTTGATCGATATATGATTTGAGGTACTCCTGCACTTTTGCAGTCCCTTCCCAGGAAACTGCAGCAAAATATGGACCATGTGGATCGGGGCGTGTTCCCCACCAGGTCTTACCGTCATTCACTTTTTCGCGATGACTCATGCGCATCAACACCTCAAGAATCTTCGCCTTAAGTGGGGCATCTGCTGAGGAAGAACGCTCAATCAACGCATCGACGACGGAGGTAGAATACATCTGCTTGGCTGTGGCTAGAGCTCCTGCTAAGCCCTTACCTTTTCCGGCTCGAATGGTTGCCGCTACAGCGTCGTGAGCTCCGAGGTTTACCAATGACTTTTGAGCAACATGCGATAGCACGTCTTTTCTTGGCACTGAATGAAGTTGGTAGTCACTTGCTTCAATGTCTCCACTCACAACACCAAGATTCTCTCTAAGAGAGTCTACCGTACCCAATGGTTCTTGTGCTGCAGCTCTTAAGAGTGCGGCCACCCCCTGCAATGAACCTGTACGTCCTAGTGCGATAGCTGCTGCCACCTGAACGCGTGGATTCGAGTCATGAAGCGCAGATTTCAAAATGCCAGCTTTGGCATGCGACGCAACCTTAAGATCATCCCCCATCGCCTTGATGGCAAATTCGCGCACATCAGGATCGCGTACTAAGCTCTCTAGTGTTGGCAAGGCTTGCTCACCTTGAATTTGAAGCATTGTAAAAATCGCAGCAACACGGGACTCAAGCCTAGCGCTGGCAGACGCAGCGAGTGTACTAAGCTCTTCTGTGCCTTCTCCGCGCTGGATGAGTTCGTAAGCACTATGGGTACGCGCTACCATACTTTCTGATTGCATCAAACTAATCAGCGCCTCAGTAGTCACTTCCTTCAGTTCTGGAAACGGCTCATATTGCCACCCTTCTGGCACAACGCGCTCCACATAACCTCTAGCCTTCTTACCCCAGGTCCCCATGTATCCAGCACCAGCCCAAGCAGCAATGTACAAGCGCCCAGAGCCATCCACATCTAGATCCGAAACCTGCGTCACCGTCTTGAATTCGCTGACGGCATTGGTGAAGGTGGCTCCAAAAGGGATCGGTTTGTGCACAAACACTTTGCTCACTCCCCAGTCCGCGAGCAAAGGCACCTTATTAAAAGGCTCCTCCCATTGAGGTTCATCCAAGTACAAAGCACCAACTCCAGAGCCATTGCCATACTCCCCCATAGCGGGAAGCATATCTTCGGGAAAATGGGTGTAGAGGTTCGGGTAACCATAGTCTGCAGACTGGATATAATGTGATGCACGCACCCACCACCCAATGCCGTCATTGGTATTTTCTCGGGTGAACACATTAAGAAATGGGTCAATCGCCACATCATACACATTGCGAGTTCCTGTCACGAAGGCTTCAAGTCCGCTTCCATCTGGTCGTACGCGCGCCACTCCTCCGTACATGGTCAACGTGCGCCCATCAGTTCCCTCAGCATCCACAAAACCAAAATCACCCACTGAAATATAAATCCAGCCATCAATGGCATATCGGATATTATTGGTACAATGGTCGAGGCCCCGACTGCGGATGAATTTTGAATTGCCTAGGTTTGTGACCAATGGCTTTCCGGGACCATCGGCGACACCATCCCAGTCGAGATCCTCGAACAAAGTAAGTTGTTGGTTAAGATACTCACCATTCTCTGTGGTGGTATGAAGAATGATGACCTGATTGCCCAGCACGGTGATACCACGTGGGTTGTCAATGATCGTAAAATCAGTGACTTCGTCAGCCTGCCCATCGTGATTGCTGTCGACAAGTCTAACGACTTTTCCAGCTCCAACTTCTTTTCCAAGTGAGCCTTGTTGATCAACACCTACAAACACTTCACCAGTAGGTGCGGCGGCTATCACTGCAGGGCATGGGCTCTGCTCAGATGTAGCAAAACGGTTACTTTGTAATGCAGCAGATGACACCGCCACACTTAAGATGAATACAAGAATTGAATAGTATTGTTTCTTCATGACAAGCAATTGGTCGAGCCCCACTAGGAGCTCACCAATAAAAGTATTATGTGAAAGCTACAGGCCGTTGCCAATGAGTTTGACGCGGAAGAATGCTTTACTGTCTACGACATTAGAAATATCGACTTGCGTCTCGCTCGCGCTGGCAGTCACCGTCCCTCCCACAGAAGTCCAGCTATTACTATCCAAGGTGGTACTACGCTCAATTTGGTAAGTAAAACCAAGCTCGGAATTGAATCTAATCCTGAGGGTGTCGGCACTCTGCCATGATTCTTCCATCACTCTAAAACTTTGATCAGTTGGGACTGACACCTCAGGAATCGTGGCTGGTGCGGGACCTGTTTCTTGGCCTACCTGTGCGGGATCAATGTCTGGATAATTCGACTTGTAGGTCACATAAACTGGCGTCCAAGTGCTATCAGCAGGATCTCCCTCCAACCAAGCATTCAAGTCGCTGGCGCACTGCCCCGCAATGTCTTTGTACAAGATGTAATCCCAATACTCACGACTTGCTGATGGATCGTCGACATCTGAAGCATTCTCCTCATCGATATAGTCCATCAGGTTTACAGTCTCACTCGGATCGTCCGTGACATTGTAAAGTTGGTATTGGTCAAAGCCCTGGGTTGTGTATCCCTGAGGGTCATAATACGGGTCATAAGCGTAAATGTACTTATAGCGTACATCCTCAACTTCCTTAATCACGGCAGAGCAAGCGTAAGCGCGGTAATCCATGTAACCAGGAAAGTGGAAGAAAATCGGGGATCTGCTGCGCGAAACATTGTCAGGGTCCAGCGTGTGCGCCCAGAATGATTCACCATCCAAGGGATACACACTGGAATCTGGGTAAGTTCCTGAAATAGCATCGAGAACGGTCGGATAGTAATCAGTGACGTGAATCATCGTATCACTCAACTTTGCAGCTGGCACCGTACCTGGCATGCGTACAATGGTGGGCACACAAAGCCCCCCTTCATAATGCATTCCTTTGTATCCGCGTAATGGGGTATTTTCTGTCACGCCGATCACGCCGCCATTGTCTGAGGTGAAAAACACCAGGGTATTTGAGGCAATGGAATCCGAAGTGTCGCCGTCACCATTCGGGTCGTCCAAGTAATTCAATACTCTGCCAATCGTCTGATCCATTCCCTCAACGAGCGCCGCATAATCCGCGCGATCGTGCTCAACACCTTTGGTGATACCATCGTATTTTGTCTTCAAATCCGCACGTGGCTCAATCGGGGTGTGAGGAGCGTATAGATTGAGTTGCGCATAAAATGGAAAATGTGACATTGATCCGGATCGATGATTGTCCGCAAAGTCGATAAAAGCGTCAGCCATGGCATCGGTAAGATGCTTTTCCACCCCGACCAAACTTGTAGGGTCGTTACCATTGGCCACTGGCACCAAATGTTCATTGATGTAGTCGAGGGTGTAATCCGCAGCATAGGCATCAAGCTCTACCCCAACTGGCCCAGCAAAGGTGCTACCAGCCCCCCCACTAGCATAGAAGGTTGATGGATCTCCACTACTCCCACCACCATAGTTGTAATCATAGCCCTGATTCAGCGGATGAGTCGCATGCGAAGAACTCCCAGATCCCACATGGTATTTTCCAAAATGCGCAGTCACATAACCCGCATTCCAAATCGCCTCTGCGATCGTGGTTGTTGTTGAGGAACCATCGACCCATGCATCTACTTGAGTGGCTGGGTTCGTGTAGTTCGTAATCCCGCCCTGACGGCTCAACGAAGCCACATTGTACACCCCATTAGCGGAACGGCAGGAATACTGGCCGGAGAAAAATGCGGCACGACTAGGAGCGCAATTTGGCTGCGCATAGGCTGAGGTAAATGACACCCCTTCGCTGGCTAGCCGTTCTAAATGCGGCGTCTGGTAATAATCAGAAGCATTTCCCTTAGCGAGGGCGTCCACACTGTGGTCGGTCCACCCAAGATCATCGACCAAAATGAATAGCACGTTAGGACCGCTGGATGGAGTTCTAGCGGACGCAGCAGCACTTAAAGTCACTCCATCAAAGGCAGCATACGCGCCGCCCGTGGAAAGATTGTTCATAAAAATTTGCACCGTGTAGGTACCCGCACCGATCGTTGCACCACTCAAATCGAATGAAACCGATTGGTAATCATTGCTGTAGGTGACCTCGCTGGAGCCAGTGACAGGAGAAACCAATGTCCCACCACTAATCGAGTAATTGAGGTCAGATGCATACACTTGCCCTCCACCAGTCCCATTCAAATGGGCCGCCTCGATCACCAAGGAACTGAGATCCCATGAGGCGCTAGAGGTAAAATTAAAGCTGAACCCTTGGTTCGCTCCATTGCTCAAATTATAATTGAGCTTTAAGTTATCACCACTGGACAAGCTTGTCCCTTGGTTTACAAAACCGCCACCGCTTGTGATGGCAGCTAAAGGTGTCATTCCAGAAATTGAGGCGTCCTTCACCCATGTCACCGTCGCGGAACCCTGACCCGAGACGTCCTTCTCATATGTCGGCACATTGACCGCCACATCGTGACCATCAAAGTTAGAACTTAACAAGTCTGTCGCCAGCGCCCCTTGTCCTCCCAAAACCAGGAACGAGGTGACACCTAACCATGAGGCACAGTGAGAATTGGACATGGATGAAGACACCCTATCTAGTAGATACATGAAGACAAAACAAAATCTGGAATGACAGGACCAACCACCCTATTCATAATGGTTGACCCAAATTTTAGCTATGAATAATCAGCTAGCTTAACGACGACGACGCAGACCAAAGGTGAGACCACCTACTGCAATCAAAGAAGCGGAGCTTGGCTCTGGCACTGCTGCGACTGCGGCACCACTAAGCGAGAAGTTATCATACTCAGCAAAGGCTCCCCCCTCATCGAGGTTATCCATAGAAACAGTCACACGGTAATCACCTGCGACAAGAGACTCACTGCTGAGATCAAATGTTTGCGTGAGCAACCTTGCACCACTGGTGTAATCCACCTGCATCTTCTCATCAGAATATGAGTACACTGTGCCGTTGATTCCATTGATGGAGATAGTCAAATCGGACATATACGCCTGATCAAGACCCTGACCATTCACATGACCAGTATCGACAACCAAACTGGTGAGGTCGTAGCCAGCGCTGAGGCTAAAATCGAACGAGAAACCCTGTGGGCTCACACCACTCAGATTACCACTAGTGGAAATCACATTGGTAAGATCAACCGCAGCAGCTGGATTACCAACATTACGGAAGCCGTCACCTACTGCAGCAATGGTACCACTATTCAACTCAGTAACATTGGCATCAGTCGTCCATGTCACACTCGTTGAGGTGCCCGTATGATCACCAGTGAAATCACTGCTAATCAAAGTCACTGCTTGAGCACCACTCACTAGGAGAGCACTAATCGCACAACTTGTTATAAGGATATTTTTTTTCATATTTCGCTATCTTATTCCCTCCCGAGTAAATTCTTAGGGGTTCTGAATCTTCACAACTTCTCGAATATTTTTCAATACGGTCAAACAACCGTATCCCTTGGCTTTGTAGCATGCAGCTAGTACCGAAGAGCTCGAGATGAGTGGTAGATCCCTGTCATTCATACTCCACTAACAGCATCACTCCAATACGGCCAAATAGCCGTATCCATGAACTTAATTAAGGAGTTGTCTCCCCCTACTTCTTGGATTTACTCTGTATCAATGCAGCGAAAATCGAAATGGATGGTCTATCTTATCGCCTGCGTATTCATTGCCCTTCTAGCGCTCCTTTTTCGCATCGCACCTTTTTCACCATTCAAGCTTTCGAGCACAGCGCTGAAGGCCCAGATTGATAGCAATCAGGCAACGTTAGATTCACTCCCAAAAACTGTCCAATCCATGGCTCCGTGGACGATTGGGATGGGCTACAAATCTTTGAAAGCAGAGAGGAAAGTTCACTTTGAAGTCCTTCACCCCCCTGCGCAGATTGACAGTATTGTGTTGATGCCATTGACTCACAGTGATGACCACAGCGAGTCTCACCCCTTCGGATTCCCTCAACGTTTCAAAATCGAGTGTGTTGATTCATCCGGAGAGGCTCACATCGTTGCAGACTTCAGCAAGGAAGATTACCCTATCCACGGTATTGAACCGCAAATCTTTGAATGCTCTCGCCCACTCTTCAGCACCCGCGTCCGAATCACCATTTATAAATTCCCCAAGAACCCGATTTGGTGGGAGACACCTTACTTTACCGGGCTCTCAGAACTTTATGTCTTCAGTGGTCCTCAGAATATCGCATTAAATGCTCCGGTGAAGACCTATGAAGGCAATTTAGTGCGATTTGGATACACCTACCAACCACATTGCTTAGTTGATGGTTTTAGTTTTTTCTCACCACTCGATTGGGACATTTCAAGCTCCTATGACGGCTTCCTCACTGGAGCCAAAGAAACCACCTTACTCTACGACCTAGGCTCTGAAAAAACGGTAGATGAATTTCGCATTTGGCCGGTGGCCATCGGGCTTCAGGAGAACTTCCCCCTAGCCAATGGCACGAGTTTCCCCCGCAGGATTATCATCGAGCGGCTCGAGCATCCAGGCTCCATTGAAGGCAGCCTGATCTACGACAGTCAAAGCAAGCTGCCTCGCCCGGGGAACACACCATTGATGAAGGCACTCCCTACTAGTACCGGGCGCTTCTACCGTCTCACAGTCAGTGATCCACTTCAGGACTTCCGTATTTCTAATATGCAAAGGCAGAGGACCGCCATTGCTGAGTTCCAACTTCTTGGAATGGGACAAGTCCATCAACCGGAAGCCCTACCTCGTATCCTCAGCAGTACTGGCGAACCTCACGGATCTGGCACCTATGAGCTCACCGAAAAACTCTCAGATGGGAGGGTGCCCGAAGGCAGAATCCTGCCTCTCAAACAATGGCTCAAAGACTTCGCCACACGCGCAGCACTAGAACGAAAGACCCTGCAACTACAGGACAAGCTCTCACTCTCGATCGCACGTGAACGCGCACAACTTCAGTTTTTTGGTGTCACTTGCTTGGGGGCGGTAGCCTTGCTCGTTCTCTTGCTATGGATCGTTCGCCTATCCGCCCAGCAACGGGAATTCACCATGCGCGAGCAAATTTCCGCAGATCTTCACGATGAAGTCGGAGCCAACCTAACATCCATCGCCCACACCACACAGCTTCTTGGTGAGACTCTCACCGAGCCCAGTAAAATCCAAAGCGACCTTCTAAGTCGTGCCGATAATGTCGCACGTAGCACCGCAAAGGAGACTCGAAATTTCATTCAATTTCTACAGACCAATAAGGAAGGAAGCACCCTAGAAGAGACGATCCCAGTGATGGCCGCTAATATTCTCGGTCACATCCACTTCGATTACAAACAGAGCGATCTCCGTAGGTTAGACCGCGCCGTACCCAACCAAAAATGGCACCTATTTTTGTTCATCAAAGAAGCACTACACAATGCCTACAAACACGCGCATGCGCAGCGAGTAAGTCTCTCAGTATCACGAGTGTCCCACGGACAACTCTTGATGAATATCCAAGATGACGGCATTGGATTCTCAGCTAGTCAAACCCAGCCTCGCACCCTCAGCCACCGAGCAAAACGTCTTGGAGGAACCTTCAACGTCCAAAGTAACCCCCAACAAGGGACCACGGTTTCCTTGAGCATCCACTCCACACCACGCGACCACCATGAGCGATAAAGACATCCAGATCACCATCGTCGAAGACAACCTCAATTACATCCAATCCCTGAGGGACCTGATCAGCATGAGCCCAAAGCTCGAATGCTTGAGTATTCACGAGAATGCGGAATCTTGCCTTGAAGCTCTCCAACAAGGGGCGCTGGTGAGCACCGACATCTTCCTGTTGGATCTTAAGCTACCAAACATGGGAGGACTCAGCCTCGTACCGGTCATTCGCAACGAACTTCCCGATGCTAAAATACTCGTTCTCACCCAAGAAAGTGACTACCAAACCGCACTCGAAGCCATCCGACTGGGCGTCTCGGGCTATCTACTTAAAGAGGCGCACATCGCAGACATCCGACGTGGCATTCAAGAAACCATCGATGGCGGTTGCCTGATCGACCCTCAACTCTCCAAGCTCATTCTCGACACTCTCGACGGCGATGCAGACCCAGACCCAGAAGGCGCACTTAGTAAACGTGAATCAGAGGTATTGAAACTCATGTCGATGGGATATGTGAAAAAAGAAGTGGCCCACCAACTAGGACTCAGTGAGCGCACAGTCGCCTACTACACCGAACGCATTTATCAGAAACTTCAGGTTCCCAACATCACAGCGGCTGTCGCCTCTGCGATACGGAAAAACCTCATCTAAGCTCTCTAGCGAACAATTAGCTAGATCACTAGGAAAACTTGCGCTCGAGTTCATTCATCGAGAGATGCACCAGAGTTGGCTTACCCTCAGGCGTGCAGTATGGGAGATCGCAGGCCATCAATTGCTCTAATAAGGGCTCCGCCTCACCAAGCTTACACTCCGTCCATTGCGCTCCACGTTTGGCCAACCCCTCAGCAAATTGCTCGAATGCGAGCGACTTGCCACGCTTGGCTCCGATCGTTTCAATCAATTCGTCAATGAACTCGGTGATGAAACCGCGGACTTCCCTGCCCTGGAGGATGCTCGGCACGCTTGTGATCTGCACGGTTTGACCGCCAAAGGGCTCAATGTCCAAACCAGCTTCCTGAAAATTCTCCAAGTTGCTCATCACCACATCCAAATCACCCGCATCTAATTCAATAAGCTCGGGGACCAACAATCCCTGGCTAGCAACTTGTGGCCCATCACCCTCAAGAAAGGCTTCATAAATCACACGCGCCTGCGCAGCCTTAGGATCCATTAAGACCAGCCCATCCTCTCCTTGCAGCAGAACATAACGGTCGTGCAAGGAACCAATGACCTCAAAGCGAGGCAGCTCCTGCTTGGGATCCTCTAACTGAAGGTCCTTGGTCTGCGCCTCAGAAGTCACCCGCAACTCAGCGGCTGGAGCCAGCTTCATGGGTTTCCCTATTGCCGTTGTCTGAGCGGATGCCACCGATGATGGACTGAGCGTTTCTTGCGGGCTAGCCAGTGCTACAGTAGACTCGCCAGATGTCGCCTCCACACGCAAGGTGGAATCTGTAAATGGTTTTCTCACAGGAGCCACGTCGCCAGTCTTTCTGGAGACGATGGCTGGCTGGCCACGTGTAAGTGTCGGCGCCGCCTCTGCCTGATCAAGCGCAGCCTCTACAGCAGTGAACACCAATTGACGCACCTCAAGTGGACGGTGAAACCGTACCTCCTTCTTAGCTGGGTGCACATTCACATCGACCCATTGTGGTTTCATGCTTAACCACAGCCAGGCAGATGGATTCAGCCCCTCAGCGAGGCGCCCCTTGTAGGCGTCCTTCAGTGCACGACTGATCGCAGGGTCCTCAATCGGCCGACCATTCAAAAATATATACTGTTGGCGTTTGCCTTTTCGGGCAAATTCAGCAGGTAGAACATAGCCATGGACTTGCATACCATGTTGCTCATGCCCATCCACCTCAAGCAACTTGCGCCCCATCTCCTGCCCCACCAAAGCAGCAATACGCATGCGTTTGTCAACGGTAGCAGGCACATCAAACACCTGGCGACCATCTTTACGGTAGGTGAAGCGAATCGATGGCCACGCAAGTGCGTGCAGCCTCACCTGATGCTCAACATGCGCGCTTTCTGTAGATTCGGTGCGCATGAATTTACGCCGCGCGGGAACATTAAAAAACAGGTTGCGGATTTCGAAGATTGTCCCCGCCTGCATCCCAGTCACGCGTACATCCTTCACCACCCCGCCATCGACAAACACCTCAGTCCCTTCGATCGCCTCATGCTCTCGTGTGCAGAGGCGGAACTTGGATACTGAGGCGATACTCGGAACAGCCTCACCACGGAAGCCCATGGTGGCGATTGATGAAAGCTGAGATGCCTCTTTGAGCTTACTCGTAGCATGGCGCTCCAGACACATCAGAGCATCGTCTTTCCCCATGCCGGATCCATCGTCGGTGATCTTGATTAAGTTGGCCCCTCCTTTGGCGATCTCAACCTCAATCGACTGAGCTGCAGCATCAATCGCATTTTCCACCATTTCTTTGACCACGCTGGCTGGGCGCTCCACAACCTCACCCGCTGCCACTTGGCTTGCCAAAATGTCTGGTAATACCGCAATCTTCTGCATCCCCAAGAGCATGCCACTAGCCATCCTGAACTCAACTCAGAACTTTCAAAATTCTCGCTTTCCAGATCGATAGGATTAGCGAATGATGGAACGCGTGACCATTGCCACGCACGCAGCACCCCACAGGACTTGGGCTGAAATCGACCTCACTGCCCTCGAGCAAAACCTTGCCTTTCTCCAAGCACATCAACCGGCACCTCTCACCATGGCCATCCTGAAAGCCAACGCCTATGGTCATGGAATCGAGGAACTTGCAAACTTCCTTGATCATCTTGGGCTCGCATACTTTGGTGTCGCCAGTGTGATTGAAGCCCGACAGCTCAGCGCGCTAGACGTTCAGACACCGATCTATCTACTCGGGCCTACCTTTCCAGGTGAACGTGATGAGATCATCGATCAACGTTGGGTTCCGTGTCTCTCGTCTATCGAGGAAGCCCATGATTTTGAGCTCAGAAATACGGGAAAGCCAGCACTCGAAGCCCACATCGTACTGGACACAGGCATGGGTCGCGGTGGCATTCTACCAACACAGCTCCCTACTTTAGTGGACTTCCTCGAACATTCCTGCCCGCATCTGAAGCTCGTGGGTATCGGTTCCCATCTCCCCAGCGCGGATGAAGACCCAGAGTTCACCATCAATCAAATTGCTCGTTTCGATGAAGCGGTAGCTCCATACAAGCACTTACCTTTTATTCACATTGCAAACTCCGCAGGACTGCTCGCATATCATTCCACCCACGCGAACCTCGTGAGACCGGGCCTCATGCTCTATGGTGCCTCGCCATTAGCAGAGTTCCAATCCAAGCTCAAACCAGTAATGACACTGAAGTCACACGTTTCTATCGTCCGCACTTTACCAGCAGGTCACAGCGTCTCCTATGGTCGTGATGTGTTGCTCCAGCGCGACACTCAGGTCGCCACGATCGGTGCTGGCTACGGTGACGGCTACCCTCGTTCCCTGTCAAATCAAGGCGCTGAGGTACTCATACGCGGCACGAGGTGCCCCGTATTGGGGCGCGTCACAATGGACCAAATCATGGTTGATGTTACTGACCTTGAACATGTCGAAGCTGGTGATGAGGTCGAGCTTTTTGGCCCCCATATTTTAGTTACAGAAATTGCAAAAAAAGCAGGCACAATCGCTTGGGAAATCTTTACTGGAATCAGCCCACGCGTGACCCGCGTGCATCGATGGCACTGAGCGCGAATTCTATCGCACCATCAATGCTTGCACACGATCAAGATACACATCGATGTCTTCATCTTTGCTCTCCTCGCGCTCGGCTTTAAGTTGATCTTTGAGCTTCATGTAGCCTGAGAAATCTCCGGTCACCTGCCGAGCCCGTGTGATCTGAAACCAATCCAGATAATCTCGGCACCGCAGGTCAGCCGCTAGCATTTGGTCACGCTCCTTCTGCAAATTCATTAACTTTGTATCAATCTCATCGGCTCGATACCCAGTGATATCGTCAGCAACTGTAAGGTATCCATAAATCACAGGGCGGTAGACTGGGTGAGAGCGATTGGAGAGCTGCATCAGTTTGGCCACCATCGCATTCACAGACTGACGAACACCCACTTCCTCCATTGCGTACACCCGTTGAAATTCACTCAATGGAATCATCACCGTATGACCTTCTTCCCCCCCCATCAATAAGGTCAAAGCTTGAGCCAAGTTCTTCTCGGTCTCAGCCATACTGAAGGTGTCTATCATCTTGGGAGCCGCCATAATAGCTAGCTGCAAGCTCCACACTTTTTCAATCGCATTCGCCCCCACTGCCATATCTGGGAAGTGCTTTCTTAGTAAGATATCCACTTCCCCTTCAAAAGTGACCACATCTTGTAGAAATTCAGAGAGTGCCGTAGGTCCAGCATCTTGGCTGAGCAGACTAAGGACTAAAGCACAAGAAGATGCACGATACAGGCTGCGCTTCACCGAATCTAAGGATCGCGCTTCGGCTTTGCTCAACGTGAAAACAGCCTCGAGTGGTAACACTTCTGGATTGGCCATCAAATGTTCGTAGATGCGACGATTTGTAGAATCAGACTTCCACTTGATCACCTCATCCAGTCCGATCACGAGCCAATGCGGCACCTCGACATGCTGACCAGCTTCCAATGATTGCAGCCCCTCAAGGCCACGCCTAAATAATGAAGACTCGGTGATCCCCAACGCAACCTCCTCGCGATCGACCTGCGACCGCACATCAACAATCGTTTCGATCACAATCTCAGAACCTTCAAAAGATGACACACGAGTCATCACCCTGTCAGCTCCATCACGCGCGGTTCCACGCTCGAAAAGCTCAATAAATATCGGGCGCTCTCCCTCGTAATCAGGTGATTCCTCTAATAGTTGTCGAAGTTCACGTAACCTGACACTGGCTAAACTCGAAACGGACATCCGCATCGGGTTACTACGACCCCTGACAATCAAGCCCATCGCACCATCATTGGAAACCCGGCGCTGGGCATCATCTTTGATTTGCTCGACCCGGCGATCATCAGCAACTTGCCCAATGGCAATAGAGCCAAAGGCCAAACTCGCCAAGATATTACGTACCCATTGCATCTTATTGCTGAGCTGACGCGGTCTCGCTGAGTCTTGGATCCAAATCAATTTGCCCATCACTTACCTTTACCTTCGCCATATCATGGAAACCCAAATCGATTTCCTGCACCAAAGAATCAGCTAAGGCGTCGAAGCTTGGCTTCACAATCGAAACCAAGAGGCCAGGCAGCTGAGCCTGCCCCAAATGGCCACCAGGAAACTCCACCACGGTGACATCAATCCCCTCGGCAGTCGCTTCGCTAAAGACTTTCATCGTCATGGAACAGGTGTGCACGATCGGCAAGGCTGAAACACGCTTGCTTCCATCGTCACGTGCATTGCCAGGAAGATCGAACTCACGCTCAATCGTCAGATCGATTTCTCCATCTTTTAGGTCAGCTCGGATGTCAGTGATCGTGACAAATTCACCCACCAAAGAGGAATGGCCTATCTGCATATGCTGCTTCAAGTATTGGTTCAGCTCAGCTTCAGTGATGGTGATCGTGTAATCCTTCTCGAGCGATGACTCCATGCGCTTCACCAAATCCACAGTAGCAGCCTCTTCAGTTGCCTGGGTCAACTCATCCACTGCCACGGTGCGTGGAATCCATGCCAATGCAACCTGAACACCTAAGGTGCCCAAAGATGTCAGTACCACAATGTAGACAAGAATCTTAATAATAGAAGCTCCAGATCGTTTCATTGAAGACAAAGCCTAGCAGCACATACTCTCAAATCAAGCGGCGAACTCAGAACTCTACCGCCTACTCTTTGACACGCACAGCTGTCCCGCAGTAGATGCAACGGAACCACTTGAAACGCATCAAGTGAATCGCCGTAGGGATGCGGTGCCCGAATACTGGGCTGAAATGCGCACGCTTGTGCTTTGCACATCGCTTTGTCACATACTGGCGCTGACGGCACACAGGGCAATTACTGTGGCGCACAATCGTGAACTGCAAACAAATGGCGATGAACAACAAAGCCGGACACAGCAAGGCATAGTAATAATCACTCCAAAAGAAGGCGTAAACCACGGGGAAAATAGATACAACACTGAGGATCAAGACCAAGATAAAGGCCGATGTACCCTGCATCATGCGATCTGCATTCCGGTGCAACACACCTCGAATGAATTTAGGAGAACTAGGGCTAATTCCCTCATTCCGATCAGAAGTACTCATGGTCCGCGCCGTATGGTGCGGCTCAATCTCTTCTTGTTCTAGTATCTCTTCTAGCTTCCGGGTGGCTCGAAACTCACGCTCAGTCGATGGCTTACGGTGCGGGGACACTTCAGTAATAGCAACCTTAGAGACAACCGCAGTCGATGGGTTGAACGCCATTGTGGGACCCGTCGGCGCAGATGGTGTCACCTCTTTAGAAAAGTCTGCAGACTCTTTACTAGAGTCTAAAACTCGGTCCACAGCCTGAGCACCTTCAAGCTGCGTATGCTCTACCTCTAGAACCTGAGCCTCTGGTAAATGCTCTTTATCAACCTGCAAGGAGTTCAAGTATTCGTCACTGAGATATTGAGCCAGCACATGATCACTATCTCTAATCTCGGAACGCGCTCGCATGTCCTTCAACATCAAAACAATCTCACTCGCATCTGGCACTTCTTGCCAAATCTTCAGATCATCATTTGCCGAAACAAATTGATCGCGAAGCACCTCCTCAGATAGATCATCGATGAGCCGATCCAAATCGAAGCCTGTATGCTCTAATACACGCTGGATGTCTTCTTGTTTCAATTCACACGATGTCACTACACTCTCTAGGGTTATCCAAGATTAGATAGCCATCGAGAGCTAGGACTAGCAAGCATTTAATGTGTTAGGGCAGAAATTCTTAAGCCAATGCGCCACGCATCGTTCTCAGCTGTTCGAGCTTCCCTTCCCATTCCAAGAGACGTTCTTTTTCTTTCGCTACCACCTCAGGCTTTGCTCGTTCGACAAAATTTGGATTGTTCAATTTTTTACCCGCTTTTTCCACCTCTTTCTCTACCTTTTCGATTTCTTTATCGAGGCGAGCCTTCTCAGCATCTAGATCGATGAGGCCATCCAATGGCATGTAGACTTCACCAAATCCAGTAACAGCAGCTGGAGTCCCTTGTGGAGCCTCATAAGAAGCTTCTAATGCAATACCTTTACCTCCAACGAGAGTGAGCAGCACATCGCATTCTGCCGCGACCCAATCAGCGACTGGTTTAACCACAAACTTCACATCCTTGCTAGCAGCAAGGTTGTACTCGGATTTCAAGTTACGCAACTTTCCTGCGGTTTCATAAAGCGCATGAGCAACATCCTGCGATTGAGCCACGAGCTCTGTATCAAGAGCATCCAGTACCGGTGTCGTCTCGATCGCCTTGTTCATCAAAAAGTCGCCCTCAGTGAGGTAGCCCATTTTGGATGACAATTCCTCAGTGATGTGCGGCATGAATGGATGAAGGTAAGCAAGGTAACGGCTCATCACAAGATCGATCACTCCCAGAGTCTTTTGCTTCGCAGCAGCGTCATCTGAGCGGAAGTCGAGCTTGGCAGCCTCCAAGAACTTGTCACAGTATTCAGTCCAGAAAAACTCATAGAGATGTTGTGTGAGGTCGTTGAATCGGTACTTACTGTAGGCCACTTCGAGGTCGGCACCTAGCTTGTCTAGTTTCGCTAGGATATCGATAGAATAACTCGGAAGCGAAGCATCGACTACCAGCGTGGAACCATCGCTTTCCTGCATCTGACGGAAGCGACAAGCATTGTAGATCTTGTTGGCAAAGTTACGCCCTTCTTCGACCTGTGATTCATCGAACTTCACATCTGCCCCGACTGGAGCAATTCGCATCAGACCAAAGCGAAGCCCATCAGCTCCATACTTGTCCATGAGGTCAATCGGGTCTGGAGAGTTCCCCAAGGACTTGCTCATCTTGCGTCCTTTCAGGTCACGAATGATGGAGGTGAAGAACACATTCTTGAATGGTAATTGCCCCTCAAAACGGTATCCAGCCATGATCATTCGTGCCACCCAGAAAAAGATAATGTCGGGACCAGTGACGAGGTCTCCAGTGGGGTAGAACTTCTTCTTAGTTTCACCAGCCATTGTAGCAAATGGCCACAACCACGAACTGAACCATGTGTCCATAACGTCCTCGTCGCGCTCCCACTCACCATTACTTGGCGCTTCAGTCCCCACATAGATATCACCAGATTCAAGATCGGCAAGATCGAGGCTCTCCTTCTCACGGAGAGCAAATGCTTTTTCCTTCCTGTACCACACTGGGATTTGGTGCCCCCACCAAAGCTGGCGAGAAATACACCAATCCTGAAGGTTCCCCATCCAGTGAGCGTATGTTTTCTGCCAACGTTCAGGGCGGAAGGTAATCTCACCATTCGCTACCGCGTCAGTAGCCTCTTCAATCGCAGGGTACTTCAAGAACCACTGCATCGAGATACGCGGCTCGATCACCACATCAGCACGCTCAGAAAACCCCACGTTGTTCTCGTACTCCTCTACCTTGATCAACAAGCCTTTTTCTTCAAGCATCTCAGCGGCCTTGCGGCGCGCTTCAAAACGATCGAGTCCGTCGAGTGCGGGCACATCTGGGCAATTGATACGACCATCCGGATGGAGCACATCAATGATCTCGAGGTCGTGGCGTTGGCCAATCTCAAAGTCAGCCTTATCGTGAGCTGGAGTAATTTTAAGGCACCCTGTACCAAAGTCCACATCCACGTGGTCATCCGCAATCACTGGAATGTCCGCCTCCGGAAATGGTCGGCGCACTTTTTTACCAACAAGATGCTTAAAGCGTTCGTCGCTCGGGTTCACCGCCACAGCGATGTCACCCATGAGAGTCTCTGGGCGGGTGGTAGAAATCTCGAGATACTTGCCCGGCTCATCAACGAGCGCGTACTTCATGAAATAGAGCTTCGATTGCTTTGGTTTCATGATCACTTCCTCATCAGAAAGAGCAGTAAGCGAGACTGGACACCAGTTCACCATACGCTTGCCTCGATAGATGTGACCTTCTTTAAATAGGTCTACAAATACTTGAGAAACTTGCTGAGAATAGTCTTCATCCATCGTGAATCGCTCACGATCCCAGTCGCAGGAACAACCAAGGCGCTTGAGCTGTTTGATGATGATGCCACCGTGCTTGTCTTTCCAATCCCACACGCGTTTGAGGAACTCCTCACGCCCTAATTCACGGCGCGTCGTGCCCTCTTCCTCACGCACTTGCTTCTCAACCTTCGTTTGAGTAGCGATACCAGCGTGATCCGTACCAGGCAGCCAGAGAACCTCTTTGCCCTGCTGGCGTGCACGACGAGCCAAAATATCTTGAATGGAATTGTTGAGTACGTGACCAAGGTGCAAAATCCCTGTCACATTGGGTGGCGGGATCACAATCGAATAGGCATCCTTGCTAGACGACGGGTCCGCATGGAAACATTTGTTATCTATCCATTGTTGATACCAACTTTTCTCAACTTCCTGTGGTTCGTATGCTTTTGGCAGCTCTGACATAGCGAGCTGGAAATGCCAGACTACGCAACATTTGTAAAGCTAAGTGTCACCCGCAAAGCAACATTTCCGTCAAAAACGGTAATGGTTCAAGAGCTGGTAATCAGAGATATACGGCGCGCTTAGATTTCTCCATCCACGATATTCGCGACCAAGGCTGGTATAGCATGCTCGAAAACCTCACCTACCTGCTCATAAGCTCGGCGCCCCATCCCAATCGGGTCTGGAACATCGAGCCCCACTTGCCCATCAATTTCCAAAAAATCGCACACTAAATAATACTTCCTTTGGTATTCCGGGAATTGTCCCGCCAACATTGCAAGGTGCGCTCCAGTCATGGCGAAGACATGTGTTGCCGACTCGAGCATTGCCTTATTCACCGAGCGGCTTCGAAAGTCTTCAATGGAGGAGTCACGGCGAGCCAATTCATCTGCAGTCTCTGGGCTAATGCGATCTCCATCATAAGCTGCGACTCCAGCAGACCCCAAGGAATCTATGCCAGCTGTATCAGCAGTAAGCTTACGAAAAATACCCTCAGCCATCGGGCTGCGGCATGTATTCCCAGTACAGACGAAAAGAATGCGCTTTGAGTCGCTCATGTCCGCACCTTCACAGCTACCAACACATCTTGCAAGAATCATTATCCACCTCCTAATCGCAAAAAAGCGCCTGACCAATGAAGGCCAGACGCTTGTATAAACTTGCTATGCTGTTCGGTATGCTCAGTCCAATTAGACTTGTTCTTCTTGCAAGGAAGGAAGGATGCGAGCCACTTTCTCTTTCATCTCTTTCCCTGGCTTGAACTTCACCACTGCGCGTGGTGGGATTGGCACATCCTTGGATGGATCCTTAGGATTGCGGCCAATCTTGCCCTTCACTTCGCGAACCTGAAACGCTCCAAAATTACGCATCACTACAGAATTGCCTTTAGCTAATTCTTCGGTGATTGAATCGAGGGTGCCCTGCACCACTGCAAATACTTCCTGCTGAGTCAAACCAGTTTCGTTGCTCAACTTCATAACGAGATCGCGCTTCGTAATTGTAACCATTGTTTTTACGTGGGTAATGTGAATTTTTAGTTGGGGTTGCTTGGCAGCGATGGAGACCACAACTTGAACTAATTGTCCCGAAAAAAATGCTCCTATCTAGCGATTTTTTCTATCAAAGGTAAAAAATGTTAACAATTAACAAATAATTACCATTTGTGACTGCTTTATTTCACACTAACAAAACAATCGAATGAATGCTAAAACCTGCAGAAAAAATGACTCTACCCGCTAACAACCAGTGACCTCGGTATACAGGCGAGCAAGTTTTTGAGCCATGGGATGCTGAGATTGAGGGAACTTAAACTCACCCATATGAGTCACCATGCGTATACCATGCACCGAATTAGAGACAAACACCGCATCGGCTCGGAGTAAACTTTCGATCCCCTCCTCTACCTTCTCCACAATAATGCCATGCTCACTGCACAGCTCCAAAATGACTTTGCGCGTGATACCTGGCAAGCAGCCGGTCTTTTTGGATGGAGTGAACAAGATGCCACCAGCTATCCAGAAGAGATTCGTTGTGGCCCCCTCACACAGGTCAGAGTGATTGTTCAGTAACAATGCTTCATCCGCACCGTGCAATCGGGCCCATTCTAATGCCAATAAATTGTCAGCATAGCTCGTGGACTTCACTCCAGCCATGGGGCTCTTGGTATTCACCGTGTAGGTAGACAATGCCAGCGTAACGGGCAGTCCTGATGGTTTATCAATCGGCTGCGCTGTGATTACCAATGCTGCAGCTCCCGCTAATTGCTTGTATAGACTGATGCGCACGCGCGCACGACAACGAAGAAGCTCGTTAACTCGAAGCAGTTCATCCACCGCAGCCGCAATATCGCCCTCACCGATCAACGGCACGTCAATCTGTTTGGCAGCTTTGCGAAGGCGCTTCAAATGCATCGTAAGATGCGCTGCCTTTCCTTCCTCATAACAAAGAGTTTCAAAACACCCCAAGCCCATGGTTAAGCCTGGGTCGAAAGCTCCAAGAACGCCCTCTGTGGATGGCCGCAATGCCCCATCACACCAAATCCATTGATCAATTTCAGACACGGAAAAATGTAGGTGTTACGATGATGTGTCAGGAAGGTTGAACTTCGGCTTCTTGCCACTCGCCTCCGTATCCAAATTAAGCGCCTTGGGAGCACTTGAATCGACGTCAGCAGTGCTCGGTGCAATAAGCTTGCCCGGAGAAGCGCCAGGAATGTGGAGCTTAGGCCCCCCTGAAACCGTAGGAGTCTCGTCCTCCGCACCTGTAGGATCTCCATAATCCGCATCCAAAGGCATCGTCGGTGTTGCCACCAACTCTTCACGCTCTTTCACCGCCGATGCACCCGAAGTCGGAGCCACCAACTTAGGGAGCGCCTTTGGAGCTGATGCTTTTGTGAGAACAGGAGCGGAAATTTGTGGCGTGGCAATACCCGGCACTGTCGCCACTTTTTTCGATTCTCCCAAAGGAGCTGATTCAACAAGTTCCGTACGATTTGCTTCATCCACCTCTCTTACTTTGTTGACATGAAGCTGAATAGCATCATGCAAGGCGGTAAGGTGCATGGAAGATTTCTTAGAACCAATGGCGTCCTGCGTGGCCTTCTTCAAGGAAAATTCATTAGCATCACGCTCAACGATATCATCCCAGACGATATCGTCTCCCTCAAGCTCAGCAAAATCCCCCTGCAACACCACCAGCTTGTCGGTGTTGGCTGTAGCAAATTCTTTGGCCAACACATGCTCTGAGTCAGAGATAAAGCCCTCCAATTCAAATCCCATATCGATCAGACTTGGATCATGTGCCACCGCATTACCATAACAACGATGCGAAAGCATCGAGTAACCAATCAGGTTGAACACATTGGCCAAGGCCAGTAGTTGCTCAGTCTTGCCCGCATTGCGCTCAACCAATTCATACAACATACGAATCGATCTGTTCGGCTTCGCACGCGATAGCATTTTAACGGCAAATGCCACATCCATATCAGTCGATGGAATTTCAGGGCAAAGCCAAACCATGTCGGCTGCCTGCTCAAACTCCCCCGCCTCATACAACTTTAGAGCCGCATCTTTGCGAAGCACCCAATTGCTCGGGTCTTGCTCCACCAGCTCTAACATACCTTCAATATCTTTAGTCAATGACATGTCTGAAAAATCGGATTCCCTTTTAGATTAATATGATTTCGGGATCAACAACTTGGGCTTAGCTTGGGTGCTAGCATCATCAAGCTTAGGCGGCGCCTCGATCGTTGGAAAAGCCTGAGCGGTGATACGGCTTGTGTATTCTAGGAAACTCATCGCCTTGCCCAAGAAATCCTCCATGGGCATCTTCTCCGGAGGCAGAGGCTTGTAGCCACTTTCATGCCAAAATTTTTCGAAAACTCCCTGATCATCGAGCCACAGACACGCCGTTTCCGTGCCTAAATCAAAACACTCTGCTTCCGCAGCCTTAGCAGCTCCGTAGAACCTAGATGATAACAGGTGATGGCCACTCCCACAAAACACCTGTGCCAGCTTCATACAGGCATCTTTATCCTTAGATACGCGCTCTAACACGTGGTTGATAAATGAAATCGCTTTGGATGTTTCATGTTCTCCTAACACACGCACCACGAGCAAGATGTCCAGGGCTTGAAATGGTACCTTGGGGCTCTCTAATAGCACCTTACACGCTTCATTCTCGTGACCATTCTCATAGAGATACTCGACAAGTAATTTACGTGAAATCCAGTCATCGGCGCTGACTTGTAAATCTACTAAGGCGCCGTAAACATTCGGGGGAAAAACTATATCGTCCAGTAACTCTTTTAATAATGACATGATAGCAAACGCAAAGGGTGATCTCGTAGTGAGATTATTGTTTCTATCACATCATGAGACAGACACTCGATGCTCGTCAAGCAAGCAAGCGCTTATATTTGAGCTGGAGGAGCTACAGGTGGGAGCATCGGCTTTGGCGGATGCTTCAAGTCAGCTGAATCTTCACCGTTACTCCCTGTGTCTAGCTGAGTTGTCGCGGTTCTCAAACCGACTGGCTTGGCACCGAGCGGCCCAGTCATTGGCACAGATGGTCGGAGTGGCGCCGTGCCGCTCACTGGATTGGCCGTTGGCGGACGCCCGATAGATGGCTTCGGCGGGACGGGCTTCGCCTGCAGACTACCGGTAGGTTGCGCAGGCTTGAGCACTGGCTTCAACTTAGCTGGAGCATCATTCTGCAACGGTTCGGAAATAGCACCTTGATCGCGTACGAGTTTCGCCAAGTGAATGGGATCTCCAAACGTCTGCTCTAGTGTCAGTTTAAATGGTTGCTCAATGCCCTGAGATGATTTCGACCACGCCTCTAGCAGCGCTTCCGATTCATCACACCACATCGTTTGCTGTTCGAAGCCAAGGTCAAAAAACTGTTCATCTGCCGCCATCGCTGCACCATAGAACCTGGAAGCAAGCATCGGCATCCCTATCACATTCAAAGCCTTCGCGAAGGCCATGTTCTTCTTTGGCTTATCCCGGTTGCGCTTGATCACCTCATAGGTCAAGCGGATGGCTCTGTTCGCACGAGCACGGGATACAATCTTCAGAGTGAATGCGACATCGAGATCGGTCGATGGAATTTCAGGTGCATTCCACACCAAGTCAGCTGCTTCCAAATACATCTCTTGTTGATACATTTGTACTGCAACTTTTTTACGCTCCTGCCAGTCGTTGGGATTCGCATTCAGGGTTGATTGGTCGATTAGGCTTTGGGTATTCATACTAGGTAGATAGTACAGATATAACAATTATCTATTTCCATTGCAAGCACACTGATCACAATAGAATTATTTTCATACAAGACACTCTCCATGAGATGATGATTCACCACCGATACTCTCGGTAACCAGCACCGCCGATTGCATCATCCGTCTACAACACGTCAGATAACAACAGCAATGTGATCAGTGAACGACTCATCTTCAAATCGCGTGACTTCTCATTATACTCCAGCTACGTAGATTGCGCATCTAGTATTACAAGAAATCGCTAGCGCAAGATCCTTGATCATTGCTAGATTCAGAGTATTCTAAGTTGTATATTTGGTTAGAACCCAGTATCAATGGTCTACCAACATTCAGAACTGTCACGTTCCACATCCCATGAACTTCACAAAACCTCTCTTGGCATCAGCAATGGCTGGAGCTATCTCACTCACTAGCTGTGGCCCCAAAAACGAATTTGCTCCGCCGCCGCCGCCAACAGTAACGGTGGCCAACCCTGCTCAGCGCGACCAAATCGTATACGAAACATATCCAGCCACCCTCACAGGTATCGCTGAAGTCGAGGTTCGCGCTCGCGTCAAAGGAATCCTCGAAGAAATCTACTTTAAAGAAGGCACGGTGATCGAAGAAGGCGACAAACTCTTCGCCATTGAACCTGATATTTACAAGGCCAACAAAGAAGGCGCTCTTGCAGACATCGATCAGGCAAAAGCCCAACTCAGGCTCTCTATCGCAAACTTGAGCCGACTCGAGAAAGCCGGGCCACGAGCAGTATCTGAACTAGATTTAGAAAAGGCACATGCTGACGTAGACAATGCCAAGGCGGTACTCAAGCTGGCGGAAGCACAACTTCTCAGCACCGAAATTGACCTGTCCTACACAAACATTGAGGCCCCACTCTCTGGCCGCACCTCTCGCACCCTTGTGGATCGAGGAAACCTCGTTGGAAATTCTGAGCCCACCTTGCTGACCACGGTAGTGGATGAAAGCTCGATCCGAGCATACTTTGAAGTCCCTGAACGCACGATGCTTGAGTTCTACCGCAAGCGGGCTGCTGATCATGACTTTGGAAAGAAACTCAATCAGGTGAACCTCGAACTAGCTGATGGTACCGTCTACAGTCAAATGGGCACACTGGATTACATTGAGAACAAGGTGAATGCCAGCACACGCACCGCTCAAGTGCGCGCGGTATTTCCCAACCCTAATGGAGAGCTTTCATCAGGCTTGTTTGCAGAAGTCGGCTATCCTCGCAACTTCAAGGACGCAATACTCGTGCCAGCAGTTGCGGTACTCAGGGACATTGGCGGTAGCTTCGTGTGGGTTGTGGATGAACAAAACACAGTCAAACGTGTGGGCGTCGTCACTGGGCCTACAGTGAATAAACCTCAAGAAGATCCAGACGCAGTACCAATACGTGAAACCATTATTCTCAAGGGACTACAAGCAAGCGACCGCGTGATCACACGTGGGGTCCAGCGGGTTCGTGAAGAAGCAAAGGTTACTCCTCAAATGGAAGGCGAAACTCCCCCACAGACTCCAGCGCAGCAGCAAAAACCAGCTAGCAAGCAAGAGCCCAGCAGCAAGTAACGCTAGCCCACTCACCCACTATGTTTAGTAAGTTTTTCATCGATCGCCCGATCTTCGCATCGGTCATCTCGATCGTCATCGTCGTACTCGGAGCCGTGGCATTGGTGGCATTACCGGTGGCCCGCTACCCAGACCTAGCCCCCCCAACAATCACGATATCAGCCACCTACGCCGGAGCCAATTCTCAGACAGTCTCCGACACCGTCGCTGCGACTATTGAGAAAGAAGTCAACGGAGTGGAAGGCATGATCTACATGTCCAGCGTCTGCGCCAACGATGGCAGTATGACGCTCACCGTTTCCTTTGAACCCGGCACAGACCTAGACATCGCAAACGTCTTGGTTCAAAATCGTGTCTCAATCGCCCAAGCTCGACTTCCTGAAGAGGTCAAAAGAACGGGCGTTACGGTCAAAAAGAAGTCGACGGACACCGTCATGTACGTCGGTATCACATCACCAGACAACACCTACGACGATGCCTTCCTGAGCAATTATGCCAACCTCCGAATCCGTGATGAAATCGCCCGTGTTGCCGGCGTGGGTGATGTGACAGTTTATGGTGTGGGCGAATTCAGCATGCGCCTTTGGCTCAACCCAGACCAACTACAAGCACGCGGCCTTGCAGCCAGCGATGTCTTGGCTGCTATCCAAGAGCAAAACATCCAGGTCGCCGCCGGTAAGGTGGGCGCCTCCCCTGCCCCCAGCGGCACACCAAATGAATACGTACTCAGTACTCTTGGGCGCCTCGAAGACGTGAAAGAATTTGAAGACGTCATTGTGGCGACTGACAAGGATGGACGCACCGTACGCATGCGCGATATCGCTCGTGTCGAACTTGGTTCAAACACCTACAACTTTGCCTCGCGCGTCAATGGTCAGCCTGCTGCCACTCTGGCGATTTTCCAGGTGCCAGGATCCAATGTAATGGAAGTGGCAGATGGCGTGCTCGAAAAATTTGAGGAACTGAGCCGCAGCTTCCCTGCAGGAGTTGAATACAGTATCATCTATGACTCCACTGCAGTGATCACAGCTTCCATCAGAGAGGTTATTGTCACCCTCTTCGCCACACTCGCCCTCGTGGTATTCACCGTGTACATCTTCCTACAAAACGTCCGAGCCACCATCATCCCATCAGTAGCCATCCCCGTGTCTTTGATTGGCACCTTTTTTGTGCTTCAGCTTTTAGGATACTCGCTCAACCAGCTCACCCTATTTGGTCTGGTCCTCGTGATTGGTATTGTGGTGGATGATGCCATCATTGTGGTAGAGAACACCTTCGTACACCTAGGCAAAGGCCTCAAAGGTAGAGAAGCTGCTACAGCGGCGATGAAGGAAGTATCTGGCCCGGTAATTGCGACCACCCTCGTACTGCTCTCGGTATTTGTTCCAATGACCATGATGAGCGGCATCACGGGTACCATGTTCAAACAATTTGCGATCACCATCTCCGTAGCCACGGTCTTCAGTTCGATTTGCGCTCTCACCCTCAGCCCCGCCCTCTGTGGTGTCTTACTCACTAAAACCCCGAGTGAGCCCAAGGGCTTCTTCAAACTTTTCAACAAGACACTTGAAGGCGCTAATTCAGGTTACGTTTCGATCGTAAAAAAAGCACTGCGACTTGTTGTTGTTGGCTTAGTCCTCTTCGTTGGCATGACTGCGATGGCCATCTTTGGCCTAGGTAAACTGCCCTCTGGCTTTGTGCCTCAAGAAGACGAGGGATGGAGCATGATGAACCTTCAGCTCCCAGATGGAGCCTCATTCGAGCGCACCAATGAAGTGATGAAGCGCATTGAAAACGAAATTTCCAGCGTCCCAGGCGTCGACAACACACTCGCTGTGAACGGCTATTCCGTGGTCGACGGAGCGGTAGCTTCAAATACCGGCTTCTGCCTCATCACCTTCGAGCCATGGGAGGATCGTAATGAACCTGGGCTCAGCCAAGAAGCAATTATCCGCAACATCAACATGAAGCTCATGGCAATTCGCGACGCTCAGGCTTTCGCATTCCCCATGCCATCGCTTCCCGGCGTCGGTGTCTCGGGTGGTCTCACCTACATGCTTCAGGACAAAGGTGGTTCAGGCTTAGGACAACTTCAATCGATGGCCGGCCTACTCTCTGAGCACGGCAACTCGCAGGCTGGGTTATCTCAGATGCGATCCACATTCCGAGCCTCAGTTCCCCAGATCTTCATCGACATCGATCGCGAAGCAATCAAACGCACCGGCACCTCATTATCCGATGTCTTCGACACACTCCAAATCTATTTAGGTTCGGTCTACATCAATGACTTCACCAAGTTTGGCCGAGTCTTCCAAGTCAATGCGCAGGCGGATGGCCCCTACCGCGCCAGCCCAGATGACATCATGAAACTCAATATTCGCGGTAGCAATGGCCAGATGATCCCACTTGGCTCGGTCTGTTCATTGCGTGAGATCCTCGGCCCACAGACCATCACCCGCTTCAACATGTACCCATCCGTAAGAATCATGGCGAATCCTTCGCCTGGCTTCAGTTCCGGTCAAGCAATGGAAATTTTAGAAGACATGTCAGACAACGAACTGCCGCCAAGCATGGGCTACAGCTGGACCGACCTCTCCTACCAAGAAAAGCAAGCATCTGGTGGCATGATGGCAATCTTTGCTTTCTCCCTGCTGATGGTGTACCTGGTTCTTGCGGCTCAATATGAAAGCTGGACCCTACCACTTTCAGTGTGCTTGGCTGTACCAATCGCCCTGCTTGGCCTGGTTGCAGGAGTCATGCTACGCGGCATGGACAACAACATCTACACCCAGGTGGGCATTGTGCTTCTCATTGGTCTCTCGGCCAAGACCGCCATCCTGATTACCGAATTCGCTGCCGAACAACGTAAAGCCGGCCACAATATCTTTGATGCAGCATGGATGGCCGTGAAGCTTCGCTTCCGTGCGGTTCTCATGACGGCACTCTCCTTTGTTCTTGGTGTGATCCCGCTAGTCATTGCATCTGGAGCAGGCGCTCAATCACGCCAGATTCTAGGTACCGCTGTGCTAGGTGGCATGCTGGCAGCTACCATCTTGGGTATGGTCGTCGTGCCAATGCTCTATTTCGTGGTGCAGACCCTTGCAGAAAAAGTGAGCACCAAAGAAAGTGCAAATAACGAAGCAGACACAGCCACTACAGAAGATCCGTCATGAACGATGAGACCACTCCAGCATACTCCTCTGACTCTGAGGAAGACCGCCCACTGCGCATTCGCCTCCGCAGTGATTGCCCCTGTGGTAGCAAAACTGCCTACAATGAGTGTTGTCGCGACTTCCATATTGGTAAGGCCAGTCCGCAAACTGCAGAGCAACTGATGCGCTCGCGCTACAGCGCCTACTTTTTCCGCCTAGTCGATTATTTGGTATTCTCACAGCACCCAAACACCCGCGAGCCAAAGCTCAAGCAGGAGCTAGAAACCATGATCCACAACGTGCAATGGCGTAGCCTCAACATCCATTCCACCAGCAAAGGTGGGCCCAATGACAAAAAAGGGAAGGTCGAATTCTCCGCTCAATTTCACGAAAACGGCGAACTCCTCGAAATGTACGAATATTCGCGCTTCCTTCGCCACAAAGGCGTCTGGAAATACCTAGACGGGAAAGGCTAGACAATCCCACCAGCATTCGGTCCAATCTCCGCAATATCATTATGGAAGAATCAGAACTCGTAAGCTCACTCATCCCCGCAGTAGAAGAACAGCTCAACTCACGAGACACCACCTACGTTCGCAAAACATACCAACGCTTGCTCAAGACTGAAGACGAAGGTGAAGTGATCGATGAAGCGCTCGCTAAAAAGATGATTGCCCTGTGCCTGGCTGATGAAAGCAACAGAATGTTCATCGACAAACGTAGTTTCGATGAGTTGCGTTACCAAGAACTCCTCAATGCCCTACCTGAACTGCCCGAGTAGGACTGATTTCAACTCAAGCAACGACAAAAAAACCAGGCCGACAAGCCTGGTTTTTCATTGATCTTAAATCTGGAAGTCGCTGACTTTATTATCGAGGTGAAGCCCACACTCGTATTTCTGCCCACCGTAGCGGGTATCCTCAGCACTCATCCCCTCTGTCACAGGTACGGTCGAATGCCAATCACCCATGGTGACGTACCCTTCTGCTTCAAGCGGATGACGCGGTAGCTCATGCATGTTGTAATACACATTCACCTGAGCATCTGCCCAATCGAGGATTGGATAGGCTTTTATCGTAGCGCTTTGTTGCTCAGCAAAAGCACGATCTTTACGCGTGCTCGACTGCGACCGACGTAGGCCACTGAGCCAGATATCAGCGCCAATGTCTTTGATGGCGCGGTCCATCGGCTCCACCTTGTTGATGATACCGTATTTCTGGTTCCCCTCCTCGCCTTGCTCCCAAAGCTGTCCATAGAGCGCCTCTTGGCGCGCTGCGGTGAGCTTGGGGTTGTAGACGCGGAGATCAACATCGAACCTTTCCGTCAAGGTGTCAATGTACTTGTATGTTTCAGGGAATAAGTAGCCAGTGTCGACAAATGCCACAGGCATCTTGGGTGCATTCTCACTGATCAAATGCAACATCACAGCAGCTTGGAGACCAAAACTGGTGCTCGCCATCACGCGATCACCATAGGTGTCGTATAGCCACTTGATGCGCTCGCCAGCCTTCTTGGAGCCGAGTTCAAGCGCGATGATTTCTGCGTCTGATAATTGTGTTTCTGCTGCACTCATTAAAAATAGAGAGTCGTGAGTCGCGAAGGCATCTAGCCCTCTCGCCACTCAGTAAGTTGGTAGACCCCTAGGTTCATTTCTAAAACCTAGGGTCATTCGAAACAGCCCTTAGGAAGGGATTGCTTCAGGCTTGATATTCTTGTGGAAGTCCTTGCCATTTTCTGTGGCAGCCACATGACCCGCACGGATCACGAAGTCGCCAAAGCGCTCGCCGTCATGGCGGTTCTTTGCATAGTCTTCGATGAGAGGCTTGAGGATTTCCTTCGCGTCTTTACCAAGCATGTCTTGGCGGTAGAGCTTGTTGAGACGTTGGCCAGCGTGGCCACCACCGAGGTAGAGGTTGTAACGACCAGGACCACGACCGACAAAACCGATTTCTGCGAGGAATGGACGGCCACAACCGTTCGGACAACCAGTCATGCGGATGGTGATCGCGTCGTGACGGAGACCACATTCTTCGAGCACTGACTCAAGGTCCGTGACTACAGTTGGGAGGTAACGCTCCGCTTCAGCGAGGGCGAGTCCACAAGTAGGAAGGGACACACAAGCAATCGAGAAGAGGCGCAGCGCGGAACGCTCATGACTCTTGAGGATGTTGTGCTTGTCGAGGATTGCTTCGATCTCTGCCTTCTGATCCGCTGGGATGTTGGAGATTGCAAGGTTCTGGTTTGCTGTGAGACGGAACTCACCTTTGAGCACCTTGGCAATTTCGCGAAGTCCAGTCTTCACTGGGAATGCTGGGGAGTCGACCACACGACCACCTTCGATGAAGAGGTTGAGGTGCCAGTTGCCAGTCTCGTCTTCGTGCCAGCCGAAGTTGTCACCATTGGTGGTGAATTCGTACGGACGCACAGGAGCAATGTCGTAACCAAGGTATTCGTTGAGCTTCTCAGTGAACCATTCGGCGCTACGGCTATCGATGGTGTACTTCACACGTGATTGCTTACGGTCACAACGGTTACCGAAGTCGCGCTGCACCAGGATCACCTTCTCCGCCACGTCGACCACTTGCTCTGGAGTACAGAAACCGATGATGTCTGCTAGGCGTGGGTAGGTTGTCTCTACACCATGAGTCATGCCCATGCCACCGCCAACAGCGATGTTGTAGCCCACAATCTTGTCACCTTCTTGGATGGCAATGAAGGAAAGGTCATTGGCGTGGATGTCACAGTCGTTTGACGGTGGGATCACGATTGCAATTTTAAACTTACGTGGAAGGTAGGTCTTGCCATAGATTGGCTCCACCACCTCTTCAGATGAGATCACCTTTTCTTGGTCGAGGAAGATCTCGTGGTAAGCACCACCCTGCGGTAGCAAGTGCTCGGAAATGTCTTTCGCCTGCTGCACCATTTCAGCGTGGGACTTGCTGAGGTGCGGGTTCGGGTTGCACATCACGTTGCGGTTCACATCACCACAAGCAGCAATACAGTCGAGCGCCACCTTGTCCATTTCCTGAACGGTGCGCTTGAGCTGACTCTTGATCACGCCATGAAGCTGGAATGCCTGACGTGTGGTAAGCTTGAGTGTGTTGTTGGCAAAATTCTCTGAGATCCAGTCCATGTGGAGCCATTGCTCAGGAGTCACCACACCACCGGGAAGGCGGACACGCATGAGGAAGCTGTAGGCCTTCTCGAGCTTGTGCTTGCGGCGATTGGCTCGGAGGTCGCGGTCGTCTTGGACGTAGCAACCATGGAATTTAACCATTTGGGCAGACCCTTCGGAAATACCACCAGTGGATGAATCGGCGAGTTCTTCAGCAAGCGTACCACGAAGGTAGTTCGACTCAATCTTGAGGTATTCGTTCGCTGATAGTTTTTGTTCTTCGCTCATAACTAAAATTTCTAATTTGTAATTTCTAATTCGTAATTGAGGCGAAGCCTCTTAGTACACATCACGCTGGTAGCGCTTGTCTTTCTTGAGTGCTTCGATGTAGGCAGCCGCGTCATCTGCTGACTTACCTCCGTGTTCTGACACGATATCGATGAGTGCTTGGTTTACATCTTTAGCCATGCGCTCAGCATCACCACAGACGTAGAAGAAAGCCCCAGCTTCAAGCCACTTGTATATCTCTGCACCTTGCTCAAGCATCTTGTCTTGCACGTAGACTTTCTCTGGTTGGTCACGGGAGAATGCCACGTCGAGCTTGTTCAATGCGCCTGACTTGAGGTGATCCTGAAGTTCAAGCTGGTAGAGGAAGTCGTAAGTGTAGCGTTGATCGCCGAAGAAGAGCCATGTCTCCCCCTTCGCTTCAGTCTCACCACGTTCCTCAATGAAGGCGCGGAATGGAGCGATACCAGTACCAGGACCAACCATGATCACAGGCTTGTTGGTGTCTTCAGGAAGACGGAAGTTCTTGTTCTTGTGCACGTAGACTTGCACCTTCTCACCAGTGCCAGCCTCATCTGCTATGTAGGTCGAAGCCACGCCCTTGCGCGCTTTGCCGTGTCCTTCGTAACGCACTGCTGCCACCGTGAGGTGCACTTCACCAGGATGCGCCTTCGGGCTAGATGCGATCGAGTAGAGTCGCGGTGGAAGCTTGCGAAGAATATTTACCAGAGCCTGGGCCTCAAGTTTCTGCACTGGGAATAGTTCCAGAAGATCCACGATTTCGCGTCCCCATGCCCAATTCTTAAAGTCTGCTTTCTTCTCGTCAGAAACGATCGCACCAAGCTCATCGCTCTTGCTGAGTTCGAAGTACTTCTTGGCCACTGCACGCGAAAGCCCAGTGATGTCGAGTTTGTATTTGAGAGCCTCTTTGAGGTCCCCCTTTTCTTCACCCTTAAGTTCTACCTGCTCCGTGCCGCTGAGGCCGGATGCCTTGAGGAAGGCGTCAACCACATCGTCAGCATTCACAGGAACTACTGCGAGTGCGTCGCCAGCTTCGTATTCGAGACCAGATCCATCAAGATCGAGCTCAAGGTGGATGGTTTCCTTGGCGGATCCCTCACCATTAAGCACCAAATTCTCAAGCACCTCTGATGGGAACGGGTTCTTGCGGCCGTACTCCACTGCCGGAGCTGCGGCGAAGGCTGATGCGTCAAAGGCTACTGGCGCAGCCGCTGCAGGCGCATCAAAGGCACCAAAGAGTGCGTCTTTCCAAGCTGCGTATGAATCATCAAAGTCGACATCACAATCAACTCGATCCGCCACGCGCTCAGCACCAAGCTTCTCCAGCTGAGAATCAAATTCCTTACCGGTCTGACAGAACTTGTCATACGATGTGTCACCCAAGGCACAAACCGAGAATTTCACACCCTTGAGGTCGATCGATGCCTCCAAAAATTCTTTATGAAACGCTTCCGCTGCCTCTGGTGGCTCACCGTCGCCCCATGTGGAGACAATCACAGCCACATTCTCAAATTTTTTGAGATCAGCCACACTGAGATCAGCCATGTTCTTCATCACCGCCTTGAAGCCTTTTTTCTTAGCTTCTTTCACGGTCTTGTCAGCCAATGACTCTGCATTTCCGGATTCAGTACCGTAAAGAACGGTCAATGGCACTGATGCCGCTGCAGCCGGAGCTGCTGCCGCACCTACAGCCTGGGCCAAAAAGCCACTTAGCCAAGCGCGTTGCTCTGGTGAAAAGGTCGGAAGCAAAGACGACAATGCCGCGCTTTGGTTCGGATCAAATGGTGCGTGTGATGGGATCATAATCGTTGTGAAATGGGCTATTCGCTACTAATACCTTACAAACTTGCTAAGTATTATTATGTTTACCTTGAGCGCAGTAAACACTCGGAACGCGAATCACGCAAGAGCTTTCGCCAGAAACATCAAACAATTGAACGAAGTAGCCGCTTCAAAAAACAACTCATCAGCTAGCCAAGCGGCCGGCTGATCTGGGCGCATCGAGCTGATGCATCAGCTACCTTCTCCTACGCATCAAGCCGAGCAAGCTAGCAAGCCCAAACAATGAGACCGCAGACGGTTCTGGCACCATCGGAATATCAACCACCTCACCATAAAAGTCGATGATGGAAGCACTCGCAGACTTATTACCATTATTAAACTCCTGATCTGGCACTTCGGTATATATCGTAAACACATAATCACCCGCATTTAGATCGACGCTTCGCACCACATCCGCAATTTCATCCACTCCAGAGTTTCCCGGATCGTGCGATCGAGTGATCTCTCCAGATAGAGCGTCAATGCGTCCATTGGTCACACTCTGCAATTCCCAAAAAACCGTCGCAGAATTGTTCTGCTCATTACTTATCTGGATGTTGTAGGTAAAATCAAGATTGGCACGTTTTTGCTCAGTGCCTGAAATGGTAAAGGCGAACTCGTACTGCGCAAATGCCCCTAGAGTGAGCTTAGCGCTGCTGGTGCGACCATTATCCACATCTTCTTTGACCGAAGACTCCAAGATATTCGTACCAGTGTAATAGAAGCCCCCAGAGGCTTCCCCATAACTCAGAGCCCCCACCTGCCCAGTCACCAATGCGTCCACACCATTTCCATTAAAGTCACCAATGCGCTGCGACCGGAATGGATCAGGAACCAGCGTGATAGGCTCCGCATCATTCGGGTCTGGAGTCACATTCGGAGACGGGTCTGGAGAATCACTAAATACCTCTTCCAGTGGGACCAAATTCGAAACATAAGTCGAGGCAGTCACGTCCAATGAAGTCACGGTTGCGGCTCCACCGGAGTGGCTCAATAAAAGAGGAATGACCAAGGCTCCAGTGAGCAAAAGGTGAACTGAATTCGAAATTGTTGATAAGGGATGCATCGTCAATCGTGGTGGGGTGATGAAAACGAATACGAAGGAAAACAAGGCAATCTTACCTATGAAGACAACCAAAACAAGTCTAACATGCCTCAGCAACTCTATGGCATGCAATGGACGGCACCGACGGCAGCAGCCCAATGACAAGAGAAAACCTACATAAGTGAGAAAACAAAAGCCATCCTCGCATGCTGTATCTTGGAGACCAGAGCGATCAATCACATGCTATTCTTCGCTCGGCTTCATCAACTGCTCTAGCTGATGAACGTGGCGAGAAATCAATTCAATCTCGCGAGAGCAACGGATCACAAAGGATGGTTTGTCTTGCATCTGCACCAGTAGGAACTCGACCTCATCCTGCACATCTTTGATGCGCTTATTCACAGCTAGCTCCACCTCTCTAGACATCGGTGTGGCTTCGGCAGTACGCGCGGTCAAATCACGCAAAGCCTCACTGAGCATCTGCATCTCTGCAATCTCGATCCCTCTTGAATCTTCGCTATCAGATGAATCAAAGCGCTTGAGTGACTCAGGTAGCTTTTCCAACTCCACTACCATCTCCATCCCGATCTCGTCCATGCTCTCTTTCTTACTACAGCTTGTCACCGCCAGACAAACAGCAGCACCACAGAGGATCAAAAATTGAGGAATACGTATCACCATCATCACAAATTGTTTAACTATTTATACCAGAGACAGTCAGCCCCCTACACCGTTAACATATGATAAAATCTACCAGCTGTTTGTCGAGATCCACTTTATGAATCTTCACCGTCACCGATTGTCCAAGCTGGTAGCTGCGGTCTGAAGCCATGTCGCGGAAGGCATGCACACCTGCTTCAAACACCCACTTACCTCTCGGTAAATGCTCCTTTTTCACCAAGCCTTTCACCTGCATGTCGGTGATCTCTACAAACAAGCCCATGCGACGCACATCCGATACCAAAGCCTCAAAAGTCTGCTGCTCGCCATCGCCTTGTCCCAGTCGGTGAAGGTATTCCATCATTTTCATGCGCTTGGTCGCATTCTCCGCCTCGGCACTATTGCGCTCAGTGTCGGAAATGTGCTGTGCCACCTCTTCCAGTTTGTTGAGCTTTGGTACCTGTGCTGGTTTCGCTGGAGGGTTCACCAAAAGCCCTTGCAAGGCCCGGTGCACCACCAAGTCAGCATAGCGACGGATCGGGCTGGTGAAATGGCAGTAGTCCATTTTCGCCAAGCCGTAATGCCCCAGTGGCTCCACAGAATATGCAGCGCGCTTCAGACTCTTCAACAGCCCAAGCTTGATCGACTGCTCTAGGGTATGCCCCTTCACTGCTCTGAGCAATTCTTGGATGTGCTTCGGATTGCTTAGGTCGCCAGATGCGAATCCCATGATGCTCGCCATCTCGCCAAATTCATTGAGTCGATCTGGATCCGGCTCTTCATGCACACGATACACCGCATTCTTGCGCTTACCCTTGAGTGCCACAGCCACAGCCTCATTGGCAGCGAGCATGAATTCCTCAATCATTTGGTGGCTCTCATCATAGTCCAGCTTCACCACCTCAGTGGCCAACTTTGTCTCATCGTCTAAGACCACCTTGACCTCCGGAAATTCAAGATCTAAGGCTCCTAGCCTGAAGCGACGCTTGCGCAGCACTTCTGCCAATCCCCACGCCGTGCGAATGTTATCGCCAAGCGAACCACCACCACCTTCTTTGATAAAGACTTGGGCCTCCTCGTATGCAAACTTAGCTGGACTCTTGATCACAGCATCACAAAAATATGCCTTGCGGCGTTCACCACTGCGGTCAAATTCCATCACCGCGCACTTTGTGAGACGCTCAACCCCTGGGCGCAAACTACACACATTGTTGGATAGTTTTTCCGGCAACATCGGAAGAACTCGATCCACGAGGTAAGTAGAATTACCTCGTTGCTGAGCCTCACTGTCGAGCGCCGTTCCTGGTCGCACGTAATGGGAAACATCAGCAATGTGCACCGCCAAACGCCACCCGTCATCAAGCTCTTCCACGTAAACCGCGTCATCGTGATCCTTTGCATCCGCCGGATCCACAGTCACCACTGGCTTGTCGCGCCAGTCTTCTCGGCGCGCCAACTCTTCCTCAGGAATCACTTCATTCACCGCTTCAGCCTCCTTCTGCACATCATCAGGAAACTCGGTACGCAACTTGTGCTTGTGAATCACTGAAATAATATCCACGCCAGGATCAGATGGGTGACCAATCACACGCACCACCTTGCCCACTGGATCCTCGTTGCGATGTGCCCAATGCACAATCTCCACAGCCACGATCTGCCCGGGCTCGGCACTCGTCGGCTCAATCAATTCGATCATCGGCGGCAAAGCCCGCTCCTCAGGCTGCACATAACAATACGCATCCTCCTCCCGGTAAAAACCAATCACAGATTTACTGGTGCGCTCAATCACCTTGAGCACACGCCCTGCAGCCTCTTCTTTCAAGTCCGTAGACTTCGGCTCGGGCACTTGCTTCTTATGTTTTCCTTTACCCCGATGCTGCCTTCTAGGCTTCTCGTCTCGCTTCTCATTGGCAATTTTCTTCCATCGCGGCACCCCAACACGGGTCACCCTCAGAGTCACCATGTCCCCATCCAATGCCACAGCAAGATCGCGAATATCCACGAATATCCGGTCAAACTTCTTCATATCGAAGCCAGTCGCTACATTCTTCTCATCCGTCTGCGTCGGATAAAACCAACCATTGCCATTCTGCTGAAAACGCACCACGCCCACCAAAATAACCTGCTCGCGGTTGCGTAATTTGTAACGCCGCTTCGCCCCAATCGAAATCCGCCCCTTCGCCTCAAGTTTGCTTAAAAGCACTCTCAATGCACGACGCTCAGAACTTTGAATCCCCAAGGCTCGCGCCAGTTCTGAGGCATCCATCGGGTGGTAATTCTTCCCTCCCATTAGCTTCAACAAGCTACCGCGCAAATCATTCATACTGCTAGAGTGGAGCATCCCCAACAAACCCGCAAGATAATACCATTCCCAACTGCCATCAGGCACATTCATTCACCTCACTAACATATCAACAAATTAAAACTCACACGCCTATCTAACTAAATATTTCCAGTTATCATTAACATCCACAACCGACAAAAACAACCCACTCGAAACGTTCAAACAGAACGAGTTCGAAACACCTTGCACCAATGACTCATCAGCATTATAGTGTGTATTGGCCATTTCTTTTCACTATATATCTTTATGGAACCCATCTCGACAAACTCTTCATCTAGCAAGCAACAATTAATCAAGTTGCTCAAAAAGCTAACACCCTGGAGGAATTCCGATGAGAAACACCACAGCGCTCCGTCCACACGCATGCCCAAAATCGGCCTCGCTCTATCATCAGGTGGCGCCAAATCCCTCGCTCACATCGGCGTGTTAGAAGTCTTTGAAGAACACAACATTCCGATCCACGCAATTGCTGGATCCAGTATGGGCGCCTACGTCGGCGCACTCTGGGCCACTGGCCACAATGCCGCAGCCATGCGTGAATTAGCAGAAGAAATGCAAGACCCACTCACCATGAAGCGCCTCGCAGACCCAGTCATGCCTCCCCTCAAGGGCCTCTTCTACGGGAATAAAGTCAAAGCACACCTCGCCCGCTCTATCGGTGATCAACACTTTGAAGACCTCCAACGTAAATTACTCGTTATCTCAGCGAACCTCGACACCTACGAACGCATCGTCTTCCGCAGAGGCAAGCTAGTCGATGCAGTTCACGCCTCCTGTGCCATGCCGGGAATCATCGTCCCTGTCGAGCTCGATGGAGTTCGCTGCACCGACGGTGGCGTCGTCGATCCCGTTCCCGTAGGTGCTCTAAAAAAATTCACCGATGTCGACCATGTCATCGCAATTAGCACCGTGCCCCGCCTACAGGATATCGATACCCACGACACCGCCACCTTGACCATCCGCGAAGACGATCAATCCGAAGCTCAAAGTTGGTGGCAAAAAGCCCTCGCCAGTATCAACCCTGGAGCACCTGGCAACATGGTAGACAACCTTCGCCGTGCCCTCAGAGCTTCGCAAATACGCCTAGCACACGATGCCTGTCTGCGCGCCAGTGTCGCCATCTACCCCGTGGCCGAACACGCTGACTGGCACGCCTATCATCAATACGAAGAATTCATTCGCATTGGTCGCGAAGAGGCATTGAAAGCGCTCCCCAGAGTACAACAACTCCTCACCCCCATCCCCGAAACACCCCATGATTCACGCCCCAACCAACTCGTGGTGGCAACACGCTAGCACAGACACGATACGCGAAAAGCAAGGGATGCTGCTGCATCGCTTTCTCAAGTACCGCGTGCTGCCATTTTCCAAATACTACAGCCAACTGTTTCAAGAAAACAAGCTAAGTGCCGACGACTTCCATAGCATTGAAGACCTCGCCAAACTGCCCTTCACCTCAAAGTCCACCTTAGAAAACCCGAAAGATTTCGTCCTGATCCCGGACAAGTCATCACTCATGCGTCAGCCTGCATCGTGGTGGAAATTACTCCGACACGGCCCAAGTAAGCTCACGCAATACTTCGAACAAGAGTTCCGCCCGATCCACCTCACCTCCACCACTGGCCGTTCAGCCCAGCCAGTCCCCTTCCTCTATACCAAACAAGACTTGGCCAATCTCGAGGCTGGAGGGCTGCGCCTAATGCAACTCTCCAATACCAACTCAGATGCCAAGATCATTAACGCCTTCCCCTTCGCTCCACATCTCGCCTTCTGGCAAGCCTGGTACGCCTCTTTAGGCAACAACTGCTTCGTCCTCCACACCGGAGGTGGCAAGGTCATGGGCACCCACGGAAATGCCCAGATGCTCAGTAAAATCAATGCAAACGGCATCATCGCCATGCCGACCTTCATGTACCACCTGCTCCAGCACGCCATCGAAGAAAAGATGCAATGGCCGCAGCTCAACAAGATCGTACTCGGTGGTGAAAAAGTCCCACTCGGCATGCGTCGCAAGCTGCGCGAACTTTGTGCCAAGGTTGGAGCCAGGCATGTAGACATCGTCTCCACCTATGGATTCACTGAAGCAAAGCTCGCCTTCAGCGAATGCGTCACCCCCGAGGGCCATGAGCCCAGTGGCTACCACTTGTATCCAGACCTTGCGATTGTCGAAGTCGTCGATCCCGAGTCCGGCACCCCCGTACCAGACAGAGAGCCTGGCGAGATCGTCTTCACCCCCCTCAACAGCCGAGGAACCACGGTACTTCGCTATCGTACCGGCGACCTAATCGAAGGAGGCATCAGCCACGCCCCCTGCCCACATTGTGGCAGAACCAGCCCTCGATTGATTGGAAAAATCTCCCGAGTCTCCGACATCAAACGCCTCAACATCAATAAGGTGAAAGGCTCACTCATCGACCTCAATGCCCTCGAACACCTTCTTGAAGATACTCAAGGAGTCGGAGCCTGGCAGATCGAACTTAGAAAAGAAAACGATGACCCACTCGCACTTGACGAAGTCCACATCCACCTCGTCAGCAACACCGACGACCATGCCGCACTCAGCGCCGAAGTCACGCGCACCTTTCGCGATCAAACCGAAATCACCCCAAACACGATCCAATTCCATAGCTGGCAAGAGATGCTCCATCTCCACGGAGTCGGAAAGGAACTCAAAGAAATCAAGATCGTTGATAACAGACCAAGCTAACAGACGCTAACAAACCATGCTGTATTTTTATAAAACCACCAGAACCGCCTTCACCAAAATGGGTTCGCAGCTCGCAGCGCTCGACGCAGTCGAACTCGGCAAATATGCCATCAACTCGCTCATCAACCAAGCGGACATCGACCCAAACTGTATCGATGAAGTCATCCTAGGCTGTGTTTCACAACCTGCACACGCAGCCAACATCGCCCGAGTCGTCTCACTGCGTGCGGGCCTCAGCGAAGAAACGGTCGCCTCCACGGTACATCGCAACTGTGCCAGTGGCATGGAGTCCATCACCACCGCCTACGAACGCATGAGCGCCAATAAAGGCTCACTCTTTATCATTGGCGGTACTGAGAGCATGTCCCATTGCCCCTTCCTCTACCGCAGCAGCGCGATCCAAAAGTTCGCCAGCCTGCAGCGCGCCAAGACCCCATTCACCAAATTACAAGCCGCTCTCAGCTTTCGACCACGGGACTTCTCGCCCATCATCGGACTCAAGCTAGGCCTCACCGACCCCTACACTGGACTCAACATGGGTGAAACCGCCGAGCTCTTAGCACGTGAATGCGAAATCACCCGCGAGCAACAAGACCACTTTGCCATGCACTCGCACCTCAAGGCTCACGCCGCTGCCGATGCACTACAGTCTGAGATTTCACCAATCTACCACCACGGTAAAAGTATCCACCGCGACAATGGTATCCGCTCCGACTCCAGCATGGAAAAGCTTGCCAAACTCCGCCCAGTATTTGACCGCCGTGCTGGCACCGTCACCGCCGGAAACAGCTCTCAAATCACCGACGGAGCCGCCGTTCTGCTCGTTGGATCTGCCTCAGCCCAACAAATCGGGCTAGAACCCATTGGACGGCTCAGGGCCTATTCCTACGCTGGCCTCGACCCCAAACGTATGGGACTTGGCCCCCTCTTCGCCATGGAAAAACTCTTCAAAGACACGGGACTTCAACTCGAACAAGCTGACCTCATCGAGCTCAATGAAGCCTTCGCTAGCCAGGTGCTCGCCTGCGCCAAAGTCGCTGAATCAAACTCGCTCTCAAAACGCTTCGGCCTCGAACGCCCCCTCTGCTCCGAATTCCCACTCGATCGACTCAACCCCCGAGGCGGATCCATTGCGCTTGGTCACCCAGTCGGAGCCACTGGTGCCCGCTTGGTGCTCAGCGCCCTCGACCAACTCAAAGCCAACAACAAACAACACGCACTCACCACCCTCTGTATCGGAGGCGGCCAGGGAGCTGCACTCTGGATAGAAAGGCTCAGCTAACATGCACTTCAAGCTCACATCAGACCAATACATCGCCACCCTCACCTTTGACCGTGCCCATACATCTGCTAACACTTTCAACGAAGAGGTGCTGTTAGAACTGGAAAGCATTATCGATGGACTCAAAAAATCGCCCATGCTCAACGCCCTGATCATCGTATCAGCAAAGCCCAACATCTTCATCGCCGGTGCCGATCTTAATGTGCTAGCAGACGCTTCAGAGAAAGAATTAGACCATATCATTCGCTTAGGTCAGCGGGTCTTCAGAAAGATCGAACAACTCCACATCACCACCATTGCCGCCATTCACGGCGCCTGCGTAGGCGGAGGCTACGAGCTAGCCCTCGCCTGCGACTACCGCATCGCCACCAATGCCCCGAGCACCAAACTCGGGCTACCAGAAACCAAGCTAGGCATCTTGCCAGCCTGGGGTGGCACCACCAGACTTCCTGAGCTCATCGGCTTGAGCGCCGCACTCCCACTCATCCTCGGCGGCACCCTACTCCCTAGCAAGGTCGCAAAAAAACGCGGCTTGATCGACAGCGTCTGCTTTCCTGAGCAATTAAACCAACAAGCCCATCGCTTCACCAAGAAGCCCAAACGCCGCCATCGCATCTTCGCTGCGCAGCATAATATCCTCTCCCTACATTTCATCAAGTCACAGGCTTCGAAGTCACTCTACCAAAAAACACGCGGCCATTACCCCGCCCTCCTCCGAGCACTCGACGTCGCCTGCAAAGGCGTACTCAGCACCAAACAAGAAAGCTTCGACCAAGAACGTCGCGCCATCATCGACCTAGCTCAAGGGATAAAAGCGAAAAACCTAATCCAACTCTACTTCGCCACCGAGCGCCACCGCAAACTCCGCATTGGCAACGCCGCCCCACTTAAAATCGAACGCAGCTCAGTCATCGGCGCCGGCATCATGGGATCCGGCATCGCCCATTGGATTGCGAAGAAACATGGCCCCACACTTCTCAAAGACGTCAGCGAGGAGGCCCTAGCCAAAGGCATGGCTAACATCGAAAAACTCATCACCTCCGAAGTCAAATCGCGACGCACCAGCCAAGTCGACGCGGCACATTGCTTCGACCGCATCACCGCCACCACTGAGCAGGTCTCACTGCGTCGCTACCAGCTCATCATTGAAGCAGCCACAGAAAACTTCGAACTCAAACAAAAGATCTTCACTAAGCTAGAAACACAAGCAGGAGATGACACCATCCTCGCCACCAACACTTCAGCCCTTCCCGTCACCCAACTAGCAGACTCTATCAAGAACCCGAAACGCTTGATCGGCATCCACTTTTTCAACCCCGTCTCACGGATGCCATTGGTCGAAATTGTCAAAACAAAACATACTGATGATGCCACACTCAACACTGCACTCTGCTTCGTGCAGAAGCTGGGAAAATTCCCCGTGGTGGTCAACGACTCACCCGGCTTCGTAGTCAACCGCATCCTCCTCCCATATCTCGTACGCGCAGGTGAACTCTTCGAGGAAGGGCACGCACCAGAGCTCATCGATGAAGCCATGCTAGACTTTGGCATGCCGATGGGGCCGCTGCGCCTCATCGATACCGTCGGCATCGATGTCGCCGTTCACGTAGCCACCACCCTCGCCACTGCCTACCCCGACCGCATGCGCGTCCCAAAGATCCTCACCACCATGCACGACAAAGGGCTTCTCGGGAAGAAATCTGGTTCGGGATTCTACCATTACCGAACTGGAAAAATCCAAGCCAACACAGAAATCCAACCTGGCACTTCTCCTTTGAGCTCCAAACAAAAAATCCAAGACGAGCTCGCCGCCCTCATGAGCAATGAAGCGCAGCGCTGTCTCAATGAAGGCATCGCGGAGTCAGCCGCCGATATCGACTTCGCCATGGTCATGGGCACCGGCTACCCACCATTCCGCGGTGGCCCGCTCACACACGCAACAACCCCAAGCTAATCAATCAACATGCCAGACAACGCACTCATCGACACATCCAACATGAGCGAAGGCCAACGCGCCGCGCTCGAAATGGCAGAAGACTCACGCGACACCAGAGAAATCTCAGGCTTCGCTGGTGCACTCTTCATGGGACAAGCAGACTTTTCTAGACTCTTTCCCTTCCCCCAACAAAGCCAAAAAGACAAAGAAGCTGGAGACGCCTTCCTCAGCAAACTCGCCCAATTTCTAGAACAACACACCGACCCCGATGCCATCGATCGCGACGGAGAAATCCCTGACTCCGTCTTCCAGGGCCTAGCCGATCTCGGAGCCTTCGGAATCAAAATACCGAAACCCTATGGAGGACTCGGCCTGTCCCAGTCAAATTACTCCCGAGCCGCCAAGCTACTAGGCGCCCATTGCGGCAACCTCACAGCACTACTTTCAGCTCACCAATCCATTGGCATGCCCCAGCCACTCATCGTCTTCGGTACCGAGGAACAAAAGCAAAAATTCCTCCCTTACTTTGCCAACGGCCAAGTCTCAGCCTTCGCCCTCACCGAGCAAAATGTAGGCTCCGATCCCGCCAAAATGAGCACAGAAGCCACCCTCGACCAAGACGGTGAACACTACACTCTCAATGGTGAAAAACTCTGGTGTACCAATGGGCTCAAAGCATCACACATCGTGGTCATGGCCAAAACTGCCACCCCAGAAAAACCATACGCATCCACCGCCTTCATCGTAGACACCAGCTGGGAAGGTGTGGAAATCGTTACCCGCTGCCACTTCATGGGACTCAGAGCTCTCTACAATGGCGTCGTACGTTTCACCAATGTCAAAATTCCTAAAGACCACGTGGTGCATCAAGTCGGCAAAGGTCTCAAGGTCGCACTCACCACCCTCAACACGGGCCGCCTCACGCTGCCCGCCGCTTGCTCCGGCGCCATGCAATGCTGTCTCGACATCTCGCTACGCTGGGCTCGCGAGCGCGAACAATGGGGCTCCAATATCGGCAAACACGCCGCCATCGCACAAAAAATTGCCGACATCCGGGCCGATCAATTTGCCACCGAATCCATGGTACAGTACGTCTCAGCACTCGTCGATAACGACAAAAAAGCCGACATCCGCATCGAGGCTGCTATGGCCAAACTCTGGGGAACCGAGGCCGCTTGGCGCAGTGTGGACCAAACCATGCAACTCAAAGGTGGACGTGGCTACGAAACCGCCGACTCACTCAAAAACCGTGGCGAAACACCAGACCCGATCGAACGCATGCTCCGCGACTGCCGGATCAACACCATCTTCGAAGGCTCTAGTGAAATCATGAAGCTCTTCATCGCCAGAGAAGCACTCGACCCACACCTCCGCCGTGGTGCCGCAGCCATCGATAGCCGACTTCCCATGAGCCAACGCGCCATCGCCGCGGCCAAAGCCGGCACCTTCTACAGCCTCTGGTACCCAGCCCGCTGGCTACCAATCCCAGCCAACCTGCCAAAGAACATCTCGCCTGCATTGGCACAACACCTCAACACGGTGCACAAAACCTCGCAGAAACTTGCCCGATGCATGTTCCACGCCATGGCTCTCAATGGACCAGCCCTAGAAAAACGCCAGATCCTCCTCGGCGCCTTTGTTGATATCGCTACCGAGCTCTTCGCCATGACCTGCGCCATCGCCCGCACCCAGGCACTCATTGACCAAGACGCTAAGCACCCACTCCACACCATTCACTACCTCTGCGCACGTTCAAAAAAAACCATCAAACAACACTTCCTCACCGCCAAAGACAGTGTCGCAGAAACATCCGGATACAAGCTAGCCCAGGAGCTCCTCAAGCACCCAGCCCCCTAGCTCACCCCACCCAAACCAGAATCACAACAACTGATTCTTTTCAACTACTCGATTGACAGATTGTTCAAATGAACACACTTTACCTCTGTGGATCCAGTAGAGCTAACAGCCTTATTTCTCGATTTTGACTCTTATTTTGCCTCTGTAGAACAACACCTACAGCCGCAGCTTCGAGGCAAACCAATCGGCATCGCCCCCGTCATGGCTGAGAGCTCCTGCTGCATTGCAGCTAGCTACGAAGCAAAACATTTTGGAGTCAAAACCGGCACCATGATCCGTGAAGCTCGCCAGCTCTGTCCCGAGATTCAAATCGTACCCGCACGCCCGGAGCTCTACGTCCAATACCACCACCGTCTGGTCGAAGCAATCGAGTCCGCAATCCACGTCGAGGCGGTGCTATCGATCGACGAGCTCTGGTGTTGGCTCCCATACAACCTGCGAGACCCTCAGCAATTGCAACACATTGGCGAGAACATCAAGCAGGCGATTCATCGCCGCGTCAGCCCCTTCATCACCTGTACCATTGGAGTCTCTTGCAATCGCTGGCTCGCAAAAATGGCTTCAAAAATGGACAAGCCCAACGGCTTCCTGATCCTCGAAGCTCAACAAGTCCCCGAAGCACTCCACCCGCTCGGTCTCTCAGACCTCACCGGCATTGGCAGACAAATGGAACTCAGACTCCACGCTCGCGGAATCCACACAGTAGCACAACTCTGCCAGCTCACACGCCAGCAAATGGCCAGCGTCTGGGGCGGAATCGAGGGCGAACGCTTCTGGATGAACCTCCACGGCGTGGTCCTACCCGAGCAAAAAAGCCAACGCAGCAGCATCGGCCACAGCCATGTGCTCCCCCCAGAAAACCGCGCACCAGACAAAGCGCTCGCCGTCGTGCACAAACTCACCCAAAAAGCCAGCATCCGCCTGCGCAAAGAAGGCTACCTCTCTGGCTGCATTCACCTGCACCTAAAATACCTGCAGTTTGGCAGCTGGGGCGCAGAAATTCGCTTCGAACACTCCAACGACTCACTCCACTTCGCCCATTGCGTGCGCAACTTGTGGAAGAAACGCCCACAGCACCAAGCTCAGCTGCTCCATGTCAGCGTCACCCTCACGCAACTCCTCGAGCAAAGCAACTACACCCCCTCGCTCTTCTCTCAGCAAAACCCCGCCAGACAAAACATCAACAAGGCCCTCGACTCCATCCGCGCCAAACACGGAGCACAATCCATCTTTCTAGGTAGCGAACAAGAAGGCCGCTCCGCTGCCCCCATGCGCATCTCCTTCACCCACATCCCAGACCCCGAAAGCGAAAACCGCTAAAGACAAGCTCACCTACTTTGCACTTTTTACTTTATCCTTCCGAACTTTTTCCTCTAACTACAAGTATGCCCGCCCGTCGTCCCAGACACAACCGACCCAGACCCGCTAGGCGCCATCGCCCAGCACCAGGTCGCGAGCGGCTGAGCCTCTGGGAATCCATCGAACAGGCAAACCAACGCGCCCATTACCGGGCGAACCAACGGCTACCAAACTATCGTACCTCGCGCTCAATTCACGCCGCGATTGCCGAAACCTACGCCGAAGAAGAAGCTAGCGATGAATACCAGCTTCCGACGAAACAACTCATTCTACGCAGCCTGATTGCGCTGTTGCTCTTGCTCCCAGCCTCTATCAGCACACTGGCGATCTTCACCATTACCGAACACCCCGAACAAGGGCACTTCTGGCGACACACCCTGACCTCTCTTCCATTCCTCTGCTTCGCCGTCGGCTGCGGCCTGATGGTCGTTTGGTTCTGGTCCGGCCTGCTCAAAAACTTCTTCCTCTACCTCTATGTGCTGGGGCACGAACTCACCCACGTCTTCTTCATATTCCTCTGCGGGGGCAAGATTTCAGGCTTCAATGTCAGCCTAGACGGGGGCTACGTGATGACCAATAAAACCAACATCCTCATCGCACTCTCACCATACTTCATCCCATTCTGGTCCTTCATCCTCATTGGTATTTCCGCCATGATCCAACAATTTTGGACCATCCCTTACCACGAATTCGCACTCTACGCAGTCCTAGGAGGATCCTGGACCTTCCACCTCACTTGGACGCTATGGATGATCCCGCGCGACCAACCTGACCTCAAAGAAAATGGCACCTTCTTTTCCCTCGTCATCATCTACATGGCCAATGTTTTGCTCCTCGTGACCCTACTTTGCCTCATCCCTGGCGGACTCACCTTCAGTGCCTACGCCGAACATTGGACCTCACTCATCCTCAAATTTGCCCAACTAGCTGAGAACCAATTGCGCCATTGGATCTAATCTCGTGGATCGGAATCTCAGCAAGTTAGAGCTTTTCAGCCTCACGGAATTTGCCCACACTACGACTCATGCAGCAATACCTCAACCTCTTGCAAGATGTCCTGGATCATGGTGAAGAGCGCCACGACCGCACCGGCACCGGCACCCTCTCGGTATTCGGACGTCAAAGCCGCTACGACCTACGCCAAGGCTTCCCATGCCTCACCACCAAAAAGCTGCACCTCCGCTCAATCATCCACGAGCTACTCTGGTTCCTCAAAGGCGACACAAACATCGCCTACCTCAAAGAAAATGGCGTCCGCATCTGGGACGAATGGGCAGATGAAAATGGAGACCTCGGCCCAGTCTACGGCCAACAATGGCGTTCTTGGGCAAAGGACGATGGCTCCACCATCGACCAAATCGCTCGTCTCATCCACGATCTCAAGCACAACCCACACTCGCGCCGCCACCTCGTCTCCGCATGGAATGTCGGGAAAGTCGATGAAATGGCACTCCCACCCTGCCACCTACTCTTCCAATTCTACGTGCACGAACCCACCACTGAGGGCGGCAAACCCGGACTCTCATGCCAGCTCTACCAGCGCAGCGCCGACCTCTTCCTTGGCGTGCCATTCAACATTGCCTCCTACGCACTCTTCACCATGATGATTGCTCAAGTGCTCGGCTACGAAGCACGCGACTTCGTCCATAGCTTCGGCGACCTCCACCTCTACAAAAACCACCTAGACCAAGCGCGCCTCCAGCTCACCCGCAGCCCACACAAGCTCCCCACCATGTGGATCAACCCTGCGATCACCGACATCGACGCCTTCACCTTCGAGGACTTCGAACTCCGAGACTACGTGGCAGAACCACACATCAAAGCAGCCGTCTCAGTCTAATTTTTCATTCCATAACAAACATCCTAAATAGTGAATCTTCCACGAAAAGGCAGTAAAGTCATCACCCTCGACGACGTCCAGTACCGCTGGCGCGCCTATTCCACCGCCAAAGGCACCGAAGTCCGCATTGCCTTCAATGAAATCGAAGGTGGCCAAATCCTCGTCGCCCAAGTCCCGAAACTCTTCAACCTCAAATGGATCGTCCCGATCATCGACTTTGGCCTCGACCATGACTGGCAACCCGATGAATCAGGTGAGCCATACTACATCCGCAAAAACCGTGAAACCTACCGCGTCCTCGAAGACCACGAAATCGAATAAGCTCCGTCCAAACCCCAACTAACTCAAACATACCACTCCTATGCTCAAATTCCTTCATACCCGCGTGCGCGTCAGCGACCTCGACAATACCATTGCCTTCTACCAGAAACTAGGCTTCGAACTCAAAGACCGCAAAGACTCACCGCAAGGCAATAAACTCGCCTTCCTCGAAATCCCCGGCTCCGACCATTTCTTCGAACTTTGCTATTCTCCAGAGTTCAAGGTCGAATTCCCAGAAGACCTCATGCACACCTGCGTCGGTGTCGACGACGTCATCGCCTATTGCGATAAACTCGAAAATGATGGTATCGAAATCTGGCCAGGAAATTGGCGCGAGAAATTTGCCGACCCCGCCAACCGCCAAATGGCATTCGTAACCGACCCCGATGGTTATGAAGTAGAGATCCTACCGAACAAGTAATTCCAACGCGCTCAACCATGGAGCCCGAACAAGAGACGAGCCAGCCCGCGCGCCGTATCAGCGCCGAACTGCTCGTCTTTTTTGTGCTCTGTAGCTTCTGCACCCTGGGTCTCACCTTCTGGCTCTTCAGCGGCGACCTCAAGCTCGATCGCCTCCACGCCAAATCGATGCGCCACCTCGCCGACCCACAGCTCCATGCCGAGTTGGTCGAAGACATAGCCATCCGCCGCAAACGTCTTGCCGAGCAATTCAATGCCAGCACCCACGAAGAAGAAAAACAACAAATCCTCAAGCAAGCTCGCGCACTCCTAGAATCCGCCGCCCCTAGCATGATGGCCACCTGGATCGGCACCAGCTGGGATTACAATGGCATGAGCGAAACACCCGGTAATGGCAAAATCGCTTGCGGCTATTACGTCTGCACCGTCCTCCGCGACCTAGGCTTCCAACTCTCGCGCATCAAGCTCGCGCAGCAACCCTCACAGAGTATCCTCACCACATTTGTCCCCCATCAAAACATCCATATCACCTCAGGCATCACCTCAGATACCTTCTACCTAGACTTCCAAGATAAAGAGCCCGGGATCTACATCGTCGGACTAGACAAGCACGTCGGATTCCTCGTCCACGATGGCATGACCCCACCGCAGTTCTTCCATGCCTCCGCTCGTCCCCCCTTCTGCGTGGTCAACGAATCACCCGCAGAAGCGAAGGCCATTATCCACTCAACATACCGCGTCACAGGCAACCTCACCGCACACCAGCCCACCATCCAACAGTGGATCCTAGGTGAACCGTTCTAACATCCAGCTCCTAGCATCCCAGCATCTTTAGGCCACCGATAGAAAAATGAAGATGTCCGCACTACTTGGCCATCTCTGCAAGGTAGCAGCATTGAAAAAATACACCTTTGATTGTGAGCGAATTTCATAAAATGTAGAAAGAAGTCACTCAAACCTGAAAACATATTAGTTAGACCCACGTAATCATTTGATCATGAAAGTAAATTTAGAGAATAAAGTCGCCCTGGTGACCGGTAGTTCGACGGGCTTAGGCTTGGAAATCGCACTTCAACTCGGACGCTGTGGCGCCTATGTCGCTCTGAATTATGCAGGCAATCAAGCGCGCGGAGAAAAAGCGCTGGAGCTCCTCAAATCCGAAGGTTTAAAGGGTGGGCTGTATCAGGCAGACGTTACCGATGCGGAATCTATCAAAACTATGGTGGATGCGATTGAGAAGGACGCTGGCAATGTGATCCAAATCCTTGTCCCCAATGCCACTGGCCCGCAGCTCCAGAAACCCATTGAGGAATACAGCTGGGATGAATACCAAAGCATGGTTGATTTCTTTATTAAGAGTCCCTTCCTACTCACCCAAGCCATTATTGGAGGAATGAAACGCAGCGGTTGGGGGAGAATTATCAATCTTGGCAGTGAGGTCTTCGAAACTGCTGTCGGAAATTTCAGTGCCTATGTCGCCGCCAAAGGTGGCCAAAAAGGATGGTCATACAGCATGGCATCTGAGCTAGCCTCCTCAGGCATTACCGTGAATATCATTTCCCCAGGTTGGATTCTAACTGAAAGGCACGAAGGGTGGCCTCAAGATGAACTCGATGCTTACGAACAAACGATCCCCGTGGGTCGCTGGGGCAAGGCCGAGGATATCGCAAGTACCGTTGCTTGGCTAGCAAGTGAGGAAGCCTCATTTATCACAGGCCAGACAGTTTGTGTGAATGGCGGACGCTGTATTTCCTGATCCTCATCACAGCTTACCTCTCCAAAACATAACCACTTGGAGTGGGTTTCAACATGGTACTCCCAACAGGATTCGAACCTGTGACCTACGGATTAGAAATCCGTTGCTCTATCCAGCTGAGCTATAGGAGCACAATGTGTGAAGGCCGACTGTAGCCAGCCAGCGGGAGTTAGTTACCGCTTGCTCATTGAATGTGCAAGATGATTTTTGGAGAAGTTCGTACGAATGCATGGATGGATTGAGCCTCTGCAGTCAGAACTTTTTAAGGCGATTCTGAGTTCGGTGTTGCTCAGCGGGTGATTTCCTATTAGGTCAGCACATAACTACCTGACTGATCACATGTTTAAATTTAAAAAGAAGCGAGGTTCACTGAAGAATGATTTCCTCTCTGGCCTTACCGTTTCCTTGGTACTCGTTCCTGAAGCGATTGCTTTCTCGTTCATTGCTGGCGTACGACCAGACGTAGGCATTTGGTCTGCAGTTTTTGTAGGCTTCATCACAGCGGCTTTTGGTGGCCGCCCAGGTATGATTTGCGGTGCCACGGGTGCGATTGCCACCGTCGCAGCAAAAGCATTCCAGTTAGGTGAAGCCGCTGGCGGCGAGGCGATGGCGTACAAGTATCTTTTTGTATCCTTGATCTTGGCTGGTGTGATACAGGCGCTCCTTGGAGTGATGAAGATGGGGCGCTTGATTCGCCTGGTCCCCCATCCAGTCATGATGGGCTTTGTGAATGGTCTGGCCATCATGATTGCAATCGGTCAATTCACTTTCTTCATGGATGGTAATGACAATTGGATTTCAGGCACCCCTTTATTCATGATGATCGGCCTCATATTGGTCACGATGGGGATTATCGTGTACTTGCCCAAGCTCACCAAGGCAGTGCCTCCCTCGTTGATTGCGATCGCGGGTGTTGGCTTAGCTGCTTATTTTATTCCGGGTATTGATGGCCGCACTGTGGGTGACGTGTTGATGGAGCGCACAGGTTCCTCAACTATACCCACGACCTTTCCGAATCCAGCAGACCTCTCAGGCATCACATGGGACTGGGCATTCTGGAGCGCTATTCTCCCAATCTCAATCAGTATCGCCTTGGTAGGTTTGATCGAGTCCTTGTTAACCTTACAGCTCATCGATGAGATTACCGAGAGCAGAGGCAAGTCAAACCGTGAATGCCTTGCCCAGGGTACGGCCAATATCGCCTCAGGCTTCTTCGGCGGCATGGGTGGCTGTGCTACGATTGGTCAATCATTGCTCAATATGAAGTCAGGCGGTCGCGGCCGGACTTCAGGAATTGTTGGAGCTTTATCCTTAGCAGTTTTCGTACTATTTGCCTCTCCATTGATCCTCAACATTCCGATTGCGGCACTCGTGGGCGTGATGTTCATGATCGTGATTGCCACCTTTGAGTGGTCGACCTTCAAGACATTCGGTAAAGTCCCCAATGCGGACATTCTTGTGATTGCGGTGGTCACAGTCGTCACGGTGGTGACGCACAACCTCGCTATTGGCGTGCTCGTCGGGATCTTGCTCTCAGCACTCGTCTTCGCAGTGAAAAGCTCACAACATGTCCATGTGCAGGTTCTAAAAGACACACCAGAAGAAAAAGTGTATGCCGTTGAAGGGATGATCTACTTTGCCTCAGTCAGTGACTTCGCGGACCATTTTCAAGCAAAAAGCGACAACGAAAACATCGTCATCGACTTCCAAAATGCGCGCATCAGCGACTACTCAGGCATCGAGGCGATCCACGCGATGTCCGAACGATACCGCAAAGTCGGTAAAAATCTTCGCTTACGCCACCTATCTGCGGATTGCCGAAGCATCCTCAAGCGTGCGGGATCCCTCATCGACATCGAGGTGCTACCAGACGATCCAAGCTACTCAGTAGCGCGCATCGACGTGCCAATGGAAGACGCCAAGGAAAGCTAGACGGCTTCAGCCTCTAAAAATCACCAATGCTCCCAGTCATGATTGGCTGAGAGCATTTTTTATTTAAGGAAACCTACGTTGAGAGAGTTACTTCGCAGGCTGTTTTTTATTCGGCTTTGGCTTTTGATTGTAATGTTTCTCTTCTATCTCAAGCACTGAATTCTCACCTGTGTATGCTTGATGGTAGGCTTGATTGTCTAGCTTGCCACAAACCCAGAGAGCTCCACGTGTGACGAGCTCAAGATAGCGTGGATCTTCCACATTGTGGTTGAAGTGCCCCAATGATGTCGAAAATGATGGGGCTCCAAACTTCGTGTTAGTCCAGGCTACCAGGGCGGAGTCGGTGACTTCCTTTCCATCCTTGCCTCGGTATGTCTGGGTCCCCAGTGCCAGAGGGTCTGCTCCGTAGATATCCACATTGTTGTAGAGTTCGTCCTTTTCACTCACCCAGCCTTTGAGTGGCTTTGTGATTGGGTGCTCAGGATTCACGATCTCCACGGTGATCGGCACATGTGGGCCGTGGCGGTCGGATTTCACACCAAGGTGCTTGGCCCAATCGTTCTCCGAACCACGAAAGGAATGCATCGCGCAATGTAAATGCACAGCAGGTACGGTCTTGTGCGCATTAAGGATATTCTTCAGCTCTGTCTCATCCTTCTTCAGAGCTGCGCATTCATCATGAATGATCACATCATAGTCTTTTGCCCAATCAGGATCTTTGAAAATTAGGAACTCTGGATTGTGGCCACCTTCCTTGGTCCAAATCACATCCACGCGGATGTTGGCTCGAGACGAGATCCCTTCAGAGAGAATTTTCTGTTGAGCCTGGTAGTCGTGACAACAGCCACCTGCAATGAGTAGAGCTTTGAGTGGCTCAGGTTCAGCCTGGGCTAGTGCGCAAGTACTGAAAGCGGCTATGATCGTAGCGGAATGATGGTGGAACGGTTTCATGGGCAATGGTCTTTGGATTATTTGGGGACTCCAGAATCAACATGTTGATCAAGGTCCTAAAGAATACCTACCCGCCCAAGCACCAAGTATCTTTCGTTTGTAAGCATATTTTTTGGTGAGCCTCCCGCTTCGTAGCAAAAATCCAACGATGAGGGCTTGTCAGTTTGGCCTGCATCCATACCATCCCAAGGATTATGATCCGTAAGTTAATCCAAGTGCAAGCAGTCGCAGGCAAAGAAGCCGAGCTTCTCGAACTCGTTCAATCACTCGTCGAGCCATCACGTGCCGAAAACGGCTGCGTGAAGTACGACGCCTACGCTAACTCAGCCAATACTGGTTCAATCTACATCATCGAAGAATGGGAAAATGCCGAGTGCCTCGATGCCCACAAAACCACACCGCACTTCCTCGTGTTCAAAGAAAAAGGCCCAGCACTGATCGACACTAAGTCGTCCATCAGCCTGGACCAAATCTAATCCAACATTTTGGCTTGGTCCCTAGCCTTGAGCTGGGTACCAAGCTTCAATTTTCTTGCGCAATGCTTCCACCTTTTCAGGATGCTCATTGGCGAGATTGTTCTTTTCGTGTGGGTCACTCTTGATGTTGTAGAGTCTGAATGGCTCTTTATCCCAGGTGTGTAGCACCTTGTAGATCGTGAGATCCTCACCTTGGAAGCGCATGATGAGCTTCCAATCACCTTCCACCGCCCACAGATACTGCAGCGTGTTGTGGCTTTGCTCGGTATCAATGTTGTGGCTCGCGTGGGCGCAACCGAAGACAATATCACGCTCAGCACGTGCTTGAGCATCCATCAGATTGATGCCTTTGAGCTCTTTAGGAGCCTCAAAACCTGCAGCCGCTGCGATTGTAGGATACAGGTCAATCGCATGCGCCAAGTCAGGGGAACGCTCCGGCTTCACATGGCCAGGCCAGGATACCATGATGGGTGTTCGAATCCCATTTTCAAAGGGTGATGTCTTGGTGCGTTGCGCAAAGTCGCCACGCCATAGCTTTTGATTCGGGTCATCCTGATTCATCGACTTGGGCAACCAGCCGTTGTCACAGATATAGAGAATGATCGTGTTGTCTCGCACTTCTTTGTCCTCGAGAATCTGTACAAGCTCGCCACATGTTTCATCGAACCAATCACACATGGCATAATACTTTGCCACATCTTCCTCTCTACCAGGCTTCGAATACTTATCCAATAGACGCTTCGGCGGGTTGTGCGGGGTGTGAGGTAAGAATGGTGCATACCATACTAAGAAGGGCTTCTGTTCCTCCACTGCCTGATCCACGAAGTCACGAATCGGCTCCATCCCCTCACGGCCGATCTTGAGACCATCATCGCCGTGTCGACCGCCCCGCTCTGGATCCGCATGAGTCATTCCGTAGGTGAAACCACCATCTTGATAGCTTCCCTCCCACCACTTGCCCGATTGATGTGAAATGTACCCAGCCTCACGCAGTGATTTCACAAAGCTAGGAAGCTGGTGAAACTTCTCGCGCATCGGGCGATCCAAGATATCTCGCTTCTTCGCCAATCTGACATCATTCCCAGTAATTCCATGCTCGAATACCTGACGCCCAGTCACAATCGATGCCAGTGAAGGTCGACACAATGGCGAAGCCACATAGCCGTGTTCAAAGACTAAACTCTCATCAGCTAACTGATCTAAGTGCGGCGTCTGGATCTCAGGATGCCCCATAAATCCATAGTCCGCCCATGATTGGTCGTCACTTAGAATCACCACCACATTTGGCCGACTATCCGCTGCAGATAGCGTGGCCGTTCCAATGATAGTAGCGCTGACTAGATAGGCAATATGCTTCAAATATATTTTCAATTTCATAAATTATTCAATACTCGCCTAAAGGTACTGTGCGCACCACTCACGATTATACAAAAAAATCACCACCTTTTTTAGGATCCGCTAGATACTGGCCACTAGTGGATTCTTTCCTGATGTTTCGATCACTTCGGAAACAAAAACTTGAACGTCAGGCGAATGATGTCCTCAGGAGCACCCAACTCATCGTCGGCGAAGTCGTGTTCGTACTGTAGGTTTACCTGGCAAGGTACTTCGCCAAAATGCAGCAGCTTGGCAAGTTTCACGCCGATCGGTAGTGACTTCCAGCGGTCATTCTCCCAATCGTAGGTGATGTTCATTTCTGATGCTCCGAGCGACCAATGCTTTGGTAATGAGTAGCTCACAATCGGTTGTATAATACTCACGTTGACCGCTTGCCTAGCTCCCTCTCGATGCACTGAAAAGACATTCTGATTAAACAAGCCAGCAAGTAATTTATCGGTCTTGGCCGTGAAGCCGATGGCTGGACCAAGTCCCCAATTTTCCGACCCACGCGTCTCACCTCCAGTCGGAAGCAATGCCACTGGACCCAGGCCCCACCTGCCCCAAGATTGATCGAACACCATCAGGTCAAACACAGTGATATCAGATAGACCTGAAGACGTAAGCCCACCATCCAACAACACTGGCACGGTGACACGCATGATGTGATTGGTACCACCTAACTGAAATGGCACTGCGGAGCGCACATTCAATGTGTGCGAACTCTCGTTGGGAAGATTGTGGTAATTTACCGTACTCCAGACCCCTAACTGAACATTCATCAAAGAAGCCGTGGGATCACTCGCTGCTTGGCCTAACGATTGCCCGCCCAGAGCATCGGAGCTTACTGCGGGTTCACCACTTTGGCCGAATAGCAGACCAGCAGCCAATAAGGTGATGCTAAAGATCGTAAACTTCATTTGTGAATTGGTGTTAGGGCGACGTGCATACGCTTAATCTTGCCATTAAAGGCGAATGGTCGACGCTCGGCGTAGTGCACAGATATCGGAGAGCCTAAATCAATACCTACATCAAAGGATTCAGTCGCTGTGAATGCAACAGGCACCGATTGCTTGAGTGCAACATTGAGCACTTCCTTCCCATCGACTTTCACTGACACTTCGCCGGACTTGCCTGGCGCAGTGATCTCAGTGTCGATCGTGATGGTGTATTCTCCAGCCTTCAGTGGCTCACTACTCTTCTGGATGTAGCGCTCGATAATGAACATATTGTATTCATAGACCAAATGTCCCTGGTCCATGTAGAGAGCAAGCCCACCACCAGCACCACCAACCGCATAGAGCACACCAGAGGCCTCATCCGAAACCTCAATCTCCATCGATACTTGATTGCTCTCACGCCCAATACCCGGTGCAGCAAACTCGGGCATGCGACGCGTGTTCTGCGTGAAATCCCACTCGGTGTAATCAGTCTTCACCCGATCAGCCGGATGCAAGCGCAACCAGTTCCCCGCGCCAATTGGAAAATCTTTATTGTCTTTTGCCAGGGCTGTGAATTCAGCTTTCAGTTGCTCTAGCTTCTTTGGATGTTTTTTCGCGAGGTTATTCGCCTGCGAGAAATCTTCATTCAAATTGTAGAGCTCCCATTCATCTGTTGCGGAATCCCAATTCTCAACACGTGATACGGATGCCGGTGTATTCCATGGAATGAATGGTCCAAATGTACAGGCCATCCATCCATCTTTGTAAATCGCTCGGCTACCGTTGTTGTCAAAGAACTGGACTGACTTGCCCGTATCAGCATCCGCTGTCGCAAAGCTCGAGGCAAAACTGACTCCATCCATCGGGTCTTGCTGCAGCCCATTCACTTCCTCAGGGTGCTTGATCTCAAGAATGTCATAAATTGTCGGCGCAATATCCACACAATGGGTAAATTGTTGGCGCACCACTCCATCAGCTTTGATTTTCGCAGGCCAAGAAACCACCATTGGGTTCCGAGTTCCGCCAAAATACGAGCCTAATAGCTTGGTGCCTTTGAAAGGAGTCGATCCAGCCCAAGCCCATCCAGCGTGGTACATGTTGTCAGTCTTTGGGCCTCCCAAAACTTCGATCCCACCGATCGATTCCAACGCCGCCATTTGTTGCTCAACTGTGTTTGGAATATTATTTTGCGCTAACAACTCGCTGATAGAACCATTTTGACCTTCGGCAGAAGAGCCGTTATCACCAAATAAGTAGAACACGAGAGTGTTTTCCTTCAGCCCCCGTTGCTCGAGTCCATTCAGCAGCTCGCCCACCTGGTAGTCCGTATGCTCAACATACCCAGCAAAGACCTCCATGAGTCGCGTCTGGAATACTTTCTGTTCTTCGGGAATACTATCCCAGCCGACTAGAGTTTCATCACGTTCGGTAAGCTGAGTACCCTCAGGGATTATTCCTAGCTCCAACTGACGTTGATGCACGCGTTTACGGTACGCATCCCATCCGTCGTCAAACTTTCCTTTGTACTTATCCGCCCATTCAGGGAACACGTGATGCGGTCCATGGGCGCCACCTGGTGTGAACCAAATAAAGAATGGTTTGTCTGGAGCAAAGGCCTGACGGTCATCGACCCATTGGAGAGCCTTATCCTTCATATCCACTGAGAAGTGATAGGTAGGGTCATGCTCAGGTGGCTCTACAAAGATCGAATCGTCTGTCAAACGAGGCTCCCACTGCGATGTCTCGCCACCCAAGAATCCATAGAATCGCTCGAACCCATAACCAATCGGCCAACGGTCTTTAGGCCCAATCGATGTGGCCTCTACTGCGGGGGTATTATGCCACTTCCCGAAAGCCGCCGTATGGTAACCATAATGTTTCAAGATTTCAGGAATCGTCGCTGAAGACTTAGGAATAATTCCCGTGTAGCCATCAAATGCCACTGCCCGTTCGGCAATCGTGCCAGACCCCACTCGCGTGTGATTTCGGCCAGTCAATGTCGCGGCCCGTGTCGGAGAACAAATGGATGTTGTATGAAACGCATTGTAGATGATTCCTTCTTCGGCCAACTTCGCAAACGCTGGGGTCTTGATTTCCCCGCCAAACACTTCAGAGAGACCATAGCCAACGTCGTCTAACATGATGAAGACTATGTTGGGCGCATCCTCTGGCAAGCGTTCGGGGAATTTGGGCCACTTCATGGTTGAATCTTGGAGTCGTTCCTCAGTAACTCCAGCCATTGCCTCAGGTGGGAATGGCAGCACTGATCCATCACGAGGAGCTTCAGCTAGAGCTAGCCCAGCCATTGATAATAAGAGAATTGGGGTTTTCATTGTATTGATTAGATTAGGTTAGTTTTAGGGTTGAAAAAAGAATTGTTTCGATTTTTGGAATGCATCGCAGCATACTCCATTTAGGCATCAAGCATGACCCCAAATGAATTATGGCACAGCATCGAACATCTAGAACCGTAGGAATCTTCAGTCTTCTCTGCATGGCATTGCTCAGTTCCTGCGTGGTTCAACGCACAGTTACAGACTCCACTGGTAAGGTAATTTATCAGGAACCTGAGGTGCATACTCCATGGGAAAGTGATGAAAAGGTACGCCAAGAAGTCCTAGAAAAGCAACGGGAGCTCGGCTACAATTAGAGTCCGATATTCTTTGCTGGAAACTTTTTGAAGGTGGCGCCGTGCTGTTTCAGTTTCTGGCCCAAGGTTGCCAACCATGCATTGCGGCGGTGCCCCACAGGCATTTGCTCTTTAGGGTCGATATAGAGGTTGTACAGCCAAGGAGCCAAACCCACATCTTGGATCGTCGCAAAGTCGATATGCATGTGGGTGGACTGCGGAAGCACTACCTTGATGTGCGCCTTATATTCCTTCATGCGGCAGGCCATCAAAGTACTCCCCCACCAATAGTAGATCGCTTCACGCTTTGATTCAGCATCGTCTATCAGCAGAAAAGATGTCTGATCGATAAAATCATAGTACTTGTCTGACGGTAATTTATCGGTGGACACGGCACCTAGATTTAAGGCCACACCAAAGAGGTCCATCAAGTCAAAGAGGCCATCACTCTGGCGCCCAGGGCTGATCATTCCCGGCCAATAGGCAATCCCCGGAATGCGCGGTCCGCCTTCAAAGGTTGTGCCCTTGGCTCCGCGAAACGGTGTGTAGCCACTATCTGGCCAGCCGTCCATTTGTGGACCATTATCGGAGGTGAAAAAGACAAAGGTATTCTCCGCGACTCCCGCTTCTTCCAGAGCCTTGATCAGCTCTCCCACGTGCAAATCCACCTCTGCGATAGCTTCTTTATAATAGTACCGAGCAGCACTCAATGGTGCCAAGTCCGGGTTCGGGAAGTTGTCGCAGTGCACCTTCATGAAACAATGTTCAATGAAGAATGGCTTCTCCCCTTTTGCAGCTTCCTTGATTTTTGAAATCGTGAAGTCCGCAAGCACCTTATCGGCGCGCCCCATGTCTTCAGTCGTTTTGATCTGCGTGAGTTGCTTTGTCTCTCCACCTTTGAAGCCATGAGTCAGGTGATCTTCAGGTTTGATCGATTCGAAGTCCTTCATACGTTCTGGATTCATGACCAAATCCGGGTAGCGACGTTCATCCTTACTCTGAGAGATTTCCTTCTGAGCTGGGTAGTAACCGTAGTATTCATCAAAGCCAACATCATGTGGTCGCATGCCCTTGGGTTCACCAATGTGCCATTTACCAGTTAGCAAGGTGTAGTAACCCGCTTCGCTCAACAATGCTGCGAGACTATGTTCACCATCCCATGGGTTTTTGGTGATTGTATCACCTGCAAGAATCGGCCGAGTGAGCCCAGTGCGCACCGGTAAGCGACCAGTAAGAATCGCAGAGCGCGTGGGCGTGCAAGTGTGCTGCGAATAACAAGAAGTCAGCTTTAAACCACCAGCTGCTAGCTTATCCATATTTGGTGTAGCTGCACCGATCGCGGCACCACCACCATAACACCCAGGATCGCCATAGCCCATATCATCTACCACAATCCACAAGATGTTTGGACGCTTTCCAGTTTTTTGAGTGAGAGCTGCGATTTTTGCCTCAGCTGCCTTATCTTGTTCGTCTCGGGGAATGGCTGGCTCGAAATTAGGAGCGGCACGCACAGAGCGATCAAATCCTTCAGCAGATAGATGAGCTGAGCCAACAACAACAGCGAGAGCACCTTGAATAAAGGTACGGGCAATCAACGATTTCATGGGGTTTGGGGTATTTTAAGGTTAAAATGTGTAGAGAACTTTGAGCCATACTGAATTCCCTTTCAATCGATTCTTCGTTTCAATTTCAGGCAACCATTTAAACTCAGCAGTCAGTGGGTGATCATCTACCTTGGTACTGTATGACAGCACTGGGCCAACGCCATAGCTTCGACCCTTAAAGTCTCCAAAACTCGCACCTGCACCTCGATCGCCTTCAACTTGCTGGTAAAAGAATGCATTGAATCCGATACCGGCCAATCCCCCCTTCAGAGGAAAATGCTGAGCCACTGTGTTTTCAAAGTGCAACTGAGTGCCAGTTTGATACTGGGTCGCAGCATTTTCTGTATTGATCGTCAGACCGGTGAAAAATGAACATTCGCGTCCATTGGATGGATTAAAATACATCACTCCTACCGTCGGCTCAATGGACCAATAGTTCTTTCCTGGGTTCGCCAGGCGTCCAACTTTATAGTCGCCAGTGGGAGCATAGACACTCAAACGGTAGTTGATGTTTAGCGACTCATTCAGGTGCTGGTTAAACATCAATGGCTGAAAAATAACATCACCCAAGCCCTGCTCTCTGTCGGTCCGACGCAGAACAGCTCCTCCACCACCCTCCACATCTGCGCTAACCTTCATATTCACGTAGGGAATCGATACAGACATCGCATAACCCCACGTGTCATTGATACTTCCCCAGTCGGGACGCCAAAACAAGGTCAAGCCATTGGCCCAAGAATCAGCATCTACCGTCTCAGCAGTCAATCCAGCTATCGGCATACTCAAAGAACGCTCACCAGAATAGTTGAGTAAATTGTAACGCGCCAAGAATGTTGGTTTCGGTGCCACCGAGTCGACAAAGCTCGACATCGAACCCGGCATATAATGGCCAGAGCCACCCTCTTCAGCTAGGGAATAGTCCAATCCCCCGCCAAAACACATCAACAAGCCAAAGACCCAAGATTGACCAACCCTCATAGTGAAAAATGCTAACACACTGAGATAGAATCAAACAATGCATTTCTCATTAACCCAGCTGTAGAGGATGATCAAGGTCCCACCCTCAAACAAAAAAGCGCTGTAACCTTATACAGTTACAGCGCTTTAGATTGGTTACGGGAACAGGATTTGAACCTGTGACCTTCAGGTTATGAGCCTGACGAGCTACCTGGCTGCTCCATCCCGCGATTGAAAATTTGCCAGTCACCTGAGTGGTTAAACTCGTGGTGGTGAACCCTTCCGGGTGCGGGCGAAAGCTAGCCCTGATCCTGTATTTGCGCAAGCATATTCTACACTAATTTAGGATTTAATTTGCGTCACAGTTCTGTCGTTTTAGACACCACACCCTAGACGACTGTAACTGAATCAGTCGTATCTATTCTGACTGCCCTGAAGCTTTCATGAACTCGATGAGTTCTGGGTCACGCTGTGGGTATTTATTGAGGATTCGGTGGCCTTCTTCGTAAGGGAAGGCGAAATCCAGCCAAATATTTTCCAGCGTGTAAATGATGATCGTTGGTTTGTCGGTACCAGAATGAGTCCCTTCGGCGAGGATAAAGTCACGAACGACCTCATGCTTCACATCTTTGAGGAGATGACTAAATTTTTCCTTTGAGGCAATTGCCCGCAATGTAGCAGGATCGGCCTTCACTTGCGGCTTCCCAGTGTCGGGACCAACCATGCTGGCTGGGGCTTTAGGTTCCTTCTTGGTGACCGCGGCGGCAAATGGGTTGTGGAAACCTGGCGCACCTGCTCCAGCGGGTTGGATACCAATCGGAGCCGTCATTGGGCCCGGCCACTGCACATCACCTGGTTTAGGAATCGCTTGTGACCCGGTATTCTCAGAAGCAGGCATTTGCGGTTTCGGAACCGCTGGCTCCTCGGGTGCAGTTTTAGCCTCTACCGGTGCTGACTCAGGTTTCTTCACATCATCCAACTGCTCTGTAGGAGCTGGATTCTGAGGACTTGGCTGTGCAGATTTAGAGAGATCATCATCCACTCCCACACCATTGACAATATCGAGGTAACTCTGGGTGTCCGCTAATGGTTCATTGTCTGGCGGGGTCGGAGCTTGCTTTGCTGGCTGAGCCGGAGCGGCAGCCTGAGCTTGAGAAATCGGTGAAGCTGGCTGTTGCACCACTTGACGCGTGGTCAGAGGAACCCCCGAAGTGGATTCACCCAGTTCTTCTTGTAGGCTGCGGTAGGCTGCAAGAAGTGCATCCCGGCTGTGCCATGGGATCACCGTGGTTGGACCTTCTGGTTGCAAAAATGACCCCTTGGCGTCAATGAAATGCTCAATCATTTCATGATCCATATTCAACTTCGTCTTCCTCCATTCTTGGTGGAACACAGTCTCCATGGCTGTAAGGAGGATTTGAACTTTTTGTTTGAGAACGTCTTCGCTCATTGCGCTAGGTATACTGATCTAAGGTTACTAAGTTTTTTTGTTGAGGTAGGGTTATTCAGTGGAGTTTGTGTGGGAAAATTTATTGCACCTTGCTTACCGTCCACTCGAGAGATTCTCCTGCGTGCATCGGAATAACGTGCTGACCATAGCCGGTGTATGCTTCTGGTACTTGGAAAGGTTCGTTGCTTAAAGTCACTATTTTTTCTGGGGGGCTCACCTGATACTGTTGCTGTGCAGTATCACTGATGAATGCTTGAAGGTTATCCAATTTACCATATTTGTCAAAGAGTTGTGCCAACCTTGCCAGCGCAAGCGGTGCAGTGAAGACCCCCGCGGCACATCCACAACATTCTTTTTTCTCAATCGGGTGTGGCGCAGAATCACTACCAAACATCAACTTAGGATGCGCATTCACAGCCGCATTGACTAATGCCTCACGGTCTTCAGGACGCTTTGCAATCGGTTTGCAGAAGAGGTGCGGGTCTAGCATACCTCCAGCCACATCATCGAGCGTGATCACAAGGTGCTGGAGCGTCACTGTGGCTCTAAGGTTTTCATGTTTGTCGAGCATTGCTACGGCATCCGCGGTGGTGATGTGCTCCATCGTAATTTTGAGCTTTGGAAACTTTGTAGCGAGGTAGTCGTAGCTCTCGAGGAATTCTTTCTCGCGGTCCATGACAAAGCCGTGGGTCTCGCCATGCACCAGCAATGGGATGCCCATTTCTTCCATCATTCTGAATGTTGGTTCTACGGCATCGATTGCTTTCACCCCGGCTTCACTATTCGTCGTCGCTCCGGCTGGATACAGCTTGATGCCAATGATGTGATCGCGCGCTTCAGCGAGCTCCTGCTCCGTATAATTTCGGAAGAACAGTGTCATCAATGGGTCAAAGCGATGCCCATCAGACGCAGCCATGATACGCTCTCGGTAGGCAAGCAGGCGCTCAAGATGATCCACTGGCGGCACCAGGTTAGGCATGATCACAGCACCAGCAAAGGTCTCTGTTGTCAAAGGGGTGACAAGCTTGAGCATTTCCTCATCTCGAAGGTGCAAATGCATGTCGAGTGGTGAACGAAGTTGGATTTCTCTAGGCATGGGTAAGTATTCTATGATGAAGTCTGTTGCTCATAACTGTCACGTAAAAAGAGCAAGATTGTACAATTTTTCTACAAACGAGTGTATTATTATTAAGGGAATTCAGGGCCATGTTGATGCCCCAGTTATCGACCCTCTTCGGCATCGATAAAGTCGAAGAATGTATGGATATCAGGTCTATTTTGTAGGCCGGCTTCAGCGACACGCATCAGCAAACGCTCTGAGAGGCCGTCTTGGAATCCGCAGTTGCGCATGTAGCTACACCACCAGTCTTTAATTGGTGACTCAGGTTTGGTTCCATTTTCGTAACACCAGTCGAGAGCGGCTCGATCGTCGGCACCAGACGCGGTGATGAAGTGAACCAGCTCCTGGTATTCCACCTGTAGCAACTGGCAAGTCCACAGATCCATCCCCTTCCCTAGATTCGCTTGGTAGTCATCACCAAGCTCACCAGCTGCATGCAAGCGCACCTTGTGGCACATGCGTAAAAAATAAGGGAGACCATCAATTTCATCCTTCGTACTGCGAGGATATACAGTGTCGACTTGCATCGCCGACATGCTTCACCCGAGCCGCTAAATCGTCAAGCTAGTAACGCCTATGAAATCAATGAATCTCGCTCAATAGCGCAAAGCTGAAGCGCATGTGATGGGAGTAGAGCTCCCCTGGGTGGAGAACCGGCGATGGAAAGTGCTCATGATTCATCGAATCAGGCAGGTGTTGGGTTTCTAGGCACAAGCCTGTACGACTTTGGATCGCTCCGCCCTTGCCGACCTGAGTGCCATCTAGGAAGTTCCCTGAATACAGCTGAAGGGATGGCATATTCGTCTGCACCTGCATTTGCCTACCTGACTGCGGGTCGCGCACGGTGACTCGATTCTGAAGCTCCTCAGAAAGGCCGCCATGAAAAACCAAGGCGTGATCATAGCCCCCCGCGATTTGGATGGTGGGATGCTCACTATCCCATCCCGCACTCAAAGGTTTAGCCTGTCTAAAGTCAAAGGGGCCATCAGCTGCTGGCAGCAATTGCCCAGTAGGAATCATGTCCTCATCAATCTCTACTACCCAGGACACTGCATCACTCAAGACCTCGTGCTCGGCCACAGTGGTCTGGGGCTCACCCGAGAGATTCCAATAGGCGTGCTGGGCGAGATTGACTGGGGTGGCTCGATCGGTCTGAGCTTCGTACTCCACGGTGAAAGTAGCAGCATCCACAACGCGGTAGCGTGCTGTCATTTCAAGATTCCCTGGGTAGCCATCCAGACCATCAGCGGCGCGCAGCCCAAAGAGGACTTCGGAGCCCGTCAGCTCCAGCACATCCCAACAACGATGGTGGACCCCTCCAGTACCCCCATGAAGGTGGTGCCGCCCGTGGTTCAAGCTCAATTGGTAAGATTCACCATCCAAGTCAAAGCGACCAAACCCCACGCGATTGGCAAAACGCCCCACGGTTGCCCCCATGTATGCGGTATTGGTTTCCAATTGCCTAGCCGTTTCTGGCCCAATCACAACATCCGCCACCTTCCCATCTCGGTCTGGCACCCAGACTGAGATTAGGCTGGCGCCATGATTGGAGACGCGTATCCGAATCCCACTGGGGTCGTCAGATACGAGGTTGAAAAACTCAGTCATGGCAATATGCAGTGGATGGTATCGATCAAACCTTTGCCAGTTCCTGGAGCAAAATCTGGTTCATTTGAATTCCTGATTCAAAATTCTCCACCCAAAAATTCTCGTTCGGCGCATGGATTTGACAATCTGGAAGCGCAAGCCCTAGCAATAAAGTATCTGAGCCTAGGACATCCTGCATGTCTTTGATGATCGGAATACTGCCGCCTTCACGAATCAGTACAGGTGTGGCTCCGAATGCTTGTTGGAGGGCCCCCTGGGCAGCCTGCCCAAATGGACTATTGGGATCAGCGTAGTATGGCTTGCCGTCATGGCCAGCTTCAACCTCGACACACACTCCTTGTGGGGCGTGCTTGTTGAGATGTGCTTCCACTTTTTTTGCTATATCTTGAGGGTCTTGATTCGGGACCAATCGGAAGGAAAACTTTGCCATAGCCTCGGCAGGCAATACCGTCTTAGAGCCCTCACCTTGGTAGCCAGAACCGATGCCATTGACCTCTGCTGTCGGACGAGCCCAGAGACGCTCGGCGGAACTGTAGCCAGGCTCACCGAATACCTCACACACTCCGGTCTGATCCGCAATGTCGGCATCACTCACACCAGGAACCTGCGCCCACATGTCGCGCTCCCATTGCTCTAATGGCTTCACATCGTCGTAGAACCCATCAATCGCGATCCTACCATCGGCGTCATGCAGGCTGGCAACCAAGCGCGCCACTGCGGTGGCTGGGTTGGCGACTGCACCACCATAGACTCCCGAGTGAAGATCTCCTTTCGGCCCCCGCACGGTGACTTCACAACATGTGATCCCACGCAGGCCATACCCCATGGTAGGCACCCCACGTGCCACCATGCCGGTGTCAGAAACTGCGATAATGTCACACGCAAGTTCCTCTCTGTGTTGTTCTAAAAATGGAACCAAATTCGGGCTACCAATTTCCTCTTCCCCTTCAAAAAGGAAGATCAAGTTCACTGGCAGCTCGCCTTGCTCTTTCAGTGTTTTCTCAACGCCGAGCACATGCGCCATCATCTGCCCCTTATTATCGGTGGCCCCTCGGGCCCAGATCCGTTCATCTTTGAGTACTGGCTCAAATGGATCGGTATCCCAAAGCTCGATCGGATCCACTGGTTGCACATCATAGTGACCGTAGATCAACACCGTCTTGCGATCAGCCCTATGCGCATTGCGCGCCACCACTACCGGGTGACCAGAGGTCGGATGCAGCTCAGTATTGAGCCCCATATTTGTTAACTTTTGTTGGAGCCATTCGGCGCAGGCACGCACATCACTAGCGTGCTCACTTGCTGTGGAAATGCTCGGAAATCGGAGGAAGGAAAAAAGGTCTTCGAGATGGGAATCCATGTCCTAAGTGATGCCGTAACTAGGCAGTACTCGGCAAGGTAAAAGCGTGCGCTCAAGCAATGAATATGCTGAGAACAACGTGGCTAACATGAGCACCTCCTCGATCACCCAACTATTTACCAATGCAGAAACTACCAAAGATGACTCCAAGTACTTCTTCGGTATCCACTCGACCTGCGATCTGTCCAATCGCGTCAAGAGCTTCGCGAAGGTCTATGGCTGCAAACTCCACCCCAGTACCAAGCTCCATTGCCTCTCTGGCGTGGCCAAGCGACTCCGCGGCCTTCTTTAAGCAATCTTGGTGGCGCGCATTGATCGCCATGGCGTGCCCACCCCATGCGGATTCGCTTAACAAGAGCTCATCAGAAATCGCGTCCGCCAAAGCATCCAGTCCATGTTCTTCACGACAAGACACACGCACGGAATGATGCCCAGCCCACACATCGGACTCGCCAAGGTCGGACTTATTCACCACCAACAAGTGATGGCGCCCCCCAATCTGTTCGTCGGTGAGCAGCCGCTTACCTGGCTTACTGCCGTCCACCACTTCTAAAATCAAGTCTGCGAGTTCGATTTGCTTCTCTGAGCGTACGATCCCCTGTTGTTCGATTTGGTCGCTAGACTCCCGCACGCCCGCGGTATCAATCAAACGCACTGGGATTCCTTTGACATTGATCACCTCTTCCACGGTATCACGTGTGGTACCCTCCACATCAGAAACAATCGCACGTTCGTAGCCCAACAGAGCATTCAAAAGCGATGACTTACCCACGTTTGGCTCGCCGCAAATCACCGTACGCACCCCCTCACGGATGATGCGTCCTTGCTCGGCTGTTGAGAGCATCGTGCGAATGCCGCTAAGAACTTCGTCAATACGCTTCAGCATCGCGGCTCCCGTGTCCGGATCGATGTCTTCTTCGGGAAAATCGATGTATGCCTCCACGTGGGCAACCACCCCGAGCAGGTTCTCACGCAATGCCTCTGATTGATCGCCTAGGCGACCAGTGAGTTGCTCATGCGCAGCTCGCAGTGCCATGTCAGTCTGCGCCGATATCAGATCCATGATCGCCTCGGCTTGGGTCAGGTCGAGCTTCCCATTCTCAAAGGCACGACGGCTAAATTCGCCGGGATCGGCCGAGCGCGCCCCGCATTCCAGTAGGCGCTCGAGCACGCGGCGCGTGACCAACACGCCGCCATGGCACGCAAGTTCCACCACATGTTCGCCAGTGAAACTACGAGGACCTTGAAAGCAAGTAGCCAACACCTCATCCACCACCAGCCCCTCGGCATTCACCACCTTCGCAAGAGCGGCGTAGCGGTCTGGCTGGGATTTCAGCCCACCCTTGCAGCGCAGCGCCTTGTCGGCGATGTCGACCGCATCCGGCCCACTCACTCGAATCAATGACACCGCACCCACTCCCGGTGCGGAAGCAATGGCGGCAACGGTATCGTGCAGAATCATAGAGTCAGTTAGGGCGCGTTAGAGTCTGATAGAAATTAATTTGCAAGCACAGCATCGAGTACTTCGAGACATCGCTGATTCTCCTCAGCGGTACCAACAGAAATACGCACCCAACCCGGAAGCTTGTAACCGCGCATCGCGCGCACGATCACTCCTTGCTTGAGCATCCCGTCAAAGACAGCGTCGCCGTCACCCACTTCCACGAGGATGAAGTTTGCCACAGATGGCACGTAGTTCATACCGCGCTCTTGGAAGGCTGCTTCGTAGAATGCGAGACCTTCAGAATTGTTGTCGACGGTCGCCTTCACGTGCGCAGTATCTTCCAGTGATGCCAGAGCAGCACGCTGAGCCACTTCGTTGGTGTTGAATGGCTGACGGGCCTTCTGCAGGATAGCAGCCACCTGCGGAGCTGCGAGACCGTAACCAATGCGCAGGCCTGCGAGACCATAAGCCTTAGAGAAGGTGCGAAGCACCACCACATTACGACCTTCACGTACGTACTTCAGCGTGTCTGGAGCGTCGTGCAAAAATTCAAAGTACGCTTCATCGAACACCACGACCACATGGTCTGGCACGCGCGCCATGAAGCGCTCAATCGCCTCCTCACCAACGATGGTACCTGTCGGGTTGTTTGGATTGGCAATGAACACAAGACGAGTCTTGTCAGTGATTGCATCCGCCATGGCATCGAGATCGTGCACGAAGTTCGGATCTGGCACCTCCACATAGCCTGCGCCGAAGAGAGTCGCCATGAGCTTGTACACGACAAATGCGTGCTCCGCCGCGATCAACTCAGCCTCAGGATTGAGGAAACAATGACAGAGCAATTCGATGATTTCGTTGGAACCATTCCCTAAAACCACATTCTCGAGACCTAGGTCGTACTTTTCAGCGAGCGCGGTGCGAAGCTTGTAACCACCACCATCTGGGTAAATGTGCATCTCAGTAGCCGCATTGCGGATCGCATCAAGCGCCATCGGCGCCGGGCCGAGCGGGTTCTCATTGGAAGCGACCTTGACGATAGCTTCTGGATCGAGTCCAAGCTCACGGGCAGTTTCAGTGATTGGCTTACCTGGCTCGTAGGCCACGAGGTCACACACAAATTGGTTGGCGAATTGCTGAATCGACATGCACAAGAACTTAGCTGGCTGCAATAGCTTCGCAAGCCCGAAACCCAATGCATGCCTACAAATTTTGTGCGGTTCTGATCGTGACAGTAAGACGCACAAATTCCATTTGAAAGATTCACCCCAGCGATGACGAACTAATGGATTACATCCATGAAAATAGTCACAATCACAACCTTACTTCTGAGCTCACTGGCTACCCTTGCGGAGCCGCGCCCCAATGTTATCATCATCTACGGCGACGACGTCGGCTATGGTGATGTCGGCGTCTATGGTTCAGAGAAGATTCCCACCCCGCATATCGACAAGCTGGCAAGCGAGGGACTAGTCTTCACCGATGGCCACTGTGGAGCGGCTACTTGTACTCCTTCACGCTTCTCATTACTCACTGGCGTCTACGGCTTCCGTCACAATGCCAATATCCTACCACCAGATGCCCCATTACTGATCCCTACAAACATACTGACACTACCAAAGCTATTCAAGAGTGCTGGCTATGACACTGCGGTGATTGGAAAGTGGCACTTAGGGCTCGGTAAAAAGGGAGTAAAAACCAACTGGAATGGAGCAGTGAAGCCGGGACCACTTGAAATTGGTTTCGATTATTCCTTCCTACTCCCCTCCACGAACGACCGCGTACCCTGCGTGTATCTTGAAAACCATCACGTGGTAAATTTAGATCCAAAAGACCCGCTCTTCGTAGGAAGAAACATCCCTAAGGAACACAATAGCACGGTCTATCCCGATGGTAGAAAGACACCGGAGGCGATGACTTACTATCCATCCTCCCATGGTCATAACCATTCGGTGATCAATGGCATTGGCCGCATTGGCACCCAAGTCGGCGGCAAGTCAGCACTTTGGAATGGCGAGACCATGGCGGACGAATTCGTCAACCAGACAAAAAAGTATCTCGACGCTCAGGCGAAGAAGGACACCCCATTCTTTCTATACTTCGCTTCACAAGACATTCACGTACCACGCGCCCCACATCCTCGTTTTCACGGAAAAACCGATACCGGATTCCGTGGGGACGCCATGGTGCAGTTTGATTGGAGTACCGGCGCGATCCTAGAGCATGTCAAACAGCTAGGCATGGAGGAGAATACCATCATCATCTTCTCCAGCGATAATGGCCCAGTCTACGACGATGGCTACAAGGATGGCACCATCACCCTCACCTCTCAAAAAGAAACAGACCAAGGACATGATGGTTCAGGTATCTACCGCGGCGGGAAGTACCAAATCTACGAGGGCGGCACCCGAGTGCCATTCATCATCAAATGGCCAGCAGCCATCCAACCAGGCAGATCGGATGCCATGGTCAACCAGATCGACCTACTTGCGAGTTTCGCCGACTTACTTGACATTGAAGTCCCAGCGAATGAAGCCATCGATAGCCGCAACACCCTCGCTGCATTCTTAGGAAAACAACGTGAAGCCTCCTCCGGGCTTGAGTACTCGTTTCAAGAAGCAGCACACCAACAAATCGCCCTGCGCCACAACCAATGGAAGCTCATTCACAAACGAAAGAATAAACATGTGGAGCTCTACAACCTAGCCAAGGACCCGAGCGAGCAAGACAATATTCTACAGAAGCACCCTGAGAAAGCTGAGGCGATGCAGCAGACACTCAGTAATATCCTCGAAGCTGAGAATGGCATACGTGACATAGAGCTGAATTAAATTGGCTAGAATCCCCCCCTATCAAGGCTATGGTTCCTCGAATCCGCACAACATAAGATTGGGCTAATCAACCATGGATTGTCGCCGTTCACCGTACAGGAAGCAGTGGATAGCTAAAGCCAGAACTAGTAATGGATCAAACCAATTTAAAACTCCCCTTTCTCTATGATGATGGAATAATAATCAGAATAATTAATCTCACCTGCTACAACCAACAAAACAATGAGTGAATCAGTAAAAACCACCATCATCAACCCACCGAATCTCTATGATCCAAGCTCCAACGGTTATAGCCATGCAGTTGTTGCTACTGGAGCTAGTGCAACGGCCTACATTGCAGGCCAAGGAGGAGAAGCCAAGAACGGTCATTTATCTCCAAGCTTCGAGGATCAAGTGAAGCAAGCATATTGCAACCTTCAGAGCGTACTAGAGAGCCTAGAAGCAGAACCGCAACAAGTCACAAAGTTAACGACCTATGTTGTCAATTACGATCCATCAAAACTCGAAATAATGACCAAGACCTTGGTTGCAATGTTCGGCGATGCCCTGCCCGCTCAGACACTAGTACCTGTTCCTCGATTAGCACTCGACGGCATGCTCTTTGAGGTAGATGCCGTGGCTGTTTTGAGTGAGTATAATCAATCTCCCTCGACTGCTTAGAACATACTGTCAGCAATGCAGTAGAATATGCGAATCAACGCGATTCAATCATTCCGGCAGAAGCTCAGCTAGCCAAGCATGCTCTTAGAGGCGGCCGAACAGGCCGCCTTTTTTGCCCTACGCTAAGGCAAAGCGATTGAACAACAAGAGGCTCGCCACGAGCACAGCAACATCGCGTGCTTCATTGCTGCTCTTGATTTCCACACGGCTATCCTTGTTGTCATTGAGGAAGTTCAACTCGAACGCGCCTTCACAGAGGACAGGCTGATGCACCTTTCGCATCATGAGCTCTACCGAGTCATTGCCGCCTGCCGCCTTTACTGTCACTTTGAGTGGATCCCCCTCATCCGAGGCGTGGCGCTCGACGATGAATTCCCCACAGCGGAACGCTCCGGCTAGCGAACCGAGATGCGTCCCACGCTTTTGATCAGGGAAGCGTGCGACCTCACGCTCTACCCCGTCACTAATTTCCGTGACTCTACAGGCATCAAAGTCAAATTCCAGCAACGCATCACCGAGATCGACTTGGTGACCAGATGGCCATTTCATTGGCTTGAACCAGCTCACGCTGTTCCAATGTTGACGTGCGGTTAGTTGGACATCCCAGGCTTCATTCATGACTTCGGATTCTGTAGGAGATGCAGCCGTAATGAGCAATAAAAAAAGCACAGAGTCTGTGACGACTCTGTGCCTTTTGAAATCGGAAATCTCTGAGTGAGATTAACGTGAGTAAAGTTCAACAACGAGCTGAACGTTCACACCGTGGTCTGCATCGTCCGGCTCAGGAAGGCGAGCGATGGTACCAGCCATCTTTTCACGATCGAGAGTGAGCCAGTCTTTGAGTGGCACTGCCTGCGTGAGGTCGAGTGCGCGAAGACCGAGCTGCTTGGAGGATGGCTTATCATTGATAGCGATCACGTCACCAGGCTTACACTGGTAGGATGCTACGTCTGTCTTAGTGCCGTTCACAAGGATGTGACCGTGGTTTACCAACTGACGTGCTGCGGAACGTGTGTTACCAAATCCGAGACGGTAGCATACGTTGTCGAGACGAGTTTCAAGAAGACGCACAAGTGTGTCACCTGTAACACCACGCTGACGTACTGCTTCTGCATAGTATGCGCGGAATTGCTTTTCGAGAACACCGAACTGGAAACGAAGCTTCTGCTTTTCGCCAAGTGCTACTGAGTAGTCAGACTTCTTACGACGTCCTGCACGGAGACCGTGCTGACCTGGAGGGAAGTTACGACGCTCGAGTGCCTTTGAAGGACCGAAGAGAGCTACACCGAAACGGCGGCTGATTTTATCTTTAGGGCCAATATAACGTGCCATAATAAAAAAGTAGTTTGTAAGTTAAATATGATTATACGCGACGTGCTTTCTTAGGACGGCAGCCGTTGTGTGGTACTGCAGTCACATCTTTGATTGCAGTGATTTCGAGGCCGAGACCTTGTGCAGCACGCACAGCGGACTCACGACCAGCACCTGGTCCCTTTACGCGAACCTCAACAGTCTTGAGACCGTGGGACATTGCCTGGCGGCATGCGTCCTGGGAAACAACCTGTGCAGCGTATGCTGTAGACTTACGTGAGCCTTTGAAGCCCATCTTACCAGCAGATGACCAACCGATTGCATTACCATTGTAGTCGGTGACGCTCACGAGAGTGTTGTTGAATGTAGCAGTCACGTGAACGATACCAGTGAGAACATTCTTCGACTTCTTCGCTTTGTGGATCTTGAGTTCTTCTTCACCACCTGCAAGCTCGGCAAAAATGTCGCGCTTCTTTTCTTCCTTTTGTGGAGCTTCTGCTGCTGGAGTTTCTGTAGCAGGTGTCTCTACCGGAGCTTCTGTTGCTGGAGTTGCTTCATCAGCAACTTCTGTTTCTTTAATTTCTTCAGACATTGTATTTACAGGTCAAAGTTTACTTGGCTGCACCCATTGTGCGCTTCTTACCCTTACGAGTACGTGCGTTGGTCTTGGTACGCTGACCGCGAACTGGAAGGCCGCGCTTGTGGCGCTGACCACGGTGACAGTTGATTGAAGTAAGACGCTTAAGCGCACCTTGCTTCTCACGACGGAGGTCACCTTCAATGATGATAGTCTCTGAAGTGATTACCGAGGCAATCTTAACGAGTTGTTCTTCAGTGAGTTGACCTGTGCGAATATTTGCATCGACGCCTGCCTGCTCAAGAATCTTCTTAGCAGTAGTGCGGCCGATACCGTAGATGTATGGGAGAGACGCTTCGATGCGCTTCTCATTGGGAATTTCGATTCCGAAAATTCTTGCCATGGTAATCGGTTATTTAGTGTTATTATTTTTGCTCCGCAGGAAATTATGCACCTATTGGCGCAAAGCGGGATCGCTCGTTTACCAGAATTATCCGCACTGGCAAGCGGGAAATGCTTCTTTCTTGTGATCCACACCAAATTTTCCACCCATCACCATGACCACGCCTTCCACTGCTGAGCTCAAGTCTGCCACGCGCCACGCAATCACAGAACAAGTAAATACCTTGAGCGGCGCCGAAAAACATCTCGCCTCACTAAGCATTGTGCGACAGCTCAATGACTGGGTGATGCAACAACATGATGTGAAGACAGTCGCCATCTACGCAGCGCTTGAGAATGAACCACAACTCGAGCAATTACACCAACTCGCCGACGGGATCAATTTTGTCTACCCACTCACCCAAGATAGCAATGGAGCCATGCAATTCCACTTGGTTCATGAGATTTCAGAGCTTCGCCACGGCCGATACGGTATCCTAGAGCCACATCCTGAACATCACCCATTAGTCGCTGCAGATCGCATCGATACCTTTATCTGCCCAGGCATTGCCTTCAGCGCTACTGGCCTGCGCTTGGGGAAAGGTGGCGGCTACTACGATCGCATTCTAGAATCGCGCAAGCAAGATGCACACATTCTCGGGGTCGCATTTCAGTGCCAAGTCCTCGACCATCTCCCAACTGAAGATCACGACATCCAGATGGATGCGGTGATCTCCGCATAGCGCCAAAAGGGTCAAAGATCAAAAACCCTTTATATTGTTAGAGTTAACCCTTACACTAGTGAATGTTGATGCGCCCCCAATGCATCGACACGACACCCAAACCCCAACAATAAATGAAAACCCCACACCCCAAGACTGTGGAGGCTTGTACCATCGCTATGGCACTGGCCCTCACCCCCATTGTATTGGCCAGCGATGATGACCCATTCAAAGACGTCGTAGCCAGTTTCGCTTCGTTCACCACCGTGAGCACCCATGAAGGCTCGAGTAGCATTGTCGAATGGAATGAAAGCTCCAACAGCAAAGATATCGAGCTCCAGGCTGGCCAGACACTCCGAATCACTCTCACAGGAAACCCATCCACCGGTTACGCATGGGTTCCAAAGCAATCTGATAGTCCCCTCGCCCAATGGATGAATAAGGGAACAAACGCAGCACAGACCGATCAGAAACGCACAGGCAGCCCAATCCAGCAAACTTTCGAGATCAAGGCGCTAGAGGCTGGAGATTTGGTGCTACATTTTGATTACCTGCGTCCATGGGAAAAAAAAGCTCCCAGCAAGACGCTCAAGCTCAGGATCACGATCCAGTAAAAAACCTAGCTCCCATCATATGAAACTACAGCACTCCCTAATGGCACTCCTCACCTTGAGTGCCAGCGCCACCCTGTGCGCCGCAACTGCAGATACCATTTACTTCAACGGGCCGATCATCACCATCGATGATCAGCAACCCAGCGCTCAAGCTGTCGCGGTCAAAGACGGCAAGATTCTCGCAGTCGGCAGCAAGGAATCCGTAATGCAGGCCCAAGGGCCGAACACCACAAACTTTGACCTTCAAGGCAAGACGATGCTACCAGGTTTCGTCGACGCCCACGGGCACGTCATGGGCGGGGGGCTCCAAGCACTCTCTGCAAACTTGCTCGCCCCACCAGATGGCGAAGTGCAAGACATTGCCAGCCTCCAGCAAACCTTACGCGACTGGATCAGAAGTAATCGTGAAGCTGTTGAGAAGCTCCAACTTGTTGTTGGCTTTGGCTATGACAATGCCCAACTCAAAGAGCTTCGCCACCCCACGAAGCAAGACCTCGATGCAGTCACTACCGATTTCCCCGTCATCATTGTCCACCAATCCGGCCACATCGTCAGTGCCAATTCTAAGGCGCTAGAGGCAGGTAAAATCACCCCAGACTCACCAAACCCAGATGGCGGAGTGATCCGGCGCATGCAGGATGGCAAGGAACCCGATGGAGTCTTGGAAGAGACTGCCGCCTTCCCATTATTGATCACCTTGCTCAGCCGCGTGGGCACCGAAGGCTCTGAAGTCTTTTTTAAGGCTGGAGCTGAGCTCTGGGCTCGCTTCGGCTACACCACAGCACAAGATGGACGCAGCACCCCAGGCTCGATCCCCGCGATGAAAAAAGTAGCTGCTTCAGGCGCGCTAAAGATCGACGTGGTCAGCTATCCCGATGTCTTGATGAATCGAGAGATCATTCTGAAAGAACTCAGCTCAGACTACACCAACCGCTTTCGCGTCGCGGGGGCCAAACTCACTATTGATGGATCGCCTCAAGGCTTCACCGCATGGCGCGACCGTCCGTATTACGACCCAGTAGGCAATTACGAACCTGGCTACGCCGGCTACCCGGCAGCCACCGCGGAGCAGGTCAGCGGTGCAATCCAATGGGCCTATGAGCACGACATCCAAATCCTTACTCACTCAAATGGTGAGGCTGCTAGTGACCTCTTACTCGCTCACATCCACGCAGCCACCCGCCGCCATGGCGCTGGAGATCGGCGCCCAGTACTCATCCACGGCCAATTCCTCCGTGAAGATCAGGTAGACAGCATGCGCCAGCTCGGCGTGATTCCCTCGCTCTTTCCCATGCACACATTCTATTGGGGAGACTGGCATCGCGAGCACACTGTGGGCCCTATCCTCTCCAACGACATCTCTCCTACCGGGTGGTGCGTGAAACGCGGCATGCGCTTTACCAGCCACCACGACGCTCCAGTTGCTTTCCCCAATTCAATGCGCGTCCTTGACGCCACCGTCACCCGCCGCTCGCGATCCGGCGACATCATTGGCCCTGACCACCGGGTCGATGTCATGACAGCGCTCAAAGCAATGACACTGTGGCCAGCATGGCAGCACTTTGAAGAAGATACCAAAGGCTCGATTGAGCCAGGAAAGCTCGCTGACTTCGTCATCCTCGACAAAGACCCACGAGCGGTTGACCCAGAAACTCTGGACAAACTCGTCGTCCTTAAAACCATCAAAGAAGATCAAGTAATCTTCGACATCGCTGAATCCAGCGCTCTGCGATCCGTCGATGAAGCATCAGTCGCCTTCGCCCGTTCCATCCGTGCCGTGGGACCAAGCCTCGGCAACCCCTGCCCTGAATGCCTCTGCCGCACACTGAGCGAACTCACAAAACGCATGATTCAATACTAACACAAGCATCGTAATCCCTAACTCACAGAAGCCTCTATGAAACTCATCCCTGTCCTCCTCTACCTCAGCTGCGCTATCAGCCCAGCGTCCTCGTTGCAAGATCTCGCCTTAGCCACGGAATCCCTGCCAAAGGCCACCATCTACACAGCCAAAGAAGTCATCACCCTGGACCCTTCAAGCCCATCTGCCAATGCTGTGGCCGTCGTGGGCAAGCGCATCCTGGCTACTGGCACACTCGAAGAACTTAAAGCCGCTGCCGACGGCCAGGCATTTCAGATTGATCACAGCTTTCAGGACCAGGTCATCATTCCTGGCCTCATTGCCCAGCACGACCATCCTTTCCTCACCGCTCTGACGATGGAAACCGAAGTCATCGCCATCGAAGACTGGAACCTACCGAGCGGGCTCGTGCCGGCAGCAAGGAATGCCCTGGAGTACCGGCAGAGGATCGAGGAAGCAGAAGCCAAGCTAAGTGATCCAAGCGAACCCTTGATCACTTGGGGCTATCACCATTATTTCCATGGTAAACTCACACGCTCAGACCTCGACTCACTCAATGCACAACGCCCCATCATCGTCTGGCATCGTTCTTGCCACGAATTTATTCTCAACAGTGCAGCACTCAAACTGATGGGCATCGATAAAGCGTACCTCGCCAAACAAAGCGAAAGCGCTCAAAAGCAATCGAACCTCGCCGAGGGACACTTCTGGGAACAAGGGATGTTTGGCATCATGCCCGCCATCGCCCCCACGCTCGCCACACCAGAGCGCATCAATAACGGGCTCAAATTCATGGTAGACTTCTTCCACCGCGCAGGTGTCACACTCGGTTGTGAGCCTGGCGGTATCCTCTCGAAGCAATTGCAAGACACTCAAAATGCCATCATGTCTTCCCCTGATGCCCCCTTCCGCTTTTACTTCATCCCCGATGGAAAATCCATCATCGCCGCTCACCCAGATAACGCCGTAGCAGAAACTGAGAAGATCATGGACTGGGGAAGCGGTATGACCGCCATGGTGCCCAAACAAATCAAGCTCTTTGCCGACGGCGCAATCTACTCCCAGCTGATGCAGGTCAAGGAACCCTACACCGATGGCCACGAAGGTGAATGGATGATGAACCTTGATGTCTTCAGCAAAGCCTTTCGCACCTACTGGGAAGCTGGCTATCAGCTCCACATCCACGTCAATGGCGACGCCGGACTCGAAATGGTGCTCAATACCCTTGAAGAAAACATGCGCCGCAACCCGCGCCACAACCACCGCACCGTGATTGTGCACTTCGCTGTTTCATCCCGCGATCAAGTCGATCGCATCAAGCGCCTCGGTGCGATCGTGAGCGCCAATCCCTACTACCCAGTCGCTCTAGCCGACCAATACGGGAAGTCTGGCTTGGGCCCAGAACGCGCCGACCCAATGACCCGCATGGGCGATGTAGAGCGCGCCGGGGTTTCATACTCGTTTCACTCGGATATGCCGATGGCTCCAGGGCAGCCTCTCTTTCTCATGCACTGCGGTGTCAACCGCATCACACCCACGGGACGCGTGGCCGCCCCAGAACAACGCGTGAGTAGGTTGGGTGCGCTCAAAGCCGTCACCCTCGACGCCGCCTATTCGCTACAACTCGAACACGAGGTCGGCAGCATTGAGGCCGGGAAGCTTGCCAACTTTACGATCCTCGCAGAGAACCCAATCACCTGTGAGCCCACAGCAATTAAAGACATTCCAATCTGGGGAACGGTCAATGAGGGGCGCGTCCTAAAGATCAAAGCCCACCCAAGCGCCACGGGTAAGGCCAAACGCTCACAAGTGTTTGGCCCCGTTGCAAGTCACCAATCGCCATACAATCACTTGGATCCGCTGGCCCTCGGCCAAGCTCACCGCCACATGAATAGCACCGGTGCGTGTTCCTGCGCCATTGGCAAGAAGTTAGTGGGCATCCTAATGGCACACTCAGCTAAACAATAACACACTACCCAGCACTCAGCCGCGTGGCTGGCATGACAGACCACGCAGCATGCTAAAATGGCCAGAGCATCGGGATCATAAAGCTCGCAACGAGCCAAAGAATGAGACTCAGTGGGAATCCAACTTTGAAAAAGTCAAAGAACTTGTAGCCACCTGCGCCGTAGACGAAGGTATTCGTCTGGTAGCCAATTGGGGTGCAGAAACTCGCTGAGGCGCCAAACATCACCGAAACGACAAATGGTCGAGCATCCACTCCCATCTGCACACCCACATAAATTGCCAACGGTGTGAGTAGGGCCGCCACGGCGTTGTTTGAGATCATTTCAGTCATGATATTCGCCAACAAATAAAATGCCGCGAGCATGATATAGGGCTTCATTCCAGGATCCACAAAGCTCAACGAATCAACCCCTGAGACCACTCCCTTGGCTAGATTCTCCGCGAGGCCACTCTGTGACATCGCCATGCCCAACCCAAGCATCCCGCAAATCATGAATACCACCTTCCACTCTACCGACTGGAATGCTTCACTCGGATCGATACAGCGAGTCACCATCACAAACAAGGCACAACTCAGTGCCAACAACACAGTAGGTACCGCAGGAATGCCGAAATTCCCACCAAAGGCACCAAACAGAATGAAGGCCGCTAGCGCAATCAGGACAAACTTGGATTTCTCTGTGCGCATGTCCGAGTGATGCGGCTCACTCAAGTTAATGAAATCTTTCTGCTCAAAAAGTTCACGCATCTTCTCCGCTGGCCCCTGCACCAACAAGGTGTCACCAAACTCCAGACGTTCCTCTTCAAAACGGTCTCGCAAATTTTCTCCACGTCGGTGCACCGCCAAAATCAACACACCAAATCGCTGGCGGAAATTTAATTCCTTCAAGCTCTTACCTACTAAGGTGGACTCTGGGCCTAGAATACCCTCCATGAGAAGCGCCGATTCGGTGCGCACATCTTCGAGACCCAGCTTCTCTTCACCGCGCACATCAACATCCGCATTCTTTTTAATACCTAAGAGCGCCTGAATCCGCCCTTTGAACACAATTTCATCTCCGGCCTGGAATCGTACTTCCGGAAGCGCCTCCACCACCTGCTGCCCGTCGCGGCGCACTTCGATGACGCGCGCTTTTTTCACGCCAGCAAGATTCGACTCGGCAAATAATTGGCCATCGAGCGGCGAACCTTCCTTGACGAATGCATGGGTAATGAATTCTCGGCTCGCCTCAGTATCGATCAATGACGCAAGCGTCACTCGGTCAGGCAGTAGCTTCCGCCCAATCGTGAGCATGTAAAAAAACGCCACCACCACAAAAGTCACCCCCAAGGGAGTGATTTCAAACATCGTGAAGGGTGTCATCACCTTATTGGCAATACCAGCAGCTACAAGGTTCGTAGAAGTACCGATGATCGTCACCGTCCCCCCTACGACAGCGGCGTATGAAAGTGGTATCAAATAGCGGGAAGCCGTGTATCCTTTGCGACGGCAGATCCCCAAAACAATTGGCATGAATACCACCACCACTGGCGTGTTATTGACGAATCCAGATAAACCGGAAACCAACAGCATCATAATCACCAACATGCGAATCGGGCTCTTCGCCGCAACCTCTTCAAACCAACTCCCCAAAGAATCAATCACCCCAGTACGCTCAAGCGCTGCACTCATGATAAACATGCAGGCTACCGTGATCGGCGCCGGATGCGCAAACACCTGTAGCGCATTATTCTCCATGCCCGGAGTCACAGATAGTACGCCAGCAAACACACAGGCAATCAATCCACCAATGGCCACCAACTCAGCAGATAGCCATTCTTTTACAAAAGCTGCAAAGACTACCAACAGAAGTACTGCTAGGAAGATCTGATGTCCGTCTTCGAATATCATAGATTCAATCAATCAAGGGGTTTATGTCATAGAATGCGTAGGGCATGGAGGCTACCCTAACACTTCAGTCCAAGCTTCTTCTTTGAAGCCTACTAAGGCATGGCCATCTGCAATCAAGAATGGTCGTTTCACTAGCATACCAGAAGCAGCAAGCTCGCTGAGGGCTTCCTCGTTACTCATCGTCAGAAGCTTATGTTTCATGTCACGTCTACGGTACTCCTGCCCAGAGGTATTGAATAATTGCTTCAGGGTGTAGCCAGAATCGAGAGCTAATTGTAGCTCTCCAAGTTGTGGCGGGTTCTCAGCAATAGCAATAGCGTCTACTTCTAGCCCCTTAGCGGCTAGCCACTTGAGCGCCTTCTTACAGGAACCACAGGTTTTATGAGCGTAAATCTTCATGGGTATTCGTTGCTTGTATCATACGAATCATTCGTCTCGAAATTTCTACAAAAATTCCAAAGTAAATAGAAATGTGATTTCGATTCTATCAGACATGAAAAAGCTTTGAACACAAATCATGTTCAAAGCTCGAAAATTTGAATTCCTCAATGGTGTATCACCAGATGAGGGGATCGTTCAAACACTGGCTTAGCCAATTCGGAAGGTGATACGTGCCTTGGTGGTATCGTATGGAGACATTTCCATGCGAACGCGGTCACCAACCACAAGTCGGATGAATCGCTTGCGCATCTTACCAGAGATGTGAGCTAGAACTTCGTGGCCACCGGGGAGCTCAACCTTGAACATGGTGCCTGCTAGTACCGTCTTAATCGTACCTTCGATCTCTACAGACTTGTCCTCACGGCCGTCGTCTTCCTTCTTCTTAAAGCGACGATCATTTCTGCCTCGAGCGTTCCTTCTAGGGCGGCGTCCGCCCCCTCTTTTTGGTTTACCAGCGATAAGTATCTCCTTTGTTAATTGTGATCCGTTTCACACCCAGCTGCGAGTGCGACTGCCGTCATATCCTTCATTTCGTTGATCTACGCAATACTTATTTCAGAGGATCTGAAAAAATTTCGTAGAAAAAATGCCGTCAACCATGAGATTAGCTGACGGCATGATGATTTTCAACAGATTCTTAGAGTGAATCGATTAGCTATAGGAAGACTCCACACGTTGTGCCACATCACGATAGCCGTAATCGACCTCATAGATTTCCTTGAAGCACTCGAGTGCGCGGACAGCGTCTTCCATTTTCGCGTGAATCAGGCCTTTCTCGTAGAGCACCTCTTTCTTCGTGTCATCCATGGCCTGAAGGTCAGCCAATGCATCAGAGAGCTGCTTCACAGCGAGGTCGAACATATTCTTGCCATCGAAAGCACGTGCTAAGGTGAGGAGCACCTTGGTGCGGATGTGCGGGTTGCGTGTCGCCTGCTGCAAGTGCGGGATGGCATCGCTGTACTCGCCAGCATCGTAGAGCGCGGTACCGAGTTCGAAGCGAAGCTGCGGGTCAGTCGGGTTTTGCTCAACGCGTTGCTGAGCCACGGTCACTCCCTCGCGAGCACGGTCTTTCTTGATTTCTGCCACTTGAGCCTGAAGCTCTGCATTGCCTGGATCCGCGGCAAGCTGAGCCTCCATAGCTTTCACCTGCTCGCGTGCCACGCGATCTCCAAGATCAGACGCCTTCTTCTTGAGAGCGGAGTCCGCATTACTGAGCTGGTAAGCCCAATCATAGAATGCGTGTGCGTCGGTCCAGTTTTCCATTTCCTCGTAGAGCGCTGCAATTTGCTTCACCACATTGAGGTTATTTTGATCTTGGTTGTATTGGTCGATGAGACCAGAGAGCTTTTGCACCTGTTGATCCTTGGTGAGAGCGGCACGGTCAGCATTTTCAAGTTCGGCTGCCTTAGCGGCGTCTTTCTTCAGATCTTGAATACCACTGGCGGAATCCCATTTTTGCTCCTGCATTGATGCCTTGGCTGAGCTATCTTTGGCTCCTTTCACCGCATCGATGTCGGCTGGGTTATGCTTCACAATGTCGTTGTAGACGTCGGAGGCCTTAGATGGCTGTCCTTCAGCCAGATAAAATTCAGCCAAGCGATGCAGTACTTTAGAATTTTCTGGTGCGCCTTCGCGCACCGTCTCGAGGGCAAATGCTGCGGTTTCTTTGAAGCCGATACTCAGTGCCGTCTCGTGAAGAACCTCATTGACTTGTGGGTCGTATGGGTCCTTCTCCAGTTCCTTCTCAATCTGAATCAACGCGGCCAAAGGATCTTTCTTGGCTGCGGAGCCAAGCTTCATCGTAGACATCCCACCAGAAAGAAGCGCCGTCATGCCCCCACCTTTCCTTTTCCCACTCTCAGCTGCCACCATAGCCGCACACTTACGAGCCACTCTGCGTCCTTCCAAAAAGCCAGGAGCTTCTTTCAACACAGCATTAACCAAGCTGATTGCATAACTAAAATTTTTAATCTCAACTGCAGATAATGCTTTAAGCCATAATGTCTTGAGATTGTGGGGCAACTCTTGGTCTGTGATTTCAACAATTGGGTTACTCATGTGTGTGGGCGTGGTCTTTTTGTGTGCAGGTAATACCCTAGCAGGTCATTACCAAATTTGCGGTATCATGACTATTTCAGATGCCATGGCAAGCTAAGGCTCGAAAAAAATCATTTTAATTGAATCGCCCTTCAAAATCCGATTCATTCTGAAACTCAAACCATAGGTATGTAAATCCATGTCAGCTATTCTCATCATCGGCGCAGGCGGCGTCGGCTCCGTCGTAGCGCACAAATGCGCGCAAGTCTCCGAAGCATTCACCAAGATCACACTCGCATCGCGCACCGAATCGAAATGCGTCGCGATTGCTAGCTCAGTACTAGATCGCTATGGGGTCAAAATCAACACCGCTCAAATTGATGCCGACATCGTCGCCGACACCGCAGCACTCATCAAAGAAACTGCCGCCACACTCGTCATTAATGTTGCCCTTCCCTACCAAGACTTGAGCATTATGGAAGCCTGCCTCGAGTCTGGAGCCCACTATCTTGACACCGCTAACTACGAGCCGCCGAACGAAGCAAAATTTGAATACCACTGGCAATGGGCGTATCACGATCGTTTTGTAGCCAGTGGGCTCAAAGCATTACTGGGTTCTGGCTTCGACCCTGGTGTGACGAATGTATTCACAGCATGGGCGCTGAAGCACCACTTTGATGAAATCCATTTCCTAGACATCGTCGACGTCAATGGAGGCGATCACGGACAAGCGTTCGCAACCAACTTCAATCCAGAAATCAACATACGCGAGGTCACAGCCCCCTGCCGCCACTGGGAAGATGGCGCCTTCCAAGAAAGCGAAGCCATGTCTGTGAACCAGCGCTTCGAGTGCCCCGAAGGAGTCGGGAATTACTCGATTTACCGGATGTACCACGAAGAGATGGAGTCACTCACAAAGCACATTCCCAGCATCAAACGGGCACAATTCTGGATGTCCTTTTCAGACAACTACATCAAACATCTAGAAGTATTACAAAACGTCGGCATGACCCGCATCGACGCAGTCGACTACCAAGGACAAAAGATCATTCCGTTACAATTCCTCAAAGCTGTGCTCCCAGATCCAGGTGATTTAGGCAAGACCACCACTGGCCGCACCTGCATTGGTTGTATCATCCGCGGCGTCAAAGACGGTAAAGAGAAGGCCGTATACATCTACAACATCTGCGACCACGAATCATGTTTCGAGGAACTTGGCTCGCAAGGGGTCTCATACACCACCGGCGTACCAGCAATGATCGGCGCCAAGCTTCTCCTCGAGGGATCCTGGACACAAAAAGCTGGTGTTTGGAACATGGAACAAAATGATCCCGACCCATTCATGGACGCCCTCAACAAGTATGGTTTACCATGGACCTGTGTGGAACTGAGCGTCGAAGACGCGAAGGCTCTCAAGGTATGCTAAGCTAAAGGCCATGAAGCCCCCACGCAAAGATTTTGGTCCCTCTCTGGAGACGCAACACATGCTGCTCTACAGCGAGGCCATCTGCGCGAGCCTCGTTCAGTCGCCCCCGATGATCGGTGAAGTGCCCCCGAGACTAAATCACCACTCCCTCATTGCCCCCGACCTAAAGGAACCACTCAATTTCAATCAAAAACTCGGCTACATCTACGAGGATGCCGCTGCAGTCTGCCTCGAGCAATCACCACGCTTCGAGATCGTGGCTCGTAACATGCAGATCATCACCCCAGAAAAACAAACTCTTGGAGAGCTCGACTTTGTTCTTCACGATTGCACGGCACAGAAGCACCTCCATCTTGAGGTAGCCATCAAGTTCTACCTCGTGGAACCGACTGATACTGGGTTCAGCTTCCCGGGACCAGACAAGCGTGATAACTACCAACGGAAGTTTGAGAGGCTTAGCTCGCACCAGATGCAGCTCAGCCAAAACCCACACACACGCAATATCCTCCTACAACGCTACGGCATCGATGCGATCGAGTCGCAGCAATTAGTGCACGGGATCTTTTATGATCACCACCAAGCCACAGCCTCCCCCCTGCCTGAGGGAGCCAACCCACTCGTGCGCCGCCGTTGCTGGATGCACCTGAATGAATTCCTCAAAGCATTCCCTGATCTCAAGCAATGCCAACTTGTGCACAAGGCGCTCTGGCCATGCGAGCTTGAGGAAGGCTCGGCACTGCAGCTCTCACTGCCGAGCATCAATCAGGAAAAACTAGTGACGCTGGCCAGCCAACGCTGCACATTGGTACTCCCCACACCCTCCAGTAAACCAATGTTCATCGCACCCGATGATTGGTAAAATGCAAGCTAGCGCTTGCTGTTCTTTTTGCGGATGTACTCTTTGATCCACAGTTGATCTTCAGACGAAAGCCTCTTTACTGAGGTCTTGGAGCGCTTTCCGTCAGGACTCACAAGGTGCAATGTTCCCTCTTGTAAGGAAACCGGCTTGGCAAAGACTTTGCGCCCCTTGAGGTCATGCCACACGCGGTAGCCTCGAGCCTCATACTCTTGGCGCCAATTGGCATAATCATCCAGCGCCAACTTCTGTGAATGCTTAATTTTACCCCAAAAATAATCTGGAGACCCTGGCCGATAGCCAGTGTGCTTTCCAAATTGGTTGCCTCGAGGCGAGAGCACCACCACCACTGGAGCCCCCAGCACTTTGTAACGCTTGCGCAACCGTTGCACGTATTCACGCTTCATGCCCGCGTGTTTTTGGTCGTCATCCTGAATGAACGAATCCACGCGCAGGCGGATCACATGCTTATTTGCCCAGTGATCAAATTCGCTCGTATCGAAAAGCTCGTTGGAAAGTGACTTCGATGTCGCAGCACCTCGTGAGTTGGTAAACCAAATCATCACTGGAATCCCTTTCACCCGCGCTTGTTTCATCGCCTCGGAGTAGCTCACCAACCATTCATCTTTTGGACCTTGCTCCCAGACCGCCTCCAGCTCCGCCATCGGCTTATCTGGATCTTCATCAGCCCACACGATTTTGTCCTCACTATAGAGATTATCGTGATTTCCTACAGTCACCACAGGATTCACCTTTGATAATTCTTTGAGCTTCTTTGAGCCTTGTTTCTGCTGTGGCACATCACTATCGAAGCCCACAAACTCCATCATCCCGCCGCCAGCATCCTTCACCGACTGGCACCCCGTCATCGCTAGCGTGCAGCATGCACACCATGCGGCGGATCTCAGCCTCGTCCACAACAGTCTCGTCGGATGGTTGAATAATAAAATCTTGGATCGTGGCATGGGAATGGAATGAATGACAACATCAGCATGTCTAGCATCGCCCTAGTTTGGGAAGCAAAAAAAACCGGCCAAACCTAGCAAGTTCAGCTCTAGCACTCAGCAATATAGATCCCTATAGCACAAGCAAGACCAGCAATCTCACAGATCCCACACTGGAATTGCTTGCCTGCTGGACTATAAGCGTATATGTGGAACTCGTAATTAATCCGCTATGAGCACATACAAACATCTCATTTTCGCCCTCGTCGCCCTCTTGGGGCTCAGTTCCCTGAGCATGGCTGCAGGTAAAGACAAGCCAGCCTACCACGCTGGTGAGTACGGTCTCACTGAAGACCAATACGCCGTATTTCCAATCCCACTTGGTAAATATGAAAAACAAGTCAACGAAAATGGTGATATGGACCTTGGTGCCACACTTTCCTACCGCGCCAAGCAACAAAATGGCTTCAACCTCGTGGCTACCATCATTTTTGTCTGTGCGATTCTCCACACCTTCCTCGCTGGTATCTTCATGCGTATGGCGCACCACGAAGAAGAAAAGCACAGTAAGCGTATCGAAGCCGAAGGCCGCACAGCCGAAGCCAAGCCGCACGAAGGTGCGAAGGATGACGTCTCTTTCAAAGCACACCTATACCACTTTCTCGGCGAAGTCGAAGCGATCTTCGGCATCTGGGTCGCAGCTCTCGTGATCTCAATGTATTACTTCTTCGGCATTCAAGGGGAAGGCATCCTCGGCATCGCTGATGGATACAACCAAATCAAACTCTACTTTGCCAAGGATGTGAACTTCATCGAGCCAGTGTTCGTTGTCATCATCATGGCGATCTCCGCGACCCGCCCAGTGGTTCGCTTTGCTGAGCGCATCATCGGTTCCGTTGCTAGAGTATTCGGTGGCGGCACTGCTGCCTGGTGGATCTCTGTCATCACGATCGCTCCGATCCTTGGTTCCTTCATCACCGAACCTGCAGCCATGACAATCTCTGCCATGCTCCTCTCTAAGCGCTTCTTCGATAAGAAACCATCCACACTCTTCGCCTACGCCACACTCGGCCTCCTTTTCGTGAACATCTCTGTCGGTGGCACACTCACTCACTTCGCCGCACCTCCAGTTCTCATGGTCGCTCAGAAGTGGAACTTTGGCCTCGGCTACATGTTCATGAACTATGGTATCAAAGCCATCGTCGGCATCATCATCGCCAACGCTCTCTACTTCATCGCCTTCAAGAAGCAATTTGCAGCACTCAGCAACAACCAAGATGCCGAAGACCGTAAAGTTCTTTGGGAAGACCGCGAAGATCCCATCCCATTCATGGTGACCTTCACTCACCTTGCCTTCCTTGGTTGGACCGTGCTCTCAGCGCACTACCCACCACTCTTCATCACTGGCTTCATGTTCTTCATCGGCTTCACTCAAGCCACCGGTCACCACCAGAATGACGTCAGCATGAAATCACCACTCCTCGTGGGCTTCTTCCTCGCTGGACTTGTGATTCACGGTAAATGCCAATCATGGTGGATCGAGCCACTCATCACCTCTATCGACAACCAATACATCCTCATGATTGGTTCTACCGTACTCACTGCATTCAACGACAATGCTGCAATCACCTACCTCGCCTCACAAGCTCCAGGACTCAGCATCACTGCTAAGTACGCAATCCTTGCAGGCGCCGTCACTGGTGGCGGTCTCACGGTCATTGCCAACGCACCAAACCCTGCTGGTCAGTCCATCCTCGGGAAATACTTCGACGGTGGCGTTGCCCCATTCAAGCTCATGCTAGCAGCCCTCGTACCGACCTTCATCATGGGCGCTTGCTTCATGCTCATCAAGTCCGATGGCATGACCAACGACCCACTCAAAAAGTACGAAGACGAAGCGAAGGCGAAGACTGAGAAAGTCCACGCTGAAGCAGAGGCTGCTCAAGAGCACTAGATCGCTCGCTCACCATTTCAACCAGCCCCGCACTCACCTCATGAGCGCGGGGCTTTTTTATGCCTCAGCCAATCAAGTATAACGAACACAGCACCTTCATCCAAGGAGCTTGAATTTGGATTCGACATTTCTAAGTGATCCTCGCAGAGTGCCAACATGTTTACTGGACTAGTCGAAGCCACTGGCACCATCGTCTCAATCGAAGCATTGGGTGAACAATCCCGCTTCACCATCGCAATCCCATTCGCCTCAGAACTCGCACTCGGCGACTCCGTTGCCACCAATGGTTGCTGCCTCACCGTGGCTGGCTGGGATGAACATGGAGTCCACTTCGACCTCCTAGCCCAAACCCTCAAAGTGACTTCCTTAGCCGCTCTACGCACTGGATCCACCGTCAACCTCGAACGCGCGCTACGCCCTAGCGACCGCCTCGGGGGCCACTTCGTGCAAGGCCACGTGGACGCCACTGGGACGATCACTGATTACTCACAACACGGACAAGACCATCGCTTTGAGGTGGCGCTCCCACCTGAAATCCACAAGTACTGTATCCCCAAGGGCTCACTTGCCATAGACGGCATCTCACTCACTATTGCCGAACTCACCGACGACAGTGCCGTGTTCTGGATCACCCCACACACGCACGAACACACCCACCTTCATGCCGTCAGCGCAGGCTCCCCTGTGAATCTTGAAGCCGACCTCCTCGCCAAGTACACCGAGAAACTACTCACAGCACGGAGCTAGTATTAACGACTGCACCAAGCGCAAAAAAGCGCTGCTCCGAGGTAGCGGAACAGCGCTGAAAGAGTCGTCACTCAATCGCTTAGTAGCGGTAGTGATCTGGCTTGTATGGGCCTTCCACAGGCACACTGATGTAGTCAGCCTGATCTTGGGAAAGCGTGGTGAGCTTAGCACCGATCTTCTCAAGGTGGAGGCGAGCTACTTCTTCGTCAAGATGCTTTGGCAGCACCTTCACTTCACCCGCCTTGTAGGCGTCCTTGTTCTTCCAAAGGTCGATCTGAGCTAGTGTTTGGTTGGCAAAGGAATTTGACATCACGAAAGATGGGTGGCCTGTGGCGCAACCAAGATTCACGAGTCGGCCTTCTGCTAACATGTATAGGCTGTTCCCACTTGGGAAGGTGTACTTGTCAACTTGTGGCTTGATGTTGAGCTGAGTCACACCAGCCGCACCGTTGAGTGCCTCCATCTGAATCTCGTTGTCAAAGTGACCGATGTTACAGACGATCGCTTGGTCCTTCATCTTCTCCATGTGCTCGAAACGGATGATATCGTAATTACCCGTGGTGGTCACGTAGATGTCAGCCCAGCCGAGGGTGTCCTCTACGGTGAGTACGCGGTACCCTTCCATCGCTGCCTGAAGGGCACAGATTGGATCGACCTCTGTCACTACCACCTGAGCGCCTTGGCCTCGGAGTGCCTGCGCACAACCTTTGCCGACGTCGCCGTATCCACAAACTACCGCCACCTTACCAGAGATCATCACATCAGTGGCACGCTTGATACCATCCACAAGTGACTCACGACAGCCGTAGAGGTTGTCGAACTTGGACTTGGTCACGGAGTCATTCACATTGATTGCTGGAACGAGGAGTTTTCCTTCCTTCGCCATCTGGTAAAGACGGTGCACACCAGTGGTGGTTTCTTCAGAAACACCTTTCCAATCAGCAAGAATCTTCGCGAAAATCCCTGGTTGCTCAGCGTGTACCTTCTTGAGAAGGTTCTTAATGACCTGCTCTTCTTCTGAACCTGCTGGCTCGTTTACCCAGTCAGAACCATTTTCAAGCTCGTAACCTTTGTGAATGAAGAGAGTCGCGTCACCACCGTCGTCGACGATAAGTTCTGGCCCCTGACCCTCTGGGCTAAGAATCGCGTTCCAAGTACACTCCCAGTACTCTTCAAGTGTCTCACCCTTCCAGGCGAACACAGGCACACCAGCCTCAGCGATTGCCGCTGCAGCGTGGTCTTGAGTCGAGAAAATGTTGCATGAACACCAGCGCACATCGGCACCGAGGTCCACGAGTGTTTCAATAAGCACAGCAGTCTGGATGGTCATGTGAAGGGATCCCATCACACGCACGCCATCAAGTGGCTTTTCAGCAGCGTACTTTTCACGAATCGCCATGAGGCCCGGCATTTCGTGTTCAGCAATGTCAATTTCCTTGCGACCGAAGTCAGCGAGGGTGATATCAGCGATTTTGTAATCGGCAGTCTTTTCGAGTGTTGCAGTAGACATAGTGTCGTTGATTGTGTTCGTTAATAGTAATGTATAGACTCTTGTGAGTCGGGGTTAGGAAATAGCCGCCTTGAGCGCGTCAACTTTGTCGGTACGTTCCCAAGTGAGAGCGTCGAGGTTGTCTTCGCGACCGAAGTGGCCGTAGTTAGTCGTATTCTTGTAGATTGGTCTGAGGAGGTTGAGTTGGGTGATGATATCAGCTGGCTTGAAGGAGAAGACCTCTTTCACCGCTTGCTCAATGACTAGCTCGTCCACTTGGCTGGTACCGAAGGTATTCACGCTCACAGAAACCGGGTGCGGGTGTCCAATTGCATAGGCAACTTGAAGCTCTGCACGTTGCGCGAGGCCTGCAGCCACAATATTCTTGGCAACCCAACGGCACATGTATGCAGCTGAGCGATCCACCTTTGATGGATCTTTCCCTGAGAATGCGCCACCACCATGACGGCCTGAACCACCATAAGTATCCACAATGATCTTGCGGCCGGTGAGACCCGCGTCACCTTCTGGCCCACCGATCACGAAGAGACCTGTCGGGTTGATCAAGTATTCGGTATCTTCGGTGAGCAGGTTTGCTGGAATCACTTTCTCGATGAGGTCTTTTTGAAGAACTTCACGGATTTCAGATGTGGTGATATCAGCTGAGTGCATGGTGGATACAACAACTGCGGTAACGCGTGTTGGCTTCCCATCAATGTACTCCATAGAGACTTGGGTCTTGGAATCCGGACGCAACCAAGTGTGCTGCCCTGACTTGCGTAATGTGGTGATCTCACGACCAAGCTTGTGCGAATAACTGATCGGTGCTGGCATGAATTCCGGTGTCTCATCACAGGCGTAGCCAAACATGATACCTTGGTCACCAGCGCCCTGCTCATCAGTGGTTTTATCATCAAAACCACCTTCATCAACACCCTGGGCAATGTCGGGTGATTGCTTGCCAATCAAGTTTACGAAGAAAAAACTGTCTGCGTTAAACTTACAGTCCTTGTGCACATAGCCGATTTCACGAATCGCCTTCTCAATGAGCGAACGGCTATCGAAGTCTGCATGTGTGGTGATCTCGCCAGCGAGCCCCACCACGTTGTCTTTGACAAAGGTTTCACAAGCCACACGGCTGTTAACATCTTGCTCTAGACACGCATCCAATATCACATCGGAAATGGTGTCACATACTTTGTCTGGGTGACCTTCAGTCACCGATTCAGAGGAAAAAATAAATGGTCGGCTCATAATTTTATTATTGCATCAACAAATCTTGATGCGTTTATGTGTAACGTATATTCTCATGGCGTCAATTTTAATTTCACTCAAACTTCTCTCGGACCCGACTCGCTTGCGCATCGTGATGCTGCTGGAGCAGGAAGAGCTCAGCGTGGCCGAATTGCAAAGCATTCTGGGCATGGGTCAGAGCCGGATTTCTACCCAACTAGCCAAACTCAAAGATGAGTCATTGCTGAGCGACCGCCGCGTGGGCAAAAATATCCTCTACACCAGCCAAGCTCCAAACCATCTGCTTGAGGTGGCCAAGTTGGCTGCTGAGGAGATTCCCGAAATTCACACCGACCGAGCCGCACTGGCATTGGCATTACAAAAGCGCCAAGATCAATCACGCGCTTACTTTGACCAGCTTGCCGGCAAATTTGGACGCCATTATGTACCTGGGCGCTCATGGAAAGGCCTGGCTGAAGCACTCTTGCGTGTGCTCAACTACGACACGGTGGCCGACCTCGGAGCCGGTGAAGGCACCCTTTCCCAATTACTTGCACAACGAGCCAAACAAGTCATTGCGATCGACAACTCCCAGAACATGGTCGACTTCGGACGCAATCTAGCCAAGGAACACGGCCTCAAGAACCTCGAATATCGGCTCGGTGACATTGAGAATCCACCAATCGATGACTGCAGCGTCGACCTTGTTATTTTCTCGCAGGCATTACATCACGCCACGCACCCAGCGTCGGCCTTGAAGCACGCACACCGGATTCTACAACCCGGAGGCACCCTCATCATTCTCGACCTTCTACAACACAACTTCGAACAGGCCAAAGAGCTCTACTACGACACTTGGCTTGGCTTCTCAGAGCTCGAGATCACCCAGATGCTCAGCAGCATCAAGTTCCAGCAAATTGAAACCGCAGTGGTAGATAAAGAAGACGAGCCCCCACACTTCCAGACCTTGCTCGTTACTGCTAGAAAGACCTAACAACTGGAGTACCTGTTGTGCCTGCTGCCCACACCACAAGCTTAGTATTCCAGGCCGACATCTGGCGATGCAAGTCACCTTCTTTTAGTGAAGTGCAATTCTTTCCTGCTCCTAATTGACAAAGCTCCTCGCAATTCATAACAAACTAGACATGCAGAAGACTCAATCCAAGTTCACGAAACCACTCGCCAAAGGTTTCACACTCCTAGAAATGATGATGGTTCTCGCCATTATCGGGATTCTCGTAGGCGGCGTCATTGGCATGACCAAAAACTTTTCTGCTGGCGCAAAAATTCAAAAGACAGAGAGCGAAATGCAAAGCTTGGCCGCACACCTGCTGCAATACAAGAACCTTGCAGGTCGCTTCCCAACCACCGAACAAGGGCTCCAAGCCTTGGTGACAAAGCCAACAACCGCGCCGAAACCACGCCGTTGGACTCAAACCCTCACAGCTCTTCCTAGAGACCCATGGGGAAACGATTACATATACAAAATGCCCGGCAGCAAAGACTCCAGCACCTATGAAATCATCAGTTACGGTAGTGACGGTGTGGCTGGCGGCGACGATGACATTAGTTCACAAGACGAAGCCTATTAAGCCTCACTCACCATCCTCTGGGTTCACCTTGCTTGAACTCATGATCACTCTGCTACTCATCGGAATCCTAGCAGGGTCATCCCTCCTATACATTGGCAACAACGACCAATCAGAGCTATCTGAATTACGAGTCGATGTTCTCCAGCTAATCCAAGAGGCACGCTATGATGCCTCATTCAACGAGCGCGCAAACTTCCTCAATGCCAGCGGTCAACAAATCTGGATTGACGCCCAAGCCACCAGCTCCAGCGATGCATCGGCAGGCAAACGCAGCATCAACATCCCCAATGGCGTCGACGTCTACTACGCAGCTTCTGAATCTGATGATTGGTCGCGCCTCGAGGCTTCCACCACAGCAAGCTGGTGCATCAGTAGCTCCGGCCTGAGCGAGCCGATTCAGCTCAAATTCCAATTGGGTGACGGCGCCTATGATGCATTAACTTTTGATCCTTTTTTCCTTCATCCCATCGGATCTGCAGCCGACGACAACTAGGCACTCATAAACTCGATAATCATGATCGCGAACAAACAACCAACACGCCGAGCGTTCCTACTCCTGGAGGCCCTATTGGCAATGATGGTATTTGGCATCGCTATCACTGCAGCCATCAAGGTGCTGCATAGCATGTCAGAGCTCAATCACGACATCATCCATCGTAGCGCTATGGCTCAGCGCGCCCAAAACATCATGCTTCAAGTGATGCACGAAGCCACACCAGATGGCGAGTTCGTGCGCGACCAAACAATCGAGCTCGATGAACAGACTGAGGCCCGCCTATTGGTCACAGCACTCGAGACGACAAATGACGACGAAAACTTATTAAATGAGATGTTTCTGGTGGAGCTCACCATTAGCTCAAAAGAGGATCCAGAGAGGAATCGGCAAGAATTTAGCATGGTGCACTATCGCTACGCCATCGGGGGGCCTCGCCCATGAAACACCGCCGATTTCACTACACATCCTCTGGCTTTAGCCTGCTAGAAGTCATCCTAGCCATGGCCGTAATTGCCATGGTCGTGAGCCTTATCATGATCACTGTTCGCAGCAATATCGCACTGAGCAACAGCATTGTGGAAGTTCAAGTAGAGGCCAGGCAACAAACGCAAACCAACGACTACCTGAGGACACTCTTCAATCGCCTCCCAGCCGAATCTCAAGTCCTCTTCGAAACGGGCAACGACGGTCTACAGTTCATTCGAATCACCAACCCAGACACCTCCTTTCCTTCTCAAGGAAAGGAACTCATGGCGAGAGACCTCACGATCGAAACCATCGCCACCAACCAAGATGCTTACGCACTGCAAGTCAGCCTGCAAAATTGGGTTGCTGAAGAAGCCGCAGACCTCCCAGAACACACCTACAGCACCCGGATAAGCAAGCCCATGCGCCACTTAGAATTCCTCTTCTATAGCCAAAACGACCAAGTATGGCTGACCGAATGGCAAGCGGAGCTTGGCAAACCTAAGATGGTAAAACTTGTATACACCCCGAGCTCAGTAGACAGCGATTTCCAACAAGAAGCTATCTTCTTAGTAGGCTCCAGCGCCACTCAAAGCAGCAATAACAATACCCCGAATTCTGGTGGCACTACCAATGGGGCCACGCCTGAGCTGCAAATCGATACTCAGCCGGCGAATTAACGGACCAAAAACTGCAGCATGTAGAGCAGAAGAGCTCCAGAGAAAAGCATTGCCACGGCCACTCCAGCTGCAATGTCACGCGTACGCACAACATACGCCACATCCACCAAGACTGGCACACAAATCCCACCAATGAGCCACCCCATACCCTGATGGAATTGATTGATCCTCAATCGCATGAATCCCATCAAGGTGAGAATCAGGGCATATCCATAGAGCCCATACTCACGCAACTCAGGACGCATGAACATCAAGAGCATCAAAGCAATGAAGCCCAGCATAGTGACAATCACACCAGGATCCCGCCACGCCTCTGAGATTTTCTTCGGTTCACTCGCAAAACTTCGCGCACGATCGTGCCCACCTTCATCTAGATCCTCATGCTTGAAGTACGGCTTAAGCTCGGCACAACTAATCGCGTGCACCCACTCACCATAATTCGGGTGCCAAACCATACTCTTCGCTTCTACCTTATCTTCTTCTACAAGTCGGTACAATTGATCTAGTGTCACTGGTCCCTTGGCTTCCTTGTCGACAGTAAAGAACCACTCGGCTTTTTCTGGTAGCTCTTTGGGCTTATCCCCAAAATCTTCATCGTCGGCATGCAGGTCAATGATCTGCATTACTTTAGAGCTCATGCCCAAGTTTTTGGTGATGGTATTCGTCAAAAACCTCGTACCCCTCTTACTTTGTGAAGCCTCAACATGCGCCAAAGAACGACGCGTCAAACTTCGCACCACAGTACTATTCTCAGTCTTGATCGGCAAAGTCGTCGGCAAGGTGAAAACTTCTACCTTGTCAGGGAATTGCATCGCAGCAATTTGCTTAAGAGCATCGGAACAATCAGAGAGGCGCTTGGCTGGGTTCGTCTCAATCAGAGACTCGATCCAATTAGCAAGTTCCTTACCTATATCTTGGCGCAAACTCAGAATCGGATGGTGCTTCCCGGATAGGTGCGCTTGCATCGTAGCACTCGTGGAATCTCCGATGTACGGATAGACTCCGGTTAGAAGGTAATAAAATAAACAACCCAGAGCATAAATATCCGTCTTCACCGTACTGCCCTGCCCACTAAATAGCTCAGGTGCCATCACGTGGATCGACCCCACCAATGCCACCTTTTCACCATTCTCCATGTCGGCAACTGATTCCGATATACCAAAGTCAAAAACCTTTAGCTCGTATTGGTCATTTGCCGTTAGAGATAGCATCACGTTCTCCGGCTTGATATCACAATGCAACACGCCTGCCTTGTGTGATGCGGAGACACCGTGTAAAATCTGCGTGGCAATGTGCCGAAAGTCAATAGGCTGAAGTAAATGGCGCTTCACGAAATCCTCCATCGTGATACCCTGAATGTACTCCATCACGATTTCGGCATGGTCGTGATGCTCAGCTACATCATAAATTGATACAATGTTGGGATGCTTCAACGCAGCCAAAACCTGCGCCTCTTCGAGAAGCTTCTTACGCAATGCGTCACGACAAAGGCCGTGCTCTAATCTCTTTAACGCAACTTCACGGCGCAGTTTATTGTCGTAAGCCAAGTAGACTTTACCAAAACCACCTTGTCCAAGTTCTTGCCGTATTTCGTAACGATTCAACATCAATAGAGATCTTTTTGTGCGTCATCGGGTGGAATCTGTTCGCCATCATATACCGCAATGCAGCACAAACAAGATTAAACTTTCACAGTTCCGTTAGATGACTACTGGGAAGCGCTCATTTATCCTTCCACATCATCAACGATTTGAGCACGTCAGACACTCCGTGTAGCTCATGTGCCGTGCGGCCCTGCCCCACCATATCCTCCATCTCCTCAGTGTCTATTTTCTCATGGAGAACATCAAGCTTTTCAATCACCTCGTGGTCTCCAAAGAGGAGGCGCATCTTCGACTTCTGTGCGTAGTCGCACATCTTAGCGACTGAGTCCCTGAGCTTCTGCCATGCCTCGAGCTGCCCATCCGCTAACTCACCCTCAAATCGATCCAATTGAGCCACAATCGATTCATTCAAATCAATGAGCTCCTGAGCACGCATGTCCGGGCATCTGTCAAGATCTTCACGCAATTCATCTGCTACGGATTTTATTTTGGTTTTCATAGGTACTCTAAGGCTAACACAATCGTATGTATGCGCTACTAAATTCGATCAAATTTTCTCAATTCAAGCTCAGTATGAGAACCCCTCATCCTAATGATTAAGAATTTCTGATATTTTTTCTATCCACTACTTGTAATTCCCACCTTTTGTGCCTATCAACCACCAAGTTCTCTCACACAGAATAAAGACATAATGAGCGCAACATCCTGTTCCCTATGCCGTTTTTGGAGTTCATCCATCGGCAAGAAATTCGTAGTAGCCATCACCGGTCTCGTACTCGTTGGCTTCCTAGCTGGTCACCTTAGCGGAAACCTTCTCATGTACGCAGGCGCTGAGGCCTTCAATGATTACGCAAAGTTCCTTCACAGCATGCTCCACGGAGCTGGTGTATGGATTGCTCGCGTGGTACTTCTCACAGCACTCGTTCTACATGTAGTGGCTACCATCCAGCTCACCACAGCCAACAAAGCTTCCAAAGAAAAACGTTATGAATGCGACAACACCGTGCAGGCATCCAAGTCATCCCGCATGATGATCTGGTCCGGTCTCACCATTCTTGCATTTGTTGTATTCCACATCCTCCACTACACCGTTCGTATCGACTCCGACCTCGCAGCACTTGCAGACGGTGGGGATGCATATCAAATGGTCATTGTGGGATTCCAGAACGTGCTCGTCAGCATCTTCTACGTGATTGCTATTTCCTGCCTCTGCAGCCACCTTTCACACGGAGTAGCCTCCATTTTCCAGACCCTTGGCCTTCGCTCTAAGAAGTCCTCAGCAATCATCGACAAGCTTGCAAAAGCATACACCGCTGTGATCTGGGTTGGTTTCGTATCCATTCCGGTTGCTGTACTCGCAGGCTGGCTCAACTAATTTCTCAACGCACCTCAACTCTCACACAATTTAAGATTATGTCAATCGACGCAAATATTCCTGATGGTCCGCTTGAGCAAAAGTGGTCAAAGCACAAGATGGACTCCAAGCTCATCAACCCTGCGAACAAGCGTAAATTCACCGTCATCATGGTGGGTTCTGGTCTTGCAGGTGGAGCTGCAGCAGCCACGCTTTCCGAGCTCGGCTACAAAGTAAAGTGCTTCTGTTACCAAGATTCCCCTCGTCGTGCGCACTCCATTGCAGCGCAGGGTGGTATCAATGCTGCAAAGAACTATCAGAACGATGGCGACTCTGTGTACCGTCTCTTCTACGACACACTCAAGGGTGGCGACTTCCGTTCACGTGAAGCCAATGTGTACCGCCTCGCTGAAGTTTCCACAAACATCATCGACCAAGCAACTGCTCAAGGTGTGCCATTCGCCCGTGAATACGGCGGTCTCCTCGACAACCGCTCCTTCGGTGGCGCCCAAGTATCACGTACCTTCTACGCTCGTGGCCAGACAGGCCAGCAGCTCCTTATCGGTTGCTACCAAGCACTCTCCAAAGAAGTCTCCAAAGGTGGTGTGGAAATGTTTCCACGCACTGAAATGATGGAGCTCGTTATGGTGGATGGTCACGCCAAAGGCATTGTCGTCCGCGACATGGTCACAGGTGAAGTCACCACACACGCAGCAGACGCTGTCTGTCTTGCTACTGGCGGATACGGCAACGTGTTCTTCCTCTCCACCAATGCGATGGGTTGCAACGTGATGGCAGCCTTCAAGGCTCACAAAAAAGGAGCGTACTTTGCCAACCCATGTTACACCCAGATTCACCCAACATGCATTCCTGTGAGTGGCGACTATCAGTCCAAGCTCACCCTCATGTCTGAGTCACTGCGTAACGACGGACGCATCTGGGTTCCAAAAACCAAAGAGGATGCGGAAGCAATTCGCGCCGGCAAGAAGAAAGCCTCTGACATCGCTGAAGACGATCGCGATTACTTCCTCGAACGCAAGTACCCATCCTTCGGAAACCTTTGCCCACGTGATATCGCTTCCCGTGCTGCCAAAGAAGTCTGTGACGAAGGCCGCGGAGTAGCCCCGACTGGCCTAGGCGTCTACCTTGACTTCAAAGACGCAATCAACCGCCTAGGTGAAGATTTGGTTCGCGCGCGCTATGGCAACCTCTTCCAGATGTATGAAAAAATCGCTGGTGAGAACCCATACCAGCAGCCAATGATGATCTTCCCAGCGGTGCACTACACCATGGGTGGACTCTGGGTGGACTACAACCTCATGTCCAACCTTCCGGGACTCCACGTACTCGGTGAAGCCAACTTCTCCGATCACGGCGCAAACCGCCTCGGAGCCTCAGCATTGATGCAAGGCCTCGCTGATGGTTACTTCGTCATCCCAACCACCATTGCGAACTACCTTGCCACGCAAAAGCCTGGTTCCGTCACCACCGATCGCCCAGAATTCGTCGAAGCGAAGAAGGAAGTTGAAGACAGACTTGAGAAACTCTTGAATATCAAAGGTGACCGTTCTGTTGACTCCTTCCACCGTGAACTCGGTAACATCATGTGGGACTACTGCGGTATGGACCGTCGTAAAGAAGGTCTTGAAATCGCGCTCAAACGCATTCCTGAAATTCGCGACGAGTTCTACAAGAATGTGCGCATTCCTGGGGATCTCGACGAAATGAACCAGGAGCTCGAAAAGGCTGCTCGCCTTGCAGACTACTTCGAATTCGCAGAGCTCTTCTGTCACGACGCACTCAACCGCGAAGAATCCTGTGGTGGCCACTTCCGTGGTGAGCACCAGTTCACTGAAGAATCACCAGAGGTTATCTCTGGCAAGACTCAGGCAGGTGAAGCACTCCGTCACGACGATGAGTTCGCCTACGTCGCTGCATGGCAATACAAAGGCTTCGGTGAGAAGCCTGAACTACACAAGGAAGACCTCGACTTCCAGTTTGTGAAGCCATCAGTTCGCTCCTACCAGTAAGTCGAATATTTTCTTTATTCTCAAACGCCCACACTGGACTACCAGCGTGGGCGTTTTTTGTGCCTCTACAGGTAGAAAATCGCAAGTTTCCTTTTATTCTGGAAATAAACTCACCTCCTCAAGCATCATACATGAGTTATGAAATCAGTATATCTCATCATCCTTGGCGTAGGAGCACTCGCTCTAGCCAGCTGCGCCTCTAAGGCCTCATGCTGCGGCACATGCAAAGCTCCTTCAGAGAAGTGCGACTCATGCCACTGCGGCGGCTAGTGGGACCAAACACCATTCCCAGCTCAGCATTCAGCTCTGCCATCCCTGAGATGGCAGAGCTTTTTAAAATATCTCTATTGCTATATACCTAACATTAAACTCTTATAGAAAGAGATAATTCACGGCCAGCAAAAGATCAAATATAAGGAAAAACCTTATTGACGCTTGCGGCGCAATGAAACACCCAAAGCTGCCATCCCCAGCAAAGAAGCTGAAGTAGGTTCTGGAACCATCGCAACACGAAAACCGATAAAAACCTGTTCATCGGTCGGTGAATTTAGAAGTCGAGTAGATGAATCTAAAGGTATGGAGTCGTTGGCCCAACCTCCTCCTCGTCGCACTCGGAATTCCGCAACTGCATCATTCGGAGCATTAAGAGCGGATTCATTCCATTCATACACATTTCCATTCTGCGCCATTGTTCCATAGGCACTCAAACCTCCTGCATCGTTTACGTTTGCTGGAGCGGATTGGCTGTCATATACCGCGGTGCCAGCAACAGTTCCACTAGTCACACCAACAGGAGCTACATCACTACCTGTCGCATAGTCCCAGTAACCTCCTACACCCGATCCGCCATGGTTTGGATCATAATATGCAGCCTTGTACCACTCATCCTCGCTAGGTAAATAGAAGCGAGCATTACTATTTCTATACAAATTGCTTGCATCATAACCAGCATCACCAATCTCCCATAATGCTATATTGTCATTCGCTCCGTTCGAAGTAAATTTATATGCTACGCTGTAACCGGAACTAACGTTTAGCCAGTTAATGAATCGAGCAGCCTCATTCCAACTAACGCTTGTCGCTGGTCTATCATCACCACGAGAGTCTATTGTGATTGCAGGCTCCCCACTAATGGCATTATAGACACTAATCATCGACTCACTCACTTCATAGGTGCTAATCTTATATTTGTAATTTACAGCTCCATAGCCCGAACTGTCTGCTGAATTGCCAGAGTTACGTACATCTACAAAATCCATCGAAAACTGATTAGCTCCAGCGCCAAATAATACTGTACTAGCTGAAGCTGAATGAACAAGTCCTCCAAAGCTAAGTATGACCATAGACTTGAGATACTTTTTACATTGCTCATTTATTTGCATACACCTCATCTAACAAAACCAACAACTAGAACAAGTTCAAAGTTAAGTGGACAAATTAATTTACCGAGTGTGATAGATGCTCTTTGTACTATCTAGGTGGTGATTTGAGAGTTGATATACATCCATCAATTCTGTGTAAGCAAAGTGAGGCCCCAAATTAGTCTCAAAGCTTTTTTCTGTTCACCGTGCCTTCATCATCACTCAAGTCACCTGTTCATATTGTGAAGTAACTTACCCACATCATCCTTGGCGTAGGAGCACTCGCTCTAGCCAGCTGCGCCTCTAAGGCCTCATGCTGTGGCACATGCAAAGCTCCTTCAGAGAAGTGCGACTCATGCCACTGCGGCGGCTAGTGCGACCAAGCACCATTCCTAGCTCAGCATTCAGCTCTGCCATCCCTGAGGTGGCAGAGCTTTTTTCTTTGAGCCTAGCATTGCCGAAAGCTAAGATTCCCTGCATCATCAACACCAATGATTCACGCACTCAATGGCCTGCTCCTGGTAGGTGGCAAATCCTCGCGTATGGGCAGCAATAAAGCGCAGCTCACCTACCGCGATGGACTACCTGAGTGGCAACGCCTACACGCCATACTCGAAGAACTCTGTGATGAGGTCTACCTCAGCCACCCAGCAGGGATCGATTATGGAGTGCCCGCTATCAACGACCCAGGCCAGGGGCCCCTCGCCGCTATTCACAGCGCCTTTGAGCACGACGCCAATGCCGATTGGTTAGTGATCGCATGCGACCTCCCACTCCTCGAACGCACGAACTTGGAGCAATTGCTCAAGGGAAGCGACGCGACCTACGACGCCAGCGCCTTCAGCAGCAGAGTCGACGGAAAGCACGAACCACTCTGCACACTCTATCGACAGAGCGCCGGCCCAGCCATAGCCACTGCGATAGATCAAGGCGATGCCTGCCCACGCCACATCCTTCACCACAAGATTAAAACACAATCTATGCAACCCGACCAACCACACGCCCTCGACAATGCCAACAGCCCAGCTGACGCACTCGAAGTCCGCGCTCACCTCAGCGGCGCAAGAGTCGAAAAATCTATCCAGGTGCGTTACTTCGCTCAGCTCAAAGAAATCGCAAATAAAGACGCCGAAGAATGGAAGACATCATCAGTCACACCCTCAGGCATCTACGAGGAACTCAAAGCGAAATACCAATTCCCTCACAAACAAAAGCAATTGATGGTTGCCATCAATGACGACTTTGCAGACTGGGCCACCCCAGTCAAAGAAGGCGATGAACTCGTCTTTATCCCGCCTGTTGCAGGTGGCTAGCCTCATAGCTTCACAAGCCCCCATGATCGATTTTGTCTCCACCTTCATTTTCTTTTTCGCCGTCATCGACCCGATCGGCACCATACCAGTCTTCATTGCTGCCACCAGCTCGCATACGGAGAAGGAAAAGAAAAAAATCGCAGGGATCGCCTCACTCTCAGCAGCGGGAATACTTCTGTTCTTTGTGATAGCCGGTGAACCCATCCTCTCCGCGATGGACATTCCCCTGTCAGCGTTCCAAATAGCAGGTGGCATCATTCTCTTTCTCTTTGCTCTCAGCATGATCTTTGGAGAAAGCAAACCAGACCAGGAAGTGAAGCTCACCAAAGACCTCAAAGAAACTGCGATCTTCCCGATCGCCACCCCTTCGATCGCCAGCCCCGGCGCCATGCTTGCCGCAGTTTTGATGACTGAGAACGCAAAATTCACCATCGTCGAACAGGCGCAAGTTTCCCTCACTCTCCTCGCGGTGATTGCCATCGCCTTCATTCTCATGCTAGGCGCCAGCAAAATCCACCGCGTCATTGGTAGCAGCGGAGCCAGCATCATCTCTCGCGTCATGGGCCTCATCCTTGCCTCTGTCGCCACCGCAAACACTCTCGAGGGCTTCAAGCTCTACTTCAGTAGCGCACCCTAGCTTAATTAAGCCCTAGGGTGGAAGCTCTTGTGGATGGACTTCAGCCGCTGCTGGTCAACGTGCGTGTAGATCTGAGTCGTCGAAATATCAGCATGTCCAAGCATCTCCTGAATCACTCGCAAGTCCGCCCCATTCTCTAACAAATGTGTGGCAAAGCAATGACGCAACAGGTGCGGATACACATTTTCTTTAATTCCTGCGGCGGCAGCACGCAGCTTCACCACCTCTCTCACGCGCTCTGGACTCAGAGAGCCTCCGCGCACAGATAAAAAAATATGTGACCGCGTCTTGGCTTTCACCAAGTTCGGACGCTCAGCAGTCAAGTAGAGAGCCAACGCAGATTGCGCTGATTCCCCCACCGGTACCAAACGTGTTTTATTTCCTTTGCCCGTCACACGTAATAACGCGCTCTCCGCATCATAGTGCTCAAGACATAGTTGGCACAATTCAGACAAACGCAGGCCTGAGGCATAGAACAACTCAAGCATCGCCTTATCTCGTTTACCCAGGCGCTGCGTGGTATCGATCGACTCCAACATCCCGAGAATCACCTCAATCGAAACCGATTCAGGCAGCTTACCCTGCGTCTTGGGGGCGATCAATGGCTCTGCCACATCTGCCAACACAGACCTTTTGGAGACAAGGTAGCGGAAGAAAATCTTGAGATGGACCACCAAAATCCGCTGAGATGATGATGCCAATGATGCATCGCGCCGGGCAGCAAGAAACTGCGCCAACTCATCGGTACCCAGGTCCTTCAATACCGACTGCCTAGCCTCAGCCCACTCAGCCAGTGATTCGAGGCTTTGCTGCACCGAGTTCTGATAGGCACGAGACAAGCCGCGCTCCACACTCAGGTACATGATAAACTCTCGAATCTTCTCTCGCATCGGCTCGCCTATTCGCTGGCCACAGCAGTCGCTGACAGAGCTGCCAGCAATTTATCGTGGATCCCATCGAAGCCTCCGTTGCTAAGAACCGCAACCACATCCCCAGGCTGGGCTTCATTGGCCACCTGTTCCACAATAGTATCCACATTTGCGTGAAAAAATCCGCTGCCACCGCGCTCATTGATATCAGTAATAAGTTGCTCTGGAGACAGCCGGTCTGCTTCCTCCACCTTCTCCGGGTTCGGCACTCCTGCCACGACAGAACGATCAGCGCGACACAAAGCCTGAGCTAGTTCCTTCTGAAATATATTCCGTCGAGTCGTATTCGAGCGTGGCTCAAAGACGACCCACAGACGTTCTGGACTGTACTTCTGACGCAAGGCGTCGATCGCAAGATCGATTGCTGTTGGGTGGTGGGCAAAATCATCCACCACCTTAACCCCAGCTTCTTCACCACGAAGTTGCTGGCGACGTGCAATGCCGTCAAACTGCTCAAGGCCAGATTGAATTTGCTCCGAACTTAGCCCCACAAAACGGGCCGAACAAACCGCCATCGCCGCATTGCGGACGTTAAACTCACCGGACATCGGGATACTAAATTGCTCTCCATAAACCGTGAATGAACTCCACGCACCACGGTAATCCACATCCTCGATACACACATCACAAGATGCGTCAAAACCGACCGTTTGGATCGGAGCAGGTGCTTTAGCCGCCACCTCGAGACAATTGGCATCATCTCCATTCACAAAGGCCACCCCATTGCTCGGAACCACATTGAGTAAACGCTGAAAAGTCAGCTTAATCTCATCAATCGAATCGTAGATGTCAGCGTGATCAAACTCGATATTATTCACCACCACCACTTCTGGAAGATAATGCAAAAACTTCGATCGTTTATCAAAGAAAGCGGTGTCGTACTCGTCCCCTTCGAGTACAGTGAATTCAGAATCGGTGAAACGCGCGCCTTTGCCTAAGTTGGTGGGAATCCCTCCAATCATGTGGCTTGGGTTCGTGCCAGCGGACTCCAGCAACCAAGCCAAAATCGCAGAGGTTGTCGTCTTACCGTGGGTCCCACTCACCACGAGGTTGCGCTTACCTCTCAGGAAGTGCTCCTTCAACACCTCAGGAAGAGACACATAGAGAAGCTTCCGATTAAGCACCTCTTCCACCTCTGCATTCCCTCGGCTCATGGCATTACCAATCACCACCACATCGGTGTCCTCAGGTATATGATCAGCAGAGAAGCCAGAGCTCACAGCCACCCCACTATCAGCAAGAAAGGTCGACATCGGTGGGTACACGTTTTGGTCTGAACCAGTCACCTCGTACCCTCGTTCTTGCATCGCCACAGCCACAGAACCCATTGCTGTGCCACACACCCCTACGAAGTGAAACTTCTTCTTACTCATGCTCATTGATCTCTATAACGGATTAAAAACTGGGAGCCGCCACGGTGCCACTCTCACGTTCCTCCTGTTGCTGCAACAGGATACGATCCGCTATATCAGTCACCATTTGCTCTAAAATCAACCGCAAATGACTCCCCGCACGATAATCCGCAGGTGCAATGTTCTTCACCCGGTCTGACTTATTACTCAATTGATAACATTTTCGAAAGCTACGACGACTTTCGTCCTTTGGATTATACACGGCGATCGAGTGCCCGCCATTACGCTTCATCACCGTGAAACACGGCACATCCGTCGGCCCATCCCCCACATACACCATATTCGAAAAGGGCACTGGCCTCAGATGCTTGGGCATATGATCATTCACATCTTCACCATGCTTCAACATCCCCTTATTGATTCGGAATAAATACTGCGTCTTGGTCGTGTGCGAGATCACTCGCTTCGGAAAACTAATCACCCCTGATCCGTCCTCTCCATACTCACATCCATAAATTTCTTTAAAATGCGGCGCAATCGAACTCCCATCCAGTAACGCCTTCAAACCTGACGACACAATATAGAATTCAATTTTAATCCCCACAGCCAGGTGCGCATCCTTCAGACAACTCCGGGGAATTTCATCAAACATCTCAGGCACTCCTTCAAAATAACTCAAATTCTTACCAAACTCGTTGAGCCGCTGGTTCGACACCCCATCCATGGATAAGTAGTCTAACAGGCACTTCAAATAAGCTAATTCACCATCCCACTTATTCTCAGAAACTAGTGCATTGCACTTATCCCAAAACGAGGCTGGATGAATCCCAAACTCTGGAAAAAGGACATCGTCCTGCATGAAGCTCGGGCTCAAGGTTTGGTCGTAATCAAAGACAAGGGCGATGGTATTTTGTGAGACTGCCATAAAGATGAATCCACACTAACACAAGCAGACCAGTCGGCAATACAGAACCCAGAACGATTCGGACACAGAAATCCCCCAGCAAGCCGAAACACAAAGAATCTGCGACTAAAAAAACTTGCACCTCCCGAGATCTGAATAGACTCTCTGCGCATGGATTACGCCTCACTCATCGAGAAACGACGCGAACGCTTCGCCGAAGTTGAAGTTCTCATCACGGACCCGAACCTCTTCTCGGATCAGAAAAAAGCTTCTGAGACGATGCGTGAGCACCGACGCCTCAAAGAGTTACTCGAAATGTGGGAAACGCTCCAAACAGCAAAAACCAACCTCACCGAAAATCAGGAACTCGCCAAAGAAGACGATCCTGAAATCGCCGAGCTCGCTGAAATGGAAATCCCAGAACTCGAAGCAAGCATCGAAGACCTTTCCGAAAAAGTGCAATACGCACTCCTACCACGCGATGCCAATGAAGACCGCGATGCCCTGATTGAAATCCGTGCGGGTGCTGGCGGCGATGAAGCCTCACTCTTCGCAGGCGAAGTCATGCGCATGTACGAACGTCATGCAGAAGGCCGCGGCTGGAAAGTAGAGCACCTCGAGTCATCGCCCTCCGAAGTCGGCGGATTCAAAGAAGTTGTCCTTAAGATTACTGGAGAGGAAGTATTCCGCTACATGAAATACGAATCAGGAGTGCACCGCGTTCAGCGAGTCCCTGCCACGGAAACTCAAGGCCGCATCCACACTTCCACCTGCACTGTTGCCGTCATGCCAGAAGCCGATGAAGTCGATTTCGAACTCAAAAAGGAAGAACTCCACATCCAAGCAACTCGATCAGGTGGCTCAGGTGGTCAGCACGTGAACACCACCGATTCATGCGTCCAAATCACCCACTTGCCCACCGGACTTCAAGTGAAGTGTCAAGATGGCCGAAGCCAAACTCAGAACCGCGAGATCGGCCTCCAAATCATGCGCACCAAACTCTATGAAGCTAAGGTGCGCGAAGAAGCAGAAAAATACTCAGCTCAACGTAAGTCCTTAATCGGATCTGGCGATCGCTCCGAAAAAATCCGCACATACAACTTCCCTCAATCCCGCGTCACCGACCATCGCATCGGCTTCACCTCCCACAACATTGAAGGTATCCTGAGCGGCGCGATTGACGAGTTTACCGAGAACCTTCAAAAGAAGGAAATGGAACACCGCCTCGCCGATGCGGGCATGGAGTAAGCCAGCCATCCCCGACTAAACCTAACCGCAGCGATCGAGCGAATTGAAAACCATCCTAGAGACACTGGATTCTGGCACCCAATGGCTGCAGTCCAAAGGCGTCGATACCGCGCGCCGCGACATGCAGCTCCTGCTCTGCCATCAGCTCGAGTGCACAAAAATCCAGCTCTACACTCGCTTTGACCAACCGCTCGATGAAGCACAGCTTGCTCCCTTGCGCGATATGCTAAAACGCCGCGGGCAACGTGAGCCACTCCAGCATATCTTAGGAACTGTGGAGTTTTACCGACGCGAGTTTTATACCGACGCGCGAGCCCTCATCCCGCGCCCTGAAACCGAAGAACTCTGTGAAATCGTCCTCAGCGAGCTCCACTCAGCCTCACCCGCTCGCGTTCTCGATATGGGAACCGGCTCTGGCGTGATTGGACTCACTCTCGCTGCAGAATTTGGCCCAAAGTCACACATCACCTGTGCCGACATTTCCACCAAAGCACTGGAACTCACCCAGAAAAATAAACAACTTCTAGGTGTCGAAAACGTCGACTTGATCGAGAGCGATAGCTTCAGCCAATTGGCAGACCAACGCTACGACCTCATTGTTGCCAACCTCCCCTACGTGCCTCTCAGCGACAAGCCAACGCTAGAGGCTGAGCTCGACTACGACCCAGCTCTCGCCCTCTATTCAGGACAAGACGGACTCGACCTCCTCAGAGAGTTCACCCAACAAGCACCACAATTTCTTAACCCGAACGGGAAAATCGCTCTCGAAATTGGCATCCACCAATATCAAGAAGTAGAACAACTTCTTGATCGCGCTGGATTTTCCTCTATCCACACCTATTCAGACCTCTCTGGTATCCAACGCTTTCCAACGGCCACATGGCAGGAAGCCCAAGAGCCAGAAGCCCCTTCTACAGAACACACCCCTTTAACCGACTGATCACATGGACAAACTCATCGTACACGGTGGCAATACCCTATCTGGCGCCATCAACATCTCCGGCGCAAAAAACGCCTCGCTCCCAATCCTTGCAGCCTCACTACTCACAGAAGATGATGTGATCATTCGCCGCGTGCCCGACGTCTCGGACACCAACTACATGATCCAGATCCTCTCAGCTCTTGGAGCCCATGTGGAGCGCTCCAGCGGCACCGTACGCATCAGCGCACAAACCATCACCCACGAAGCCCCCTATGAACTTGTTCGCAAAATGCGAGCCTCCATCTGTGTGATGGGCCCATTACTCGCACGCCTCGGCCAAGCCATGGTTTCCCTGCCCGGAGGTTGCGTGATCGGCGACCGCCCAGTGGACCTCCACCTCAAAGGACTGCGCGCCATCGGCGCCGATATCGACCTAGAAGGCGGCAACATGAACATGACCACTCCCAATGGACTCGTGGGTACCGAAGTAGACATGCGCGGTAAGCAAGGCCCAACCGTGCTCGGCACCGACAACCTCATGATGGCCGCCGTCTTAGCCAAAGGAACCACCGTGATCGAGTCAGCAGCCGCTGAACCAGAAGTCGTCGACCTCGCCAACTTCCTCATCAGCATGGGCGCAAAAATCCAAGGCGCCGGCACCCGCACCATCACCATTGAAGGAGTAGAACGCCTCCACGGCACCGAACACACCATCATCCCGGACCGTATCGAAGCTGGCACATTCATGGTAGCAGGTGCCATGGCTGCTGGCCCCGAAGGCATCACCATCAATCGTATCTGCAAGGAACACCTCGAACCAGTCACAGAAAAACTCATCGAATCAGGACACTCCGTCGAATTCAATGAAGAAGGAAGCTCGGTGAAAGTTGCACCAGCGAGCACTCCAAAAGGGGCTCGCATCGTCACAGCCCCTCATCCCGGATTCCCCACAGACATGCAGGCCCAATTCTCCGCGCTCTACGCCACCACACCAGGCCTCTCTGTGATCGAAGACACCATCTTCCCTCAGCGCTTCATGCACTGTGCTGAAATGTCCCGCATGGGAGCTAACATGAAAGTCGACAATGGCACAGCCGTCATTGATGGCACGGATAAGCTCTCAGCAGCCCCCGTCATGGCCTCCGATCTACGAGCCTCCGCAGCCCTCGTGCTAGCAGCACTGAATGCTGAGGGATCCACTGAGATCAACCGCCTCTACCACATTGACCGTGGCTACGAGCATATCGATGAAAAACTCCTCGCTCTCGGCGCCAAAGTCGAACGAGTAAAAGAACGATAATCCCCTAACCGACAGGGTGATTGATTTTTTCTAACATCCAAATCACGCAGACGCTCAAGCACTCAGAGATTTCCTTGCTAGGAGCGTCAGGAAATCCCTTGACGAATCGACATTCGTGGCACAACTTTCAAAGTTGTCGCGCATCTCTGCGCCTTGACAACTTACAATAGCTATATTTGTGCTCCGAACGATCACACATAGCCACCACAAGCTCACCATGGCATCTAAGAAAGTAGCGAAAAAAACAGCCAAGAAAGCAGCAACTAAAAAAGTTGCAGCCAAGAAGACTGCAGCAAAAAAAACCACCGCGAAAAAGACCGCAGCTAAAAAAACTGCCGCGAAAAAGTCTGTAGCAAAAAAGGCTCCTGCGAAAAAAGCAGCTAAAAAGTCTGTAGCCAAGAAAGCTCCTGCGAAAAAGGCTGCCAAAAAGACAGTAAGCAAAAAGGCTGCTCCTGCAAAAAAGGCCGCCAAAAAAGCTGCTCCTAAAAAATCTAAACTTGAAGCACTTCTCGAAGCAGAAGCCGAAGCGAAGAAGTCCAAGAAGCCACCAAAAAACCGCATCGACACCCCTGAAATCCAGGAAAAGGTGCGCGAGCTTATCAAGCTTGCCAAAGAGCAAGAATATCTCACCTACGACGACATCAATGAGATTCTCCCCAATGATCTCGTCGAACCCGCAGATGTTGAGGCCATCCTCGAACGCCTGCGCATGATGGAATTTGATATCATCGACGCCTCTGAAGTTGATCGCTACCGCGACAAGAAGCGTAATGGTGGCGAGGAAGCCGATTCCAAGCCAGAGCAAAAACTCGACATCCTCGATGACCCGGTACGCATGTACCTCAAGCAAATGGGCCAAGTCCCACTTCTCACACGTGAGCAGGAAGTGGAGATCTCCAAGCGTATCGAAGATGCTGAAATCACCGTGCAGCAGTACCTCCACCGCTTCGGCTTCGTGTCTCAATCATACCTCGACCTTGCAGACAAGCTCATGCGTGGCAAGGAACGCTTCGACCGCGTCATCCTCGATAAGAAAATCGAATCACGCGAGCGCTACATGAAGACACTTCCAAAACTCTGCGACCAACTCCGCCAAGTTCACGAGGAAGCTGACGACATTTTCCGAAAGCTCAATGCGAAGAACCCACGTGGTGTCACCAAACTCAGAGACGAGCTCGAGAGCCAACTTACGATCATTGCAAAACTCTACAACCGCTTCTTCTACAAACAAAAGATTGTCGAAGACTTCTGCGAAGTTGTTGAAGATTATCAAAAGAAATTCTGGAAATATAGCCGCAAGCTTCAAGCACATCCGGAAGACAAAGAATTTGAAACTAAAATCCGTGAAGCGCAGCAACACGCCTGGCACAACACGGATGACTTCATGGAGAACAATAAAAATCTCCGCCACTGGATGAAGATGGCCTACAAAGCCAAAACCGAAATGGTCGAAGCCAACCTCCGACTCGTTATCTCCATCGCCAAGAAGTACACCAACCGTGGACTTTCCTTCCTCGACCTCATCCAGGAAGGCAACATGGGCCTCATGAAAGCGGTTGAAAAATTCGAATACCGCCGTGGTTACAAATTTTCAACGTACGCAACTTGGTGGATTCGTCAGGCGATCACTCGCTCCATCGCCGACCAAGCACGTACCATCCGTATTCCTGTGCACATGATCGAAACGATCAATAAGCTCATGCGCGTGCAGAAGCAACTCGTGCAAGAATATGGTCGCGAACCTACCCCAGACGAAATCGCAGAGGAAATCCACCTACCTGTGGAGCGTGTCCGCGCAGTCCTGAAGATGGCCCAACAGCCGATCTCACTCCAAGCGCCAGTAGGTGATTCGGACGACACCTCATTCGGTGACTTCATCGAAGATAAAGCTGCTGAAAACCCAATGGAAGAAGCAGGCTTCGCGATGCTGAAGGAGAAGATCATCGACGTACTCGACACACTCACCGACCGCGAACGCGAAGTCCTCGAACAACGCTTTGGCCTCAAAGACGGGTACAGCCGCACTCTCGAAGAAGTCGGACGTCAATTCCAAGTCACTCGTGAGCGAATCCGTCAGATTGAAGCAAAAGCACTGCGTAAGATGCGTCACCCGACTCGTATCCGCAAGCTCGAAGGCTTCATCGAACTCCCGAACGCCTAATCAGGAATTCCATCTCAACACAAAAGCGCCAGCATCACTGCTTGGCGCTTTTTTTATTCACACTTAAGGAATCTGCTCGTCATCAATCCACCAACAGCAGAACTTGCAAGCTAGGCAGCAGTGGCGGATGAGCCGATGCTACCTCCTGAAGCGGCTCTTCTTACGCTTCTCTTTCTGGAATTCCAAATAGGTGATCCCGGTAGCCTTATTCGTCTTTGGACTGATGCTATCGACACGCATCTTGCGCAGCGTGTATTGCTTCCCTACTTGCATCACATCAGTCACCTGAAATTGCTTCAATGGCTTCCCTGCAGCATTATAACCCACCATCTTCATCAAGCTCCCAAACTTCTTATGTACCCAGATATAAACAATTCGGTACTGACCACTCGTCTGTGACGGATTGATCAAGCGCAACTTCGTACATAGCTGACCACTCACCTTCTCATCCCCCTCGATCGAAGCATCATCCCAATACAAAAAGCGCATGGATAAATCCTCATAAGTAAAATCAGTGCCGTTGATAGGCTCCGAGATCTGAGCATCACTAAAGGGAGTCACCTTATCACCAACAATCTGGTAGAGGGAAAAATCATCATCTTCCAGACGCATATGAAAACGCTTCTCCTGCCCAGCAGCCTCATATCGAAATTGAATGTCCGACTGACGTAAATACAAACTAATCGGTGTGCGGAGCCCATTCTTAGTCATCGTACCATGCAAACTCTGATCATCTTGCATCGTCGCCGCGTATCGCGTGCGCGCCAATATCTCGCGCGCCGCATCATCCGCCATCAGGGAACCAGATGACATCACACACACAGCCAGTAATAATTGTCTCAATCGCATCACTCGCAATAACACCCCATAGTGAAGAATCCTCAAGTAATAATTACCCATCAGATAAAAATCTTTGACGCCATCATAGAAATGATTGAAAAACCTAACAAATTCAGCTACAGCTAACTCAGACACACGAATTTGCGTGACAGAATATCAACCGATAATTCGTTGACTAATTTGTTAGTTGGCATTGACTCTGCTGCGTAACTCCGTGTGAGCCTACACTCACTATATTATACCGAACAGCAACACACCCCTATCATGGCAAAATCAACTACCAAAAAAACAGCCGCCAAGAAGACTGCAAAGAAAGCCGCTAAAAAAACAGTAGCTAAGAAGGCAAGCGCCAAAAAGGCGACAAAAAAGACAAGCGCAAAGAAAACCACAAAAAAGGCAGCCGCTAAAAAAACACCAAAGAAAGTCGTGCTCTCCAAGATCACCCAAGACGACATCGCTGTAGCAGCATACCTCAACTTCTGTGAGCGCATCGCAAACGGCACAGCAGGCAGCGCAGAACTCGACTGGGCAAAGGCCGTTGAGTCACTCAAAGGCTAGACTTCACGCCCTGAGGACACCGCTGCACACGCCGCTAATCTGCTCAAGTTCAGATTGCTACCCGCACTTTAGAGATCACTATCATGGTGATCTCTTTCTTTTTTGATAATCCTCCTTGATACACTGTAGTTTTTCCTTTTTTCTAATATGTGGTTAGACACTCACACTTCTATGGCCACAAAACAAACTACCCACTACGAAGCACCCGATAATGCAGCACGCGCTGTCCAGGCTGTAGCAGACCACCAGGCAGAAGCTGACGACATGCTTGGCGAAAAGATGGTACTCAACATGGGGCCATCACACCCAGCCACCCACGGAGTGCTTCGCCTCATCCTCGAACTCGACGGAGAGGTCATCAGTAAGGCCACACCAGATGTAGGTTTCCTACACCGCGGTGATGAAAAAATTGCGGAGAACATGCAATACAATCAGTTCGTCCCATACACTGACCGCCTCGACTACCTCGCGCCACTAGCAAATAATGTCGCCTACGCTTGCGCCGTCGAAAAATTGATGGGTTGGGAACTACCCGAACGCGGTCAAGCTGTGCGAGTCATCGCCTGCGAACTCGCTCGCATTTCATCACACATGTTAGGAGTCGGGGTCTGCGCCATGGATGTAGGAGCCATGACCGTCTTCCTCTACACATTCAACGAAAGAGAAAAGATCTACAACCTTTGTGAGCAACTCACGGGCGCGCGTTTCACCACTTCCTACACCCGCATCGGCGGTCAAACACGCGACCTCCCAGACGGCTTCATTGAGCAACTCACCACCTTCCTCGACGAATGCGAACCACTTGTGGAAGAAGTCGCCACCTTGCTAGACAAGAACAAGATTTTCATGAATCGCATGTGTGACATCGGCCACATCAGCAAGGAAGATGCGATCTCATACGGCCTCACCGGCCCCAACCTTCGAGCCTCAGGAGTTGCTCGTGACCTCCGCAAAGACAACCCATACCTAGGCTACGAACAATACGATTTTGATGTTCCTATTGCAGATGAGGGAGATTGCTATGCTCGCTACCAAATTCGACTGGAGGAAATTCGCCAGTCCATCCGCATCCTACGTCAGGCTATCGTCTCGCTACCAGACGGACCGATCAACATCATCGATCCGAAAAGCACGCTCCCAGAAAAGGAACGCGTGTTGATGTCGATGGAGGAACTCATCCACCACTTTATTGTCACCACACAGGGCATCGACGCCCCGAAGGGTGAAGTATACTTTGGCCATGAAAACCCGAAAGGCGAACTGGGTTTTTACATCCACTCCAAAGGAGGAGGCGTTCCGCACCGCCTCAAGATCCGCTCTCCGTCCTTCATCAACCTTTCCATCTGCCCTGAGCTACTCAAAGGCACCATGGTATCGGACGTTCCAGCGATCCTCGGTTCACTCGACTTTGTGATGGGTGAATGCGACCGATAAATCACCCAAGCACTTCATTCCAATTCTCACTCCGCAGACCCCATGTCTCATGAAATCCTAGAACATGCTGTAGCATCCGACACCACTCCGGGCACACAGCACTTCAAACCTTTTGAAGCCAGCGCTGAAATCGAAGCACTCGCAGACGAACGCATCACGCACTACCCCGTGAGCAAACTCTCCGCCGTGCTCCCATTGCTACACATCGTCCAGCACCACTTTGGATTCATCTCAAAGGAAGCCATCGATTGGGTTGCCAACAAACTGGAAATTGAAAAAATCAAAGTTCTCTCGGTCGTCACCTTTTACCCAGGCTTTCGCCAGAGCGCTCCAGGAAAGTTCCATTACCGCATCTGCCGCACACTTTCCTGCGCCATGGAAGGCTCATACGAATTGATGGAAAAAATCTGTGAGATCACCAACATCGACCGCACACAATTATCCCACCACCAGCCAATCGTCGTCTCGCCATGCGGGAATTATTCAGTAGAATTTGCCGAGTGCCTGGCCTCCTGTGGCACGGGCCCGGTCTGCCTCGTCAATGACGACTTCCACGAAAGCGTCACGCCTGACAAAGCTCAAGAACTCATCGACAAGTATCAGGCATAACCACTCACCCTCCAGCAAGCATATGGCAGACATCCAATACCTTCCAGGTAAAGAACCACATCCACGCGAACATCGCTTGATTTTCAAGAACATCGATCGCCAAGGCTGGGACACTAGCATTGCCACCTACATCGCGGATGGCGGCTACGAACAACTCAAGAAAGCCGTCAAAATGGAGCCCGGTGCTATCACCGATGAGGTGAAAAAATCCGGCCTTCGAGGTCGCGGAGGCGCTGGCTTCCCCACCGGTGTCAAATGGGGCTTCATCCCACCAAACAACACCAAGCCGGTCTACCTCATCTGCAACTGTGATGAATCGGAACCCGGCACATTCAAGGACCGCTACATTGTACACCAAGACCCGCATCAGCTGATTGAAGGCATGGTCATCTCCGCCTTCGCGGTTGGCTCACACACTGCCTACCTCTACATGCGTGAGGAATTTCCTGCCGCGGCCGAGACCATGGAAGCGGCAATTGAAGAAGCACGTGAAAAAGGCTTCGTTGGCAAAAACATTCTCGGTACCGGGTTTGATCTCGAAATTTACGTCCACCGTGGTGCAGCAGCCTACATCTGCGGCGAAGAAACCGGACTCATCGAGTCACTCGAAGGCAAGCGTCCGTACCCACGGATCAAACCACCCTACTTCCCTGCCGCCCTTGGCCTCTACATGGCACCAACCATCGTCAACAACGTCGAATCACTCTGCCATGTCAAACACATCATCGAGATGGGTAGTGACGCATATGCCAAGCTCGGCGTCGAGCGCAACACCGGCACTCGCATCCTCTGTGTCTCCGGCGATGTGAAGAAGCCTGGCTACTACGAAGTCCAAGTTGGCACTCTCACCATGCGTGAACTTCTTTACGACATCTGCGGCGGCCCCAAAGATGGGCGAGAATTCAAAGCGGTAATCCCCGGTGGTTCCTCCTCCAAGATTCTTCGTTGTGATGAAACCTTCAAGATTGGACGTGGTGAAGATGCCAAAGACCTCGATTTTTGGGACATTCAGATGGACTTCGACACACTCGCCGCATGCGGCTCTATGGCTGGATCGGGTGGCGTGATCGTTCTAGACGACTCGCGAAAGATGTCTTGGGTGCTCAACAATATCAATCACTTCTACGCCCACGAATCCTGTGGCCAATGCACCCCGTGCCGCGAGGGAAATGGCTGGATGAAGAAACTTTCCGACCGCATCGTCAATGGTGAGGCAGCGCCAGAGGATATCCAAACCCTCGAAGACGTCGCCTACCAAATCGACGGCAAAACCATCTGCGCTTTCGGCGAGGCTTCCTCATGGCCAGTTGAAGCAATCATCGCCAAATTCCGTGATGAACTCACAGCTGAAACATCCGAGAACAACCAGTACCTCAGCAAAGAACAACTCCAACGTGAGGAGTTTTTGACTCAATAACGCACTTCATCCTATGGACAACAACCCATACACCGCACCAGCAACCGACACCCAATTGCCAGCTGAATCAGCTGCGAAACTCACACCCAATGAAATCTTGTTCGGCTTCAAAGGTAGAATATCCCGGAGCTCATACTGGGCTTATTCCATTGTTACGATGTTGGCTTTTTATGCCATCGTCTTCGTGACATCCCTAGTCTTTGGCTCAGAGTCCCTGGCCGCCTCAATCATTGCGTTGGTATGCTACCTCCCAGTCTTGTGGATCACCATCGCAATTCAAGCCAAGCGATGGCATGACAGAGACAAGTCTGCATGGTGGGTGCTCATCGCCTTCGTCCCCGTCGTCGGCGCCCTCTGGGCCTTCATTGAGAATGGATGCCTCAAAGGCACTGATGGCCCAAACAACTTCGGCCAAGACCCGCTATAACCCCTTCCTGCCCCACTCCTAGCCAACCACCTTGCGTATGTCAGAGACTACTGAAACCCAAACACTCCCCAAAGACCTTGCTGCCGAAAAGGGCTTGGTCAATGTGCAAATCGATGGCCACTGGATCCAAGTGCCTCGTGGCACACGCATGATTGAGGCGTGCAAACAAGCGGCAGCGGAAGTTCCACATTATTGTTACCACCCGAAACTTTCTTCTCCAGGCAACTGCCGCATGTGCATGGTGCAGATGGGTATGCCACCGCGCCTAGCTCCTGGCCAAGACCCCGAATACAATAACGAAGGCTACCAGGACATCGGATGGATGCCTCGTCCAGTCATCGCTTGCGCCAACACGGTGGCTGAAAACATGGGGATTCGCACCCAAGGGGAGCTCGTAGAGAAAACCCGTGAAGGAGTCATGGAATTCCTTCTCATCAATCACCCACTCGATTGCCCGATTTGTGACCAAGCAGGTGAATGCACCCTCCAAGAATACTCAGTAGAGCACGGACGTGGCACCTCACGTTTCATCGAAGATAAGGTCAAGAAGCCTAAAAATGTTGATATTGGCCCGCGCGTGAACCTCGACGATGAACGCTGTGTGATGTGCTCACGCTGTGTCCGCTTCATGGATGAAGTTGCTGATGACGCAGTCCTTGGCTTTACCGAACGTGGCACACACACCACGCTCACCTGCCACCCAGACCGCAAGCTCGATTCTAACTATGGGATGAACACCATCGACCTCTGTCCAGTGGGAGCCCTGACCTCAAAAGACTTCCGCTTCCAGATGCGTGTTTGGTTCCTCAAGGAAACCAAATCAATCGATGTCAATTGCGCCACGGGATGCAACACCACTATCTGGACGCGTGGTAGCCAAGTCTACCGTGTCACACCACGCCGCAATGACGCGGTGAATTCTGAGTGGATGCCAGACTCACATCGCTTGTCATTCCACAAATTTCAAGGAAACGATCGCCTCACCGACCCCATGGTCAAGGCGGACGGCAAGCACGAAGTTTCAGCTTGGAACCAAGCCCTCGATGCCAGTGCCGAAGCACTCAAGCAATTCGACGCTGCGGAAGTTGCTATTATCGCGTCCGCCCGCATGACCAATGAAGAACTCTTCCTCACCAAAACCCTCGCCCAAGTCCTGGGTACCGAATCCATCGCCACGGTGGCACGCGATGATCAAGCAGATGGCAAGCTCATCTCAGCCGACCGCAACCCCAACACCCAGGGGGTCAACCTGATTCTAGGGACAGAAGGCTCCGCAGGCCGTCTAATATCCATCAAAAACGGACTCCAAGATGGTAAAATCAAGGCCCTCGTCATCCTTCAAGAAGATGTGTTTGAAGCTGCTGAATTCACCCACGACGACCTTGCTGGATGCGAGCTCATCATCAGTGTAGCCGCTGTTGCAAACCATACAGCCGAAGCCAGCGACATCGTACTACCATCTTCATCCTTCGCCGAAAAGCGGGGCTCCATGATCAACGTCACAGGACGCCTCCAGCGACTCAATCAAGCCCTCCAACCTCCAGGCAACGCTCGCGAAGACTGGGAGATCATCCGTGACCTCACGCTCAAGCTCGCAGGCGAGCAGAATGACCTCTTCATCATCGAAGATGTACTCAAGCTCCTCGCATCCAGCGTCAAAGAATTCGAAGGCATCACCTTCTCCAAGATTGGAGACCAAGGGCTCCCACTCATTGACACTGGCGAAACTATCCCATTGCTCGAAGCTGAAAAACAACGCATCAACAATGGTGAGATTGTCGGCTAAACTCTCGAACTAGAATTGCATTCTCATGGACTCCATACTCATCCAGCTCCTCATCATTCTGGTCAAGATCGTCGGCTTCACCTTCGTTCTCACCCTACCTCTCATCGCCTATTCAGTATACGCTGAACGCCGCTTCGCTGCTGTCATCCAAGACCGCGTAGGCCCCAACCGTACCGGAATCCCTCTCACCCTCTTTGGTGGCAAGAAAGACCTCCCGGTGCAAGGCCTGCTTCAGCCGCTTGCCGATGGTCTAAAGTTTATTCTCAAAGAAGACTTCACCCCATCCCACGTGCACAAATTCTTCTTCTGGATTGCTCCCGGCCTTACCATGGTGCCCGCCTTGCTCACGCTTTGTGTGATCCCATTTGGCTCGGAACTTTGGGGTGAAAAACTTGTGATCGCCGACATCGCAGTTGGCCCACTCTTCATCTTTGCCATCGCCTCACTCTCTGTCTACGGAATCACCTTTGCGGGTTGGTCATCCAACAACAAATACTCCTTCTTCGGTGGCGTACGTTCCTGTGCCCAAATGATCTCTTACGAAATCTCTCTAGGCCTTTCGATCGTTCCGGTGCTGATGATTTTTGGCCAACTTAACCTAACTGACATCGTCACCTGGCAAGCGAACCATGGTTGGTTGCTTCTTCCATTCACCTTCGATGACGGGTTCCAATGTGGTCTAAGCCAGTTCGGTGGTGCTATCGGCTACTTCCTTTGGTTCCCACTAATGCTTTCGTTCTTCATATTCACCGTCTCCATCTTTGCTGAAACCAACCGCATGCCATTCGACCTTCCTGAGTGTGAAACCGAACTCGTCGGTGGCTACCATACCGAATATTCTTCCATGAAGTTCGCGCTCTTCTTCCTCGGTGAATATGCCGCCATGATCGTCGGATCCGCACTCATTGTGACATTATTCTTTGGTGGCTGGTCCCTGGGCTTTGGCCTCGATGCCCTTCTCCAAGATGCACAGGGCAACTGGCTGCCATACGCTGGACTCGTCCACCTCGCCGCCTTCCTTGGGAAAGTCATCTTCTTCATCCTATTCTTCATCCTCGTGCGCTGGACCGTTCCACGCTTCCGCTACGACCAACTCATGAAGCTTGGTTGGGTTGTCTTCTTCGAACTCGCTCTCATCAATGTACTCGTTGCCGCAGTCATCATGGCTGCACCTAGCATGATAGAACGTGGGGAATCACTCGCCCTCAGCGCACTCGCCCTGGGCACCATCATCTTCTCAGCCCTCATGTTCTACATCGCCAAGACTTTTGACAAAAAACCCAAGGCAAACGCTTAGTCATCACCCCACACGCACACACCACCATGGCCGAAGTAAAAAAACTCAAACGCCCGGAGCTCAACACCTCCGAGAAGCTCTACCTCTTTGCCCTGGCGAAAGGAGCTGCCGTCACACTCAAGCATGCCTTCAAATCGATGACTGGCAAAGCACGCGGATCTGAGGCACTCAAGTCATCTGGACTTGGCTTGACCATGCAGTACCCAGAGCAAAAGTGGGACGACCAACTACCTGAACACTACCGCGGGGCTCCAGCACTCGTGACTGACGAACAAGATCGTGAACGCTGTGTTTCCTGCCAACTCTGTGAATTCATCTGCCCTCCCAAAGCAATCAAAATCATCCCAGGCGACATCCCAGCAGATGATCCATGGGCCAAAGTAGAAAAGCGCCCTAAAGAATTCGACATCGACATGACCCGCTGCATCTACTGCGGCATGTGTGAAGAAGTCTGCCCAGAACAAGCTATCTACCTCAGAAAAGACTACGCCATCACCGGTTCCTCACGTGCCGAACTGCTCCACGACAAGCAGAAACTCTACGAAATCGGAGGCAAACGCATCGGCCTCGTCAACAAGTGGAATGAGATTAAATAGTTGTTATTAGAAATGAATTTGCAGCTCTGGTGAGCTGGTTTGGATATGGAAAGTGAGATCAATAGATTTGAAGAGTTCGAAGCCTACAAAGCAGGCAGAGCTTTTCGCATGCGCGTGTCCCAACACATTCTTACTACCATTGCTGGCGCCAAAGAATTCAGCCTTGCCGACCAACTACCTCTAGCGCTCAGCCAACAAATCATCACACTAACCGGCTGCCCAAAGCCGCTAGCACCGATTAACTAATCACCCATAACAATTCACTAAACAATGCCTACCATACTATTCTACCTTTTCGCCCTCATCATGATTGGTGGCGGCATCGGTGTTGTCGCCCTCAAGAACCCTGTGTCCAGCGCCCTCTCGATGATTGTTTCCTTCATCGGATTAGCTGCCTTGTTTGTTGGCTTGAATGCCTACTTCGTCGGCATCTTGCAGATCCTCGTATACACCGGCGCTGTGATGGTTCTATTCCTCTTCATCATCATGCTTCTAGACCTCAAAAAAGAGGAAGAAAAGCAATTCAGCTCCAGCTCCATTGCAGCGGGCGTCGTCATCCCAACCTTACTCGTGCTGCAGTTGATCGCTGTGTTCCAAACAAGTGACTTTGGTAACTTCCAAGCCATCACTCCTGAGTCGCTCGCAATGAGCGAGCAACAACTCGACCCAAGCATCCCCGCTGACTCGGTGATTCGCAGCTCAATGGCTGCCGAAAACCTTGCAGACCGCAAGCTGCCTGACGTCAACCTCATCGGTCACAAGCTCTTCAACGAATACAACCTACCACTGCAAATTATCGCCGTGCTCTTGCTCGTGGCCACCGTCGGCTGTGTCGCACTCTCCAAGAAGCTCAAAGCAAAATCCTAGGGTCTCGGGCAACCACGACCCCAAGCCACTCACTGAAAACCATTCCAGGATAACGAATTTCATGCAAACCGCCTCACTCACCGAATACCTCTTCATGTCGGGCCTACTCTTTGCCATTGGCCTGGCTGGAGTGATCATTCGCCGCAACATCATCGTCATCTTCATGTGCTTGGAAATGATGCTCGCTGCCGCGGCTCTGACCTTGATTGCTTTTTCCCGCTACCACACCGTCAACGGACTTCCCGACTATGATGGACAGATGCTCATGTTCTTTATCATCACCGTGGCCGCTGCCGAAGTCGCCGTAGGGCTTGCCATCATCGTAGCCCTCTATCGCGCACGCCAGACCGTGAACACCGAAGACCTCACTAGCTTGAAAGGATAACATCAGATGAATTCAGCATTGCTCCTACTCATCATCCCGCTGCTCTCAGCCATCCTCATCCATTTTTTGCTTCAGCAAAAGATGGCCAGTATCGCAGCCATTCTAGGCACTATTGGCACCTTAGTCACGCTCGGCATCTCGCTCAGCCTTCTCAGCTCAGACGCTGTGGGCTGCAGCTTCAATTGGGCGCAAATTGGCGACTTTAACGTCAACATTGGCATCCAGCTCGATCAACTCTCCAAGGGGATGATGGTCGTGGTCACTGGAATTGGCTTGCTGGTTCATGTGTTCTCACTCGGCTACATGAAGGACGACGAATCCAAGGCTCGCTACTTCGGCAATCTTTCGCTCTTCATGTTCTCCATGACCGGCATCGTCCTAGCCGATAACTTCGTCATGATGTTTATCTTCTGGGAGCTCGTTGGTCTTTCTTCCTACCTGCTCATCGGCCATTGGTATCAAAAAGACAGTGCTGCAGACGCGGCAAAGAAAGCCTTCCTCTCCAACCGCGTGGGCGACTTTGGTTTCCTCATCGGCATTCTCATGATCTGGGGCATCACCGGCTCCATCGTCTTTGATCAAATGGCTCTCAGCGCAGCCACTCCCTTCCTCGGAGCCGCCGTCCTCCTCGTCTTCTGCGGTGCCATTGGTAAATCCGCCCAACTCCCGCTCCACGTCTGGCTTCCCGATGCCATGGAGGGACCAACTCCAGTCTCAGCTCTGATCCACGCTGCCACCATGGTAGCAGCGGGTGTCTACATGATGGCACGCTTCTTTTTCTCAATCGGCTTCGATGTCATCCCGGATTGCTCAGCGGTCACTATCGCCTGGATCGGTGGGATCACTTCATTGGCTGCCGCCCTCATGGCCACTCAGCAAGACGACATCAAAAAGATCCTCGCCTACTCGACGCTCTCGCAGCTCGGCTACATGGTGATGGCTGTTGGCTTGGTCGACCCGAATGCCGGGATGTTCCACCTCTACACCCACGCATGGTTCAAGGCGCTCCTCTTCCTAGGCTCTGGTGCCGTCATCTACGCCTGCCACCACGAACAAAACATCTGGAAGATGGGTGGCCTCTTCAAGAAAATGCCCATCACCGGCATCACCTTCGTTATCGGCACCCTGTGTTTGACTGCAGTCCCATTCACCTCAGGATTCTTCTCTAAAGAAGGCATCCTCCACGCCGCACACGAGAGCAACCCCGCGCTCTTTTACATCGCTGTAGCAGTAGCCGCGCTCACCACATTCTACATGTTCCGCCTGCTCTTCATCGCCTTCTTCGGTAAGGCCAAAGACGAACACGCGGCCCACGCCAAAGAAGTACCTCTCGTCATGGCCGTGCCACTCCTCATCCTCGGTCTCATGTCGCTTGCTTCACCCTGGATTGGTAAAGCGATCCCTGCGCTCAACGACTTCCACCCCCACATCGGCCTTGAAATGAATAGCGTCACCATCGCTTCCATCGCCGCCTTCGTGGTCGGCCTCGCTGCGGCCGTCGTCTTCTACAAAGGAAAAGAAAGCGACCCGCTCGCGAACAACAAAGTGATGCAGCTCTTCCGCAACAAGTTCTACGTTGACGAAGCCTACGCGATACTCATCAAGATCTTCCAAGACCTCGTGGCTGCCATCGTCCACTTCATTGACGAATTCTTCATCAATGGACTCCTCGTGGGTGGCCTCACCCGCATCGCTCAGGGTACGGGCAACCTCTTCCGTAATCATTGCCAATCCGGCCGACTCCAAGGCTACGCCACCCTTTTAGGTCTGGGTGCCATCGTCATTATCTACATCGTCACCTTTCTCTAAGACTGCGTTACCCACAGCTCACACCTCACTTCACACTTCACCTCCATGCTACTACTCGCACTCATTCTCATTCCCATACTCGCAGCTCTTGCAGTCTTTGCGAAGCTGCCAGCGCGCACGATCACACTCGGAGCTGCTGGCATCAACCTGATTTTGGGGCTCTATGCGGCACTCTGTCCTACCTGCGCAGGCACGATGGATGTCTTGGTACTTGAAAACCCAGCAATCAGCTTCAGCCTTGGACTCGATGGCATGAGTGCAGTCATGCTCTCCCTCACTGTGATTGTCACTCTCGCCGCCGCCCTCAGTGGTTCCTGTCCCGACGGACGTGAAAGACTCTGGTATGCATCGATCAACCTCATCGCCGCAGGCGCCATCGGAGCCTTCGTTTCTACCAACTTATTTTTCTTCTACGCCTTCCACGAGCTCGCTCTGATCCCCACCTTCCTCATGATTGGTATTTTAGGCCGAGGTGGTCACGAGCGCGTCAACATCGCATGGAAAACTACCATCTACCTCGCCTTTGGCTCCATCATCCTTCTCGGTGGTTTGATCCTCGCTGGAATCCAGCTCGAAGACCTATCCTTTAGCTCTCTTCAGCCAGTGGCTGAACATCAGAACGCCATCGCCCTTTTGCTCATTATCGGCTTCGGCACCCTCGTCTCGCTGTTCCCATTCCATTCATGGGCAGCTCCAGCCTACGCTTCAGCTCCCGCACCCGTCGCCATGCTTCACGCAGGCGTTCTCAAAAAATTTGGACTCTACGGTCTCCTCCGCATCGGCCTAGCCGTCGCCCCGGATGGCATGAAACATTGGCTCAACCTCCTCCTCGTCTTGCTGCTCTTCAACATCCTCTGGATGGGACTAGTGACCATCAACCAAAAGCGTCTCGATAACATGCTAGGCGCTTCCTCAGTGATGCACATGGGTTACATCTTCCTAGCCATTGGCGCAGCCATTGCAGCGGGAGGCAATATCGTTGACCCCACAACGCAATCACTGACACTAGCCGCCTCCGCCGCAGTCCTACTCATGTTTGCCCATGGCATCTCGATCGCTCTTTCCTTCTCACTCGCCGATCGTATTGAGGCCAAAACCGGCACCCTCGAAATGAACAAACTCGGCGGACTCGCTAAGGCGGCACCAAAGCTCGCCTTCTTATTCGGGCTCGTAGCCATGGCATCAATTGGACTTCCCGGCCTCGCTAACTTCGCTGGTGAAATCATGGTATTCTTCTCCGGCTTTGAAGGCTGGTCCCCAGAGCAAGCACTCGGACCCGTGCAAATCACCACCATCATCGCCATCTGGGGCGTGGTGATCAGCGCTGTCTACATGCTGCGCGCCTTCCGCAACACCTTCCATGGGCCAGCCGCCGACCGCTGCGCCAGCGCCAGCGACCTCACATTTGCAGAAAAAGCCCCTGCTATCCTACTCAGCCTGGTACTCCTCGCTGTTGGCCTTTGCCCCAACCTCCTTCTCAACCTTCTCAAGTAACGTTTACTCAAGCTACCGAACATGCTCTACAACTACCTCGAATTCATCGTCGTTGGAATTGGCCTCATCCTGCTCATGTGGGAGGCCTTCGCCTCGCCGAAAAATAAAGCCACCCTGGGCCTGGTGGGTGCCGCTGGCCTCGCCGCCGTCTTGGTTCTTTTGATCATCGGATCGTGTGGCAGCCACGCTCAAGAGGCACCCGCGTGGATGTCTCGCTTCTATGGCCACGATCATTACTCCGCATTCTTCAAAGGCTTCGCACTCATCAGCACCATCCTCGTGCTACTCATGAGCATCGATTTCCAAAGCGTGCTCAATAAATTCACCAGCCCAGACGGCAGTGATGAAAATGTGGGGGAATTCTACTGCCTACCATTATTTGCCTGTGCTGGCCTGATGTGGATGGCCTCCGCCAAAGACCTCGTATCCATCTTTGTCGCGCTCGAACTCGTCACCATATCCTTCTACGTCATGGTCACCTACATGCGCCGCAATGTCGGTTCACTGGAAGCAGGCGCGAAATACCTCATCCTCGGCGCCCTATCCACTGGTTTCTTAGTCTACGGGATCGCATGGGTCTATGGTGCCACTCAGACCACCCACCTTCCTAGTATCACCCTAGGACTCAGCATCACCCCAGACCAGGCAATCGAATACGCCAAGCTCTACTCCTTTGCTCATGCCAACCCCTCCTCAGAGCTGGCTGAAGCCCTCGCGACGCACAATCTCCACCATGTCCACAGCCTTCAATCCATCAGCTCTAGCCCAGCACTGATGTTCGGGCTCGGGCTCATCATCATCGCTCTAGGCTTCAAAGTAGGAGCCGCTCCAATGCAACTCTGGATCCCAGATGTCTACCAAGGGGCCCCAACTCCGATCACCAGCTTCCTTTCCGTGGCTTCAAAAGCTGCTGGATTCGGCGTCGCCATCACCATCCTACGCCCGTTCCTCGCCGCAGAGTCTACTAGCAGCCAAGTGGCTCTCATCCTTGTAGTACTCGCTGGCCTCACTCTCCTCTACGGGAATCTAGCCGCCCTTGCGCAGACGAACTTCAAGCGACTGCTGGCTTACTCTTCGATCGCTCACGCTGGCTTCCTCCTCATTGGCTTGGCCACCTCCCAATTCGCCGCGGTATCCTTCTATCTCGCCACCTACCTCATCATGACCTTCGCCGCCTTCTTTGTGCTCGCAATCGTTCGCACACAAGACGACTCAGATGAAATTGACACATTCAATGGTCTAGGCAAACGCAACCCACTGTTAGCCGTGGCTCTGACCATCATTATGGCAGCGATGGCAGGCGTTCCGCTCACTGCTGGATTTATCGGCAAATTCCTGATGTTTGAAGCAGCTTTTAGCCACCTCCAAACCGTTGGTTGGCTCGTCATTTCCCTCGCCTTCCTCGGTGCGATCTCAGGCTTCTACTACTACTTCAAAATCATCAAAGCCATCTACTGGCACGACCCGAAATCTGAGACCCCCATCCAAGTGCCACTGATCTCAAAGCTAGCCATCACCATTCTCTGTCTTGCCATCATCCTCTTCGGAATCATCCCACAGCCGATCTATGCTTTAATTCAATAAAGAACAAGCTAGCCCAAGGCTCCAGGATCGCGATTGAGACAGCCATTCCTCCCAAATAATCAACATTGCGTTTCATACACGAATCACCACCCTCATCGCGTTCTCATGCTCAAGCACCACTTCCACTATCAACAATCCCTCCTCATCGTAGAACCTAGTGGTCCACTTAGCCAAGATGACTTCGTTCAGCTCGCACAAATAGTCGACACATCCATCGAGAATGGTCACTCACTCCAAGACTTGATGATCATCGCCGAAGAATTCCCAGGCTGGGAAACCCTCAGTGCCATGATCCAACACTTCAAGTTCATCAAGGACCACCACCAAACCCTCCATAAAGTGGCTCTCGTCAGTGACAGCGCACTCGCCACTCTAGCACCTAAACTCGCCTCGCACTTCGTCTCTGCGGAGGTACGACACTTTGACTTCGATGCCAAAGATGCGGCTACCAAATGGTTGTCTGACTGAATCTCTCTCGCGCCAGAACCATTGGCACGATGAAACTCTCAGCCCCCGTGCTGATAGCCCAGAGCCCCCTCAGTCACACCTTCAGGCAACAAGGGTCTCACCTATCTTGTTAGCGCTCTAATGTTCAATTCTAGCAAGTCGATTTCCCTCGTTTTATAGTTGGACAAATCCAAGCACTGTATACGATGTCCTGCATGACTGCTGAGGCATCTAACGCACTCCAATACTGTTCAGACCTATTCGCTTACCAACGCCGAGTCTCCCGCGAGATCCATGTTGGAAACATCAAGTTCGGTGGTGACAACCCGGTGAGAATCCAATCGATGATCACCTCAGACACTCGCGACACTCCTGCATGTGTGAAGGAAATCCTCGAACTAGCAGAAGCTGGATGCGAATTAGTGCGTGTCACAGCCCAGACCCGTAAATACGCCGAAAACCTAGAAAACATCGTGCGCGAAGTACGAGCAGCAGGCTGTGAAGTGCCCATTGTCGCAGACATCCACTTCAAACCCGATGCCGCTCTTGAAGCGGCCAAATGGGTAGAAAAAATCCGCGTCAACCCAGGCAACTACGCCGACAAAAAGAAATTCGAAATCCGCGAGTACACCGACGCACAATACGACGAAGAACTCGAACGTATCCGCGAAGAATTCACCCCACTCGTCCACCTCTGCCGCGACAAAAATCGTGCCATGCGCATCGGTACCAACCACGGCTCACTTTCCGATCGCATCATGAACCGCTACGGTGACACCCCGCTAGGTATGGTCGAAAGCGCACTCGAGTTCGCCCGCATCGCCCGCGACAACAACTACCACAATTTCATTTTCTCGATGAAGGCCTCGAATCCTAAGGTCATGGTCGAAGCTTATCGCTTGTTAGTCGCCCGCCTCATGGCTGAAGGCCCAGACTGGAACTACCCGATCCACCTCGGTGTGACGGAAGCCGGAGATGGCGAAGATGGTCGTATCAAATCCGCCATCGGCATCGGTTCCTTGCTCGCCGACGGCATTGGCGACACCATTCGCGTCTCCCTCACTGAGGATCCAGTCAAAGAAGTCCCTGTGGCGCTCGCCCTGGTCAATAACATTGCGGACAGCCACCTTCCACATGACCCCCAAGACCAACAAAAAGGCACTCTCAGCTACAACCCATTCTCCTACCAACGACGCGCCTCACAAGAAATCGTCCTCAACGAGATCAAACTTGGCGGAGCCAATACTGTCAGAGTCTTCACTTCCAAAGAAAAGTACGACGCGCTCTCACACAAACTCGATAAACTAGGTGACTTCACACCAGAAATTGTTATCGAAAACTCCGGAGTGATTGCAGTTGATCCCGAGAACTCCAAAGAAATTGCCACCATCAATGCCTCTACCAGCCCCCAGTTGGTGACGATTCCGGACGGGCACCCAATGGCCGTCATCCACGCTTACCGCATGCTAGCCTGCAAGCTCGATGCACGCCACCCCATCCTCCTCAAAGACACCTTCCACCCATCCAAGGACTCCAACAAAGACTTCCAAGACACATTGCTAACCGCTGCTAGAAACATTGGTTCACTCCTTTGTGATGGCATTGGAGATGCCGTGATCGTGCAGGGTGAGGAGGCTCCTGGTCAGTCACTCAGACTCTCATACAATATTCTTCAAGCAGCGGGCACGCGCATCTTCAAGACTGACTATGTCGCCTGCCCTAGCTGTGGACGCACACTCTTCAACTTGCAAGAAACCACCCAACGCATTCGCGCAGCCACCGGTCACCTCAAAGGAGTCAGAATCGCGGTCATGGGCTGCATCGTCAATGGCCCTGGCGAAATGGCTGACGCAGACTTCGGCTACGTCGGTGGCGCCCCTAACAAAATCAATCTCTACATCAATAAAACACCGGTGCAGTTCAACATCCCAGAAGCGGAAGCAGTGGATCGCCTCATCGACTTGATCAAAGAGAATGACAAGTGGATCGATGCTCCCACCGAGACGGTTGAAATTTGAGCATTAGAGTCTAAGATTAAAAAAACATGACACCCAGCGAGCTAGAGGTAGCCGAGTTTGGCCACCACGTCCTGCAGGACATTGGACTGATCTGCGCCATCGGTGCCGTCCTCTCAGCCATCCTCTATGCATGGCTTCGCCGAGCGGCACCTTCGTTGCAATGGCACAATGCGGGCAAAGTCCCCACGTATTTTGTCCAGCCTATCGATGTTCTCGGCTGCCTATTGGTGATTCTCCCCTTCACGCTCACCTTGATGACTCCGTTTCAGGATAACTCAGAAACGCAAATCACCACCTTCGCCGTCATCATCAACTTCTCCATCCTACTCATGATGGCCGGTATCGTGGTGGCTCTCTACCAACAACGCGGAGTCCTCGAAGACGCCCTCGGCATCCGCCCCGAAAACCCAACACATACCGTTGCGTGGTCCATTGGCACCTACATCGCCTTCTTTGTCATCCTTATCGCCTTAGGCATGTCCGGAATGGAAGACTGGCTCTCAGAACGCCTCGGCGAAAAACAAAACCAAGACGTGGTCAATGAACTACTGAATGCGCAGAATACCAACAAACGCCTGGTCTTGATCCTCGGTGCCTGCGTCATTGCCCCTCTAGCAGAAGAAATCATCTTCCGAGGCTACCTCTACCCGGTGCTCAAACGCTTCACCGAGCCAGCCATTGCAGCCATTCTCACAGGTGTGCTCTTCGGTGCCATCCACGGACAAATCTGGGCCGTGATCCCACTCTCGATCTTCGGCATCCTTCTCGCCGTACTCTACGAAAAAAGTGGCAGCATCTGGGCCTGCATCCTCTGTCACGCGCTATTCAATTCAATCAATGTCTTCTTCATGCTCACCATGGGCGACAAGATATGAAGCTTTCGCAAAGTAACGAAGACGCAATCATTGAAACCATCTGCAGCAGACTTAGCAGCTCAGATCAGGTCATTGTCGGCCCTGGCGACGACTGCGCTGTCGTTCGCCGCAATGCGCAACACCACAGCCTTCTCAAGACTGACTGCGTCATAGAATCGGTGCATTTCCTTCCCCAAGAAGACCCCAAGCGTGTGGGGTGGAAGGCCGCTGCCCGCGTGATCAGCGACATCGCCGCCATGGGGGGCACTCCAGAGCACCTCCTCGTCACAGTCATGCTGCGCAAAGACACCAACATGCTCTGGCTCGAATCACTCTATCAAGGGCTCGAAGCCTGTGCGTCACACTTCCACACCACAATTGTAGGTGGAGAAACATCCTCCCTAGCACCTGGCTCGATGAACGCCATCAGTATCGCCGGGACTGGCCGCGTCCGCACCGACCAATTTGTCTTGCGCAGCACCGCTCAGGAGGGTGATCAGCTCTTTGTCACCGGAGAGCTTGGAGGCTCGCTTTCCGGGCACCATCTCGACTTCATCCCGAGGCTTGCTGAAGCACAGCACCTCGTGCAGCAACACAAACCCAATGCGATGATGGACCTCTCTGACGGTCTCGCCAAAGACCTACCGCGTTTGTGCAAACTCAGCCAGCTTGGCTACACCCTCGATAGAGCATCCCTCCCCTGCCGAGCGCAGTGCTCAGTAGAGGAAGCTCTCAACGACGGAGAAGACTACGAGCTACTTTTTTCCATCGCCGCAGCAGACGCAGACGATCTCATGAAACGCTGGCCCAAAGATCTCGCCCCACTCACTCACATTGGCACCCTCCACGCCATCGACGCAAACACCCAGCAACTCCCCTCCGGCGGGTGGGACCACTTCGCCTAAGCCTCACCACCTAGCTCACGACACCCCAGCCACTGACCACTCCACTTTTCTACTGACAACTCACTGGAAATAACGCAAAAGCAAGCCATGCGCACCGCAGTCTACGCTGGGTCATTCGACCCACCAACCAACGGCCACCTCTGGATGATCGAACGAGGACTCGAACTCTTCGATACCCTCTACGTCGCGATCGGTTCCAATCCCTCCAAAAAATACACCTTTGATGTCACCACTCGCATCGAAATGTTGCGTGCCGCACTCCCACAAAAAAACAACCTCATTATCACCAAGTTCGACAACAAATTCCTCGTCGACTTTGCGCGCATGGTCGATGCCCATTACATCCTCCGCGGCATCCGATCCTCCTCTGACTATGAATACGAACGTGTCATGCGCCAGATCAATGGCGACATGGCCAGCGAGATTTCTACGACCTTCCTCATGCCACCACGCAACATCTCAGAGCTATCATCCAGCATGATCAAAGGACTCATTGGCCCCGACGGCTGGCGTGATATCGTAAGCCAATACGTGCCCGAGCCGGTCATGGAAAAATTGGCCGAATTACATGTTGCCAAATAATTTCCCCATTTTGTATCGCTATAGGTAGATAAAACATCTCTGAGCAGCGTACCTCGAACTGCTCATTACTTCACCAACACAGCAACGATGGATCACGAAGCACTCGCAGCAAAAATCACTAAATCCTACCAATGGGTAGATGGCATCAAACAAGAAATGGGACGCGTCCTAGTAGGCCAAAGTTCCCTCGTGGAACGCCTCATCATTGGCCTGCTCACCAATGGCCACATCCTCCTAGAAGGAGTCCCTGGACTCGCCAAAACACTCGCAATCAAATCGCTAGCGGGCTGCCTAAACTCAGACTTTGCTCGCCTGCAATTCACCCCCGACCTTCTACCTGCCGACCTCCTAGGCACCATGGTATACAACCAAGAGAGCGGCGATTTCTCCGCCAAACTTGGCCCAATTTTCTCCAACCTCGTGCTCGCCGACGAAATCAATCGAGCCCCAGCTAAGGTGCAATCTGCATTGCTGGAAGCGATGCAAGAACGCCAAGTCACCATCGGTAGCAAAAGCTACCCACTCCCAGATCCATTCCTTGTGCTAGCGACACAAAACCCGATTGACCAAGAGGGAACCTACACCCTCCCAGAAGCCCAGCTCGATCGATTCCTCGTCAAAGTCAACATCGACTACCCCAACAAACAAGAGGAACTCACCATCCTTGAACGCATGGCAACCTCGGCCGAAATCGCGGGAACCAAACAGGTCGTCGACATCGATAAAGTCATCGCCTCGCGCGCCTTGGTGAATGACATTTACATCGACCCCTCAATCCGTGAATACATCGTGGAATTGGTACACAACACCCGTAACCCGGGCAATGTCGACCCAGAGCTCGTGCCACTCATCCGCAGCGGCGCTTCACCGCGTGCCACCATCAACCTCGCGCTCGCCTCCAAGGCTCACGCCTTCAGCCAAGGACGTGCATTCGTCACCCCTCAAGATGTGAAAGATCTCGCCACTGATGTGCTGCGCCACCGCATCCTACCTAGCTACGAAGCAGAAGCCGAAGATATCAGTACGGACCTCATTGTTGAAAGGATCCTCAACAAGACGATCGTACCATAGAGCATCTATGCCGCGTTTTGTCCCATCCATCGCCCTACTTGGCGCCGTCCTCAGCACGGCCAGCACCAGCTGCTCACAGCTCGTCAAAACCAAAAGCGAAACCGAACACTCCATCAAAGCTCCTAGCAGCTGGGGAGAAGCAAGTCAGGGACAACACAATAAAATATCCACCGGTTGGCTCGAGGAATTTGATTCCCCCCAGATGAACCGCTTGGTGCGCGAAGCACTCACGCAGAACCCTAGCCTCCAAGCCTCAGCAGCAAGACTCCGCGCAAGCTACGCTAGCACAGTCAACGCCCGCTCCAATCAACTCCCCGAGTTTGGTCTCAATGCTGGAGGCTCACGCGCCTACCTGGGAAATGGTGACAACCCCGGAATCTACTCTAGCAATTACAACCTAGGCTTATCCGCCTCCTGGGAAGTCGATCTATGGGGACGACTCTCCGACCTCACGCGCGCCGCCGATTTCTCATACCAAGCAAGCATCGAAGAATACCGTGGCGCCCGACTCTCACTCGCAGCCAACACCGCACGCGCATGGTGCAACCTCATCGCCGCGGACATGCAGCTCGCTCTCGCTGAAGACATCCTCAAAAGCTTCAACAAAAACGTCGCCATCGTAGAGCGAAACTACAAAGCAGGAGTCCCAGGCACCCGCGCCATCGACGTCCAGCTCAGCCGCAACAACGTAGCCTCCGCTCAACGCTCGCTCTTCAGCCGCACCCAATCACGGAAGGAAGCCGCACGAAATCTCGAAGAATTGTTAGGACGCTACCCGTCCGCCAGCATCACCGCCGTGCCCAATCTGCCAAAACTCACTAAATCCCCCCCAGCAAGCGTCCCCGCTCAATTGCTAGTGAGACGCCCCGACCTTGCAGCTGCACAGCTAGCTATCTATCAATCAGCCAAGACTGCCGATGCCGCACAAAAGAACCTACTCCCAGCCATCCGCCTCACTGGCAACCTGCGCAACAACGAAGGTGACCTCAGCAATGTCTTCAACCCCAATTTCATAGCCTCTAACATCGCCGCTTCTCTCACTCAGACCGTTTACAATGGTGGCAGGCTCAAAGCCAACGCTCAGGCGGAGCTCGAACGCAACAAAGTAGCCATCTACAATTTCTCTGACCGCGCCATCGCCGCATTCAAAGAAGTGGAAAATGCTCTAGCAGACGACCGCTCGCTAGTTGAACAAGAAAAATACCTACTCGTCGAAGTGCGCCAGGCCACCCTCGCCGTACAATCCGCTGAGCAAGACTATTCCGAAGGACTCGATAGTACAGGAATTCTCGAAATCCTTGAGTCTCAGCGCCGCGCCAACAACTCGCGCGCCCAACTCATTGCGCTACAAAACCGCCGTCTCCAAAACAGAATTGAACTCCACCTCGCACTAGGAGGTGACTTCTTCACTCAGGAACCCACAAGCAATTAAGCAAATTGCTTGCAGCATTGTGCATTTCCCTAGGTCTTCGCCTCCAAGGCCGCCATGTCGATCCATTCCACAGACTCGACGACTCAGAACAAATCCATATTTTTGCTTTTCATCCGCGGTAAGACTGCCAATCTCTCCCCTGCATGATGTTCACTCCAAAATGGAAAAAGGAAGCACAGCTTCTCTACAAAAGTGCTAAAAAATTCATTCACTACAAGCGTGATCTCATCGATGAGGACCGCGTGCATGAAATTGAATCACGTCGCGCCGACCTCAAGAAAGCTTGGAAAGCCGGTGATCGCGAAGCCGCCATTGAAGCCAGCAAAATGCTCCAAGACACCTGCGAAAAATCACTGCGCCACTACCATAGCCCCAGTGCTCTCGCTGAAAATGTCGAAGTCCTTTTCGTTGCCATCGCCATCGCCCTTGGCCTGCGCGCCTACTACCTCCAGCCCTTCCGCATTCCGACAGGTTCAATGCGCCCCACCCTCAACGGCATCATTGGCCACGTCGAAGATAAAGACCAATGGCCAAGCTTCCCCGTCAGGGCGGTCCAACAATTTACCCACGGACGAAGCTATGACTCCGTGATCAACCAGAAAGCCGGCGATCGCATCGTCGATATCAGGCAAAAACAAACATTCCACTTTTTCACCCGTACCGTTGTTAGCTTCGCAAGTGGTGACACCCAGAGTGTCTCTGGCTCGGTCACTGCCTTTCTTGAGACCATCAACCGCGACGGATTGGAACAACTCGTCGGACAACGCCTGAGCCGCAACCCAAGCGAACTCGTCCACCAACTTGCTCAAATCCAGTTACCCAAAGACTTCAAGGTCGCTGAAGGTTATATCGAGACAGGCGACCTCGTGCTCGTAGACAAATTCTCCTACCATTTCCGCCAACCGAACGCAGGTGAGGTATTCGTCTTCGACACCCGCAAAATCAAGCAAATCCAAGAAGGTGAAAACCCAGGGTCTCACTACATCAAGCGTCTCATTGCCACTCCTGGCCAACGCGTCGAACTCCAAGGTGGCGAGAAACGCGACCTCTCCTACCGCACCAATAGCGGCATCAAAGTGATGCAGGTAGCCGACCAAGCTCAAGTCTTCATCGACGGGGCAAAAATGCAGCACCCTGGAGTGCTCGCTGTGGAATCAGGGCTGAATGGCTACGGCGGCTACCAAGCCACTGCACGCCTCGCACCCGGCCGCTCAGTACTCCTGGCCGACCGCCCATCCACCGGCAAGTCCGAATTTTGGGCTCAAGGCGACAATTCCTACAACTCCTCCGACTCCCGCATGTGGGGCACCGTGAAAGAATTCAACCTCGTCGGCCCAGCAGCCTTCGTTCTGTGGCCATTTGGTTCCGGCCACTGGGGATTGATCAAATAATTCACGACTCAGAAATCCTAAAGATCTCATGTCGGAAGCACTATCGATTACTCAGAACGCGAAATCTAACCTCGCATTCGCATTCTTGTTCATGCCCAAAGAAAGGCGCAATGATATGGTCACCTTCTATGCATTCTGCAGGGTGATCGACGATCTCGCGGATGAAGCAAGTATCCCACTAGAAGAACGCCGCGCCGGCCTCGACAGCTGGATCGCTTGCTTCAAAGGCGACGCTAAGCCAGAGCTCCCGCTGCAACAAGACACACTCAATCTGCGCGATCGCTACCGTATCGACAACAACTTGTTTCTCGAGCTCATCGCCGGCTGCGAATCAGACCTCCACCCGAGCCGACGCTTCCAAAATTGGGAAGAACTCGAACAATACACCTACCAAGTCGCATGCTGTGTTGGACTCATTTCGCTCTCAATCTTCGGCTGCAAACATCCAAAATCAGACGACTATGCGATCGCCCTCGGCCACGCACTCCAATTCACCAATATCCTGCGCGACATTGGTGAAGACCTCGACGACCAAGGACGGATCTACCTCCCTATCGAGCTAATGCAGAAGCATGGCTACACTGAGGAAGCCCTGCAAAATCGTGAGTACAATGCTGCCTTCTCTGCCATGTGCCAAGAAATTGCCCAGCGTGCCCAGCAATACTACCAAAAGGCAATCCAAGTGCTTCCCGAGGAAGACGCTGCCGCCCTACGCCCAGCTGAAGGAATGCGCAAGATCTACTCCGCGATCCTCAGCCGCGCCGACCTCGATGGCTTCAAAGTATTCGATACACGCTACACCATCCCAAGATGGAAGAAGCTCGTCTACCTCATCAGCTCCCAATTCTAATTGGCAATCCCCCAATCCGCCGTACTCACATGCTGCTCATAAGTTAGCAATTGTTAGATTCTGATATTTTCGGCTCCTATGATTGTATCATTGCCTAGCCGCTTGTTGGTCAGGAGCACATTGATACATAGTTCCGGCACTCTAGCGGCGACACCCGACTCATTATCAGCACCCACAACGCACCCGACCGTGAAAGAAAATCGCCTCGCCAAAGAAGCCTCACCGTACCTTCGACAACACGCCAAGAACCCAGTGAATTGGTTCCCATGGGGCAATGAAGCTTTCGACAAGGCGCACCGCGAAAACAAGCCGATCCTACTGAGCATCGGCTATTCCACCTGCCATTGGTGCCATGTCATGGAACGCGAAAGCTTTGAGAGCGATGCGATTGCCGAGATTCTCAATGAGCATTTTGTGGCCATCAAGCTCGACCGCGAGGAGCGCCCTGACATCGATAAAGTCTACATGACAGCCTACCAAATGATGACTGGTGAGAATGGTGGCTGGCCGCTGAATGTGTTTCTAACACCTAAGCTAGAGCCTTTTTACGGCGGAACCTACTTCCCACCAGAGAACCGCGGTGGCCGCGTGGGTTTCGACAGCGTGCTCGAGCAACTTCACGAAGCTTGGACTGAGAAACATGGTAAGGTGGTAGATTCCGCAGCAGCGCTCAAGCAGCACATCTTGGAACAGAGTGCTGGTAATTCAGCGGGCAGTGAAATCCCTGAGTCCATCACGCTTGACCGCGCGGCGATCATGCTCATGGAAAATGCTGACACGCTAGAAGGCGGCTGGGGCGCAGGACCAAAGTTCCCAATGCCTTCGCACCTGAGCTTCTTGCTCCGTGCCTGGCAATGCTCAGAGGATGAACGCCTCTTAAACTTTGTAGAGATGACCGCCGAGAAAATGGCAAATGGCGGCATCCGCGACCAGCTCAGCGGCGCCTTCCACCGCTACGCAGTCGACGGCAAGTGGCTCGTCCCTCATTTCGAGATCATGCTCTATGATCAAGCGCAGCTGCTCGACGTCTATCTTGACCTCTATCAGGTCACTCGCAAAGCCTGTCACGCTCAGATAGCTCAGGAGATTTGCGACTTTACCATCGCACAGATGCAGACAAGTCAAGGAGCCTTCCACTGTGCTGAAGATGCGCAAAGCGAAGGCAAGGAAGGCAAGTTCTTCTGTTGGACCACACAAGAACTACGTGAGCTGCTCAGCGCAGAAGAATTCGCTACTGCTAGCAGCTACTTTGGCCTCACTGACAAAGGCAACTTCTACGACCACAGTGACCCAGAAGCACTGGAGAACCAAAATGTGCTCTCCGTTGTCAAAGATGAGCAATGGCTAAATGCATCGCCGGAGCGCACAGCGCACGTCGAATCATCCATCACCAAGATGAAGCAAGCGCGTGGTCAACGTGTGCGCCCTGCGAGCGATGAAAAGGTCCTGGCCTCCTGGAATGGCATGATGATCGGTGCCATGGAGCGTGCCGCCGTGGTCCTAGGCAAACAAGAATATGCTAAAGCTGCAGAGCGTGCCCACCAATTCATCGTCGAGACGCTCTGGGATGGCAAGAAACTCGCCCACCGCTGGCACCACTCTGGCATCGATCACTCCGCTCAGGCTGAGTCCTACTTACTCTTCCTCCAGGCCACACGCCGCCGCTATGAACTCACACTCGATCCCAAGCTGCTCGAGCTCGCTGTACACCTAGCAGAATCTAGCATAAAAGAATTCTACGATCCCGATCATGGAGGCTTCTTTGAAAGTGCTGTCTCAGACGACGTCATTGTACGCCTCAAAGGCGACTATGATGGTGCGATGCCCACCGCCAGCTCGATTGCAGTGATGGAGTTTCTCAAGCTCGCTGAAATCACCGGACGCAATGATTTTGCAGAAGTCGCAAACATGACCTTCAAGGCACACGCTGAGAGCCTCAGCCAGACCCCAAGCTCACTCACTGGAATGCTCGCTGCGCTCGACTTCTATCATAGCAAAAAGCAACGCCTCGTCGTGACAAATGGATCCAATGGCATCGAACATTTTTCAGCAGCCATCCACAATGGCTACCGCCCGCACCTCACTGTGATGGGGAATCAAGGCCCAGTAGCATCATTTGAATCTGGACTGAAATCACAAAATGACAGCCCCACTGCCTACCTTTGTGAAGGTGAAAGCTGTAGCCCGCCAAGCAATCTACCTCAGAATCTCTTCGCCTAAAGTTTCTGGCTACCCCCTCAGTCTCTACCCTAGAACCCCAATGCGATAAACAACGAGTTCTCCACCCTTCTCTTGCTGCACAAGAGTGCGCTCCACCTTCGTCCCCAACAATTGCTCCATCATGCGAATTTCTTGGCGGATCGCAGAGGGGTAAATGACAAAGAGTTCCTGCATCGGATGGTGAAACTCTTCGATACGAAACCCATCTTCGCGTGAGTAATGGCAGCGGCAAAACACCCCAGCCTTCTCACGAAGCTCGACCAATCGCGTGGCTTTCTCCACCAGAGACTTCCCTCGCCCCACTTGGCCAGCCCAGCTTGCGCGTTGCTGCTCAAAGTGGTGGAATAGGATCTTCTCAGGCGCAGACTCACCAAAAAAACGCTTCACCCCCTCCATCACATTAATTGACAATTCAACACCCGCTTGTGGGAATAAAGCATCACACTTCTGCGTCAAAAGGTACAACTTCTCCGGCCGGCCAGCCGCCTTACGCGGCACCCGCCAAGTCGATAAATATCCAGCCGTTTCTAATTTCTCACATTGCTGTTTCACACCCATATAACTCATTTCCAATTCCTTCGAAAGAGCGGTCACGGTCATCCCCTGAGACTTCTTCAGGCATTCAATGATGCGAAGAACATTCGGGCGGGTCAGATCTCGATAGGCGTCATTAAACATGGCGGCAATAGATTACCTAACTTTACTAATTTTCCAGCACATTTTATCACCACCTCGTAAATTCACAGTTTTGACATCCTGACGAATCTACGTATTATCCCGAAACTTTATGAATTCAGCACAGTACGACAGCTCCATTCAGATCCAATCTCACGCCCCAGGCTATTGGCCAAACGTCACCCCAGAAAAATGGAATGACCACAAATGGCAGCTTCGTAACCGTATCAATTCCTTGGTTGAGCTCGAAAAACACATCGAACTCAGCCGCGAAGAACGCTCCGGCATCCTTCTATCAGGCAACAAGCTCGCGATGTCGATCACACCGCACTTTATGAATTTGGTAGACCGAACCGATCCCAACTGCCCGATTCGCCGCCAAATCATCCCACGTGTCGAAGAAACACTTGATGACCCCATGGAACTCACCGACCCATGTGGTGAAGATAGCCACATGCCCGTTCCCGGTCTAGTACACCGCTACCCAGATCGCGTGCTCTTCCTCGTGACGGACCGCTGCGCCTCATACTGCCGCTACTGCACACGCTCTCGCGTTGTCTCTGGCGTGGGTGAACAGCAGCTAGAAACACAGTACGAAGCAGCCTTCGAATACCTAGAGAGAACCCCTAGCGTGCGCGATGTCCTACTCTCAGGCGGTGATCCCCTCTTGTTCACCGACGCCAAGCTCGACCGCATCCTCACGCGACTACGCCAGATCCCGCACATCCAATTCGTACGCATTGGCTCACGCATCCCGATTTTCCTACCACAACGCATCACCCCAGAGCTATGCAACATGCTTAAAAAGCATCATCCGCTCTTCATATCGGTACACACCAATCACCCAAAAGAACTCACCAGCGAAGTACAAGAAGGACTCATTAGGCTCGCAGAAGCTGGCATCCCGATGGGCAACCAATCAGTACTACTCAAGGGAGTCAACGACGACGTGGAAACCCAGCGCGCACTCGTGCACAAGCTCCTGATGTGCCGCGTCAAACCCTACTACCTCTACCAGTGTGACCTCATCAAAGGTTCTTCACACCTGCGAACCAGCGTCCAAAAAGGGCTTGATATTATTGAAGGCCTTCGCGGCCACACGACTGGCTACGCGATCCCGCAGTACGTAATCGATGGCCCAGGAGGTGGTGGAAAAATCCCACTCAACCCCAACTACATCGTCGAACACACTGACAACCACGTCACACTGCGCAACTACGAGAACAAAAAATTCACCTATCCAGAGCCACAGCCTCTCGAAGTATTTCAGTGAGCACTCTCGCTCAGAGCCTAAGATAAGAGGCTCTGAGCCATAGCACGCGCCAGGCCACCATCTCCACCACCGAGCATGCGCACCAATTCTTCGATGCGCATTTCTCCATCGACAAGTCGCAATTGCGAGCGCGTGCGCCCCTCCTCCACAGTCTTCTCCACCACAAAGTGCTCTGAGGCTACTGCCGCGACCTGCGGGAAGTGCGTGATTGAAATTACTTGGTGTCTATCGCCAAGCATCGCCATTTTCTCACCGACTGCGCGCGCGATTTCACCACCAACGTTGGCATCGATCTCATCGAAGACCATGAGTGGGGTGGCATCTTGATCTGCTAGAGCACTTTTCACAGCCAACATCACACGTGAAATTTCCCCGCTGGAAGCCACCTCTCGCAGCGGCTTGAGTGGCTCACCTGGGTTGGGCCCAAATTGAAAATCCACCCCCTCAAGGCCAGCACTCTGCGGCTGAGAATGTGGAACCACATCCAACTCAAAAGACGCCTGCTTGAACCCTAGCTCCACCAGGTGCTTAGAAATCTCTTTCGCAAGCTTTGGCGCAAATTTCTTTCGCTTCGCCCCAAGTTTATTTCCACATTGCACCAACTTCACCTCAGCAGCAGCAACCTCGCTGCGCAATGCTTCAATTCTGTCGCCGCGATTCTCGATACGATCCAATCGTTCGCTCGCTTGGGCATGATGCTCCAGCACAGCCTCGAGGCTAGCTCCATACTTACGCTTCAATGTCTCAAAAGTGTTGATTCGATCCTCCAGCGCAGCAGCCTCAGCCGGATCGATTTCCATGCTCGCACTATAGTCAGCCATACCTCGCTCCAGCTCCTGTAGCTCGACAATCGCGGAGTCAAGTCCACCAAGTAGCTCAACAGAACTTGGATCCAGGCTCTCCAACTCACGCGCAAGTCGCTGCACTTCGCCTAAGCGCTCATTCACCTCTGCCCCTAGAACACCTGCAATCTGAGCAGCATTCTCGACCAAACGTGCACTATTACTGGCACGTCGGTACCTTTCCTCAATGTCGTTCTCCTCGTCGGGACGCAGATCGGCAGCAGCAATTTCCTCGACCTGAAAACGCAACAAATCCATTTCTTGTTCATTCGCTTGCTCACTCTGTTGCAAGCTTTCTAACTCCAGCTTCTTCTCACGCCATTGCTGATAGGCTCCGATATAATGATTCCGCTCATGATGCGCTCCAGCGTAAGCATCTAACATCGAGAGTTGACGCTCTACAGACAACAAGGACTGGTGGTCGTGCGGACCGTGGAGGTCGACCAACTGCTCACCTAAATGTTTCAAAACCGAGAGCGTCGCAGGACAGTTATTCACGAACTGTTTGTTTGAGGTCTGCCCCATCACCCGCCTAATAATCAATTGCTTGCCATCGCAAGGATCAATACCAACATCCTCCAGTGAGCGATTGATCGCTACCTCATCCCTCAGCTCAAACACCGCCTCCACCGTGCATGAACTCTCTCCAGTACGGATCAATCCCTTAGACGCGCGCTCTCCCAGCACCAACTTTAAGGCCCCGACAATCACGGATTTCCCTGCGCCCGTCTCCCCAGTCACGCCAATTAATCCGGCACCAAGCTGCCAAGTAAGTTGGTCCACTAATGCCAGATTCTTGATAGATAGATGAGTGAGCATAATACAAATTGATGTTGCAGGAGTATGATGTGCTAGATCGATAAAATGCAACTTCACATCCATACGAAATCAACCTTTTCAAGTGGTGGATTTCATATCTATCATTTGCCTAGTGAAAACCACTCTCACATTCTTAGGAACCTCTACCTCTGTCGGAATTCCCGTAATCGGCTGTGACTGCCCAAGCTGCATCTCACATGATCCAAAAGACCAACGCATGCGGTCATCAGTGTACCTTCAGACTGAGAGCCATTCGATCCTCGTAGACTCGGGCCCCGACCTACGCCAACAAGCACTCAAACACAATTTGAAGCAAGTCGATGCGGTACTCTACACCCATAGCCACCTAGATCACATCACTGGCTTTGATGAGCTACGCGCCTTTTGCTGGAGACGTGACGAACCGCTTCCCATGTATTCCAGTCAAGCTTGTTTGGATCAATTAGCACATATGTTTGCCTGGGCATTTTCTCCTAAAAATATCTACAAAGGCTACATCAAGCCGGACCCTCGCCCAATCACCAAACCCTTTGCCCTCGGCAAGACCACGATCACTCCCATCCCCGTGGAACATGGTTCAGTGGAGACCCTTGGATATCGATTCGATGAAGAGGCTGGCTCAAAAATTGCTTACATCCCTGATGCCAAAGTCATTCCAAACTCGAACCTAGACCTACTCCACGGACTCGACCACTTAATCATAGACGCTCTGCGCCCCACCCCGCACAACACACACCTCTCTATTCCTGAGTCAGTTGAAATTGCTCTAGCTCTAAACCCAAAGCAAACCTGGCTCACACATATCTCTCACGAGACAGATTATAAGCTCGAACAAGCGAAGCTTCCTCCTAATATCACCTTTGCATATGACGGTCTCACCATCAGCTAAACCCTTCACCTCGCTCACCAAGGCCGCCATCCTCTTTGTCTGGGCTCTCTCGATTCTAAACACGAAGGCTGAAATCCCCCAGCCTCACGAAGTGCTTATTCTCGCTAATAAAAACGTCCCAGAATCTATCAAATTGGCCAAGTACTATGCAGTACAACGAGCCATCCCCTCAGAAAATATTTTAGAGTTAGACGTTCCTAACAAAGAAACTATCTCTCGTGACACTTACGATGCCGACATCCGCGATCCTTTACGCCATCACCTGAGAGACAATCGCCTTTGGACCCTCCGAGCTGTAGGGGGGAAAATGCGTGCGCCCACACGCAACAAAATACGCTTAATCGTCACGACCTTCGGGATGCCGTATCGCATCTCCCAAAAAAACCCACCAGCCCCAGCCGGCGAGGAACGCCCAAAAGTCCAGCCTGGCATGGTCAACCATGCAGCAGTCGACTCCGAACTCGCATGTGCCGCAATCCACGAACTCCCCATCGATGGGCCAACGCGCAACCCCTATCACAAGGCAAACACTTCCTTTAAAAACCACCCAGAGAGCACTCCGTTTTTCCTCGTGGGACGTATAGATGGACCTAACTACAAAACTGCAAAGCGCCTGATAGACGACGCCATCGCGACAGAAAAGCAAGGGCTCTGGGGCTTCTGCTACCTCGACAAGTCACTCAAGTCTGGCGCTTACAAGCAAGGTGACAACTGGCTGGATCACATCGAAAAAGCAAATTGGGAACGAGGCATTCCAAGCATCACCGATGCCAACCGCCAAACTTACCTGAACCACTACCCGATGCGCGATGTGGCCCTCTACTATGGCTGGTACACGACCCATGTGAATGGCCCCTTCAAGGATCCCGAATTCCAATTCAAACGCGGGGCTGTAGCCATTCATTTGCATTCATTCTCCGCAGCCAAATTCAGAGATCCGAACACCCACTGGGTTGGCCCTCTCTTGGCACGTGGTGCTGCTGCCACCGTGGGCAATGTCTTTGAGCCATATTTGGCCACGACGCACCACTTCGACATCCTCCAACAAGCCCTGCTCGATGGGCATTGTTTCGCTGAAGCATGTGCAATGGCGCTACCGATTCTTTCATGGCAAAACATGAGTGTCGGCGACCCACTCTATCGCCCATTCTTGCGCATCGATGCCTCAGGAGTAGTGAAGGATGAAGACAAAGCATTTCGAGCAATCAATCTAGCATTCAGAGCATGGCAAGGTGATGACGAAAAAATCAAACAAAAGCTAACCACTGCCGCGATCAAGAGCAATGACGCCCGATATTACGAAACGCTCGGGCTCTGGAGCCAGTACCTCGGACTCAACAACGAGGCGCTGAGCTACTACCAATTTGCCGACAAAAAATATAGCTTCAACTCCGACAAGGTACGCATCGCTCTCCACAATGCCAACCTCTTCCGAAAGCAAAAGAACAAAAAGGCTGCACTCATTGTACTGCGCGATGCCCTGATTGGCCGAGAGAAACACACTAGTGGTATTCCTCTAAAATCTATGATAGATATCTTAGATCCCCCACCACCTCCTCCCGCCACCCCTCGCGAAGATTCCTAGCGCTGGATGGCAGCCACTCCCTCCTCCCACATGCCATCCTACCAACAACTCCTCAAGGCATGCTCCGCCCCCTATCTTTCGGAGCCAGCACCAGTAGAGCTCCCCGATGAGCTCAGCCTCCAATCGCTTTGGTTCAATGGCCAGTTCGGCAAACACTTCACTGACACCGAAGGGCGAAAGGTTGAAATCGTCCAATTCGGCTTTTGGAATCATGCCTCTGGCCCCGATTTTCTCCACGCGGCAATCCGACTCGATGGCAATAGACTAAGTGGTGCCATCGAACTCGATAGCCACACCAAAGACTGGGAAAACCATCAGCATCACAGCAACCCAGTCTATAACTCGGTCGTCCTTCACGTCGTGTTCGCTGACCTCGCCACCACCTACTTCACACGCAGTGAAAACCACCAAGCAATCCCGCGAATTCTCGTTCCTCCTGCGAAGCTTGAAGCAGCGATGCAACACCCACGCTTCGCACGCGCTAGCTCCAGTATTGGCAGGTGCCATTACCCTCTAAAACGCGCCACAGAGTCGCAAGTTCATGAGCTACTCCAGCAAGCCGCCCACCATCGTTGTCAACTCAAGGCGAAACGCTTCGCCGCCACCGTCCAGGCGCATAGCTTCAGCCAAGCCTTGTGGGTGGCACTCGCCAGCACCCTCGGCTATAGCAACAACCGTGACCCAATGACTTTGTTAGCCCAGCGCCTACCAATCCATCAGCTAAGTACCCAACAAGAATTCATCCCATCGCTACTCTTCGGAGTCGCCGGTTTCCTCACCAGCAAAAGTCACAGCGCAGCTCCAGAAGATACTCAATCATGGCTAGATACCTTGTGGTCCAGCTGGTGGAAGCTAAGAACCAAATATGAACTGAGTAAGGACCGAGCAATGCAGTGGAACTACTCAGGAAACCGCCCAGTAAACCACCCCCACCGACGAGTCGCAGCCCTCGCCGCGATCGCCTCTCACTGGCCAAAAATCCTTTCGTTGAGTAGCTCGCCGCGCGCACTCGCTCAATACCTCAACCACCTAGAAGATCCATTCTGGAACCACCACCACACCTTGCAATCCAAAATGAATCAAAAAAAATTAGCGCTTATCGGAAAACAACGTGCTCATGACTTCTTAATCAATCACTTACTGCCATTCGCTATCAGCCAAGGACAAGATGACGCTCAAGCACTCTATCACCAACTAGCAGCTCCTAGCAAAAGCCAGAATATCAAACGAGTTGCCTACAGACTCTTCGCGGAGAATCCAGTTCAGGAACAATTTCTCCGCAAAGCATGGCACCATCAAGCCCTGCTACAAATCTACCAAGACTTCTGTCTAGAAGACAACAGCGACTGCCATAGCTGCCCATTCCCTGAGCAGCTCAAATTCTAACACCGCCTCAACTCAAGATTACGCGTCGTTACCCAGCGTCTCTTGAAAGACATCAGCACGCGCTTGAGGAATCGGAAGGTCGCTTGGCTTCACTTCGAGCTCAGTAGTACCACGTAGAGCGGCCTCAATATCGTCAACCACATCTAGTTCCGGACGGAAGTCCGCGGCGTGATAGGACGAACGCACCAATGGGCCTGAAGCCACATGACGAAAACCCTTCTGCAATGCAATTTCTTTAAGCTCATCAAACTTTTCTGGCTTGATGTACTCCACAACGGGAAGGTGACGAGGTGTTGGTCTGAGGTACTGCCCGAGCGTCAATACGGTGACATTATGATCGAGGAGGTCGTCCATTGCTTTTTCCACTTCCTCCTGAGTTTCTCCAAGCCCAAGCATGATGCCGGACTTTACAGCAACTTTACCGCCGACCATATCACCAGCTTTCTTAAGCACAGCAAGTGAACGCCAATACTTAGCACGGGAACGCACCAAGGGAGTGAGACGCTCAACCGTCTCAAGGTTGTGATTGAAAATGTGTGGACGGGCTTCCATCACCATCTCAAGAGCCCAATCACGATCATTGAAATCAGGGACCAGCACCTCAATAATGATGCCAGGGTTCACCGCTCGTATCTCATTGATCACGTGCTTAAAGTGTTCTGCACCACCGTCCTTAAGGTCGTCACGAGCCACCGCCGTAATCACTACGTGTTTGAGCTTCATCCGGCGAGTCGCTTCAGCAACACGCTGTGGTTCGTCCGCTTCCAGGGCATCCGGACGTGCTGTCTTCACAGCACAGAAGCCGCAAGCGCGCGTGCACTTCTCACCAGCAATCATGAAAGTGGCAGTGCCTTGCCCCCAACATTCCCAGCGATTAGGACATTGAGCTTCCTCACACACAGTCACCAAATTGAGATCGTTCACCATCGACTTGGTGTCCCAAAAAACAGGGTTGTTAGGCAAACGCACCTTGATCCACGATGGCTTTTTATCCACGTGGAGTGTTGGGTCCATCTTCATTTTTGGTCCTGCACAGCTCATGCGCGGAATCTAAGCACGGATTTTCAGAAACAAAAGTGAAATTTATTCAGCAATGACAGTTCCAGATCAATTCAATTCATGATCACAATGAGTAGTCTCACCTTTATGAGATTATGTAAATATCGCCAATAAGCACTGGCTACTAAGATTACACAAACTCGGTATTGACGAAGTTTTGATGCCTACTATAGTCCCGATCCGCACTCAATGCGGCTGGTAATCAGTACTGCAAATGGAGCTGCTACCAGACATCTACTTCAAAACTATTATGGCAAATTACGCAATCAACGGCTTCGGCCGCATCGGACGTAACGTACTTCGCGCTCTCATCGAGAAGGGTGAACTCGAAAAGGTCGTTGCGATCAACGACCTCACCGACAACAAGACACTCGCTCACCTTCTCAAATACGATTCATCACAAGGCAAGCTCAGTCAAGAGATCTCCTACGACGATGAGCACCTCATTGTCGATGGTCATAAGATCAAGGCGACTGCACAGCGTGACCCAGAACTACTTCCATGGAAAGAGCTCGGCGTAGACGTCGTTCTTGAATCCACAGGTTTCTTTGCCTCACAAGAAGGCGGACAAAAGCACCTCACAGCTGGCGCTAAAAAGGTTCTCATCTCAGCTCCAGCAGCTGGTCCAGACCTCACCATGTGTATCGGCATCAACGATGGCGAATACGATGCATCCAAGCACCACATCGTTTCTAACGCATCATGCACCACCAACTGTCTTGCACCACTCGTTAAGGTGCTCAACGACAAGTGGGGCGTGGTACGCGGTGTGATGGCTACCATTCACTCCTACACAAACGATCAGAGCATCCTTGACCTTCCGCACAAGGATCTCCGTCGTGCGCGTGCAGCTGCCGTAAACATCATTCCATCATCCACTGGCGCTGCCAAGGCAATCGGTCTCGTGATTCCTGAGCTTCAAGGTAAGCTTACTGGTAACTCCTACCGCGTTCCGACACCGACTGGCTCACTCACTGACTTCGTCGCCGAACTCAAGCAGGAAGTAACAGTAGAAGAAGTAAACGCAGCATTCAAAGAAGCTGCTGAAGGTGCCATGGTGGGTGTTCTCGAATACTCCGAAGACCCACTCGTTCTTCAGGACATCGTTTCTAACCCACACAGCTCAATCTTTGATGCTGGCTGCACCATGATTGTTGAAGGCAACATGGTGAAGGTTGCTTCATGGTACGACAACGAATGGGGTTACTCCAACCGTGCTGCTGAAGGTCTCGCAATGCTTGCACAAGGCCTCTAAGCCTTTCTGAGGTTCACACCTCTAGCAATTGCTCCTACCAGAGCCCAACAATTTTCATCTTAAACAAGATGCTCTAACTATCACACAGGGGAGGCTCCAAGAAGCCTCCCCTGTTTTGTTTTCTCCCAACATGGTCGCGGCAGCGGCCACCCTCTCCCGCTTATACCATACCAATTCCTAACACAATTCCATCTACTATGCCTAAACTTACCATTCGCGACATCGATGTGCAGGACAAAGAAGTCCTCATGCGTGCAGACTTCAATGTGCCATACGACGACGACAACAACATCACTGACGACACGCGCATCGTAGGTGCCCTGCCAACAATCCAGTATCTCCTAGAAGGCGGTGCCAAGCTCGTGCTTTGCTCGCACAAAGGACGCCCAGCCAAGAAGAGAGAAAGCCTCGAACCAGTCGCCAAGCGCCTCGCTGAGCTACTCGGCCAAGAAGTCGCATTCGCCTGCGACACAGTAGGCGAAGACGCCACAGCCAAGCGTGCCGCACTTTCCGCTGGAAAGGTTGTACTCCTTGAGAACACACGCTTCGAAGAAGGAGAAACCAAAAACAGCCCAGAGCTCTCAAAGCAACTAGCAGGTGAAGCTAGCATTTTCGTAAATGACGCCTTTGGTACAGCACACCGCGCACATGCATCCACCGAGGGTGTCTCAAAGTTCGTCGAGCAATCCGCGATGGGCTTCCTGATCGAAAAAGAACTCGAGTTCCTTGAGGGCAAGCTAGAGAGCCCGGCCAAACCATTCCTTGCGATCATGGGCGGAGCGAAAGTATCCGATAAGATTCAGGTAATTAAAGCCATGATGGACAAGGCAGATGAGTTCATCATCGGCGGTGCCATGGCATACACCTTCCGTCTCGCTCAAGGCTATCAAGTAGGTGACTCGCTCGTTGAGCCAGACTTTGTAGAACTTGCAAAAGAAATCCTCAAAGATGCCGAAACAAAAGGTATCAAATTCCACCTTCCTACCGACACACGCATCACTCAAGAATTTAGCCCAAGCGCTCAAACTAAAGTCACCCAACCCTACGCTGAAGGCGGTGGCATCGATGACGGCTGGGAAGGCATCGACATCGGAGACGCTGCGATTCCTGAATTTGAAGCTGTTGTCGCTCGCGCAGGCACCATTCTCTGGAACGGCCCAATGGGAGTGTTCGAAATGGACAACTTCGCCATAGGCACCAAAGCTCTGACAGCTGCCGTGGCCAAGTCAGACGCACTCACCATCGTCGGTGGCGGTGACTCCGTAACAGCAGCAAACAAGTTTGCCAACCCATCCGACTTTGACTTCCTCTCAACCGGAGGAGGAGCCTCACTCGAACTACTCGAAGGGAAGACTCTCCCAGGTGTGGCGGCACTATCAGATCAGTAGTCCACACGCACGATCATCGAATCGATACCAGCATCATCATTTACCCCAACAACTATTAACTAACAACCAAACACTATGTCACGCAATCTTATCGTAGCCGCAAACTGGAAGCTCAACAAAGGCCCAGCAGACGCAACAGCATTCCTCGACGCCTTCGTACCCAAGGTAGAAGCATTCGCAGGTTCCGCAGAAATCGTTATCGCGGCTCCATTCGTCACCATCCCATCAGTAGTCGCTCAGCTCGCAGGCAATAGCCGCATTGCAGTTGCTGCACAAAACTGTTCTGAGCAAGAATCCGGTGCCTTCACTGGCGAGGTCAGCGCAGCCATGCTTAAGGAAGTAGGCGCTCAGTACATCATCACTGGCCACTCCGAACGCCGTTCCATCTACGGCGAGTCTGATGCCACCATCAACGCCAAGAACAAAGCCATCCTGGCCCAAGGCCTCAAGCCAATCTTCTGTATTGGTGAAACTCTCGAAGAACGCGAAGGCGGCAAGCTCGAGTCCGTTCTCCGCACTCAGATCACTGATGGCCTCAAGGACATTGATTCACTTGAAAACATCGTCATCGCCTACGAGCCAGTATGGGCAATCGGTACTGGTGTGACCGCCACAGCTGAACAAGCACAGGACACACAGCAGTTTGTCCGCTCCGTCATCGCTGAGCTCTACAACCAAGAAACCGCGGACGCAGTGCAGATCCAGTACGGCGGCTCCGTAAAGCCAGGCAATGCTGGTGAACTACTTGGCCAGCAAGACATCGATGGAGCACTCGTCGGCGGTGCTGCTCTAGAAGCTGATAGCTTCTTCGGCATCCTCGAAAATTCCGCTCAATAATCGAGCATACTTATCAAACAAAAAGCCTAGAGTTAGAATCTAACTCTAGGCTTTTTTGTGCTCACATCACACCAACAATATCGCTGTTGTGAGAGAGGCATTCAGGACTATGTCCATTCCGTAATAGCATTACCTTCCTTGTCGGTGAATTTGCCAATCACGATCAGAATCAAGTCAATCACTGTCCAAATACCAAAACCGCCAGCTGTAAGAATCTGGATCACCCCAGTACCCACTTTACCGACATAAAAACGATGCACGCCAAAGACGCCAAATAGAAAACAAAGAATGAAAGCCGGTAGGATTTTTTTTGATGATGTTGTGCTCATAATAAATGCAGTTAGTTCTAACCTAACGCCATAATTTCATACACCAAATCAGTGACTTGGCAATGCAACACTCAAACCTACTTAACAGATTAGCACCTCATGCTGTACTCGAGGGCAAGTTTCTGTATTGAAGCACCTTGCGAATCAGCCATGGAGCAAAAAGAGCACTCACCGACTTTTGTAAATGAATCACTTGGTAGAGACGAAAATTCGTTCTGGGGCATTGACTCGATACTGCGTAAACATCGCGAGTGTAGTTCTGTAGTTTTTTACTTAAGGGGCTGCATTGCTCCTCCCATTGAGGATAGCGCATGTCCTCAAGCTTGGTCATATTCCACGCCTGCCCAACGGCACGCGAAACCAGCTCAAAATAGCCGCGTGATGCGCCATCGCCACTACGCTGCACCGTGTCACGCAGAGCCAAGGCTCCAAGCGCACAGAGCGTCATTCCCTGTCCAAATAGAGGGTTCAAACTACACAAGGCATCGCCGATTGCATAAAAGTTTTTCGGCACCTTGCCCTTGTGATACTGACGCCATAGCGCCTCGGTAAAGCGATAGTGATTCATCTCATCAAGAGGCTGACACTCCGCCACACAGGCGCTAAATTCAGCATCACCGACACGATCTGCAAAGCTGTACCATTCCTCAACCGTCTTCGGCATGCGGTCATCTCCGCGACCTGATAGAGTGATCAGAAATGAGCCATCTTCCAGTGGGAAAATGGCACCGGATTCGGTTTTCGGCGCTTCTGGAATCACAAATAAGGACTTCCAAGCCGCATGGTGGATCTGTGGACCAGCTTGCACACGCAATGAACTGTACTTCAAATTTACGGGGTAGTGCGTCTCAGGAATGTCTGCAAATCCCTGATTCTTCAGGCACAGAGCGCCAATCGCCTGCCGACCTGAGGCATCCACCACCAATTCGCCAGTAATCTCAGCCCCATCACTTAGCTGCACACCTGTAAGCTTTCTGCTAGAACCAAGCAAAGCATCCACTCGACCACTAATGACCACGACATTGGGAAGACTCAGCACCTCCGTTCGAATCGCATGTTGGAGAATCTGGCGGCTACAGAAAGGCCCTACCATCTCATCCTCAAAGCCAACTTTATCACGCCCAAAATGTTTCCATCTAAATTCCTTCCCATAGTGGACCCAACACACGCGCTCATTGATCAGACGGTGCTTGAGGCCTGGAAGCAATTGCTGCATTGCCTCCCAGCCAGAACTCAATAAACCATGCACGTGATGCGCCTGAGGCAGCGGCTGTGCAATCATCGGCTCTACCACAAATACCTGCTCATAGCGATCAGCGAGAGCGGCTGCAGCCAAAAGGCCAGCCACACTCGAGCCAATCACCACGGCTTGAGCTTGTTCTTCGAGGGGATCCATAGACCCACCCTGCATACCCGCATCTCTCCGCTCTGTACAGAACCGAGTCATGCCGTTAGAATACCGTCCTCACTGGCGACTAGGAATCTTTCCTTTCTCTCCGCGCCACCAATTCCTCACCCACACTCATGAACGATTTCATCTGGATTGGCCCAGCACTCATCTTTGGCCTCATTGCGGTTCGGGTTGGTTTACCTCCGATGATTGGCTACCTCACTGGTGGCTTTTTAATCCACGCACTCGGCCATGGCAATAGCAGCCAGTTGGCGATGATTGGCGATTTAGGAGTCACACTCCTGCTCTTCACGATCGGACTTAAGCTCAACATCCGAGCCTTATTGAAGCCTTCGATCTGGGGGACCGCGTCTCTCCACATGCTGAGTACAACCGTCTTCTTTTCCGTCTTGGTACTGATCTTCAGTCTTACCCAGATGCAGCTCTTTGATCTAGCTCCTAGCACCGCCTTAATGATCGGCTTTGCCCTGAGTTTCTCCAGTACAGTATTCGCGGTCAAACACCTTGAAGAACAAGGTGAGCTCCACGCTCGCCATGGCGTTGTCTCGATTGGCATCCTCATCATCCAAGATATTTTCGCCATCATTTTCCTCGCATTTAGCTCCGGACTAACACCATCACCTTGGTCACTCGCCTTACTACTCCTGATACCGTTACGCCCTTTCCTAATGCGCCTGATTAGCAGCACCGGCAAGGGGGAGCTTATGACCATGCTCGGCCTCACCCTCGCCTTTGGCTTCGCAGCCCTTTTCAAATTTCTCGACCTCAAAGGAGACCTCGGCGCCCTGATCGCCGGAGCCCTCGTTGCCTCCCACCCTCACGCACACAGCATTTACAAAAAACTTTCTAGCTTCAAAGACCTCCTGCTTGTTGGATTCTTCCTCAGCATTGGCATGACTGGTGCCATCACCCTACACAGTGTCGGCGTGGCTCTTGCTCTCACCATGCTACTCAGCATCAAAGTCTTCCTCTACTTCTTCTTTCTCAGCAAATTTAGGTTACGCGCTCGCACCTCATTGATGACCTCGCTCTCACTGGCCAACTACAGTGAATTTGGGCTCATCGTCGGTGCCATCGCCTACCGTAAAGGCTGGCTCCACGCAGATTGGCTGATCATCATCGCACTCGCGCTCACCCTCACTTTCATCATTGCCGTCCCCCTGAGCAAACGCTCACGCAGCTACTACGCCAAATACAAAGAGAAACTCCACCGGTTCCAGTCTGAGGACCCACTGCCAGAAGATGCCAAAATCAATACGGGTGACGCTCAGATCATGATCGTCGGAATGGCTAGTATCGGGAAAAGCGCCTATGAAACACTCGAACACCGCTTCGGCAAAGCAGTGATCGGAGTCGATGCCAGCCCCGAAGTCGTCGAAGAGCACTGCGCCAACAACCGTAACGTCATCCTTGCCGACGCCACCAATGAGGAATTCTGGATTCGTATCTCGCTCGCTCACGTACGCGTCATCCTCATCGCCATTCACGACATCGAAACCAACCTCTGCGTCATCCGCCAGAGCAACCACCTTGGACTCACACGCTATGCCGTCACCGACTACCCCGAACAAGCTGAACTCCTCGAAGCCGAGGGCGTTCGAAAAGCCTGGAGCCTGAAAGAAGAATCCGGCGTCCAATTCGCCGAAGCAGTCTGCGAATTCCATCAGGAGAATAAGACACCAGACTAGCAGCTAAGCTTCCTCGCCACCCTCGCAGAGTGGCCAGAAATAGCGCGTGCTATCAGCTCTCATTCCCTCCCCATCAATTGGGCCTCAACACATGCCCCGGCAGCTCTGCAATCGAAGCCAAGCTCAGGTAACTCGTGCTATCATGCGCATGCGGATCTGGTTCTTCGTGCGCCCAGGTAGTGTGGTAGGGAATGTGCACAGCTTGGGCTCCAATCCCGACAACGGGCAGGACATCCGATTTGAGCGAATTCCCCACCATCAGAAACTCCTGAGGGGCAATATCTTGTTGGTGTAGCAGCTTCCGGTAATTCTCTTCCTGCTTGTCGTGCAGAATCTCCACGTGGTGGAAATAATGGGCAATGCCTGAGCGCTGGAGCTTACGCTCTTGATCGAGCAGGTCGCCCTTAGTCACGACGATGAGGCGGTAGCGCTGCTGCAGCTTCGCCATCACCTCCTCGACATGCGGCAGCAGCTCGATCGGATGCTCTAGCATCTCCTTACCCATGTCCATGATCTCGCTGATCACCTTCTGTGGTACTTGGTGGTTAGAAAGATCCAATGCACACTCGATCATCGACAAGACAAAGCCTTTCACCCCGTAGCCGTAGCGGCCGAGGTTGTCGATTTCCACGCGAAACAACTCGCGGCCCACACGCTCGTGCACCTCATAGTCTGAGAGCAAGCTGGCAAACTTCTCTTCCGCCTCACGAAAGTAAGTCTCATTGACCCATAGCGTGTCATCAGCATCGAAGCCAATCACCCGGACCTTTTCTAATTTCTCTATCTTATTCATGAGTTTAGCCACCAATGGCGAGATGTCTGAGATTCAAAATGTAGTAGCGGACTCACTGCAGCGCAAACTCAATGCACAAAAGATAATGCTAGCCAACAATCTAGCCCCACCATTGCTATGTGATACCAGTGATTCGGTGCTCGGAAGACCTCAAATAGGGGCAAACTTCCTACTTGCCTGAGCTAATAGGCGTGCTAGATTAGAAGAACTTATTCAAACCATCGTGCCAATAGACACCGCCACTAGCCAGAGCCCCGCCTCTCATACCGATCTCAGACAGCCCCTTTCCCGCTTTCCTCACACCGCCGCAGTCGAGATTTACTGATCTAAGTCACTATGGAACTACTCATTTTTTATGTTGTTCTGGCACTTGGCGTGTCCTTTCTCTGCTCGGTGCTTGAGGCGGTATTGCTCTCAGTGACTCCAGGATTCATTCAATCCGAACTCAACTTAGGCAAAAAGTACGCCGTACATCTCGCCCACATGAAAGAGAATGTGGACGCCCCGCTTTCCGCCATCCTCACGCTCAACACCATCGCTCACACCATGGGTGCCGCTGGAGCCGGTGCGCAGTGGAAGGTCCTCTATAATGACACCGGAGAAGCGATCTTTGCCTCCGTACTGACCTTGCTGGTATTGGTTCTCTCTGAGATCATCCCCAAGACCTTGGGTGCCAAATTCTGGCGCGCCCTCTCAGGACCTACCACCTCCACTCTGCGCTTCATGATCTGGGTCCTCACCTACCTTCCACCGTGGCCACTCCCTGCGCTCAAATTCATCACCCGCTTGATTGGCGGACACAGTGGTGGTGACGCCGTGAGCCGCGACGAACTAGCGGCAATGGCCGATGTTGCTAGCCAATCTGGTGGCCTAGAAAATGATGAAAGCACCATCCTCAAGAACCTTCTTCTCTTCAAGTCCACCCAGGTGCGCGACATCATGACACCGCGTACCGTAGTCTACGCAGCGCGTGAAACCACACCACTTGGCGAATTCCTCCCAGAGTGCATGAAGCGTCCGTTCTCACGTATTCCCATCTTCGGTAAAGACCGAGACCACATCACCGGTTTCGTCCTGAAAAGCGACCTCATGTCAGCCCAACTTAAGGGTGAAGACGAAGGGAAGACACTCCTCGACTTTGCTCGGCCAATCAAAGCGACCACCAACAAAGAGTCGCTCTACAATGTCCTCAAACTCATGACGCGTGAAAAACAGCACCTCATGCTCGCAGTCGATGAGTTCGGTGGAATGGAAGGCGTGATCACCATGGAAGACGTTGTAGAAACCTTATTAGGCATGGAGATCGTAGATGAAGCCGATAGCAACGAGGACATGCAAGTTCTCGCACGGAACCTCTGGGCTCAGCGCGCCAAGTCGATGGGTATCACCATCCCTGAAGAAGAGGAAACCACCTCTGCCAACGGGGACAAATAGCCGAAGCACCAACGCACACCAGCAAGCTCGCTCAGCGCTTCTTCATCGCTGCAACCTGCTCCATTTGTTCAGGCGTAATGTCTGCCACCGGAATCCACATGTATTGCTTTGCATCTTGGTAGATGAGTAGCCCCTTCTTTGTGGGCACCACAGAATGGAGGTCAGCCCATGAGACATCGACATCCCCAGCCTCTCCGCGCATTTGCATCCCCTGAGCGGTGAAGGTGTAGTCTATGCTGGTGTCAAAGGCCGGGTGCTTTCGTAGCATACGTTCCTGCCACATTTGCCAGATCATCGGTCGCATGAAGCCCAGCGTACCAGCCACCACCAGCACGCTACCAATCACGCCACCCTCGGTGCCCGGTTCGATCAAAAAAGCGCCCACGCCGACAGCAGTCACACACATCAATGAACGCGCGATGACCCAGCCACGGTGGCGCTGCCACAAATGGTGGCGAAAGGATCCGTGCTGCGAAGGTCCGTCGAAGCGGCTATGGATAGAAATGTCTGACATGGCGCTGCTCAGGACATAGCGCGAAATGGCTGAGAGTCAATTCTCAGAGTGCGTGGCCACTCGAAGATCCAACTCTACTCAGCCGCGTTAGGCTGCGGCGTGCTTGGAGTAGCTGAGGGCTCAGTGGGAATACTTGAAGATGGTGAGGACTCAGCCGCTGGCGCCTCAGGGTTCTCTTCAGCAGGAGTGGGAGTCTCAGGATTTGCCTCTGCGGGTGCCGTCGGAGCAGGTACCGGCTTCGGCTCTTCCTTCTTCAAGAGGTCCTTCCATTCGTGCAAGGTGTAGCCATCACCAAGGCCGCCGATCTCTCCCAGAAGTTGTGCACATTTCTCACGCCATTTCGCATAGTTTGGCGGAGCCGGCACCTTCTCTCTTGAATGACTGAAAACGATGTAGCTCACAGTGAGGTCCGAAACCGGACGACGGTACGGATTCGCCTTTTCATTAATCTCTTTGGCCATGCGTAATGAGGCTTCCCCCACTTTGTAGGTCGGCCCACCATCACCTACAATCGCAGGGTATATTGTGTCGCCCACAATCACCACAGCATAATCTCCCACCCGTGCTGCGTAGGGGTCGCTGCGATCAGTGATGACATTGACCGGCATCACGATGAAAGGGTCGTACTCAGCGATGAGGAAGCTGCGTGCTTTCATGTCGTCGATCCCGCGCCGAAGCATCTTCATACGATCCTTCAGCCATTGCTTGCGGTAGTCCGTAGTCTTTGGATCGGCCAATTCGCGTTTGGCATTGCCGATGCGCTTCTCCCAGCCCTTGACCATCGGATTGGGTGTCTTACTTTGCTTTTTCCAACCGTAGCTTGTGAAAGGCTGGTAATGTGTGGACTCGACAATCTTGCGAGGCATCAAGGCTAGGCGGTCGCCATCAGACCCATCAGACACCACATCCATATCCCCCTGCACTAAAAGAAATTTACGACCACTCTCAGGGTGCTTTAGGTTGAGGATCGTCTCACAGTCAAAAAAGTTATGCTTAGTGATCAGAACATTGAGCTTCAGCACATCGCGCTCCACACGCTTTAATTTATTCTCATAGATCTGTTCAAAAAACTTCGAGATTTCGGCACCTTCCAGGCTCGCCTCAAGCCCAGGCAACATGCTCCCCAGCTCCGGGTTCACCGACTCAAGATCATCGAGCGTCGTCGACGCCTTGGGCAGCTGCATCTTCATCTTGTACTCCGCAACGTAACTATCCTTATGATTACGAATCTCTGAAGCCAAACCACCAGCTTCAGTCTCTAGTTCGTACTTGAAATGAAATCCCTTGGACAAGCGCACCATGTCACCACGCGTCTCGTCAACTTCAGGCTTCGGAGTGAAGACCTTGGGCTCAAAGCCCGGCTCATACTCCTCAGATTGTTCAGGGTTTGGCGCTTCAGCTACAGGGGCTGGGTTTTCCTCCACCGCATGAACTGGAGCCGCTTCGACCACTTCTTCAACTTCTGGCTCACGCGTCTCCTCTTCCACCACTTCGATCACTTCAATCTCAAGTTCAGGCTCTACAGAAGCCATACGCTCAGCCTCACGCTTGGCCAGGATGATTTCCTTAACACAATCTTTCAAGCGCTCTGGTACCGTGGTAAACGACACCACCGCAGCGAATACAACGATCACAAAGAAAGAAGCACGCATGTAGGGGAACCCCTGCTTCTGTGACTTGTTAGCCTCATCCATCATGTTGCCAGATTTCATTCTTACGAGACTGCCATAGCGGATCGTTAGGTAAACCTTAAAAGCGTGAATTTTCTTCTGATCAAATGAAGACATTACGTTAGGGTTACTCACTTCTAACTAATCCTTCCCTCAAGTAGAATTTCTGTTTATGACTGCGTTGTATGAACACGGTAGAGCTCCTCCAACAATTGATCCGCATCCCCAGCGTCAACCCCGACAACGACCCCGGTACCGATCAAGTAGGAGAACAAGCAATCGCTGATTTCCTCGAAGACCTCCTCAACACTCACGGCTTCACAGTCCAACAAGAGGAAGTGATGCCAGAGCGCCCGAACCTCATCGCTCGCTGCCCAGGTTCCGATGATCGCCCTCGAATCTTTCTAGGACCACATCTCGACACCGTAGGTGTCACGGGAATGGATTTCGATCCCTTCTGCGGTGACCTGCGCTGCGACACAATTATTGGACGCGGTGCCTCCGACACCAAAGGCCCTATGGCCGCGATGCTCACCGCACTGATCGAACATAAAGAGCTACTTGCTGAGCTCCCAGTCGCTATCGACTTCGTTGCCTTCATGGCAGAAGAATCAGCACAACATGGCTCCAAACACTTTGCTGAATGGCATGCTCACGAATATGTCTTCGGCATCGCAGGCGAACCCACCTCATTGGATATCGTCTACACCACCAAAGGCTGCCTCTGGGCCACCGTGGCAGCCAAAGGCCAAGCTGCCCATGCCTCACAACCAGAACGCGGTTCAAACGCCATCATGACCCTAGCAGCTGCTCTGCAAACCCTACACACAGACCTCCGCAAAGAACTTGCCGGCTACGATCACCCAGTGTTAGGCCCCTCATCGATCAACATCGGTACCATCCAAGGTGGCACTCGCCCCAATATCGTGCCTGACCACGCCGAGGCTGAAATCGACATCCGCCTGACTCCCTCACTTCACGAAGCAGGTGGCGCAGCAAAGATCCTTCAACAGTTCATCGCTGAGCGCCAACTCCCGCTTGAAGTCACCCAAGCGCACCAAAACCCTCCAATGGAAACGCGCACACAAGACCCGTTCATCCAGCAACTCATTCAAGCTAATCCAGCGACCCAACTCGTCGGAGCTCCTTGGTTCTCCGATGCCGCCCATCTCGCCAATGCTGGCATCCCCTCAATCTGCTTAGGCCCGGGCTCAATCAATCAAGCCCATACCAAAGATGAATTCATCAAGATCGCCGACCTAGAAGCTGGTCACGATTACTTCAGCAAATTCATCCAATCATTCCGCGACATGCCAATGCAATGAACCTGTGAATGGCATGCTTCATGTGCTCTAAGCTGAGCCGTCACACCCTACAATCATGAGCTGGGTATCATGACGGCAAGCCCATAGTCCAATTCTCAAACATCCTCATCCTCGCTTAGAGGCTTTCCTCGCGGGAGAAGCGGAACACACGCTCGCCTTCTTTGTAGTAGTCGAGTCGATCGCGTCCGTAGATCTCTAAGAAGCTTGAGTCCTGCTCCAGTGCTCGGTACTCACGCAATTGCTGATCTGCTTGCTCCTGTACCAATTGCTCATGTGACTGGATACCCGAAAGCTGGTCTTTTTGGTCGAGCAACTTGTTGTACTCTGGAAGGCACTTGGCCAACACCACACCAGCGATCAATAATGACACAGCGTAAATCGCCAAGACATTACAATTGCGAAGAAATCGAGTACGCGAACGCATGCGACTGTCTGCTGCCAGTCGTTTAGCGTCAATGCACTGTGCGTCTTTCTTCGCCATGAATCGTTCGGGGATTGGGTTAGATATTCAGGTCTAACACCTAAAACATAAATCCCTCATGACCAAACATTTGGCCATGAGGGATACAAATGTTCTAAACTCTCCTAGCAGAAGAAATTAGAGAGTACCAGCATAGATTGCATTAACACCTAACTTTTCTTCGATACGAAGGAGTTGGTTGTACTTTGCAATTCTGTCAGAGCGGCTCATTGAACCAGTCTTAATCTGACCTGCATTGGTAGCCACTGCGATGTCCGCAATGGTGTTATCTTCTGTTTCGCCAGAGCGGTGTGAGATCACGGAGTTGTATCCATTCACTTTACCGAGCTCGATCGCGTCGAATGTCTCAGTGAGTGTGCCGATTTGATTCACCTTGATGAGAATCGAATTTGCAACGCCGAGGTCGATCCCCTTCTGAAGGAACTCTACGTTGGTGACAAAAAGATCATCACCCACAAGCTGAACCTTGTCTCCCACTTTGTCAGTAAGAGCCTTCCAGCCATCCCAGTCATTTTCGTCACAGCCATCTTCGATGGAGTCGATTGGGTACTTCTCACAAAGCTCAGCTAGGAATGCTGCTTGCTCTTCAGATGAAAGCTTCTGACCGCCATCACCTTCGAACTTGGAGTAGTCATACACGCCATTTTCAAAAAACTCAGATGCAGCACAGTCGAGAGCGAATGTGACTTCTTCACCAAGCTTATAGCCTGCGTTCTCAACAGCCTTAGAAACAGTGTCCAGAGCGTCGTAAGTTCCATCAAATGTTGGAGCAAAACCACCCTCATCACCCACAGCTGTGGAGAGACCGCGATCGTGAAGCACCTTCTTGAGCGCGTGGAAGATTTCAGCACCCATGCGGATAGCTTCCTTGAAGCTAGGAGCGCCCACAGGGCGAACCATGAACTCCTGGAATGCAATAGGAGCGTCGGAATGAGAACCACCGTTAACGATGTTCATCATCGGCACCGGAAGCACCTTGGCGTTAGGACCACCGAGGTACTTGAAAAGTGGTAGATCACAAGAAGCTGCAGCTGCGTGAGCTACGGCAAGTGACACACCAAGAATTGCGTTCGCACCGAGGTTTGTCTTGTTCTTTGTACCGTCGAGCTCAAGCATCGCACGGTCAATGAGTGCTTGGTCTGTTGCGTCGAGACCGATCAACTCAGGAGCGATCTTCTCGTTCACGTTTGCGACTGCGTTGGCAACGCCCTTACCGAGGTAACGGGACTTATCGCCATCACGTAGTTCGCATGCTTCGTGCTCACCAGTGGAAGCTCCACTTGGTACTGCTGCACGACCAAACGAACCGTCTGCCAAGGTTACGTCTACTTCTACAGTAGGATTGCCGCGGGAGTCGATAATTTCGCGTCCGCGGATGTCTTCAATTGCTGTGAATTCCATATATAATGTATTCTTAAGTTTGTAGTTTTGCCGAGCCTTGGAGGCTCTAGCAGATGCTGACCGCCGCCTCTAGCAGCAGTATGTGTTCGAGTTAGACACTCTATGCCTTCCCTCTAAATTATTTTCTTCTATGCGTTGTATGCCTCGATCGCGGTGACCGTGGCTGACTTACGCTGGATGTCTACCGAATCACCGATCTTCAATCCGAGCATGCTTTCGCCAAGCTCAGAGAGATAGGAGATCACGTTGTTGTCTGTGTCGGAATCCCATGCACCCAGAACAGTGTAGACAATCTCTTCACCCTCAGATCCCTTGAAGCTCACGCGCGTACCAATGTTCACAATGGAGGTGTCTACGTTTGAAAAATCTGTGCCTTGCACGCTCGAGAGTGATGCTTCCATCTCGCTCTTGCGTCGCATCAACACCTTCTGCTGGTCTTTCGCCATGTGGTACTCAGCATTCTCGCGAAGGTCTCCGTATGAACGAGCAATCTTGATATCTTCGCGGTTCTGAGGAATCTGGTTGGAAGTGAGGTCTTCAAGATCAGACTTACGACGCGCAATACTATCCCATGAGGAAATCACTCCGTCATCTTCCTTCTCTGCAGCGTCGCCATTTACCAATTCTTGGGTCATTGGGGAGATCTTGATCACACGGGCCATCAAAGACTTACGATCGAGTTCTGCGAAAATCTGGCTCTGGTGAAGCTTGCGTGCGAAGTTACGCACTTCATTGTCTTCAGCTTCTTCGAGAAGATCGACGATGAGCTCACGATCCTCCATCACATAGGACTGAAGGCGACTGCTCTTGCGCGGGCCGTCATCCATCATGTCACGCTCAAGCAAACTGAGCACGGCATTTCCCACCTCAACATCAAACACCTCTGAGGCTAACTTACTGCGCTCACGGCAAACCCAGAGCAATGCATCCGCACCGAGGGTTCTGCCAAGGATGTGGGAACGTAGGAATGAAAAGAGCTCCGTGCTCTTCTCATTCTCGATGAGTAGCTTTGCAATCTCAGCCAAACCACGTGGTCCAACCACATCAAAAATAGCAAGAAGTTCATCAACCCAGGCATCTCCAAAGGCTGCCGGATACGCTTCAAAAACAAGACGCTGGCGTGCTGCTGCTAGGGAGCTCAGCTCCTGGCCGATACGCTCGCCTTCATTCGCAATAACATCTGATAGACGAAGGGCTGATGCATCTAACTCCATCACTTCAGAGGCGCTGATAAGCTCATCACGTCCGACTAACAAATCGAGCGCTTGTCCGAGGTGGAGCTTCATCCCCTTACGCACAAATTCATCGATGCTAGCATTGATTGCCTGTTGAGCTTCCGCGTTGTCCTTGAAATACTTGAAGTCCTTATTGATCGCCTCAAGCGCCTTGGCCTTGGCCTTAAAATCGCGTGCGTTGTCAAAGTCCTGAATTAAGGACTCGGCAGGTGTGATGCTCTCATCGCGAAGAACGAGAGGCTCGGTGCGCTTGGTCGGCACGATCGCTGCACGACTCTCGCGCAGTTGCTTCTTCGCATTATCCCACCACTTCTTATAATTGGCTTCGGGAACGATAGAACCAATGAGCTCGCGCTCTAACTGATCAATTTTCAAGCTGCCGCCACTACTGCTGAGTGTGCGTCGCACGAGCTCTACTGGATCTTTTGTCGCGAGCTCGCGGAGTTCGTCGATTGCATCCACCTTTTGAGCGCGGAAATGATCTTCTGCTAGTGGCTCAGTTTTGGAAATTGCCAATTGCAACCCCATCACTTGAGCCTCATTTTTCTCGAAATTGATCTCGATTTTACCACCACGAATATCCCAGCTAAGCACCTTACCAGCACCCCAACTTTTATGAAGGCAGTACTGCCCAGGTGCCAATTGTGATAAACGCTCTCCAATTTCCTGTGAAATCTTCCCTGCCTCAACGAGTGGTGCTACATCAGAATGCATGAAGTCACCTTGCCCACTCAGAAATAAATTGGCAACCTTTTACCATAAAAAAAAAGAAGATTCTGCGTCAAACACATTTATCACATTCATATCATTTTGCTAACTTCCTTCATTAAGCGCCACATCATCAAGCACTCTACGATTTTTGCCAAGTCACCCAGATCCTGCGCTCTACGTCATTAATGGTTGCAGTCAGCGCCTGAATCTCTATGTACAAAGATATGCAAATCCACAGCTACACGGGTGGCCACGTCTTCACCAATGGCTACGTGATCGAACGCGGCGACAGCTGCATCGTCATCGACGCGCCAGCGCGCATCAATGAAGTGATCAGCCAACGCGGACTCAAGCCGACCCACCTTCTACTCACCCACCAGCACTTCGATCACACCGAAGATGTTGAGGCTCTTCAGAAGCTGGGCTGCAAGGTTTACATGCATTCTAACTACCAAGAAGTATTGATCCGCCAGAAAGAAGCACGTGAGAACTGGGGCATTCCTGTGAACATCAAGCCATTCGAAGCTGATAAGCTGCTAGAAGATGTTAGTGAAATTGAAATTGACGGTCTTCAAATCAAAATCAGCCACGTCCCAGGGCACTCACCAGATTCTATAACATTTTTCATTCCAGAGCTCAAAGCAGTCTTCTCAGGCGACACCTTGATGCAAGAATCGATAGGCCGCACCGATCTACCTGGCGGTTCACACCAGCAGCTCGTCGACGGCATTCGTGAGAAGCTCTACACCTTACCCTCTGAGACCGTGCTCTGCCCGGGCCACGGTGATTGCTCTTCGATAGGCAATGAAGTCTCCAACAACCCATTTATCTAATTCTCTTTATGGAAACACAAGTAACGCTACCCGAAGGAGAATTTCCGATGACCATCCTCGAAGTCGTCGCTGCTCTGAAAAAGCAAAAGCTCAAAGCGAAGCACGACAAACAATCATGGGGGGATTGGATCAACCTAGAAGGCCAAGAAACCGTCATCGCTATCGAATCGATGAACGGCCTCACCACTCGCGCCACAATTGAGTCCTCCGAAAGTGAGTCCGAAGTGCTTCAGGATTGCCTTAGCGCATTCCGCAAGCTCGGCTGGCTAGGACAAGACCAAGATGGCCCCTACCCGCTGTAAAAGGGCACACACAGCAGCACATTGGGCTGGACATGGCTACCGCGTTCAGTAACTGAACACGCACTGAGCCACCACCAACCCAACATTATATGAACAGCGAAACCAACAGCCCAAGCTACGAACTCATCACCATCGGTGGCGGTGCAGCAGGATTTTTTGGTTCAATCTCAGCAGCGGAACACGGCTGCGACCGCGTCCTCATTCTCGAAAAGTCAGCCAAGCTACTTGGGAAGGTAAAGATCTCAGGCGGAGGCCGCTGCAATGTGACCCATCATTGCTTTGAGGCACGGGAGCTCAGCAAGTACTACCCACGGGGCGAAAAATCACTCATTGGCCCACTCTCTCGGTGGGGCGCCCAAGACACCGTCGATTGGTTTACCGAGCGCGGAGTCGAACTCAAGACGGAGTCGGATGGACGCATGTTCCCTATCACTGACAACTCACAGACCATCATCGATTGCTTGATGCGAGAAGCCCAGCGCCTGCGTATTGAAATCCAATGTTCAAATGGCGTCGATGCGGTAGAGCCACTTGACGCCGAGCAAGATGATGGAGCGCGCTTTCTCGTGCACACCCAAAAACAAGGCAGCTTACGCACGCGATCAGTCCTCATCGCTAGCGGGGGCATCCGCCTTGGATCCAGCGCCAAACTTCCCGCACAGCTCGGTCACCAGCTCGAGCCAGCTGTCCCCTCTCTCTTCACATTCAATATCAAGCATGCACTGCTCGACGAGCTTCAAGGCATCTCGGTCCCCAATGGCGAGGTCAGCATCCATCAATCCAAGCTGCAGGCCTCCGGCCCTTTGCTCATCACCCACTGGGGCCTCAGCGGTCCAGGCATCCTCCGCGTCTCTGCCTGGGGAGCACGCGAACTCGCCGAGCGCGATTACCAATTTGACATCCAAGTCAACTGGCTACCAGGGCTCGACGCAGCCGCTCAGGTCAAGCGCCTGCGTAATGAATGGGGCAAACGCCAGCTAAGCACACGCTCCCCCTTCCCCGCGATATCCAAACGTCTCTGGACACGCTTCCTCAGCTGCGCTGGCATCCCAGAGAACCAAACATGGGCCCAACTCAGCAAACACCACAGCCAAGAGCTCTGCACGCTACTCAATCGCTGCACCTTCCAAGTTCTAGGCAAGAGCATCAACAAAGATGAATTCGTCACCGCTGGCGGAGTCGTCCTCAAAGAAGTCGCCCTCAAAACCATGCAAAGCAAGCTGCACCAAGGCCTCTACTTTGCCGGTGAAGTCCTCAATATCGACGGCATCACTGGTGGCTTTAACTTTCAAAATGCCTGGACGAGCGGCCACCACGCTGGACGAGCGATCGCCTCCGATATTTAGACACATGAACGCTGAACACCCATCTGGAGAACGCCAACTCCAAGAACAAATGGGCACCTCGGAACGCGCCCAGAATTTCTACAAGCACCACCTCCATGACCAACTCACAGAGCGAATGAGCGAGATGATTCAGCGCCAAGAAATGGTCTTCATCGCCACATCAGATGCCCAAGGAAACTGCGATTGCTCGCCCCGATTTGGACCGCCTGGCTTTGTCCACATGGTAGACTCACGCACTCTCGCCTACCCAGAATTCCGCGGCAATGGCGTTTATGCCAGTCTGGGCAACATCCTAGAAAATCCTCATATCGGCATGGTCTTCGTCGATTTCTTCGATAGCACGGTAGGACTCCACATCAATGGCGAAGCACAAAGCTGCAGCCCCGAGGAGCTCCCCCCCCAGATCTCAAGCACCCTCAAACTCACCCCCGAGGAACAATCACGGGTTATCGAACGCTGGGTCGTCATCAATATCGAGGAAGCCTACATCCATTGCTCCAAGCACATCCCCCAACTCCAAAAAGTCGCCAAACCCATCCAATGGGGCACCGATGACCCGAAGGCCAAATCCTCCTCCTTTTTCAACGAATACGACCTGGTATAAGATTCCGCTTCAAAACACCCAGCCGACACAAGCACCCCGTGGCTGCAAGATGCTGAGTCAGAACACAATCATCGCAAGATGAACCATGGCGAACAATCCGCGGGCATCCGCGCTGGCACAGCATTTTCTGACTGCCACTCGATGAATCCTAACGCAGACACATTCGCTCTTGATCTTCACGTCAGCTTCCGCACACTGTGACATACATTTTATGAGATCTGCATCACAACAGCGCGATACTGCCGAAACCAAAATTCAGCTCAGCCTCAATATTGATGGCTCAGGTACTGGAAAGATCGAGACCGGAATTCCGTTTTACGATCACATGCTCACCGCATTTTCCCGCCACGGCCTGATTGATCTTGAGGTGACCGTGGATGGCGACATTGAAGTCGACTACCACCACACTGTTGAGGACACAGCAATCGTGATCGGTGAGTGTCTCAAAGAAGCTCTTGGAGATAAGAAAGGCATCACACGCTATGGCCATGCATACCTCCCAATGGATGAGACGCTCTCACGCGTCGTGGTAGATCTATCGAACCGCCCGCACCTCGAATTCAAATTTCCAGAAGGCACTCCAGATGCGCAGAACTTCCCCTTCACCTTGGTGGAGGAATTCTTCCGCGCGATCGCCTCAAACCTCCGAGCAAACATCCACGCTGAAGTGCTTTATGGTCGCGATGGTCACCACATTGCGGAATCTCTCTTCAAAGGTTTAGCCCGTGCACTACGTATGGCCATGGAGAACGACCCTCGCGTGACTGGCATTCCCAGCACCAAGGAAGTCCTCTAACGTAAATACCATCGCTAAGACCTAAAACATCTCGATATGAACGTAGGAATTATCGACTACGGCGCGGGCAACTTGCAGAGTGTCCTCAACGCCTTCAAGGCTGTGGGTGCTCAAGCCCAGCTAATCACCGCACCGGAAGAACTCGTGGGGCTCACCCATCTAGTCCTCCCGGGTCAGGGCGAATTTGGCGATTGCTCGCGCAAACTCGCAGCCTCGGGCATGACCCAACCGCTCCTCGATTGGATTGCGGCTGATCGCCCATTCATGGGCATTTGTGTCGGCTACCAATTGCTCTTCGAGGGCAGTGAAGAATCACCCGACACTCCTGGACTTGGAGTCTTTAAAGGTATGAACGTCAAGTTCGCTGCAGAAGACGGACTCAAAGTCCCCCACATGGGCTGGAACGGCGTGACTCCTCACGACAGCCAACACACCATGTGGCAGGGCATGAGTGATGAGCCGTATTTCTACTACGTGCACTCCTACTTCCCCAGGGCCGAAGAAGCAGAAGCTGTGGCCTGTACCACGACCTACGGCAACCAAACCTTCCACGGTGCAGTCACACGGGGCAAACTCATGGCGACCCAATTTCACCCTGAAAAATCACAACACGCAGGCCTCCAGCTACTAAAGAACTTCCTCAACCAATAGGGTTCAATCTCTGGAATCTAGAGTTTCAGCATGCTGGCACTCCACACTTCACATTTCTAATTTATCACTTTTTGACAATGTCAAACGCACTAGAACAACTTGTAGGCGGCACCGCCAAGGTCCTCTCTGAAAAAGAACTCGCTGAAAAGCTGGAACTCGGACGCCCGCTGCGGGTCAAGCTCGGCGTCGATCCGACCGCTCCTGACATCCACCTCGGACACACCGTGGCAATTGAAAAATTACGCCAATTCCAAGAACTCGGCCACACAGCCGTACTCATCATTGGCGACTTCACCGCCACCGTGGGCGACCCCACTGGCCGCTCCGCTGCGCGCCCGCCAATCACCCGCGAGGAAGTCCTCTCCAATGCTGAAACCTACACCACCCAGGCGTTCAAGATCCTAGACCCAGACAAAACCGAAGTCGTCTACAATGGTGATTGGTTCAACAAGATGACCTACGATCAGGTACTCAAGCTCAACGGCCGCGTGACCATGCAGCAGATGCTCCAGCGCGAGGATTTTAAGTCCCGACTCGCTGATGGCAAGGAAGTGCGCCTCCACGAAATCCAATACCCAATCATGCAAGGCTGGGACTCCGTCGTAGTAAAGTCCGATGTCGAAATCGGCGGCACAGACCAACTCTTCAACATCCTCGTAGGTCGAGACCTACAGAAAGAGGAAGGCATGCCACAGCAGATCGTCATGCTCATGCCACTCCTCGAAGGACTCGACGGCGTGAAGAAAATGTCCAAGTCTTCGAAAAACTACGTTGGCGTCTCCGAGCCAGCTCCCGAGATGGTCAATAAACTCATGTCCATCTCCGACGCGTTGATGGACAAGTACTACCTCATGCTCCTCGGTACCAAGCGCGACGCATCCATGCACCCGCGCGATGCCAAGCTCGAACTAGCCCGCCGCATCACCGCTCGCTATCACGACGAAAGTTCCGCGGCCGACGCTGTGCAGAAGTGGCTCGACCGCTCCAAAGGCGACCAAGGAGCCGGCGCTACCGATGTGACACTTGCCGACTTCCCGACTGAACTCACCGTGCTCAGCATGGCATCCTCAGCCTTCCAGATCGGCTTCAACCTGAAAAAATCGAATGGCGAACTCAAGAAGCAAGCCATCCTTCCTGGAGCGATCCAACTCAATGGTGAAAAGCTCACCGACCCCAATGCCGTTGTCACTCTAGCAGTGGGCGATGTGCTACGCTTATCCAAAAAACACACCGTAAAATTCTGCTAACCAATCACACGCATTATGCAATTCCAGAACCTAGCACGCAAAAACGAAATCGGAGCCAATTGCTATCACCTTGAGACTAGCGATTGCTCGATCGTGCTCGATTCCGGGATGCACCCGAAGCACGAGGGCCCAGATGCCCTGCCGGCACACCACGAACTGCCGCCGCATAGCGTCGATGCCATCGTCCTGAGCCACGCGCACCTCGACCACACAGGCACGATCCCCGTGATCATGCGCGACCAAGAGGACGCCCCTCTCTACCTCACGGAAGCCACCTCTCACCTAGCCAAAGCCCTGCTCCACAACTCCGTGAACGTGATGCAGCACAAGCGCCTCGAATTAGGCATCACCGAGTACCCACTCTATGGACACCGTGAGCTCGACCGACTCGCCAAACGCTGGGAGCCAAAGCCCTACGAAAAGCCTTGGAAAATCAATCGCGACACCCAGCTTAGTTTCTACGACGCGGGGCACATCCTCGGCTCAGCTGGGGTCATGATTGAATCCGAAGGAAAGCGCGTTTTCTATACTGGTGACATTCAGTTCGAAGACCAAACCCTCATCACCGGCGCACGTTTCCCAGAAGAAAACATAGACGCACTCATCATCGAAACGACTCGTGGCGCCGCACCGCGCGCCCCCGGTTACGACCGCCAGTCCGAGGAAGACAAACTACTCCAAGCCATCCTCGATACGATCGAGCGTGGAGGATCAGCCCTGATCCCAGTATTTGCAATGGGTAAGACCCAGGAAGTACTTACCATGATTCATAAGTTCAAGTCGGACGGACGCCTGCCAGAAAAGACCCCAGTCTACATGGGCGGATTGAGCACAAAAATGACACACATCTTCGATGACCTCTCCGACTCCACTAGCCGCAAACTTCCCGACTTTAAGATCCTGGAAGACATGGACATCAATACTGGTTCTAAAAAGCACAAGGGCGCTCCCATCACCTACCGTCCAGGCGCGATTTTCTGCCTTTCTAGTGGCATGATGAGCGAGAACACCACCTCCAACATCTTCGCCCAAACCTTCGTATCCAACCCCAAAAATAGCCTCCTCTTCGTGGGCTATTGCGATCCAGATTCCCCCGGTGGAGCAATCCGCGAGACACGCCATGGAGACATTATCCGACTCTCAAAAGATAAAGACCCAGTCGTACTAAACTGCCCAGTCGAAATCTTCGACTTCTCTGGCCATGCCACTCGCGATGCCATTCTCGACTACATCCTCCGCGTACAAGCAAAGCAAGTCTTCCTCGTTCATGGCGATCTACCAGCCAGCGAATGGTTCCAGCAACAACTCGCTGAAAGACTTCCGAACTGCGACTGTATCATTCCATTACCCAGCAAGAAATACAGCATCTAACAAATTCTAAACGCTCAACATTCCTAAGACAAGAAGCTCAGACGCTATCGCTATCACTGAAATACTTATATGAAAAAAACACTAATTAGCACCATCAGCATCGGCCTCAGCGCCCTTGCCTATGCACAAAACCCTGCACCACAAGCACCAGCAGAAGCTCCAGCCCCGATCGACCCAGCAGTCGTGAAGGCACGCGTATCCTACGCCATCGGATATCAAAATGCATTTTCTCTCGCCAGTGCTGGCCTCAAAGGCAGCGACTTCGACAAAGATGCTATGCTCAATGGCTTCCTATCCGGACTTGCTGGAGAAGAACTCAAATTTAAACCAGAAGAACTCGACGCTGCCATGCAGCAGCTCAAAGGCATCGTCGATGCACGTGACGCCAAGCTTGGCGAAGCGAACCTTGCCAAGAGTGACGCGTTCTTCACCGAAAATGGCAAGAAAGATGGTGTGGTCACCACCGAATCCGGCCTCCAGTACACCATCATCGAAAAAGGTGGCGACAAAAAATATGAAGCTCCTGCCGAAATGCAAAATGGCATGGACACGCAGTCCGAGTTTCTCGTGAACTACACTGGCACGCTACTCGATGGCACAGAATTCGACAAGTCACCAGAAGGCCAAGCACTACCACTCACACTCCAAGTCATCCCCGGCTTTGGTGAAGCACTCAAAACCATGCCTATCGGCGCAAAATGGAAAGTCTTCATTCCAGCAAAGCTCGCCTACGGCCCACAACGCCAAAGCTCAAAGATCGAGCCTAACTCGGCTCTCATCTTCGACATCGAACTCACCGAGATTCGCAAGCGTCAAATGCCTCAGGGACTCCCCTTCCAGCTTCCACAAGGCGCACTCCCTCCGGGTCACCCAGGTCAGTAGACCTCTAGCATAAGGATGCCCATCAGCGGCAACACTCGGATTATCGAGTCACTAAATACCTTACAAAAGCTGCTCACTCGAGCAGCTTTTTTGTTACCCACGCGATGGCACCTCAAGTCAGAAACATGATAGCGATACTTCACCCAAAATTTTCCTTCAAAAAATGCTCTAGCAAGTCATAGTCTGCGTATGAACGTCACCTTTTATGGACACTCTTGTTTTTTAGTTGAAGTAGCAGGCACTTCGATCCTTTTTGACCCCTTTATTTCACCAAACCCACAGGCCTCAGCTCTCGATCTTGAGACGATTCAAGCTGACTATGTCCTCATCACCCACGGTCATGAAGACCACGTGGCTGATGCCGAAGCGATCCTCAAGCGCACCGGGGCAACACTCATCTCAAATTATGAAATTGTCTGCTGGTTTGGCGAGAAAGGTGTCGAAAATGGCCACCCGCTCAACCACGGTGGCAGTGTGCAATTACCCTTTGGCAAAGTGAAATTTGTCAATGCAGTCCATTCCTCGGTTCTCCCAGATGGCTCCTACGGCGGCAACCCTGGCGGCTTCGTCGTGGAAAGCGAAGAAGGCAATTTCTACATTTCTGGCGACACCGCACTCACCTACGACATGAAGTTGCTCGGCGAGTTCCACCAGCTCGACTGGGCTGCGCTCTGTATCGGCGATAATTTCACCATGGGCTATGAAGATGCTGCCATCTGTGCCGAATGGTCAGGTGTTACCAAAGTCCTTGGTACCCACTTCGATACCTTCCCATACATTGAAATTGATCAATCAGAAGCTCGCGACCACTTTACAAAGGCTGGCAAGCAGCTCCTGCTGCCAGCAATCGGCGAGACCGTATCGCTGTAATACATCGCTCCTACCCAACCTAGCACCATTTCACTCATTCAATCTCTATGAAGATCCGTACTGGCATCGGCTACGATGTCCACCAATTCGCCGAAGGTCGCAAATGCATCCTTGGAGGTGTTGATATCCCCCATTCTGTGGGGCTCCTCGGGCACTCCGACGCCGATGTTCTCTGTCATGCCATTGCCGATGCCGTACTCGGTGCGCTGGGACTACCAGATATCGGCTACTACTTCCCACCAAATGACGAGAGCATCGAGGGGATTTGCTCACTCGACATCCTACGCCGCTGCCGTCAACTCGCCGATGAAAAAGGCGCTGACCTACAAAACGTAGACTCAGCACTCGTCGCCGAAGCACCCAAGATACTTCCCCATGTCGAGGCGATGAAGGCGAACATCGCCAACGCCCTTGGGCTTGAGGCCGCTGACATCGGCATCAAAGCCACAACCAACGAGACCATGGGCTTCGTTGGCCGCAAGGAAGGTATCGCCGCCATGGCAACCTGCTGCCTCATCATCAACCAAGCCAACTAAGCCACATGGCAGGGAATATCATCAATGACCTGCCTGAAGACGAGAGGCCCAGAGAAAAACTCGCCAAGTGGGGCCCGAGCTCGCTCAGCAATGCCGAGCTACTCGCCATATTCTTACGTGTCGGCACTCCAGGCAAGAACGCCATCGAGGTGGCTTCTGAGCTACTTCAAGCTCAGGGTTCCTTACAGTCGCTCGGGCGTGCCGATGTCAAAGAATTAGCCCGCCAACACGGCGTAGGCCCCGCCAAGGCAGCGCAAATTGCCGCAGCCTTCGAACTCGGCTTGCGCGCAGCCAAAGAATCTATTTCCCAAGCTTCACTCTCAACACCTGAAGAAATTTTCCAACACATGCAGCCGCTCGTGCTGCACCAGAACATCGAAAAGCTCTACCTCCTCTTGGTAGACTCAAGGCTCAAACACAGCCGCACCATTGAGCTCTCTAGCGGCTCGGTGAATGAAACGGTGTGCCACCCACGCGACATCCTCCACCACGTCCTTCTCCACCAAGCGTGGGGCTTCATTTTGGTGCACAACCACCCCAGCGGTGATCCAAGCCCAAGCCGGGCCGATGAGGACATGACGCACCGGATCCATGAGGCAGCTCAGCTGCTTCAAGTACGCTTCATTGACCATCTCATCATCGGAGCGCACCACCCACAACGAGGCCCTTATTACTCATTCCGTGAATACGGAAAATTTTAACGGTAACAATAACTAGTAAATCCCAAGCCCAGCAATCTAAGCTCACCCATCATGATCCACCCATCAGCAATCATTGATCCCAGCGCCAACATCGGCGAAAACGTCAGTATCGGAGCCTTTTCTATCATCGATGCCAATGTCACCATTGGCGACAACTGCAAGATCGACCCTCACGTGTGGATCACCAACCAAAGCACCCTAGGTTCTGATAACTTCGTCGGGTATGGTTCCCACATTGGTGGCGACCCACAAGACCTTTCCTTTGACCCCACCACAGAATCCTTTGTAAGGATCGGCGACCACAACACCTTGCGCGAGCACGTCACCATCAACCGCAGCACCAGCGCGGGTGGCGCCACCGTGATGGGCAACCACAACATGCTCATGATCAACAGCCACCTCGCTCACGACGTACAGATGGGCGATCACAACATCCTTGCCAATGCCGTCTTGATTGCCGGGCACATCCACATGGGCAACCACGCCTTCCTCGGCGGTGGTGCCGGCTTCCACCAATTTATCAAAATTGGAGATTACGCGATGTCGCAGGGCAACGCAGCGATCTCCAAGGACATCCCTCCCTATGCCATGGTGCATGGCCAAAACCAGTTGGGCGGACTCAATGCCATCGCGCTTCGCCGCGCAGGCTTCGACCCGAAGACCCGCTCTGAGATCAAGGCTCTCTTCAAACTTCTCTTCAAAAGTGAACACAACATGGCAGAAGCCTTGATCGAATGCCAAAAACAAACGTGGTCACCAGCTGCACAGTCGCTGATAGACTCCGTCAGCCACCCCTCCAAAAAAGGTGTGATGATGTAGCGCTTGAAGGGAGACGATTTCTAGAACATCGCGCTGTGCTGCTATTCTTCCATGCAAAGCGGGTTCTTGGAAATGCCCCAAGAACCCGCTGTAATGCTCCATCAAGAGCGAGGGCGCTTATTGCTGCTCCTTAGCCTTGCGCTCAGCTTCTTTCTTGCGCTGAGCAGCTTCACGAGCCTTACGCTTGTTTGCCATGTAGTTCGCTGGGTCTTCAGGGCGGGCGTCCACCTTGATGGTGTCGAGCGTGAGACTAGGCATTGCGATCTGATCGATGACTGCATCAGGAGCAAAACCATCAATATTTCTGTTCATGTCCTCCACGGTGAGTGGCTTGGACTCCACACCATTCTCTGGCACGTCAATCTTAGCCGTCCAGACGATTGCGTTAAGCACTAGCTTGCGGAAATTGTCCACGGCCCAGTTGCTGTGGTAATGGCCACCAGTGAAGCCCACGCCTCGGCTCGCGTTTTCGTCTTTTGGTTTGTTGGCCCACATGATGGCGACTTGCTTACCAAATTGATCATCACCTGGCTGGTGCCATATGTTGTTGTACTTGGTAATTCTCTCAGGAACCACGAGCGCGGATGCGAGCACCTGATGCTCCGCATTGAAAAGCATGTTGTAGTACCACTCATCATTCGCTTCCACTTTATCGATACCATTCTTCACTGGATGCTCAGAGTTGGGTGTCAATGTGGCAAACCAATGCGGGTTCACTGAAACATCGTTGTTAAAGTAGCCACCGATCCATTGCATGAAGTACTTCTCTCCTACTTCGACACTTGGGTGCACCCCATAGTGGATGAACATCAGCCCCATGCCGCGGTCCACAGCTTGCTGGACACGATCCAAGGTCTTTTGATCCATTCTACCAGCCGCATCCGCATACACAATTGCGGTATCCACTTCTTCAAAGAGATTCTCATCCTGTGGCCAAAGGTGCTGATCCCCCTTCTGCATCGCATAGAGCTCAGTATCCACATCCAGCCCACTTTCCTTCAGTGCCTTGATCAGCAGTAAACAACCAGCTCGGTGTTCGTGTTCACCCACTTGGTGAGATTGTGGCCCGGCAATAAAAAGGATCTTCTTATTGTTAGAGCGTTCTTCGGCAGAACACACCAATGATACTGGCATCAAGGCGACGAGACAAAAGCTTAGTAATTTCTTCATAGGTCTAGCAGATAAATGTATATTCTTAAGGATTTCAGTAACTTTCACCACTGTGAACCCTGCAAACAACGAGCAAGAACTTACGCACTCGCTCATGAGGCTAGTTTGATCTTAATCCTCTTACCTTGCTAGTATATTTTTAGGATAATTGCAACAACGCCCGCAATTGCCCCTCGACTGAGCTGGTACCCTGGTCGGGAGTCGACCCCGAATCTAAGCTTTAGGAATGCTGTGCCGCCGGGCGGCTTCACCCCTCTGAGCGAAAAGCGAAGCTTCCCGCATGGGCGACGCAGGAGCCAAAGCCTTGTTCTCTATAGTTCAATGGATAGAACCCATCGAAGGCATTTCAGCTGGTACCCTGGGGCGGAGTCGAACCCGAATCTAAGCTTTAGGAATGCTGTGCCGCCGGGCGGCTTCATCCCTCTGAGCGAAAAGCGAAGCTTCCCGCATGGGCGACGCAGGAGCCAAAGCCTTGTTCGCTATAGTTCAATGGATAGAACCCGTCGAAGGCATTTCAGCTGGTACCCTGGTCGGGAGTCGAACCGCCATCTAAGCTTTAGGAATGCTGTGCCGCCGGGCGGCTTCATCCCTCTGAGCGAAAAGCGAAGCTTCCCGCATGGGCGACGCAGGAGCCAAAGCCTTGTTCGCTATAGTTCAATGGATAGAACCCATCGAAGGCATTTCAGCTGGTACCCTGGTCGGGAGTCGAACCCGAATCTAAGCTTTAGGAGAGCCTTGTTCTATCCATTGAACTACCAGGGCGCGTCCACTTGATTGCCTGCAGCTGAACAGGACCACGAAATGCTAGGAAGCGAATTCGGGACTGACAAGTTTCAATCCACTTGCAATCTAAGAAATTGGCGTTATACCCCCTCAGCTAGCGCGGATTGCGAATCGATGCTACCGTACGCGCCCACAGCAAGCACTCACACCAAAAGGAGACAAAGATCATGCCTAATGTATTTATCAAGACCTACGGATGACAGATGAACGAACGTGATTCTGAGCAGGTTGCTCAGATGTTTACTGAAGGTGGTTATACCGTAACCAAGGACGAATTCGAGGCAGATGCGATTCTTGTGAATACCTGTTCCGTGCGCGATCAGGCAGAGCAAAAGGCGCTCGGCAAGATGGGAAGCATGGTGCGCCACCGCCAGAAGCGCCCACACGTCGTCTACGGCTTCATGGGCTGCATGGCCCAATCCCGCGGCAATGAACTCTTTGATAATATCCCCCACCTCGATGTGGTGGTCGGCACTCAGAAGTACCACAAAGTTTTTGAATACGTCGATAGCATCCTCCAGACTCGCATGGAGCGTCGTATGGACGACCTCAAACTCACCTACAAAGGTGACCACATCTGCGACATCGACGAGGAGAAGGACTCACAGAATACCATCAAGGACCACACGGTGGAGAGCATCGAGCCAGCCACCTTCGTATCGATCATGCAGGGCTGCAACATGAAGTGTTCCTACTGCATCGTGCCCGACACCCGCGGTCGCGAGCGTGGTCGCCCGATTGCCGACATCGTGGAGGAGTGCAAGGACCTCGTCGCTCGCGGCGTGAAGGAAGTCACCCTGCTCGGTCAAATTGTGAACCTCTACGGTCGCACCGAATTTCCAAAGGTCGACGGCAAGTCCCCATTCGTGCAGTTGCTTGAAGCAGTGCATGCGATTGATGGGCTCGAGCGCATCCGCTTCACTTCGCCGCACCCGATCGGTTACCGTGACGACCTCGTGGAAGCCTTCACCTACCTTCCCAAGCTTTGCTCACACATCCACTTCCCGATGCAGAGCGGTAGTGACCGCATCCTCAAGGCAATGCGCCGCCCGTACAAGAACGAGAAGTTTGTCGAGATCATCAAGAAGATGAAGGCGGCTCGCCCAGACATGGCAATCACCACCGACATCATCGTCGGCTTTCCTGGGGAGACTGAGGAAGACTTCATGGACACCCTCAACACCGTGAAGGAGCTCGAGTTCGACAATTGCTTCGTCTTCCGCTACTCACAGCGTCGCAACACGCCAGCAGCGGACATGTTGGAGCAACACAGCGAAAAGACCAAGGAAGACCGCAACCAGCGACTCCTCGCAGTGGTCAACGAGATTGCCCAGCGCAAGAACAACGCGCTCGTTGGCTCTGTCCAAGAAGTCCTCTGTACCGGCCCATCAAAGAACAACCCGAACACGCTGACCTCGCGCACACCGCAGAACAAGATTGTAATCATGGAAGGGAATCCTGATCGCCTCGTTGGCAAGATCATGAAGGTGCGCATCGACGAATGCACCGGCTTCACCCTCTACGGCACGCCGATCATTGAGTCCATTGAAGACTAATTGAACGATGAATGCGCATGGCTATCTAGCTAGCCAGTGATCAAAAAATGCCATGAGCTCATCATGGCACCATGATATCTAGTCGCCACTCACTCTGATGGAGCCACCTTTTCAGAGCTATTTTCTGCGATGGTTTCTTCAGTGCTAGCCTCTTCACCCGTGTCCACTTCAGCATCTTCGGGTGCATCTGTGACTAAGACATCATCCTCAAGGAATTCGCCATTCTCAGCTGCTTCGATCAAAGCTTGAGCTTCCTCATCAAGATACTGAATTGCCAAGGCCTCAGCCACACCGTCTTTGAGTCCAGCATGGCGTGTGTTCTCGACTCCCCAGCGGTTGTGTTCCGCTGAGTGCATGATGATTGCATCCGCCCCCATTTCTTCAGCTTGATCACGTAGTGACTCGATCAATGCTCGCGTGCTAAACTTTTGCTGACCTTGCTCCACAGTCACAATACCGATCTCACTGTAACTCTTACCAACCGGTAAGGCGTACAAAACCTCCACTCCTTCTCCCTCCCCGTTCAAAGCTGATGCTCCATTGTTTGCAAAATCACTACAGGAACTCAGCGGAATGATAGCTGACACTGCAGCTACCGCGATCAAAGGGTTAACAAACTTAAATTTCATTGATAGTTAATTATTAGACTTCGATCAGCCTAAACCAAAAACGCCTTTCTGTGTAGAAAGAAATCGTTCAAGTGTCTTTTCTAAAGCAAAAAACCCTGAATGCACCAGCACTCAGGGTCATGAACAGTCTCAATACTTTCGCTGAAGAACCTATTGGTTTGCGTACTTCGCAGCCTGTACCGTGTTCTGCATGAGCATCGCAATTGTCATAGGTCCGACACCTCCTGGAACTGGAGTGATTGCCTGACACTTGGGTGCCACCTCATCGTAGGCAACATCGCCGACCAATCGAAAGCCACTCTTCTTCGATGCATCTTCGATACGGTTAATACCCACATCGATCACTGTGGCACCATCCTTCACCATGTCAGCGGTAACAAACTCTGGCTTCCCGATGGCTGCGATGACAATGTCCGCACGACGGCAGACTTCGGCTAGATCTTTGGTGCGGGAATGAGCCACCGTCACTGTCGCATTGCCAGCCTTGCCCATGAGGAGCAATGCCATTGGCTTCCCTACGATCATCGAACGACCAATCACCACGGCTTCAGCACCAGATGTTTCAATGCCAGCTTCTTTCAACAAACGCATGCACCCAGCTGGTGTGCAGGGCACGTACCCTGTAGGGTCTTCGAGCGCGAGCTTAGCCACATTCTCAGGGTGAAATCCGTCAACATCTTTAGCGGGGTTGATCGCGCGCACGATAGCCTCTTCATCGATGTGCGCTGGCGGCGGTGATTGCACTAAAATTCCATGAATGGCTGGGTCGTTGTTGAGCTCCTCCACTACCGCCATCACCTCTTCTTGGGTAGACTCGGCTGCAAGCTCAATCTTGCGAGAATAAATGCCGAGCTCTTCGCACTTACGCGCCTTGGACCCCACATAGACTTTAGAGGCCGGATCTTCACCGATAAGAACCACCGCAAGACCAGGCTGTATCCCTTTGGCCTTGAGGGCTGCAATATCGTCCGCACATTCTAATAGAACCTTCTCTGCTACTAACTTCCCGTCGATTTTCTGCATGCTTCTTGCATACGCCTAGCAGCGAGGTGAGACAACCCTTAATCGAATCCAAAACCATGAATTTTCATAGGCTCAGCACCCGGCATTCTAACTGCCCATTCTTCTGAAACAGCACACAACAAAGGCTGGCTTTACGGCTCACAGAAAAGCCACGCGCCCAGCGAGCGCTCCAGCCATCATGCTGGTAGGTCTTAGCCACCAGATAGAGAGTGCTCTGTTGAACCCGAAATCCCAAAGGCCTGAGCTCCCCCACACTCAGGGTCACTGACTCACCTGCATGCTCCAGCCTTACTGGCTGAGGAGCCAGATTGACTCCAAGCATGGTCCTTGAGCCCCCTTGATGCACTGGAACAACCACGGCGCGCGACTGAGATTCCTGCCTCAAGACCAGAATCACAAAATCTCCAGAATGCGGGATATCTAGGGTGCGCCACCCTAGCCATTGCTCCCCCACTCGATGCAGCAACGGCAAATCCCCGCAACCTCTGTAGGTCACCCACCTACCACGCTGTCCGCTGCGCTCAGATAAAGTCATCACTTCCTGTCCAGAGCGAAGGCCCAGCACCATCGGCTCCGCCCTCTCAAACGCTTGCTGCTTCGGATGCGTGACAAAGCTAGAAGCTCCCAACTCAAATTGTAGCACGGCAATCCTCGCAGTGATCCCGTCCTCCGCAATCACTAGACTAAGCGTGACGAGATGAATCCAAAAAACTAAGCGCCAAATCACATCTCATAGGGTGTCAGCAAGCAAATATCGAGACAAGCCCACAAGCCACACACAGCACACCGTGGACAGCTCAGCCCCTAAATCTAGGCATAAAAAACCACACTTAGCTCAACACTGCACGGCGGTAAATTATCCAATATTCCGAAGCTGATTGCGCAGATTACTGACCTTAGAATTCTGGGGCAGCATCGTCGAGAGACGTCGATCAACCAAGTGCATGAGTGGCAACGGCTGGCACTAGACGCCGCCTCCCCATCAACAGGCGCACGCAACCTCCCCCCTGCGCTCGATCATCGAAGACGATGGAGCAAGCCATCTATTGCCCTGCAGCTAATGCCTTCTGCACCTTTTCGTCCAAGTGCACAGCACCGATGTCTGAGCTAAACTTCTGCGCCTCCTTGAGGACCTCGCGAGTGATTTTTTTGCTTCCACCTCCACGATATCGCATCATCAAAGAGGCGTGATGGATCTTGTTCACCTTCGTGTATGCAGGAAAATGCTGCGGTGGCACAAAGACCGATCGGAAAGTGGTGATCGGCACCACCTGGCCATTCGGCCCACTCACGTATTCTACCACCGGCACGTCCTCCCAGTAACCGGGCGTCGAGCTCGGAGGGAAATTACTTTCCTCCAGCTCAGTCGTGGCTGATTCGTGGCTCACCACAAAGCTCTCTTGTTTGTCGAGCATCGCAATCTCGGCAGCACGCACCAGAGCAAAATACGCACAGGTGTCACGCTCAGGTTTGTTGAAGCCAGTGTAACTCACCCGATAGTGGCCGTCGGCTAATTTTTGCTGCGAATACCCACCCCACTTTCTGGAATCTCCCTGCCATGGAAGCTTCGGAGCCTGTGTCATCGGTTGGTAAAACTTATCCGCTGTCGTGCAACTCGCCAGCGCCGCAACCACCACTCCGCATAGAAGATTTCTGATCAATGGGTTCACAATGATCGATGTTAGTAGGATGGCATTCGATACACCAGTATGAAATATCTTAGTCGTAGAGAATTTTTTGCTGTAAAATCATGCCAACTTCGATTCTCTTGCGTCCAGCAATCATCTTGTGTCGCCACGCGCCGCAGGAGCAACCATTTCAATCACTGAGATTTTACCCAGCGCTATGTCCATCGAGCTCACGAGAAACTTTTCGATCATTGCCCACATCGACCACGGCAAGACAACCCTCTCCGACCGCCTCTTGGAGTTCACCAAGACTGTCGCAGAACGCGACCAACAAGATCAATTGCTCGACGCAATGGATCTTGAGCGCGAACGCGGCATCACCATCAAATCCCACCCGGTGAGCATGTTCTACAGCGCAAAGGACGGTAAGCGCTACCAGCTCAACCTCCTCGACACCCCAGGTCACGTCGACTTTTCCTACGAAGTTTCTCGCTCACTCGCAGCGTGTGAGGGCGCGATCCTCATCGTCGACGCCGCCCAAGGTGTCGAAGCACAAACGATGGCCAACCTCCACCTTGCCAACGAGCAAGACCTGAAGATCGTGCCAGTGATCAACAAAATTGACCTCCCGTCCGCAGACCTTCCCAAGGTTCACAAGCAACTCGAAGACATCATCTGCATTCCAGCAGAAGACGCGATCCCTGCATCTGCTAAGGCCGGCATTGGCATCGAAGACATCCTCGAAGCAATCGTCGAGCGCGTGCCACCACCGGTCCAACCAGAAGATGAATTCCTCAGAGCCTCAGTCTTCGATTCAATCTACGACAACTTCCGCGGCGTGGTATCCTACGTGCGCGTGATCTCCGGCAGCATGAAGCGCGGCACACGCATCAAATTCTTCCACACACCAAATACCTACGAGATCAAAGAAGTGGGCGTCTTCACTCCAGCCATGACCAAGCGCGACGAGCTTCACGCTGGCGACGTAGGCTACGTGATTGCCAACATGAAGTCAGCACACGACGTGAAAATTGGTGACACCATGACCACCTCAGTCAAGCCATGCCCAGAGCCACTCCCCGGCTTCAAAGAAATCCAGCCAATGGTCTTCTCTGGCATCTACCCAGTAGACACCTCAGACTACGAAGCTCTTAAAGTAGCAGTCGCCAAGCTCCAAATCAACGACGCAGCATTCTCCTACATGTCAGAATCCTCAGCCGCCCTAGGGTTTGGGTTCCGCTGTGGCTTCCTTGGACTCCTCCACATGGAGATCATCCAGGAACGACTCCGCCGTGAGTTCAACATGGACATCATCTCCACCTACCCATCGGTCATCTACGAGATCACTCAGACCGATGGCGAAGAAGTCATCGTCGACAATCCATGCATGCTTCCCGAAGCTCAACAGATTCAAGAAATCCGTGAGCCCATGGTCCGCGTCTACATCATGACACCCGGCGACTACATCGGTGACCTCATGAAGCTCATCATGGAAAAACGTGGCGACATGGAGAACACCGAAACCATCGACGACCTCCGCGTCATGCTCACTTGCCGACTGCCACTCTCAGAAATTCTCGTCGACTTCAACGATCGACTCAAATCCATGACCCGTGGCTACGGTTCCATGGACTACGAACACGATGGCTACCGCGCCGCCAAGATGGTCAAGATGGACATCATGATCGCAGGCGAACCAGTCGACGCCTTCTCCACCATCGTCCACCGCGATAAAGCAGAATCCTACGGCCGCAAGCTCTGTGAGAGACTCAAAACCGTAATCCCACAGCAACTCTTTGTCGTGGCGATCCAGGCCGCCATCGGTGGTAAGATCATCGCCCGTGAGTCCATCTCCGCGATGCGCAAAAATGTAACCGCCAAGTGTTACGGTGGTGACATCTCGCGCAAGCGCAAACTCCTCGAAAAGCAGAAGAAGGGTAAAGCCAAAATGAAAGCCATCGGCAAGGTCAACATCCCACAAGATGCTTTCATCAAGGTGCTCAAGAACGACTAAGTTCTCCTTATCCTTCAGCATCCTCCCTCTCACCTAGCGCATCATCTGAAGTAGTCAGTTGCTGTGGTCATTTGATATTGACCAAAACACCGTAGTTGTTAGGCGTTAGTTGTTACTAAACAATTAATCGAACCCAGCTCTACTGCATGTTAAATAAAATCCTAAAGTCATTACAGATCAGCACCTCAGCCATGGTATTGATACTGGGTGTCATCTTGCTGTTTCAAAGTAGCAATTTCTGGGAACTCAAGCATGAACTTCGCGGCCTCACTCAGCGCACCATCCATATCGACATCAGGGACAGCGACAACAAGCCTCTCGATGGCTACACAGTCTCGATCACTCCCAAATACAGCTTTCATAAGATTCACCCGAGTTATGATTTCTCCGTAATGGCGCCCGGTCAATTGAATGCTCATGTAAGCTATGCCAATGATTTTATCATCAATATCAGCGCCCACGGTCACGAAGGGTTTCAGCAGGAATTCGGAGCCGATAGTGAGAGCTCGATTCAAGTCATCCTCGAGAAAACCCAATAAGCATGGAAGACATTGAGCAACTCTCCAAGATACTCGATGAAGCCTTGGAACAGTATTCCTCCTCTCGCAGCTTTAGCACTGACCTGAATGCTCTGTTCGCTGAATCTCAAGGAAACGCGCAACTACGCACACTATTACGTAAGCTCGCATTCCGCCACGCCACCAATTCCATCGAAGAAATTGGCGAGATCCCAACACTCGACTGGCTTCAGCAAGTCGTACGCGGCATCTACGAGGGCTCTTGACCATCAAGTAAACCTAGATTCTATAGCTCCATCAAACACACCGTAGCCAACATCAATACTAGGATTCGCTCAGGGGTTTGAAGAATAAACTGTTATGCTAAAATAATCAGCGCACATGAAAGAACTAATCGGCATCATTTCTTTGATTATAATGGGAGCGGCTTCCGAACGGATCTCATTGAGAATGAAACATGACAGTGGTTTGGGGTTCGTTCTTCGTAAGATCATCCCAAACATATGCTTCTTGCTTATTATCCTGCTTCTAATAGCGCTAATCCGAAACTTACTTAATTTCTAATCATGCTAATAAGCGTAATCATTGGCATCATTTGGTTCTCCGGCATGGAATATTTCCGTGGGCGGCCATCCACATCATCAACAGTTAGTTTCGTCCTAAGTTTCGTAAATCCAATTGTAGCCATAATGATCATCACTCTGCATAGTCTGTCTGACTTTTGGACTTTTTATGGTCGTTTTTCATTACTCTACCTAGACTTTAGTGGTTTTTAACCTCCCTATCTAGGCAAGACCCTTAGGAATTACCCATTCGCTGTAACCTCCCTATCTAGGCAAGACCCTTAGGAATAACCCATTCGCTGAAGGCGAATCCCATACCAGCCTAGGGTAAGGCGAAGCATGAGCCGCAACCCTAGGCCTCTTCATTAAATATACCTTCCCTGAAGGGGAAGCACATAAGTCGAGGGGAAAGTGATCCATTTATGTAAGCTCCCCCATGATACATGGTGCCACATGATACATGGTGCCAGGCTCACATGACATTGGTAACCTCAAGCAAGATCATTCCGTGAGCTTAACAAGGGACGATAATGCACAATGAGTGATAATCCGATATCGTGAAGGGTGATATCAGATGTGTGGAGATTGTTGAATTTTAAGCCATCTAAAACTAACAAAACACTCGATTTAAAGGTCGACAAAGAGGCTGAATTCCCTTTAAAAATAAAGTATGAAGCAGTTTTTCAGAGATCAATCAGTAAGGGGTGAGGTAGGATCTGATATCGCTCAGGGGTTTGAAGAATAAACTGTTCGCCTCAGAAAATGAAACTCCTCATACATGTGCTTCTCATTGCATCCTTTGCGGGTGCGTGCAGCAAGCAGGAAGAGAGTCGCAAGGATCCAGTGGCAGGACGAGAGATTATCGAGCTTGAGGACGGGAAGGGCTACATCCTGAAGTCAAAAGATCGTCATGTTCCACAAATTGAGATCTCGATTTCTGAGAACTATTTCGGTATCGCTCAGCTTTCGAGTGATGGATCAGGAATCCCTCCGATAACGATCATGTCAAAGGATGGAGTCATCGAAGTGAGCCGATCGTGGATCGAAAACGGAAACGAGGTGATTGTAACCGACGAGGATGGAGACGGTCTCGCCGACTACCGAATGATCATCCCCCACGACAGGTCCACCGGCAATCGAGGGAAGATTGAGGACATTTCACACCAATTCACCCAACGAAAGCCGAAGGGAAAAACCAAAGGCGAACAAGACGCGGCTGGACAACCCGCTACCCCGCAGTGAGTTGACATGACCCTCTTAACTCGAACATTCAACCCTGTTGCGACACGGCGCTCCCGGTAGCGGGCGCCAGCGCTCGGACGTTCTGCTAAATATGAAGCATCTCCGCACTCTAACTATAATCACGGCTACTCTAGTGCTTATTCCATTTTTCACCAACGTCTTTGGATGGAACATTTTAGTGCACTCATTTATTGGAACTAGTTCGGCAGTTATTGCTGTGGAAGACGGACATTGCCATATTTCATGTCACGGAGGACACGAATATATCGAAGGCTCAGAGGACACAGTCGAATCAGACGTTCTTATTATCGATTTTGATTACCAACTTCTTGAATTAGGAGATTTGGGTATCTTCCTCTCTCGCAGATCTGAAGCTCTATCTCCTATAAAATTCCGAATATTCACAGAAGACGGGCGCTCAGGATTTGAATTTCCATGGTTGCTCTTACTGTTAGTTCCCTTAACACTTAAGCTAACCTCCTCAAAATTGCCTCTGCAGAACAAGATAGAATGAGAAGGTGAAGACGGTACATTGAACCGTTTTCTGCTATGCTTCTCACCCTATGAAATACCACATTCCCACTCATACGATCGGAATCGATCTTGGAGATCGTTCTCACGCTATCTGCATCCTTGACCAAGCTGGCGAAAC
>NZ_KB899248.1 GCF_000378105.1 Rubritalea marina DSM 17716 | reverse complement strand
AATTTTTTGCCACATCTACTCCGACTTCTAATTGGTATTTAATCTGTTCCATTTTAGTGATTTTTTGAATCAATTGGAAGGATCCTCACTCTATCAATCAGGCTTGTGTACGAGCTATTTACTTGGTAAATGCTTCTTGCAACTATTCGAAAAAAGCGAGGAAGGCAGAAAGGCAAATCATGCTGATATGCGATCTCGTAGTTGATGACGGATCTAGCCCAGGGATGATCTTGCCAATCTGCTTTCCGAGCGAATGTTAGCATACTTTCCAATACACAAGCCCAGGCATAGGGGCAACGCCCCCGCATGCCTGGGTCTCACGTTAGAATTCAACCGTTGGCTGCAGGCCAACAACGTGGGAGGACCGCCAAGATGTACTTGGCCTTCAACCAAGCTCCATATTCCATACCCCAATCCCCGCCATGCGGCTGCGCCTTTGGCGGGGCTGGTATGTCAATCGCCGCTTGCGATATGATCCTCTTTGAAGACGCTGGTATGGCGATCGCCGCTGACCACATGACCACCTATAGCAAGGTTATACTATCGAAGTAGCCTTGGCTCAATAAGCTATTGTTTCTGGGCCAAGATCCCGCTACCATCGATGGCTTTCCAGCCACCGTGTAGGATGAATACCTTGGAATGGAATCCAGTGGAGCGAATTTTCTCTGCCACATGCTTGCTGCTACCGCAGGCATCTGAGCCACAGTAGATCACCAAGGCCTGCCCCTCAACCCCAGACATGCCGATCTGCTGCATCACTTCTGGTTGTGTTAGCGCATTCTCAGCATCCGTTTCTGGCACTAAAATGGCCCCCGGCATATGCTTACGCTCATACGACTTCTTATCGCGAGCATCCACCCAAAGCACATTCCCACGGTATTCTTCGAGCACGGTGGCCAAGCATAGGTGGTCAGCGGCAAGTGCTGCTTGATCACAAGCCACACGCCGATCCACCGGACCCGTGAAGAGATACAGTAGTCCAGCAAGTAACAAGGTGATTCCCAGTAGAACTGATGATTGTTTGATGAAAGTGAGCATCACTGATTAGCTTGCTGCGATTTGATGGTGATGAATGTCGAAAGCGACTTGTAGCGAGGGTTCTGACTATCCGTGATGATACGCAGTGCCGCAAAAAGGAATTCATCTGTGCTCTTGGGAGTGACTGTTAGCCGGTATTCGTAGCCGGGCTTCACCGTCTCGAGTACATGGCTAATCTGGTTTGAAGAACTCGATACCTTGCTGATTTGAATCGGTTCATCATGATCGACCAATATCTGAATCACTTTGGGCTCTGGAGCATCACCAAGGTGCCACGACAAGGCATTGGGAAAGGCTGCGATCAAGTAAGGGATGTGAAATGTTGATTCGAGACTTAGGGAATCTTCCTCACCGCTCTCGCTGCGAGTCTTGAGCACGATTTTCTTGGTCACCGAGCCCTTCAAATTCCCCAACTCAAATTTCCCCCGAATGACTCCTGTCTCTCCATCGAGAAACCCGACGCTCCCGGTCTTCAGCTTGCGCCCCCCTTTCAAAGCCGCTGTCATGCACGTGCACGGAGCATCGTACTCAACGATGGCGACGCGCTCACCACTCTCGTTCTTGAAAGGAAAGAGCACTTCCATCTCCTTCTTTTCAGCCGGAACATGCAAGTCTTGCTTCTGTGACTCAAAGGTCAACGAAGCGCTCGCTATCGCAGCGCTCAGCACTAGCATTGTGGCAACCAATCTCATACTCACCATTCATGCCATCTCTGCAGCACAATGCCAGCAAAAGCGCACACAGCAGCATGATTTAAATCGCAGTTTCTTTCCAAACCATGCGTATGGCATCGGGTCGCAGGCGCGCACTCACGATAGCTTCCTCGAGAGCGTCTCGATGCTCTTCAAGAGCAGAAACCTCCGCCTCTCCGATCATCGGATTGTGCTCTGAAAGCTCGTTCAGGCGCTCGATTTCTTGTTTCATTTGCTTGCGCATCGCGCGCTTCGCCTTAGTGATTACTGACTTCATTTCTACCTTTGCGAGAGCTTCCATGTGATCGATCATCTTGGGCAACAAGGTCGTCTTCACCACCGACTTATCCAGTAGCTTACGCACCCCACCCTTGCGCAGTTTAGCCTGCGCCAGTGCCTTGTCTTGCGACAGGTCTTTGCCTTCGTGATCAACCGCCACACGCACAGGAGTCACCGGCAAGAAACGGTCGACATGCAGGCTGCTCGGAGCCACTGATTCCACCACATAGTACGACTCCAAAATAATTTTCTTCTCACCTGGAGCCTCCCACACGCCAAATGCCGAGTTGCCCATCTCGGTACCGAGCAGACAATCAAAGCATGCGCGAACGATCGGATGATCCATGCTCAGCAACTGCAATTCCTCGCGACTCAATGCCGTGGTTCGGTCAAAAGTCACACTCATCCCCTCATCCGGTAGATCCGGGAATGCCTCGCTGCTGACCTTACCTTGCTTCAATAAATAATTGCGTTCCTCTAACTCCTCAAGCTCCACACCCAATTCATCTAACATGCGAAGCACAAAGTCTTCAAAATGCTCATCTTCATCCGCCCGGGCGATGGCATCAATGACACCAGCGGCTTGCTCAGGACGGTAGGAATTGTGCTCCAACAACTTATCGTATCCACCTGCAAGCTTCTCGCCAACCGCCACCTTTTTCTGCTTGGTCACTTCCAACAATGCCTCAAGTGCCTCGTCATCACCAGATTCAGCCACCGCGCATAACGCTTCATACACCTCGTGAAACACCTCGGTCACACCGTGCACATTCGATTCAAAGGCTCCCAATCCTTCGTGGTACCATCTCGCCCATGCGCGCTCAGCCGATGCCTCCAAATACGGCACATGAATATGAATCGTCGCGGTCTGGCCGATGCGATCCAGACGGCCAATCCGTTGCTCCAACAACTCCGGATCACCCGGCAAATCAAATAATACTAAATGCTGAGCAAACTGGAAGTTGCGCCCCTCACTGCCAATCTCAGAACATAATAACAACTGAGCACCACCGGCTTCAGCAAAGTATGCCGCATTGCGGTCGCGTTGATTCAAAGTCAGCTCTTCGTGAAACTGTGCAATGTTGATTTGCACCCGTTCTAACAAAGACTCTGAAATGGCGTCCAACCATTCTTTACTTTCACAAATCAACAAGATTTTCTGCTCAGCATGGGATTCGATGAGGTCAACCAACCACGCAACTTTGTCCTGGTAATCGTCCCCTTCGATTGGCTCCAGATGCGCCACGCGTTCTGGGAAACCTTGCAAGTTCTCTCGGGTGTTGCGGAACATCACACGCCCGGTGCCAAAGCTATCCACCAGTGCGTCCGTCAGCAACTTCTTATCCCCACTCTTGGCGATCGACTGGATCTGCTCGGAATAAGTGCTGAGCTCGCTGGCCTCGATCGGCGCCCCAGACTCGATTTTCTCGATCAATTGAGCCACCTCCCCATAGTGCTCCGACTCTGTTAGGAATACCTCTAGATCGCAAAACCTCTCTGGATCGAGCAACCTAAGTCGAGCGAAGTGACCCACCATGCCTAACTGCTGAGGTGTCGCGGTGAGCAACAGCAAGGAATCAACAATCCACGCAAAGGATTCCACCAAGGCGTACTCCCAGCTCATTTCCTCTGGACTCCACTCAAGGTGGTGTGCTTCATCAACAATGCAGAGGTCCCAGCCAGCTTCGCGAGCCTGACTAGCGCGCGTTTCGTTGTAGGCTAAAAATTCCACACTGGTGATCACCAATTGGCTATCGAGAAACGGATTCGCTTCAGGATCATTTTCCTGAATCGCCGCACAACGTTCCTCATCAAACAAACTGAAGAGCATGTTAAAGCGACGCAGCAACTCCACAAACCATTGATTGATCAATGGCTCGGGCAGCAAAATCAAGACCCGGTCCGCACGCCCAGTCAGATGCAGACGATGCATGATCATGCAGGCCTCAATCGTCTTACCCAAGCCCACTTCATCAGCCAATAACACCCGTGGCATGAGTCGCTTGGAGACCTCGCTAACAATCGAAATCTGGTGAGGCAACAGATCGGTACGACCTCCTACCAACCCTCTAATCGGGCTTTTACGCAACTCATGCTGGCGGTACAAGGCCTCAGCCCTCAAACGGAATACAGAATTCTCATCTATCTGGGCACCAAACAATCGATCCTGCGGCTTGCTAAACCCTGTGTGGTCCGAAAGCATCGCCTCGGCCACCTCCACCTCACCTTCACACTGGTATGTCACCAATCCCCCTTGGTCCGTGCTCCCCAGCACTTGATATTCCTCACCTTCGTGGGTGGTGATGTAGTCCCCCTTCTTGAACAGAACACGCCGTAAAGGCGCCGATTCAATGGCATAGCATCGCGTCTCCTCAGCTGCAGGAAATAAAATTTCCAAGGTGGCATGCTCCACCTTCAGCATCATCCCCAATCCGAGCTCAGGCTCAGAATCACTCACCCATCGCTGACCTGCTACAATTGATACACCTTCCATAATTTGCGGGAGCGCAACCTAACTTCGATACACAAGCATGCAACTATTTATTCAATCGTTCCCAGACAATTACTAACAAATCACAACACGCCATCCACGCAATGCATTCCAGACCATACTCCTACACCCACCAGCCATCTGTTAGCTTGAGCGAAAGAATTCGACTCGGAAGAAAAATCACGGGCAATTCCACACCACCGAGGAATAAATACTTGCGCTCAGACTCGCATCTAGCACCTTAGATGGGAACGATATGATAGAATCCTTTCTGAATCGACTTGAGAGAAATTGGAGCCAATGGGCGATCCCTGGGCTGATCCGCTACCTAGCGATTCTGTTTGTTGGCGTGTTCCTAGCATCGGCCTTGCGCCCGAATTTCAACGCGGCTTTGGACTTCAACTTTGTCAAGATTGCGGAGGGCGAGTACTGGCGTCTGATCACCTTCATCTTTGCCCCCCAAGTTGGTAGTTTCAATGGTTTCACACTGCTCTTTCTATTCTTTGGCACCATGCTGCTATTTTCATTCAGCGATGCTCTAGAAGCTCAATGGGGCAGCTTCCGAACCAATCTCTACATCTTTGGGGGCTACCTCTGCACACTAGCATTCAACCTACTCTACGTCTGGCTCTTCAATGCCCAGTTCGGCTTCACTGGAGTCTATTTGGCAGCATCGATTCTTTTCGCCTTTGCTCTCTACTACCCCAAATTCACCATCAACCTCTTCCTCGTGATCCCCTGCCCGATATGGATCATCGCGGCCATCACCGGAGCAATGATGCTGCTCAGCAAGCTCTCATCACCCCTGCTGCTGCTCCACGCTCTAGGCTGTCTGGGGAATTTTGTAGCGGTGACCACCTACTTCCTCGTCCAACGCAGCAAGCAAGGCGCGAGCTCGAGCATGCGTAAGCGCAAGTTTGCACGCCAATTCAAGGAATCCAGCGATGAAGCCTTCCACCGTTGCCACGTCTGTGGTGCCACCGATGTGAGCCACCCAGAGCGTGAATTCCGAGTCGCCGCCGATGGCAATGACTACTGCGACGAGCACCTTCCAAAACCCTAAGCCTCCGCCACATAGCCACCATGTCTGCCGCACTCAAAGCCATTCCTCCCATTGAACCACTGGCCCACTCACTCGAGGCCACCGTCGCATTGCCCAAACCACTCATCATCGCCTTCATCCGCAAGGAGGTGCATGCTTGGCGCGAGCGCATGCTCGAGGGCGAATCCGCCGACCGCGAAACCATAGAAGCAGACATCTCCAAGAAGCTCACGGCCTTCAGTCGTTCACGTCTCCAGCCCGTCATCAATGGCACGGGGGTTCTCATTCACACCAACCTTGGCCGCTCCCCACTCGGCAAGTCGGCCGCCTCGGCACTCGAATCCATCGCCACCGGATACTCCAATCTGGAATTCAACCTCATCGACGGAACCCGAGGCAAACGCGCCGGCTACCTCGAAACCGCCCTAGCTTGCTTGGTGCAATCAGAAGCCGCCACAGCCGTCAACAACTGCGCCGCAGCACTGGTCTTGATCCTCCGCCACCTATGCAGCCCAGAGCGCAATGAAGTCATTGTCTCGCGCTCCGAACTCGTAGAAATCGGAGGTGGCTTCCGTGTCCCAGAAATCCTAGAAACCTCAGGCGCCAAGCTGGTGGAGGTTGGCGCTACCAACAAGACCCACCTCGAAGATTACGCGCGCGCCATCACCCCACGCACCGCTCTGGTACTCAAGGTGCATCGCTCAAACTTCTATATCGAAGGCTTCACCGCCGAACCAGAAATGGCCGAAATTGCAGAGCTTTGCCGAGCGCAGCAGATCCCGTTGGTCGAGGACCTAGGCTCAGGAGCCATCATGGACACCGACCAACTCGCCCCGATCGATCACGAGCCCACCCCCCAAGAGACCCTAAAGAATGGAGCCGACCTCATTTGCTTCTCAGGCGACAAACTTCTAGGTGGGCCTCAGTCAGGCATCATTGCCGGCCGCGCAGACCTCGTAGCTGGTGTGAAAAAAGAACCATTCTTCCGCGCCGTGCGCTGCGACAAGCTCATCCTCACGGTACTCCAAGAATGTATCGATGAATACCTTCGCACCCAAGCCAAGCCCACAGAAACCGACATCCCCAACATCAAGGCCCTCGCTCTCAGCACTGAACAATTACAACAACGCGCAGCGCATTGGATCCAGTCCCTCTATTCTTGTAAAGCACAGTGCCGAGTGGTCGAATCAATGGCCACCACCGGCGGCGGTACCATGCCGCGCTCGCAAATCCCTTCCCTAGCAATCCAGATCCAAGCAGCTGAGATCTCGACCAACCAACTAGCAAAACAACTCCGCACCGGCGACCCAGCCGTCGTTGGTTACATCCAGGACAAGCAACTGCACCTCGACCTACGCTCGATCTTCGATTGGCAAGATCCACTTGTCATTCAGAGAATCAAGGACATCTTGTAGCTGGATAACAGCAACACTCCCAGAACATGGCTCTCATCATTGGTGACATCCACGGCTGCATCGACCAATTCGATGCCCTATTAGAATTCGCCCCTTTGGAGGATGGCGATACCATCATCACGCTCGGTGACTACATTGACCGTGGTCGCGATAGCAAGGGCGTGATCCAACGCCTGATTGAGCTACAGGAACGCTTCAACATGGTCACCCTCAAAGGCAACCATGACAAATTCATGCTCGATGCGCGCTACTATGACAATGTCTATGACTTCTGGATGGATGAACGCGTCGGCGGCGCCGAGACCCTCGACTCCTATGGTGGTAGTCTCGACCACGTGCCCGATACTCACTGGCAATTCCTCGAGGAATGCATGCTCTACTACGAAATGGATGATTGGATCTGCGTCCACGGTGGGGTGCACCCAGATCTCCCAATGGTCGACCAACAAGCACAGATCTTGATGAACCTTCGCCTCAATGAAGCGCTCCCACATTACTCCGGTAAAAAAGTCATCTGCGGCCACACCCGCCAACTCAGTGGCATGCCACACTGGAAACCCGGCATCCTCTGCATCGACACCAATGTCTTTGACGGCGGGTACCTCAGCGGCTTCGACTCAGACAGCCAATTGATCTACCAAGTCAATGCTGAGGGCGAGCATCACCAGCGACATCTCGACGACATCATGGCCAGGTAAGCCCGTCACCCACCCCGCTCGCCTCCTCAATTCATCTGAGAAAAACGAATAGACGCGGACAAAAGAAGTCGTTACGCTAGCCACCCTTATGCTAGATGCGCGAGCATCGAAATCGCTTCCTTATGGCTACCGAAACGTCCATCACTCGACACATCATACTTCTGTGCAGCATCCTCAGTGCTACCAGTATCATGGCTGCGCCGATCACTCTTGATGACGTCTCAGCCACCCGCGTCGAAGACACCAATCGTGACGGCCGAGGCGATAGAATTATTCCTAGTTACCTCTTCCTCGGGAATGCCAAAACCCCGATGGATTTCCACCCCATTTTTGTCTTTCAAATGAAGGGCGCCGGCTCCGGCGCAGCCATAAGCGAGGCCAATTTCGCCGTCACCCAAACCGGTAACTTCGGCCCAGCCAAGTTCCCTGAAGTTGACCTCATCGCCCTGAGAGTCTCCGACCACCATGCCGTCCTGCTCAGCGACTACCACAGCACTGGCACCCCCATCATGAAAGGCTTCGCTGGCGAAAAGGGAGCCGGAGTGGAGCTCAAAACAATGGATAAAGCCGGCAGCAATGCCATGACGCGCTTCCTCCAACGCCACTGGAAAGAAGGCGCCTACCTCTTCCTCACGCTCCGCGGCGGCAGTGGCATCCAATTACCATACGACAACACCATCGCCAATGGTTATGGATTCGGCAATGTCGATGAAATTTGGAATGAACATTCTACAGATGCTCGCATCTCAATCACCACAAACCCCCAACACAAGCCCAAAAAAAATGCCACTACCCACGTGCTGCTCAAAGCAGCTGGCATGACCATACACTCAAAACGCCAATAGTAATCCAACGCCATCTACCGTCTTCATGAATTTACTCAGACCTGGGCTCACCGCCCTCGCCCTTCTATGTTTTAGCCCGCTACTAGGAGCCTCAAAAATCACCTTGGACGATGTGAATGCAGACCGTGTCGATGACATCAATCGCGACGGCATTGGCGACCGAGTCATTTCATCCTTTCTCGTTCTTGGCAATGCCAAGACTCCCATTGATTTCCACCCAGTCATCGTCTTTCAAATGACGGGAACCAAGGCACCATCATCGATACAGACAGCGCAGCTCTACGTGAACCAGGTCGACCAACATGGTCCCCCGCAGTTCAAGCAAGTCGATTTATTCGCGCTGAGAACTTCAGACTCCCCAGAGGTGCTGCCCTCCGACTACGAGCTCGAAGGCTCGCTCATCATGAAGCATTTTGCCGGCTTCATCAACTTCACCGCCAAAGGCTCGCGCGTGACTAGCACCCCGGGACAAGCAGCCCTAACACGCTACCTCCACCAACATTGGGAAGAAGGGAAATACATCTTTTTCACCTTGCGCGGCGGTACAGACGCCGTTCGCCCATACGCCAACGACAAGCTAAACGCCTATGGCTACGGCAACTCTACCAACGGTTGGACACCCAATTCTTGTGGAGCACAGCTCAGCATCTACATCAACCCTGAGTCCTCAAACTCCCTCAGTCATGCCCAGCCCGCCCCCACCACGCAGCCGATAACGCCCGCTCCCACTCCCAGCGCGCCTGCACCCACAAAAGCATTGGAAGAATCCAGCAAGACCCACTCACTACTCAAGCTGGGTGGCATGACCATTCATTCCAAACACTGAGTAAGCCCAAAGCTCTGGGCCATCGCCTGATGAGAAAAAATTCTGCTGACTTCCATCCTTCATGAGTAGCCTCAGTCAGCGTGGTTACAACCAGACTAACAGCGGGGTCTAGCATTTTCCATCGACTTATCGCAGGTTTTTCTTTAGCTCTGATTAATGTGTTCACCCGGCACATATCAAACAAACAACACACTACAAATCATGAACCTTAAACCAATTTTGGCTACTTGCTGCCTACTCCCTGCATGCCTTCAGCCATTACTCGCCGAGCAGATCCAGCTAGAAGACGTCAGCGCCTTACGCACTGAAGACCTCAATAGAGACGGCCAAGGCGACATCGTCGCAAACAACTACCTCTTCATTGGCAATGCCCAGATGTCTGTAGACTACCACCCTGTCTTTGTCTTCCAAATGCTAGGTAAAACTAACGGTGATGGGATCGCTGATGCCAGTTTCAGCATCACCCAACAAGGCAACGTTGGGCCTGCCACATTCAAACAAGTCGATCTCATTGCGCTGCGCACATCCCCCAGCATCGAAGTCATAGCGAGTGACTTCCATAGCGAGGGCACCATCATCATGCCTTACTTTGCAGGAGCCAATGGCACGCCTGTAGGCTTACGCGTCACCGATTCCCGCGCCAATCAAACACTCGCCTCCTATCTCAACCAACATTGGCACGAAGGCTCATACCTGTTCTTCACTCTCAGAAGCACTGCCAAGAAGCCCCCATTCTTCGATCCCGCCGAGCTCAATGGATACACCTACGGCAACTCTAGCATCCAGTGGGGACCCAAATCCTGCGACGCCACACTCAGTGTCACCACCAGCTCTGACATCGCTCCCACAAGTTCAGAGATCGATGACCCCGTGTTACTCAAAATCTCAAATTTGAAGATTCACACTCAATAGTAACACTTTAACACTCGATCTACACAAGTAGGCTTGTGCACATTGAGATCTAAACACACTCAATCGTACCAACTAATCTCACATTATTCACAACAATAACCATAACTCATTCATGTAGAGCTAATTATGGCAAGTTTACTCCAACTTAAGAATATCCAATTTTAATTGATCTCTCATATTCATTTAGTTACCAGAGTGATACGAGGACATTCCATTCCTCATTATCACAACAAATAACTCCAATCACTACATGAATAAACAATCAATTAGCACCATCGGCGCCGTACTATTCGGACTTTGCAGCGCAAGCCAATCTGCAACTATTCTTAGTATGACCAACTCTAACATCTTCGACCTCGACCAAGATGGTCTTGGTGACTTTGTGAATGGTAGCGGTAGTTTCGTTGGTCGCTACGACGCACTTGGCGGAGCAACCACAGAGTGGTCTTTCCACCAAGCATATGCTTTCCAAATGACGGGAGCCAGCAATGGATCCGACATCACCGATGTAGCTTTCACCTCAGACATGTTCGCGAGCTCGATCGGTGCAGGTGATGCACCACAGTTCACCAATGTCGAATTGGTTGCACTCGGCACAAACACAACCGTGACCTTCGACGGGAGCCAATTCCACGCCACTGGCACGATGATCATGTCAAACTTTGGCGACGGGGTGAATGGAGCAAAATCTTTGGACGCCTCAGCGGAGTCTACCATGCTCACCTACCTCCAAAACAATTGGTCAGAAGACGACTACGTTTACTTTATCCTGCGAAAGAATGGCTCCACAAGCTACGCAGACCCTACTTATGTTGACCCAGGAAACGGATCAGGAACCAACGGCTACAACTTTATCAACGTCGCGCTCGAAGTCACAGCGGTGCCGGAGCCTAGCTCCACCGCACTCCTCGGACTCGCTGGCGTTGCCTTCCTCGTGCGCCGCAAGCGCTAAGCAGTCATTTTACCCTGCAAGGTAGGGGTTAATAGGTGAAGCCACTCGGGATTGGATATTCCTGAGTGGCTTTTTGTTCGCTGCTTCTCGCTCTAGCGAGCTGCAGCGCCCCCCAGAATCAGTCAAACACCCTATATTAAAAAGAAATCAACAGTAGTGTATTTACTTGAGTAATTATGGACACTGTGCATATTGAGGGCGCAGCGAGAAGCTGTAATACAACTAACAACTCCAAACACTACATGAAATTAAAAAGATGCATCCTAGCAGTCATCCCAATGATCGCATTGATTGGGCATATTCAGGCAGCGACTCTCAACCTCGATGATGTGAACGCAGCTCGCACAGATGATACTGATCGAAGCGGCACTGGCGACACCACCATTGATACTTTCCTCTTCTTGGGCAGCAATGGAACCGTTGACTTTCACCCAGTCATCGCATTCCAAATGAATGGCGCTGGGACTGGCGCTAGCATCACAGACGCAGACTTTTCAGTCACCCAGACCAACTTCTCACCTACCTTTAACTTGGTAGACCTCGTGGTCATCCGCACCTCTTCCACATCAGACATCGTAGCCAGTGACTATGAAGCAACTGGTACCAGCATCATGACAGGATTCGCTGGCGGATCCGCAGGTGCTAAAAGCCTCGATGCGGGTGGCCAGGCAGCTCTAGTCTCCTACCTTCAAACTAACTGGTCCGAAGGCGACTACGTTTTCCTTGGTCTACGCGGTGGCTCAGATTCCACCCGCCCATACACAGCCACAGCAAATGATGGCTACATTTATGGTAACGCATCAGGAGGTTGGACAGCTGGCTCTACAGACGCACAACTTACCGTCACCACTGCTGCCGTGCCAGAACCAACAGCTACCGCACTTCTCGGACTTGGAGGTCTAACCTTCCTCGTGCGCCGCAAGCGCTAAGTAATAATTCTTCCTGCAAGTCAGGGGTAAATGGGTGAAGCCACTCGGGAATACACATTCCTGAGTGGCTTTTTTGTTGCGCGATCCTCGCTACTCCCCACTCTGGCTGGCGGCAAATGCCTCCATCCCAACACAGGAGCAAACCAAGTTGCGGTCGCCGTACACATTGTCGATGCGCCCCACATGAGGCCAGAACTTATGCTCGCGCAGCGCCGCCATCGGATACGCTGCCTTCTCACGTGAGTAGCGATAAGGCCAAGCATCAGAGCTCACAAGCTCGGCAGTATGCGGTGCGTGCTTGAGCACGTTATCCTCGGCATCTGCTTGGCCCTGAATGATCTCCTGAATCTCACCATGAATCGAAATCAACGCATCACAGAATCGATCAATCTCCCGTTTGGACTCTGACTCTGTAGGCTCAATCATCAAGGTGCCAGCCACCGGCCATGACATCGTAGGCGCGTGAAATCCATAATCAATCAGTCGCTTGGCCACATCTTCCACGCTGATACCAGCAGCCTCGCTCAAGGGCCGAATGTCGATGATGCACTCGTGCGCCACCAATCCACGATTCCCAGTGTACAAGATAGGGAAATGCTCGCGCAGGCGTAGTGCCATATAATTCGCATTCAGAATCGCGATCTTGCTTGCTTCACTGAGCCCCTCAGCCCCCATCATCACAATGTACATCCAGGAAATCACATTGATCGAAGCAGAGCCATATGCCGCGGCACACACCGCCCCATCGCGCGGCTCCATCCGGTGATGACCAGGTAGGAATGGCACCAGTTGCTCAGCCACACCTATCGGACCCACGCCAGGCCCGCCACCACCGTGCGGGATACAAAAAGTCTTATGCAGGTTGAGGTGGCAAACGTCCGCCCCAATCGTACCCGGACTCGTCAAGCCGACTTGCGCATTCATATTCGCGCCATCCATATACACCTGCCCCCCCAGCGAGTGGATCGTCTCACAAATATCTTTAATCGTCGCCTCATACACGCCATGCGTCGATGGATAGGTCACCATCAAACAAGCTAACATTGCACCAGAAGCTTCCGCCTTCGCCTTCAAATCAGCCACATCGATGTTGCCCTCTTCATCACAAGCCACAGGCACCACCTTGAAGCCAGCCATCACCGCAGATGCTGGATTGGTACCGTGCGCCGAGGTAGGAATCAAACAATCCAAACGCTGCGCGTCGCCGCGGGATTGATGGTAGCGGCGGATCGCCAAAAGCCCAGCATACTCACCTTGCGAACCAGCATTCGGCTGCAGCGAAACTGCTGCAAAGCCAGTGATCTCAGCCAGCCATTCCGATAGGCTGTCCAACATGTCCAGGTACCCATGGGTTTGATCCTCCGGAGCGAATGGATGCATGTCCGCCACTTCTGGCCAGGTCAATGGCATCATCTCGGCACTCGCATTCAACTTCATCGTGCAGGACCCCAAGGGAATCATGGACTCGTTCAAGGCCAAGTCACGCTTCTCCAAACGCGCCAAAAAACGCAGCATCTCAGTCTCCGAATGGTAACAATGAAAGACTGGATCAGTGCAGAAATCACTGCGGCGCTCACACACTTCATCCCACGCTAGAGCTTCTTCAGGCGGCATCACTGGCTCATCGACGCCAAAGATCGCTAATAGCCCCATCACATCATCCTTGCTCGTGCACTCATCAAAACTCAATCCCAAGCAATCCGGCCCCATCCGTCGCAAGTTAAATCCAGCCGCCAATGCCTGCTCCACCAAATCCTCTGCCTGCCCAGGTGCCTCAAGCGTTAGCGTGTCAAAAAAGCTCTCATTCACCAATCGATACCCATGAGCAGCAACCGAACTCGCAAACACCAATGTCATGTAATGCACATTATAGGCAATATTGCGCAGGCCATTCGGGCCGTGATAGATCGCATACATCGATGCCATCACCGCCAGTAAAACCTGCGCGGTGCAGATATTAGAAGTCGCTTTGTCGCGGCGAATGTGTTGCTCGCGTGTCTGCATGGCAAGGCGGTAAGCCTTCTTCCCTTGCGCGTCCACCGAGAGCCCGACCACCCTGCCTGGGAGCTTACGCTTCAGAGCGTCTGTACAGGCAATGTATGCGGCGTGTGGCCCACCAAAACCGAGTGGCACGCCAAAGCGCTGGGTGCTCCCCACCGCGATATCCGCACCAAACTCCCCCGGTGGAGTCAGCACCGTAAGAGCAAGAATGTCAGCCGCCACGATCGCCTTGGCCTTCGCCGCATGCACTTGTTGATGAAAGGCAGCGTAATCCTCCACGCTACCATCCGCATCCGGGTACTGCACCAAGGTCGCGATCAAGCCATCGATCGCGCTGGGATCCACACTCTTCCAGTCCCCCACCAACACTTCAATACCCAGTGGCTCGCAGCGGTTTTTCACCACATCAATCGTCTGCACAAAGACCTTGTCTGACACAAACACCGTGGTGCCTCGTGGTTTTGAGGACCGAGCAAGAGCCACGGCCTCAGCCGCCGCAGTCGCCTCGTCAAGCAAGGATGAATTCGCAATATCTAAGCCGGTCAACTCCGTCACCATCGACTGAAAATGAAACAAAGCCTCGAGCCTCCCTTGGGCAATCTCCGCCTGATATGGCGTGTACGCCGTGTACCACCCTGGATTTTCTAAAACATTCCGTTGAATCACAGCTGGTACCTTGGTGCCATAGTATCCCTGCCCGATCATCGGCTTCACCAGCTCATTTTGAGCCATCAACATCTTCAACAAGTCCAGCGCATCCGTCTCACTCATCGCGGCCGGCAAATGCATCTGCCGATCATCCCTGATTTCCGCAGGAACTGCATCCTCGATCAACTCCACAATGCGCTCGTAGCCCAGCGCCTCAATCATCTCCTGACGGGTCTCGTCGTGCACCCCGACATGGCGGCTACAAAAGTCGTTCAATTCAGACATATTCGTTTGTTGTAATCTTGCTCTAGCAGATAAAAGCACCACCCACGATCCCATGCCTCAACATGGCATCCATCACTTGGTGGAGCAGGCCCCTAGCCCAGGCAGCCTAAGCGCTTGTCAGCTCAGCATAGCCACTAGCATCCATCAGGCCATCGTAGGCACTAACATCACTAAGCTTGATCTTAAAGATCCAGCCAGCACCATGCGGGTCCGTATTCACTAGTGCGGGGTCCGCCTCCAGCTCTTCATTCACCTCCACAATTTCCCCAGCGAGAGGCGCGTAAATGTCTGAGGCAGCCTTCACCGACTCGACCACAGCCACCGGGTCACCTTCAGCACAATCCCGTGCCAGCTCAGGCAGCTCGACAAATACGATGTCGGTAAGCTCATCTTGGGCATGGTGGGTGATGCCAACCGTGGCCACTCCATCTTCCAGATGAACCCATTCATGGTCAGAGGTGTAACGAAATTTGTCAGGGATACTCATAGTAATCAATTAGAATATGTTAGGGCATGAGTGGTACTCAGCACTAGCAAGTTAGCAGACCTAACACATGTTGAGAATCATTGTTTTCACCAAATGCAACGCGCGGAGACTATGCCCTATGACTGCGGCCGATAGAACGGTTTTTTCACGACTTCTGCGGGATACCGTCGGCCGCGCACATCCACATCCACTAGCGTGCCCGGCGCACCGTACTTGGCCGGCAGGTAGGCCATCGCGATCCCCTGCTTCAGCGTGGGAGACATCGCCCCACTACTCAGCACACCGAGCTGCTCGCCCTCCTGAGTGTGGACTGAGTACTGGGCTCGCGGGGGTGGTCCCTTGCCCACATACTGTAGCGCCACGAGCCGTTTATCGAGCCCCAGCGCCTTCTGTTGCCGCAGCACTTCCACCCCAATAAAATCTGTTTCCAAGGCGCAGAAGAACCCAAGCCCCGCCTGCAAGGGGCTGCGTTCCTGATTCAAATCATTGCCATTCAAGGGATAGCACAGCTCCAGACGCAAGGTATCCCGAGCCCCCAAGCCACATGGCTTTGCCCCCGCATCAATGAATCTCTGGAACAACGCCTCCCCCTCACTAGCAGGGCAAAATAACTCAAACCCATCCTCTCCAGTGTAGCCTGTACGGCACACCATCACCTTGCCTGACGACTCCCCCCAGGACTCAATCCCATTGCGTTCAGGCAATCTGCGCTCGCCCAGCACCTTGTAGTAGAGGGCGGAGCTCTCCGGCCCCTGCACCGCCATGCCAGCCCACGACTCACTCTCATCACTCAGGGTCAAACCCGGCTTCAAATGCCTCTGCAACCACTCCATATCTTCCTCAAGCTTCGAGGCATTCACCACCAAAAACACATCGCCTTCCGCCACCCGATACAGGATCAAATCATCGATCACACCACCCGCCTCATTCAGCAGAAAAGTATACTGGGCCTGCCCCACAGCAAGCGCCTCCACATCATTACTAAGCATGCCATTGAGCCATTGTTCAGCCCCAGCACCACGCACGAACACCTGTCCCATGTGCGAGATATCAAAGACCCCAGCAGCCTCGCGCACCGCCAGGTGCTCATCCATGATGCTGCTATATTGCACCGGCATATTCCACCCCGCAAAGGGCACCATTTTCGCCCCCAAAGCTTGATGTGATGCCTCTAACGGAGAGTGCTGCAAACTAGTTTCTGACATATAGCAGAATATGCGTACCCTCGCAGCAGATGTCAATCTGAAGACAGCAGATGACGCAGCACGCTAATGGGTAAAGCGAGTGATCGCATGCCAACATCACAAGACAGCAATCACAACCATCGCCAAAGGCGATGTGATCCTCTTTGACGGGGCTGCTATGCCCATCGCCACTGACGACGTAATCGTGCTACGACTACATCAATTCTTGGGCCTTCTCCCAATCCTCCTCACTCAGACAACATGGATCCGCAGCCACCCAATGGTCGGGTGCGATCTCCACCAAGGCCAGATCCATGCCAATGGTCTCCTCGTAGCGTGGATGCTTGATCCGGTGACCAAATGCCGAGCCCGCTGGCGGGTCAATCGGCGATGGCACCTCGCCCTCTAACTTGATCCGCTGCCCTTGGCGCTCAGGGTCCGTCTGAGGAATCGCCGAGAGCAAGGCCTTGGTGTACGCATGCTTCGGATTCTTGTAAATTTCCTCAGAACTTGCGACCTCCACAATCTTACCCAAATACATCACGGCCACACGGTCCGAGATATGCTTCACCACCGCCAAATCGTGCGCAATGAAGAGATACGCTAGATCTAACTTTTCCTGAAGCTCGACTAGCAGGTTGAGCACCTGGCTCTGCACCGAGACATCCAATGCCGACACCGGCTCGTCCAACACGATCAAGCGTGGGTTCAGCGCAATCGCACGCGCCACGCCCACACGTTGGCGTTGCCCGCCAGAGAGCTCGCTCGGGTACTTATCCACCGATGACGCTGGCAGCCCCACCGCTTCTACCAGCTCGCGCACCTTAGCATCGCGATCCGCCACCGAACCCAGCTTCTGAATATCTAATGGCTCACGAATCACCTGAGCTACCGAAAAACGCGAGTTCAGCGACTCTGCAGGATCCTGAAACATCATCTGAAATCCCTGGCGCAGCGGCCGCAGCGAACCTTGCCCCAACTTGGTAATATCCTGCCCGTCAAACACCACCTTGCCAGCGCTCGGGTCGTAGAGCCTCACAATCGCTTTACCCAGCGTGCTCTTGCCGCAGCCTGATTCCCCCACCAAGCCCAAGGTCTCGCCGGGACGGATGAAGAAGCTCACGCCATCCACCGCCTTCACCAGCCCGCGCTGGCGCATCAGCACCCCACCCTTCACGGGAAAGTGCATCTTCAAATTCTCAACTTCTAGCAATTTAGACATGGTCACTCACTTCCCTTCTCGTGGCACTGTGGACAATCCTCAACCCAGTGCCCAGCACTTAGCTCCACCATCGGAGGACGCTCAGGGCTCTGGTTCTCACGGCCGAGTCGCTGACAGAATCGACAACCACTCACAAAATCATCAATCGCCGCCACGGTCCCGGGGATCGTTGGCAGCACCGACTTCCCTGGATGGTCCAAACTCGGAATCGATGCCAGCAAAGCCTTGGTGTAGGCATGTCTAGGCTCCTTAAATAGATCGCGCACCGCGCCACGTTCCACCACGCGCCCCGCATACATCACCACCACCTCATCACAGGTCTCGGCAATCACCCCTAGATCGTGGGTGATCATGATCACCGCCATCCCGTGCTCAGCCTGCAAGGACTTGATCAAATCCAGAATCTCCGCCTGCACCGTCACGTCCAATGCGGTCGTCGGCTCATCCGCAATCAACAAATCCGGCTGGGCAACCAACGCCATCGCGATCACCACACGCTGCCGCATCCCACCTGACAATTGGTGCGGGTATTCATTGGCACGTTGCTCAGGTGCGGGAATCCCAACAGATCCTAACATCTCAACCGAAGCGTCCCAGGCCTCCGCCTTGGTCATCTTGGTGTGTAGTAGGAGCACCTCAGAAATTTGCTTACCGATTTTGTGCACCGGGTTCAGCGCGGTCATTGGCTCTTGGAAAATGTAGCTCACCTCCGCACCGCGCACCTTGTAGAGTTCTTTATTGCTCAGGCCGCGTAGGTCGCGCCCCTTGAACACCACCTCGCCCTGGGCCACGCGGCCCATCGGCTTGGGTAGAAGATCCACCACCGACATCGCCGTCACCGACTTGCCACAGCCGGATTCGCCCACGATTCCAAGTGTCTTGCCAGGTGCCACACTCAGGCTCACGCCATCCACCGCACGCACCCATCCCTGGGGGCTCTCAAATTCCACCGCCAAATCCCGCACTTCCAGGATCGCGTCCTTGTTCAAATCACTCATCGGCACCTTCCTCTCTAGCAGCTTCATCGCGCACAATCCCATTGCGGTAGCGATCAAAGACATGGATTTGCTCAGGGAACACCTGCCCCGTGCGCTTCGCCTTCAGCGTCTCTTGTTTCACCGAGTCGTCGATCCAATAATAGTACGACTCCAGCGGGTCATAGGTCTTCGGGTCTGCAAATTCCATCCACTCGGAGTTCGGCCACTGCAGCCATCGCCAGTAGGCGACGCGACGGTAGGGGCTCACATAGGTCGGCACAAACAAGACCTCGTCGTGCACAATCTGCTGCGCCTCTAGCGCGGCCTCACGCAGCTCATCCTCCGTGCGGGCATTGCGCACCGTCATGCTCACATGATCCATGCGTGGGTCTGCATAGCTATTCAAATTATTCGTCTGCGCCCGTGGCTTACCATCGTCACCAAAGGCATTGCTCGAGTGAAAAAATTGGTGGTAGCGCGGGAAGGGCGGGGTCACCCCCCAACCACCAAAGTTCACCATATGCAGCTTCTCCATCGTCTTCTTGTACGACAGCGTGGCCTCCTGACCATCCAAGACCAAATCCAAGCCACACTTGTGCGCCTCTTCTCTAAAGATCGCCATCATCTTGGGCAAGAATGCCACATTCGGGAATGTCACCTCAATCTCCAGCCGCTCACCCGCCGCATTGCGCAGAATGCCATCGCTCCCCGCCGTGGTGTAGCCCGCCTGCGCAAAGTGCTCGCGCGCCTTGCCGATCGAAAACCTACGCGCTCGGATCGCGTCATTGGTAAAGCTCCCATACCCTTCGCTAAAGCTCTCCAGTCGATCGTAATCCCCGCGAAACAAGGCATCGATCACCTTCTGCACATGCATCGCATAGGCAAAGCCAACACGCACATCCAGGTCGTCCAGTGGCGCCTTGATCACATTCAGGTAGAACCCCCGAGGCACGCGCGGGTAGATGTTATAAAACGTCGCCTTCTCGATGTACCCCTGAAATACCGGCTCAATCTCAGTCTTCTCATACCACAGCTCAGGCTGCGAAACCGGGTAGTAATCCAACTTCCCGACTCGAAACAACTCAAAGGATTTGGAGTCATCCTGAATCACATGATAGATGATGTAATCGACGTTGTAGCCATACTTCAGCTGCGGGAGATCCTTCGCCCACCAGTCCTTCACCCGGCTCAGCTTGATCGAACGTCCCTTTTGAATGTCACCCTCGCGCACCGTGTAAGCGCCCGTCGTAGGCTCCACCCGCCATTGATAGCGCTGCACAAAGTCTGGACCGTATTCCTGGTAGAAATGCGAAGGCGCCGGCGACACCGAGGCAAACAAAGGCATCAACGGCTTCGCCTCAGGCAAGGTCACCGACAAGGCGTGATCCCCGTAGCTTGTGAAATTTGCATATTGCTCGCGCAGGTAGCTCTTAAAGAAAGGCGCCTTCACATTGTCCGATAGACGCAGGTAGGAAAACACCAGGTAATCGCGAGCCACCACCGGCACACCGTCAGAGTAGGTCGCTTCCTTGCGCAGCTTGTAGTACACCGTGCGCCCGTCCTCAGAGATCGCCCAGGACTCCGCCAAGATACCAAAAAACTCTTCGGTGATCGGGTGACGCCCAACCAGCCCCATGCCAATGTTGTCGTAGAGCTCGCCGCGAAATGAATGGTTCGCATTCTTGCCAAAGCGTCGCACCGTCGCCGGAAAACTGCGGATGTCACGGTTCAGCGTGCCACCTTTGATCGCCCGCGGATCCCCCATCTCGGGCACCCCCTTGCCATCTTGCCAGTCCAGCCCCTGCGGCAGATCAGCCTCAGACTTCACCGAGAAGTATTCACCAATCTCCTGGCGAAACTCAAGTTTCGCCAGCTCGCGCTCCACCGACTCAAGCTCGCCCTGCAGCCTAGTCTGCACCGCGTCATCGCTGGCGTCGTTCAGTTCCTGTTGCAGCGCTTGCTTGCGTTGCTCTGACTGCGTCACCTGCTCCACCAGCCATTCTTCAATGTATTGATTGTAGCGTGGCATCCAGTCCTCAAAGCCGAGCGTGTAAGCGGATGCATCCGCCTCATCCCGCTGACACCCGACCAATGCCACCGAGCCCAGCGCCACCAGCACGAGCACGACGCGTGAGCACCAGCCTCGCAGCCGTGCAGTGACACCATCCATCGCATTGCTCATCGCTCTCATCATTTGTACAAGGTAAATTTCTTAGGGTCATAGGCTTCACGCACCGCCTCACCGACAAAGGTCACCAACACCAAAGTCAGCACCAAGGTCACGAACGCCGAGCTCACAATCCATGGCGACGATAGCTTCGTCAGTCCGTCATTCAACAAGCGCCCCCAAGTCGCATAACTCTCGGGCAATCCAAATCCTAAATAATCCAGTGAGGTCAGTGACAACACAATCCCCGAAACACTGAACGGAATCAAGGTCACCAAGATCGATACCGTGTTCGGCAGGATGTGCACGAACACCACACGCCATGTCGACGCCCCCGACACCCGCGCCGCCGCCACATAATCACGCGCTTTTTCCTTCAGCGCCGCCGTGCGCATCAGACTCGTCATCCCCATCCAGCCAAACAACACCAAGATGAACAAAATAATGCCTAGCCCCTTCATTTTCACCGGCACCATGCTGCTGAAAATAATCACCACAAACAGAAAGGGAATGTTCGAAAACACCTCGATCAATCGCTGCACCAACAAATCAAAACTCCCGCCGTACAGCCCCATCAACAAACCAACCGTCACCCCAATCACATAGACGATCGGCACGTATATCAATACCGCCTTGATATTCACCTGCAGCCCACCATACAGGTACGCCACAATGTCATTGCCACTCGAGTTGGTCCCTAGGTAGTGCCCCGCAGCTGCCAAGGGCGGCGCCGGGTTGTAGTAAATCTTGCGAAATTGTTGGTCGCTCAGCGCCATGAACGCCTCCAGCCCAGCATCCCCATAGTCCAGTTCGTAGCGCACCAGCTCGCCATCCACATAGTTCCCGGAAAAACAACGCTTGCCCTCGGGGTCACGCCCCTCGGCCTCCCCTTGTCGTAGCCCGTCGCGGTAGCGAAAGCGCACATGCTCGCGGCTCGCATCCCCCGCGTACACAAACGAGGCCAAGCCATCGTAACGCCCCCCGTGAGGCCCCATCAGCCTGCCATCGCGCAGCTCCAGATCCACCATGTTATGCGTCACCGTATCCCCAGTAGAATCGAAGGGCACCAGCGGCATCAAGAGCCAGTTGTTGCTCCCTTCAAAACGCTTTCGCAGCGCCCGGTAGTCAGCCTCAGCCGCCGCACGATCGCCCTCCACACCAAAGTCGGCACCCGTGTAAATCCGCCGTTCAAAGGCTGGAAAACTCCAGGCTCCCTCGTACTGCGCCACCAAAGGGCGCTTGCCCACCACCGCCTGATCCAGCCCCGCGATCAACATGATCCCTAGCAACACAATCAATGACCAATAGCCACGACGCACCGACCTAAATCGCTCCCAGCGTCGCTGCGTCAGCGGAGGCATCACTGCGCCCGCTGGATAGCGGCGCATCAAACACAAACCCAACACCGCCAACACCACGTAAAACACCCAGCCAAACCACAGAAAATGCCCGTCCACCAACAAAAAGTCAGGCAGCCCCGGCGCCTCAGCAGAAAGCATGGGCATCTCGCGCGCCGTGTTGAACGGCCAACGCAGGGTCGGCAGCTGCAGCGCAAGCATCTCCCCCACACTGCCAATCACCGACGCAGCCAAAGCCGCTATTCCAAATTGCCTCAACATCCCTCGCCTACGTAAATTTAATCCTCGGATCCACCATCGCCACAATGATGTCTGATAAAATATTCCCCAACAGCATCAAAAACGCGCTAATCGTTAGGGTGCCCAATATCACGTTGTAATCTTTATCCGCGATCGCCTGAAACTGCAACATGCCAAAGCCCTGAATATCAAACACCTTCTCCACCAGCATGCTCCCACCCACAAACAAGGTGATCAAGCTCCCCAGCGAGGTCGCGATCGGGATGAAGGAATTGCGAAACGCATGCCCCAGCACCGCGCGCTGAAAGCTCACACCCTTCGCCATCGCCGTACGCACATAGTCCGCCGATAGATTGTCCATCAGGTTGTTCTTCATCATCATTGTCAGCATCGCAAAGCCACTGATCACATAACACAGCAATGGCAATACCGTGTGCCAGGCCAGGTCCTTCACCTGCCCCCAAAAACTCAACTCAGCAAACTCAGGACTCGTCAGCCCCGATAGCGGGAACAACTCCATCCGCGCACCCAAATACACCAACAACACCGCCCCCAAAGCAAACCCAGGGATCGAATAACCAATGAAAATCACAATCGATGACACATTATCAAAGAATGATCGATGCCCAATCGCCTTCGCCACCCCCAGTGGGATACACACCCCGTAAATAATCAGCGTCGATAACACACCAAAATACAAGGCGATCGGCACCCGCTCGATCACCATATCAATCACCCGATCACCGTAGCGATCAGAGCGCCCCAAATCACCCTGCACAATCCCAGAAAATTCCTCGCGATACACCAAGGCTCGGTAGCGATACCCCTGCGCATCCGCCTCAGTCGCCTCCCTGCCAGCACGCCGCGCCTTGCGCTCGCCTCGGTCAGCCGGCGATTCTATCCGCGCCACCCAGCCGTCATCCGTGATCGGCTCGCCACTATCCACATAGACCGCATGCCGCACAACGCCTCCATCACGGCTCACTTCCACCTCTCTACCAGAACCTAACAACACAAGCTTCGTCGTCTGATGCGGGTCGCTTTCGCCCGCTGCCAGCGTCTGCTTGGGCTCCGAAGCGAACTCGCGCTTCACCTTCAGCGTCTCCTGCGGCATCAGCCCGAGCCACTGCAGGTAGGCCACCGGAATCGGCTGGTCCCAGTTGTACTGCTCCTCCAGCGCCTCAATCTGCTCCTCATTCAGCGAGCCACTGCCCTTATTGTCCTGCGAGGCACTCGAGCCCTCAGCCGCCGCAGACATCTCCTGCAGCGCCCGATCCATCGGGCCACCAGGCACAAAACGCGTCACTGTAAACACCATCACCGTGATCCCTAACAAGGTAGGAAACATCAGTAAAAAACGTCGAATGAAGTAAGCTTGCATAAATCGATCCACTCCGAGCCACCCCCGAAAAACGAGCAGGAATACCAAGAGCTCACTAAGGAGTAAGTCAGCACATTCCATAAATCAAGATCCCCATGAAGATTTTCTTCAGTAGCCGACATTCACCCTTCCCATCTCCCCTCAAAGCTGCAAAAACCAATCACTTCTCATTTCCACATCTACCATCTCACCATGTTCCCAGATACCAAGGCCACCATCCACACCCTCTCCAACGGACTCACCATCATCCTCGACTCCGACCCCGCCGCCCCCGTCATCTCCACCCAGGTATGGGTCAACACCGGCAGCATTCACGAAGGCCAATGGATGGGCGCAGGCATCTCACACCTGCTAGAACACATGGTCTTCAAAGGCACCGAATCCTTCACCAGCGAATCACTCTCACAAACCGTCCAGGCAGCTGGCGGCCAGTGGAATGCCTACACCACCTTCGACCGCACCGTCTACTACATCGACGGCCCCAAGGAATCCGCCAACACCTTCCTCAAAGCTGTCACCGAAATGGTCTTCAAACCAAGCTTCCCAATCGAGGAATTTGAAAAAGAAAAAGACGTCATCCGCCGCGAAATCGACATGGGTCTAGACAACCCAGACGGCCGCGCCTCGCGCCAGCTCTTCGCCACCGCACTCGCCAGCGACGGACGCGCCCAGCCGGTCATCGGCCACCTCGAACTCTTCAACCAAATCACCCACGCCGACATGGTAGCCTACCACAAGGCGCGCTACACCACCGACAACACCTTCCTCTCCATCGCTGGTGACTTTGACAAACAAGCCATCCTCGCAGAGCTCGAGTCCCTCGTCGGCAGCATCCCACGCAGCTTCACCCAGCAGGTCCAAGTCGACCACGAAGCCCCACAGCTGGGCAAGCGCACCCAGCGCGACACCTTCGCCGTGCCCGTCTCCAAGCTCACACTCGCCTGGCAGACCCCCGGCCTCAGCCACCCAGACGCCGCCGCGCTCGAGCTCCTCTCCACCATCCTCGGCGGCGGCAGATCATCCCGCCTCTATCAGAACCTCCGCGAGCAACGCGGCCTCTGCCAGGAAATCTCCTGCTGGGCTTGGATCACCCACCAGCCAGTCGGCCTCTTCAGCGTCTCAGCAGAAGTCCCACACCAACAACGTGACGAACTAACAGCCGCCATCAAGCAAGAGATCCAACAATTGTTAGCCTCACAGCTCGACACCGAACTCGCCAAGGCCAAGCGCAACTGCATGGTCGCCCAGTTCAAAACACTCACCACCGCCTCCGGCCGTGCCAGCGACCTCGCCAGCAACTGGCACGAAGCGCGCTCGCTCAACTTCACCAAAGACTTCATCAGCGCCGTCGACAAGGTCACTGAGGCCGACATCCGCCGCGTCTGCGAGCACTACCTCCTCAGCGACACCACCCTCACCGAGACCTCGCTCGACCCCCTCGACTCAGTAGAAGCCCAGGCCCAGAGCAGCACCCAGTCCCAAGACAAAGAAATCGTCAGCCACACCCTCAGCAACGGCCTGCAGCTGCACCTCTGCGCCGACTCCCGCATCCCCATGGTGTCGATCCAGGCGGCCAACCTCTCAGGCCTCAGCGTCGAGACCCCCGAAAGCGCTGGCATCAGCACCCTCCTTTCCTGCCTCCTCAGCAAGGGCACCACCTCGCGCACAGGCGCAGAAATCGCCACCCAGACCGAGGAACTCGGCGCCAAGATCGGCGCCGGAGCCGGCAACAACACCGGAGCCCTCGCCGCCAGCTGCCTCAGCTCAGACCTCGACAAAGTCCTCGAAATCTTCGCCGATTGCTACGCCAATCCAGTCTTCCACCAAGAACACATCGACTTCGAAAAACAATCCCTCCTCAGCTCCCTCCAAGAACAAAACGAAGACCCAGCCTCACTCGCCTTCAAGACCCTGCGCTCCAACATGTTCGGCAGCCACGGCTACGGCATCAACCAACTCGGCAGCGAGGAATCACTCGCCAAGATCGACCGCCTCGCCCTCACCGCGCACCACGCACTCTACTACACCGCGCACAACACCCAAATCGCCATCTTCGGCGACATCGACATCCCTGCCACCATCGCCATCGCCGAGAAACACCTCAGCCAGATCCGCGAGGGCGCGAAGATCGATGCACCCCAACAAACGCTAGCAGAACCTAGCAACAACACCCTGCACCTCGACAAGCAACAAGCGGTCCTCACCGTCGGCTACCCAGGCGCCTCAGTCCATAGCGACGATATCTTCGCCCTCGACCTCCTCCACAGCTGGTGCTCCGACATGGCAGGCCCACTCTTCACCAAGATCCGCGAAGAGCTCGGCCTCGCCTACTACTGCAGCGCCACCCAGTTCCACGGCCACAACACCGGCTTCTTCGGCTTCTACCTCGGCACCTCACCAGAGCAACTCGAGCTCGCACAGACCGAGCTCCTCAAAGCCATCGACCAGATCGCCAGCCACGGCATGGACCCAGAAACGCTCGACTCCGTCAAAAACTCCTGGCTCGCCAGCCAGTCCCTAGCCAATCAATCCAACGCCGCCATGGCCAAACTCTGCGCCGTCGATACTGTCATCGGCTTCAGCCCCACGCGCCACCGCCAAGCAGGTGAACACATCAAAGCCGTCACCACCGAACAAATCAAAGCAGCCGCTCACAAATACTTCGGCCAGCAACAAGCCACCATCGTCGTCGTCACCCCAGAAGCAGCCGAATAATCAGCCCCCACAAAGCCAAGGCCTTCTGCCCCCAGGCGGCCGCACTGCAACGGCATCTCAAGATCGTATGGCTACAGGTCCTAAATGGGACGATTAATTAAGTTTAACATCTAATATGTTAGAACGTAGATGTTGTTGTTGTTCTGAGGTAAGCGGTGGTTTCAGGCTTGGGGGCCTCGCCTGTTGGCTTACCGCCTTGCGGCGGCTGCACCCATACCCTCAAGCACTCGCACGCTCACTTGATGGCATGATTTGGCTTGATGGAATGGTGTCTTGTCTCTCCTACACTCGGTGCAATCTCACAAAACAGATCGCGTGGGCACAGGCCCTAAATGGGACGATTGATAAAGGTTAACACCTAATAAGTTAGAACGTAAATATTGTTGTTGTTCTGAGGTAAGCTGTGGTTTCAGACTTGGGAGCCTCGCCTGTTGGCTTACCGCCTTGCGGCGGCTGCGCCCATGCCCTCAAGCACTCGCACGCTCGCTTGATAGCCTGGTTTGGCTTGATGGCATGGTGTGTTGTCTCACCCAACCCGCCCGCACGATAACGCCCCCCAAGCAAATCGCCTGAGCCGCAGGCCTTGAATAATCAGCCACCCAGGGTAGGACGGTCTGTCGCCAGGCGGCCGCACCACAACGTCCTCCTAGCAAATCGCGTGGGACACAGGCCCTACACGCGATCAAATCACAGGCCCTACACGCGACGCATCGCCTCCAGCTCAGCCTTCACCATCTCCACCAGCCTGGGGGGCTCGATCACCTTCGCCACACGCCCCCAGCTGAGCACCAAGCTCAGCATCTCGCGCCAGTCGCGTAGGCGCATCCGCAGCTCCACCACTTGCCCGTAGTCATCCAGCACCCGCGTGCTTTGCGACGGATGCCACTGGCGCTCCTGCACCACGCGTGCCAGCCAGCCGCGACACTCGATCACCGCCTCTTCCTCCTCAGCTCCCGCCACCGGAGTGAAAGCACCCACCGCCCCGCCAAAGTAACGATCAATCGAAAAATCAGGGTCGCGCACAAAGCCCGCCCCAGCGTACTGCAGCCCAATAATCCGCTGCATCGCAAAGGTACGCATCCCCTCGCGCTCCCGGTCGTAGCCCACCATGTAGAAGCCCCCCTTCAGCTCCCCCACAAAGTACGGCTCCACCACGCGTTGCTCAGACTTCAGGCACTCCGGCTTGCGATAGCCAAAGCGCACCTGGTAGCACTCCAGCACCGCGCGCGACATCTTCTCAAACAAGGCAGGGTCCACCGGCACCTCACCACTCGGACGCACCGCAAACATCTCATCAAATTCCTGCCAGTTCAGGCGCAACTTCCCCTCGAACTGCCCCGCCAGCTTCTGAAACGAATGCTGCAGTACATCATTCAAGCGCGAATTCCCCTTCAAGGACTGGCTCGCCAGATACAAGGCAGCCAGATCCCCCACCTCCAGGTCAAACAAAGGCAAGTCCGAATGATTGTCCCCCAGCACATAGCCGTGCTGTGATGCCACATACTCGATATCAACCCCCAGCCGATCACGCATCGTGTCAAGGTCACGCCGCACCGTCTTCGCACTCACCTCGATCCGCTGTGCCATCGTGTTCGCATTCGGATAGCCCCCCTCCTTCAACATACTTAAAATCACCTGAAACCGCGCCAAGGCCGGCCTCCCCATACTTTGCACTCTCGCCATACACCATCCCATACCCGATCCCCCCACTCACCTCAACCCACAAATCACACAACTTATTAATTTATCTTAACCAATAATATTTCTGCAATCTAACTGAACAATCTTTGAGCCATACCCAGAGTTTGTCCCACCCCACCCGCTACATCTAGAGGCGATATGAAACTACTGACACACATTAGCACCCTCACCGCCCTCGCACTCATCCCACTCGCACACGCCAAAGGCGAGTACGAGCAACAAGAAATCATGGGCGAGTTCCAGATCGGCGGTGGCTACTTCTTCGAAGAAGAAACCCCCTACGCCATCATCCGCACCGGAGCCATGGTCAACGACCGCACCTCCGTCGGCCTCCAGATCGGCTACGCACACCGCTCAGAGGATTACCGCAGCAGCTTGCTCAATCTTGATGCCAAGCTCGACACCTTCACCCTCGGTGGCTACCTCGCCCACTACGTGCCGATCGCAGAATCCACCAGCCTCTACGGATCCGTCGGCATCGGCGGTGCCTTCTCCCGCGGCGAGCTCTCCGGCTCCTACCTCGGATACAGCGGCTCAGGCAGCGACAACGACAACTCCTTCTACGCCGATGCCACCATCGGCATCGAACACAAGCTCAGCGACAACTGGCTCGGCAACATCGGCTGCCGCTTCTTCCACCTCAACCAACTCGAATTCTCCGGCCTCGACCTCGACCCCAACACCATCATGGTCGGCGCCGAGCTAGGACTCACCTACACATTCTAACACCGCTATCCGGCACAGGCTCACCACCGAGCCCCCCCATTCATAACACCCAGCGGGTGGAGGTGCCATGGCCACAGCCTAGCACCTCCACCCGCCATTGCCGCTCCTTCCAACACAAGCACATCCATCACCACAACACATGTCAAACGCCGCATAATCTAACAAGCGTATCAATCTATTATCATTATACTTTTGCCATCTGGCACCCTCTTTGCTTAAAGCTATGGATCATCCTAACCGAAATCATAGCAATGCAGCCGCCTCACACCCTCCAGGCCCGCCCCTCCCACCAAGCACATTCCCAGCTAAGTCCATCCACCACAACGAGCTAGCACCAATCTCGCAGACAGAATGGCCACACACCACTCTTACCCTTATCACTTCACACTTTCAACTTATCACTTCCCACCATGTCAGAAGACCAAAAGAAGCAACTCGAATCCCAGCTTTGGAACATCGCCAACACCCTGCGCGGCAAAATGGGAGCGGACGAATTCCGCGACTACATCCTAGGCTTCATCTTCTACAAGTACCTCTCGGAGAAAATGCACCTCTATGCAAATGAGTTGCTCACCGAAGAAGACATCAAAGAATTCAGCGCTATCGATGAAACCTCTGCCGATGGCAAAGAAATGCTCGACGCCATCGAAGAAGAATCCGTCGCCAATCTCGGCTACTTCCTCTACCCGTCCGAACTCTTCCACACGCTCGCTCAGAAAGGCGCGAAGCAATCCGACAACTTCATCCTCGAAGACCTAGGCAAAGTCCTCAAGCACATCGAGAACTCCACCCAAGGCTCCGATTCCGAGGAAGACTTCGAAGCCCTCTTCGAAGAGATCGACCTCGATTCCTCCAAGCTCGGCAAAACGGTCAATGCCAGAAACGAGCTGATTGCCAAGGTTTTCACCCATCTCGATGCCATCGACTTCAAGCTCGGCGATGCCGACTCCGATGTCCTAGGTGACGCTTACGAATACCTCATTGGTCAATTCGCCTCGGGAGCAGGAAAAAAAGCGGGAGAGTTCTACACCCCGCAGCAAGTCTCCACCATCCTCGCCAAGATCGTCACCGTCGGCAAAACCTCGCTCAAGGACGTCTACGATCCCACTTGTGGTTCTGGCTCCCTCCTCCTCCGTGTCGCCAAGGAAGTCGATGAGGTCTCTGGCTACTATGGGCAGGAAATGAATCCCACTACCTACAACCTCGCACGGATGAACATGATCCTCCATGACGTGCACTATTCCCGCTTCGACCTACGCAATGAGGACACGCTAGAAAACCCAGCGCCACAACACGCTGACCTTCGCTTCGAAGCCATCGTCGCCAATCCACCCTTCTCAGCCAAATGGTCAGCCAGCACCATCCACGAATCCGACGAACGCTTCTCTGACTACGGCAAGCTCGCTCCCAAGACAAAGGCTGACTTCGCCTTCGTCCAGCACATGATCCACCACCTCGATGACAATGGTACCATGGCATGTGTCCTTCCTCACGGTGTTCTCTTCCGTGGAGCTGCCGAAGGAGTCATTAGAAAATACCTCATCGCCGAGCGCAACTACCTCGATGCCGTCATCGGTCTCCCCACCAACATCTTCTTCGGCACGGGTATTCCTACCTGCATTCTTGTTTTGAAAAAGCAACGCAGCAGCGACGATGTCCTCTTCATCGATGCTTCACAACATTTTGAAAAGGTCGGCAACCAAAACCAACTACGCCCCGAGGACATCAGCAAAATTGTCGACACCTACACCAACCGTGAAACCATCGACAAGTTCAGCTACCTCGCCCCACTCTCAGAGATCGAGGAAAATGACTACAACCTCAACATCCCCCGCTACGTCGACACCTTCGAAGAAGAAGAACCCGTCGACCTCGATGCAGTCAGCGAAGAGCTCAAGGCATTAGAATCCGAAATGGCAGCGACCAACGCCACTATCGCCAGCTTCTGCCAAGAACTCAACATCAATGCTCCGTTCTAAGATGAGCAAGGAACAGAAATTAATGCCGAAGTTGCGGTTTAAGGGTTTCGGTCTAGCCTCTTCAAAGGAGCTTAATCAGCTTGTATCTTTCTCATCGGGTGGGACACCTCCAAAAGCTAATCCTGCATACTGGAAACCAGAAATCCCTTGGATAAGCGCCGCCTCAATGAGGGGTAATAGTTACGGTGACTCTCCAACTTGGATTTCTATGGATGGTCTCAAAAATGGCTCACGCGAAGCTATACAGGGGGATATACTAATCTTAGTAAGAGGTAGCATGTTATGGAATTGTATTCCTGTTGGTATTGCCCAAAGAAATGTTGCTTTTAATCAAGATGTCAAAGCTCTTAGGTCGAACAAGAACATTACTAACAAGTTCCTGTTCCAATGGTTCAAATCGCAAGAACACCGACTTCTAAATAAGGTTGTCGGTACAGGTATTGGCGCAGGCAAACTAGACACCGATGAGCTAAAATCATTACGAATACATCTCCCCACCCTCCCCGAACAAGAGAAGATCGCGGCATTCTTAAGCTCAGTGGACGCGCGCATCGAGCAACTCCAGCGCAAGAAATCCCTCCTCCAAGACTACAAAAAAGGCGTCATGCAACGCCTCTTCTCCCAACAACTCCGCTTCAAAGACAAAAACGGCAACAACTACCCAGACTGGCAAGAAAAGAAACTCGGGGACTACCTTCTCAACTTCAAGCTCGGAGGGAATTACGCCAATTCAGAAACTCCAACAAATCAGCCACTCATAAAAATGGGTAACCTTGGGCGCGGCTCCATCAAACTCAACAAACTAGAATACATCGAAGATGGAGAAGTCATCAACGATACGGACAGAATCAAAAAAGGTGACCTCTTCTTTAATACGAGAAATACCCTAGATCTCGTTGGTAAAGTTGCTATTTGGCGAGATGAGCTTCCAAAGGCGTATTACAATTCCAACCTCATGAGAATAGAATTCGAGAACAATTATTTCATGAATTACTGGCTAAACTCCTACACAGGACTGAAAAGCTTAAAGCGTCTAGCTACAGGAACAACGAGTGTTGCGGCGATTTATACCAAAGACCTCCTAAAAATTAAGTTAGTAGTCCCGTCACTCCCCGAACAAACAGAAATCGCCAATTTCCTCAGCACCCTCGACACCAAAATCGAGCAAGTCACCCAACAAATCACCCAAACCCAAACCTTCAAAAAAGGTCTGCTCCAGCAGATGTTTGTTTAGGCTTATCTCTATTACCCTTCCCTCATGAAAATCACTCTTAAAGACCTCACAATAGCCTATAGAAAAGCTAAGGTAGATATCTTCTATTCAACTATTTCGCGCCGAGAAGATCTCATGCGCTATGAAAGTGACCTCTTGAAGAACCTTAATGCTCTACTTGAAAAGATCGACAATGAGGAATTTGATTTTACTGAGGGGAGCTGGACTGCTTTCCCTGCTGCTATTGAGCTAAACTACGACTCTACTGATACCTTTAGCTCGGATTCATGGGATCGTTGGTCTAGCCTCTCTGAAGAATGCAGCCCCACATTGAAGCTAAGGGTTATGGAGTCGCTACCAATTGACTTCCACGTTTTATCCTCACTATGGATTCAAAAAGTGGGCAACGAATTCGACAAAGAGCTTTCGGAATCGGTATACGGTAACCGTTTGAGAAGAAAGAAACCTGTCGGTAACGAAACAATTGGTGAGCTAAACCACCTCTCACTCGGGAACTTTAATCACTACCTCACCCCCTACCAGAATTGGAGGAGCGACGGGGTTTCCTGTATGAAGGAGAGCCTAGAGAGTAAAAAGCGGATTACTGCGATCACAGCGGATGTTAGTTCTTATTACCACAGCTTGGACGTCTCGTTCATGCTTGATCAAGAGTTTCTGAAGCAATTTAAATTCCCTCCACGCGGTGAGACTCTGAAATTGCACACCTATTTCATCAATCAATTAGCTAAATGGAGCCAAGAGACTCCATTCCAAAAAGGGCTTCCAGTCGGACTATCAGCATCTAACGTTATTGCTAATTTAGCTCTAAAAGAGCTGGATGAGGTTATACTCCAGGAGCTGAACCCTCTCCATTATGGTAGATACGTGGATGACATCATTCTCATTCTACCTAGCGAAAAGGCGGAGTCCAAGGTAAACCTCTGGAAGCGGCTTCATCGAGGCTCCAAGGGACTCTTGAGACGGGAGAAAAGTAGTCAAGGCTCGGAACTAATAAGAGTAGTAACATCCTACTTGAAGAGCTCCTCTATCTACTTTGAGAATGAGAAGAACAAAATATTTAACCTCCATGGATTGAGTGGAACAGCTCTGCTTCAGAAAATTGAAGAAAATTTTGCAAAAAATAGTAGTGAGTGGAGAGGAATGCCAGAAGTTCCAGAGGATTCAGATCAGATTCCAACTGATCTCACTGACGTTCTTTCTGGAAATGGTGACAACGTCACTACTCTCAGAGATGCGGACAAAGCCACCACGAGGAAAAGCAAGTTTGCCATTCAATTGCGTGATTATGAAGCCTACGGGAGAGCCATGCCTCCGTCTGCTTGGTCGGAGCAACGTAGCGCATTCATTAAGGCATTCACCGAACTTATCGTCACCCCTTGCAACCTCATCGACTTTGTCTCATACCTCCCACGGGTTCTTACACTTGGCATAGTAAATGAAGACTATGCTGAAATAAAACAGATGCTCCTTCGCCTTGCAGACACTCTTAACGAAATTAGCCGATTGAGTAGTATCGAACTTAAACAGCCTCCTAATTCTACATGTCCCGTCCCTAAAGGTATAGAGGGAAAATGGCATCAAGTGCTGAAAAATCAAATTTTTGAAACCTTCTTAGCAGCCTCTTCTAAAAATAGGCTTGGAACATTAAGAGATATCTTTTGTGAAGACGAAACATGGGAGCATCCAGTATTAGCTGAGCTTTTCTGGGAAGGTGAAACCCTATCTCATAGATTTATATTCGCTCAATTCAGAACGAATCTCCCATACAATTTATTTGCATACGACCTAGGTAACATTCCATATCGAAATTCCTACTTACCCGAAGAACTACGTGGATACGACACTTATCCGAGAGCGCATGAACAGCACAGCTATACACCTATTGAAAATATGCTAGATCGCTCTGAGATCTCGATTGGCGTCCATTGCCTCTTGAGATTTTTGAACATAAATCCAAAAAAAGACGCTTCAAATGAAGAAGGTGAAGACACGAAAAAGGAAGTCACTCTTCTCCCCTGCGGATTTCTCTTCCCCACAAGACCATTCCACCTACACGAACTACATTTACTACATCCCGATCCCTTCAACAAACAACACAAGGAAAAATATTCAGCAATTTTACTTTCTCAACGTGGTTATTCAATTCACCCCGAAGACCTCCCGACAAGAGACCCAGAGAAAGAAGGTCGCTATATTAAATTCCCCAATAAAAAGGGGACTAAAAGCGGCAAGCTGATGGTCGGTATTACCAGTTGGCTTACCGAAGATAAGAGCTGGGAAGCTTCTGTTTTTGATTCTAAAGACCCTGACAAAAGCAGATTTCATAGACTCTGCCACCTCGCTAAACTCATTCTCAATAATCCTACAAAGCCTGACTATGTAATTTTCCCAGAGCTATCACTCAAACCCTCATGGTTTATTCCCTTGGCTATGAAGTTTAACCGAGCTGGTATTTCACTCATTGCAGGAGTTGAATACATCCATCCAAATGGCTCTCACAGTGAAATACAGCAAAACGTAGATTCTGAACAACCTGCTGACGACAACTACGAGCCACCAAAACCGCAAAACCCTAGTGTCGTTAATAATCAAGTGTGGGTTTCGCTACCTACTCACAACGATGAATTTGCAGCTTTTTCCATCTACAGACAGGATAAAAAAAGTGCCGCTATCCATGAAGAGCGTCAACTTTATGAACTTGCTAACAAACAGGTGCTGCCCAAACGATCTTGGAAGACCCCGCCTATCCTTGTTCATGGAGAATTTAGGTTCTCTCTACTTATCTGTTCAGAATTCAGTAATATAGAATATCGAGCCAGTCTACGTGGAGAAATCGATACGCTTTTCATCCCTCAATGGAATCAAGACACAGAAAGCTTTAACTCTTTAGTTGAGTCGTCAGCTTCTGACATCCACACCTATATTGTCCAGTGTAACAACCGAAAATACGGAGACAGCCGAATTCGAAAACCAGCTAAGGAACGTTACGATCAAGATGTGATTAGACTAAAGGGTGGGGTTGACGATTACTTAGTCGTAGGAGAAGTCGACATCACCGCGCTCAGAAAATTCCAAACGCACCACCGTTCACCCAAAGAACCGTTCAAACCCGTTCCTGACGGTTTTGAAATTAATCCCTCAAGGAAATATCCCAAGGCTTAAAGTAATCTAATACTTACGATGCCCACACAATCCGAACAAACCCTCGAAAATGAACTCGTCGATCAACTCGTCGCCCAAGGCCATGAGCGCGTCAAAGTCGAAGACGAAGCGAGTTTGTTAGCTAACCTCAAGACTCAGCTCGAAGCCTTCAATGGCGTCACACTGACAGACTCCGAGTTCGGCAAGGTGATGAACCATCTCACCCGCTCCAATGCAGTCTTTGAGAAAGCCAAGATCCTGCGTGATTGGATGGCGCTTGAGCGAGAGGATGGAGAAACAGTCTATCTCGATTTCCTCGATGAGAACCAGCTAGAGCGCAACCTCTTCGAAGTCACTCCGTATAAGAATTAACCATTCATTCTTCACAACTAACTATTAAAAAAAGTGAGTCAGCAATTACCCAGCACCCCATTCTTCACCGAGGTTCGTCAGATTCTCAATCAGGCGCGCACGCAGGTTGCCCAGACGGTGAACACCGCGATGGTTGAAGCGTATTGGCAGATAGGCAAACGTATTGTTGAGGAGGAGCAAGGAGGTTCAGCTCAGGCTGAATATGGCTCAGGTTTACTCAAGGAACTATCGAAACAACTCAACAAGGAATTTGGCAAAGGCTTCTCCTACGCCAACCTTCGAAACTTCCGCCAGTTTTACCTAATCTATCCCGATGGTTCAAACTGCTACGCACTGCGTAGCAATTTAAGCTGGACGCACCACCGCAGCATCATGCGTGTCGACGATGCAGCCGCCAGAGCCTACTATATCGAACAATGTAGCAGGGAAAACTGGAGCACGCGGACTCTAGAAAGACAGATCCAGCCCCACACCTACCAGCGCCTTCTTTCTACTAAGAAATCAACAGAGGACTCAGAGAATAATACCCTCAGCACTCAAAGCTCAGCGCTTAACATTCTAAAAGATCCTTACGTGCTAGAATTTCTTAAGCTTCCAGAAGAGCCCAGTTTACAGGAAAGAGAACTGGAGACAGCCCTGATCAATGACCTGCAGAAGTTTCTCCTCGAACTCGGTGGCGGATTTTCATTCGTAGCCCGACAGATGCGAATCAGCACGGAGACAAGCCACTTCTACCTCGATCTCGTTTTCTATAACTACCTTCTGAAGTGCTTTGTCGTCGTCGATCTAAAAACTACCAAACTCACCCACCAAGACATCGGTCAAATGGACATGTATGTCCGTATGTTTGATGACCTAAAACGTGGAGAAGATGACAATCCAACTATCGGCATCATTCTCTGTGCCGACAAAGATGAAACCATGGTGCAATACTCCGTGCTCAAAGAAAGCGAGCAACTCTTTGCCTCCAAATACCGCACCATCCTCCCTTCCGAGGAAGAGCTCATCGCCGAGCTCGAACGAGAACGCCGTCTCCTCGAATAATTTATCATTCAAAACTCAACATTCAGCATTCCACCGCCATGCCACCCCAATCAGAGCAGAAACTAGAAAATGCACTCGTAGCCCACCTCCTAACACAAGGGTACGAAAAGGTGGCGGTGATCGACGAAGCTAGTCTGTTAGCTAACCTCAAGACGCAGCTCGAAGACTTCAATGGCGTAACTCTCACCGACACCGAGTTCGGCAAGGTCATGAACCACCTTACGCGCTCCAATGCCGTATTCGAAAAAGCAAAAATCCTGCGTGATCGTATGGCGCTTGAGCGTGAGGACGGAGAAACGGTCTATCTCGACTTTCTCAATGAGAACCAACTAGAGCGTAACCTCTTCCAAGTCACCCAGCAAGTGACCATGGAAGGCAGTTACAAGAACCGCTACGATGTCACCCTCTTGGTCAATGGTCTGCCACTGGTGCAGATCGAACTCAAACGCCGAGGGCTGGAGCTGAAAGAGGCATTCAACCAAACCAATCGTTACCAAAAGCACAGCTACTGGGCTGGCTCTGGCTTGTTTAACTTCATTCAGATCTTCGTGATCTCTAACGGAGTAAACACCAAGTACTACGCCAACAACCGTCAGCAATCGTTCAAACAAACATTCTTCTGGGCACAGGAAGACAACAAAACGATCCGCGAGTTAGAGGCATTCACCGAGACATTCCTCGATCGCAGCCATCTCGCCAAGATGCTCAGCCAGTACATTGTGCTGAATGAGACCGACAAGATTCTGATGGTGCTGCGTCCCTATCAGTTCTACGCCACTGAAGCGATCATTGATCGAGTGCAGAACCCACCAGAAACGGACAAGAATGGCTATATATGGCACACCACGGGTTCGGGTAAGACTCTCACATCATTTAAGGCGTCGCAGATCCTCACAGGGCATACAGACGTGCATAAGGTAGTTTTCTGCGTCGACCGCAAAGATCTCGACTATCAGACGATCAAAGAATTCAACAGCTTCTCCAAGGGTAGCGTCGATAGCACCGACAACACCAGCAAGCTCGTTGAGCAATTTACCGATGACACCAAGCTCATCGTCACCACGCTCCAGAAACTCAACACCGCCATCAGCAAGCCTCAGCACCTTGCCAAGATGGAGCCATTCCGCGGCAAGAAGATCATCTTCATTTTCGACGAGTGCCATCGCTCCCAGTTCGGCGACACCCACCATCGCATTGTCGAGTTCTTCAACAATCACCAGATGTTTGGCTTCACTGGAACCCCGATCTTTGCCGAGAATGCTTCCGTCAGCAAAAAGTCCAGAGCCCACCATCAAAACACAGCCCAGTTATCAAGGGTGGCGGAAGACGAAGTCCCATACAAAGTCGTGCCCAAGACTACAGCAGGTGGCGTGAAGCGCACCACCAAAGACCTGTTCCACAAAAAGCTCCACTCCTACGTCATCACCGATGCGATCAAGGACGAGAATGTCCTCAAGTTCTCCGTCGAATATGTAGGACGCTACAAACAAAAGGCTGAGTCACCTAACAACGTCGACATCGAGGTCGAAGGGATCGACACCAAGGAGCTGATGGACTCCCCCGCTCGCCTCGAAAAGATCACCGACTACATTCTCGACCGCCACAAAGCCAAGACCAAGCACCCGCAGTTCACCGCGATGTTCTGTGTCAGCTCAGTCGACGTTCTGATCCAATACTACCAGCTCTTCGCTCAAAAGAAGGCGGAAGGAAAACACAATCTCAAAGTCGCCACCATCTTCAGCTACGCAGCCAACGAAGACGACAAGGACGCCGACGGCATTCTCGATGAGGGCGGTGAAATCATTGGTGGTGATACTGGCAACAAACACACCAGAGAACACCTCGATAGCTTTATCACCGACTACAACGGGATGTTCGGCACGAACTACTCGACCAGAGACACCAAGTCCTTCTACGGCTATTACCAAGACATCGCCAAGAAAGTGAAGTCGCGCAAGGTCGATATCTTGTTAGTAGTGAACATGTTCCTCACTGGCTTCGACTCCAAGACGCTCAATACGCTCTACGTCGACAAGAACCTACGCTACCACGGACTCATTCAAGCATACTCCCGCACCAACCGCATTCTCAATGAGGTGAAGTCACAGGGCAACATCGTGGTATTCCGCAACCTCAAGAAACGCACCGACGAAGCGCTCAAGCTCTTCTCTAACGTCGACGCCAAGGAAGAAATCTTCATCCCTCCTTACGACCAGTTCGTCGACCTCTTTAACGAAGCAGCAAACGACCTCAGAGAAATCTGTGCAAAGCCAGACGACGTCAAAGACCTTGCAGACGAAGAAGCCGAACTCCTTTTCGTCAAAGCCTTCCGTGAGCTGATGCGCTTGATGAACATTCTCGAAACCTACGCCGAGTTCGACCAAGACGAACTAGGCATCGACGCTCAAGACTACGCTGACTTCAAGAGCGCCTACCTCGACCTCTACGACAAAGTCAAATCGGACACCGAGAAAGAAAAAGTCTCGATCCTCGACGACGTCGACTTCGAGCTAGAACTCATCCACAAGGACGTTATCAACGTCCAGTACATCCTCCAACTCCTCGCCCAACTATACGACGCTGAGGAAGCCGAACAGAAAGCCATCAAGAAACGCATTCTCGAAGCCCTCGCTGGAGATCCAGAGTTACGCACCAAAAAGGAACTCATCGAACAGTTCATCGAGTCGAACCTCCCAGACATCAAAGACGCAGCCCAAATCCCAGAATCTTTTGAAGAGTATTGGGAACAACAAAGGCGCAAAGCATTCGACGAGCTGGTCAAAGAAGAAGAACTCAATGAGGACAAACTCGCCAAAGTGATCGAACGCTACGTCTACACGGGCAAAGAACCCCTCTCAAACCCCGACATCGTCGATATCATCGAGCGCAAACTCAAACTCTCCGAGCGCAAACCCACCCGAGAACGCGTCCTCACCAAAGTCATCGACTACGTCAAAACCTTCATCCAAGGCGTCGCCGCTTAAAAGAAGCTTACCAAAAAGTTAAAAAAAGAAGCTGGCCGACAAGTGCATGGATCAGCACAGCGACATCCATCCACTTGATAAACACAAACTCCACCCCACAACCACACACACACATAACAACATCCATGCTCTAACTTATTAGATGTTAACCTGTAGATATGATAGGCAATTGGCATTTTCGCCTCAATAGGCGCCCTTAAATTCATCTTTCATTCACATACCCCATGCCCGAATCAACTATCATCACCTTCCCCCTAGGAATCGCACTGATTGCACTCCCCTCTGTGTTCATGCTCCGGCGCTTGAAGCTTGTCGTGACCGAAGAAAAACAACACAGCCGCTCACCATTTGCGGACAAGCTACTACGTCCTCCTGGTGAGTCCTTGCGGCTTAAAATCATTGAGTTCCAAGATCAGATCAACGACATTCTATCAAAGCTAGCATTCTTTCTGATCGCCCCAGGCCTGTTCTTGATAATAATCTCTAAAGCGCCTCTAACACAGATCGTAGCCGCTATGATAGTGGCGTGCAGTCTTGGCTGGGGTCTTGCTTTGGGAGAATGGAAGAAGCTAATGAAAGCGCGCAAAGACTTGATGAACTACAGTCTAGGTTTCGACGGCGAGCGCTGCGTGGGGGCCGAGCTCACGCCCCTGCTGAGGAAAGGTTACTATGTTTACCATGACTTCCTGTTCGACATGCGTCCCGGTGGCGAGACTAGCAACTTCAACATCGACCACATCGCGATCGGTCCAGAAGGGATCTTTATTATTGAAACCAAGGCGAAGAGAAAGTCGCTCAAGTCACCAGTAAATGAATTGGAGGCGCATGAGATTGCCGTGGAAGGCACATCACGCGAGACCACCTCTCTGCGTTTCCCGGATGGATCGATTGATGAAAAGCCAATCAAACAAGCATTGAGGCAGTCGGAGCAATTCTATCGCTGGCTTAACATACCAGGTATCACCGAAAAAGAAATCCGCCCAATCGTGGTCTACCCAGGGTGGTGGATTCGCTCGAAACACTGGCACAAACTCGGCGTCCAGAGCGCCACTAAAATAGCAGAGCGCCTCCCCTCCCTTGGTAAAGGCAGACGTCTCAACACCAGTGAAATAAAAGCCATCGCTACAAGAATCGAAGACAAATGCCGCGACATCGAAGGTGCGAGATAACCTATATTTACAAGACGATCATCATTATGGCACTATCACAAATCCAAGTCATCCAATCCTTAGGCGAAGCCATGAACTGGCTCGAACGCGAGCTTTCCTGGGGAGTAGCGCTCGCTGAGCAACGCCACCTGGTGGGGCGTATTGGCGAGCTCTATGCCGCACTCATGACCGGTGGGCAGATGGCACCCGAGACCAATCAAGCAGGCTACGATGTTGTATCATCTGGTGGTGCTCGAATTTCGGTGAAGACGACAACCCAAAGCGGATCTGGTGGGCACATGAGCTTCAATGCCAACACTCTCGATCAGGTGGATCGCATCATGATCTTCCACCTAAACACAGAGGAAATGCAGATCGACACCTTGCTCGATTGTTCAATTGAAGAAGCCGATCGCTATCTCTCGGCACCCAATGCACACGGGAAGCGAAATGCCAGCTTAGCGAAACTGCGCCAGCCGACCAAGACCACCCGCCCGATTGAAAGCCAGCAAGTAGTGGCCGAGGCAAAATACCATGACACCACCATCCGCGAGTTAGAATCTGGCACCATCCTCGTATTCAACAACAACGAGCAAATACCAATCGCGAAGCCCACTCTTCGAAAAATTTGCCACGAACTCGGGATTCCCATCCTCAACTCCAACGACAATCCCTACAACACACGCCAGCTAGGCTCGCGCCTCATCCAGCACCTCAAGAGCCTAGTGCAGGAGTAGCTCCGCCCGCTCATCCACCATGCAAAATTTCACGGATATACTCTACAACCTCAAGGTCGACTGTATCGGCAGCGGGCCTGAGCGCCATGAGCGCCCACACAAGCCCCTCATGCTCTTGGCGGCACTTGAGATGATTGATCTTGGTGTCGCAGACTGCGCTGCCATTCCATGGAACCAAGAACTGCTCAGCCTCTTCACGGAACGCTTTGAAGTGGTGAAACAGCGCAACGACAGCGACACGCCAGAGAACCCGTTTTTTTACCTGCGCTCGGAGGGATTCTGGAACCCTGTGCTTCAGGCTTCCGCAGCGCCGCTGAGTGATCGGCCACGCAGAAAAGATCTCGGCAACGTGACTGCCCTGCTATCCAAAGCGATCCAGCAACACATCAACACCGCGAACAAACGCGCAGAAGTACGAGAGCTCCTGATATCTCGCTACTTCCCAGAGCACCGCCAAGCGCTACTTGCATTGGCCAGCCTGCCAACTCCCCTACCATCGGCTGCGCAAGCGCACAAACCAGCACGCGGCGCGGCATTCAAACGTAAAATTGCTGAGCTCTATGATGATTGCTGTGCCGCCTGTGGCATGCGGATCAAAATCCCCAAGCTCAATGTGAGTTTCATCGACGCCGCCCACCTCATCCCCTTTGCCGATGAATTCAACGACCACCCAAGTAATGGAATCGCCCTCTGCAAACACCACCACTGGATCATGGATCGCGGGCTTATCAGCCCAGGGCCCGACCTGACATGGCACGTGAGCCACGCCTTCGATGCGCGCCGCTCGCCCGCCGAGTCCGAGCTACTGGCTCTGCAGGGCAAGGACCTCCTCCTCCCCAAGGACGAAGCATTCTACCCCAGCCAACGCGCACTAGAGTACCGATTCGAGAAACTCGTCGCGTATCACGTGTAGAGCCCCTGGCTCCCGCAACGTTGTTCCCGCATGTTTGTTCCCGCATGTTTGTTCCCGCATGTTTGTTCCCGCATGTTTGTTCCCGCATGTTTGTTCCCGCATGTTTGTTCCCGCATGTTTGTTCCCGCATGTTTGTTCCCGCGACTTCGCATAACTGATTGCGTATAGTGCCTCTGGCCCACTCGACTGTGGATTGAAGATCGATACAGGCCAGCAACGCGAGACTTTATCGATCAGCGCAGGCCCAGCCAAGCCAGCGAGCAAAGCAAGCTGACACAACAGCGCGCAACGCAACGCGTGCAGCACGAGCGAGCCACGCAGTGCAACAGCGAGCAAGCAAGCAAACACAACCACTCCACCTCCCCACCACCACACAACCACGTTCTAACTTGTTAGTTGTTAATATATTTTCAGACCTAATTTCTGAACCACTCACCGCTTTTGCACGTGATTTCATGATTTCTATCACTTGGACAGAGCTCTGCGGTCGTCTGGGGACAGACAGCCCCACCTTGGGAACGATGAACCTTGACCAAGGGCTGGGGTGTCAGAGAGACTTCGGCCATGGTTCCTTCTCAAATCAAAAACATTTTCTGGGACGTCGATGGTGTCCTTGCCAACCTCAATCACGCGTATTTCAACTTCCTAACGAAGCACCCGAACTACCGCGAGCGTTATGAGGGGCTGAAGTGGGAACAATTGCCAGAGGTTCTACCGATCATTCCCGAATACGGTTCGCTCGAACTCAAGACCCACCCTGAGCTCGGTAGCGAGATGGACCGCGACTTTTGCGCCGACCAGGCATTCTTCCGCGATCGTCCGCTCTACCCGGGCGTGATTGAAACTCTCAAGCGCCTCGACGCGGCGGGCTTCAAGCAATTCACGATGTCGGCGACTTTCGATGTGGAAGCCAAGACGGCGTACCTCAATGATGTCTTGGCACCGGTCACCGACTTCCTCACCATCGAGTGCGTGCAACACGGAGCCTTCATGCACGATACCGCCAAGGCTGATAGCCTGCGTGAGTGCTACAAGAAGTACGACCTCAATCCAGAGGAGACGATTCTGGTAGACGACCGGATCTACAACCAACACGCGGCGATCGACTCAGGCGCTCACCCGGTGCGCCTGCGCTGTGAGTTCACCACCGAGCTGCCGGAGGAGCTCAGCTGGATCCCCGAGTTCAAGGACCTTGGCGCTGTGGCCGACTGGCTGACGAGCCCCCGTGGCTAAGAGCATCGGCTCAGGCGATCGGGGCGGAAGAATGCTTAATTTCATGGGGCACGCCCTGTGCTTGTCCCACCCGATGCGCTAGAACATTTCTGACCCACCCAGTAGACACATTACTATGAACAACATCTCATGCCCGCATTGTGGCAAAGCCTTCAAAATTGATGAGACCGGCTATGCCGACATCCTCAAGCAAGTTCGCGACTCGGAATTCGATGCTCAGTTACACGAACGACTCGAGCTAGCGGCCAAGGAAAAGCACGACGCGGTGGAGCTAGCGAAGGCGAAGCTCAGCAGCGAACTCATGAGCGAAACCCAGCAGAAGGAAGCGACGATCAAGGAACTGCAGGCGCAGCTGCAGGCCCAGTCAGAGGCTGGAAAAACCAAGCAAGAGCTCGCGGTCAACGCAGCCGTGACGGCGGTAGAAAAGGAGCGCGACGCCCTACTCAACCAGCTGAAACAAGCGCAGCAAGCATCGCAACACAGCACCGAGCAAGCGGCGATGGATAAGGCCAATGCCGTCGCGCTCACCGAGCAACAGGTCAGCGCCACTCTGCAGTCAGAGCTGCAGAAGCACCAGGCCTTGATTCAAGACTTGAAGGGCCAATTGCAGGCCAAAGAGATCAGCCAGAAGCTCGCCATCACCGAGGCCGTGGGTGCCGTAGAGAAACAACGCGACACACTCAAGCACAGCCTCGATCAAGCTGAGCTGGAAAAGCAGGTGGCGGAAAAAGCGATCACCGAGCAATACGAAATCCGCCTCAAGGACCGCGACGAAGAGATCGAACGCCTCAAGGACTTCAAGGCCAAGCTCTCCACCAAGATGGTGGGCGAAACCCTCGAACAACATTGCGAAACAGAATTCAACCGCCTACGAGCCACCGCCTTCCCACGTGCCTATTTTGAGAAGGACAACGATGCGCGCACCGGCAGCAAGGGCGACTTCATCTTCAAAGATGTCGACGCGGTCGGCACCGAGGTGGTGTCTATCATGTTCGAAATGAAGAACGAGAACGACACCACCGCGACCAAAAAGAAGAATGAAGACTTCTTTAAAGAGCTGGATAAGGACCGCAGAGAAAAAGGCTGTGAGTACGCAATCTTGGTCTCATTGCTAGAGCCTGAGAACGAACTCTACAACTCGGGGATCGTCGATGTGTCGTACCGCTATGAGAAGATGTACGTGATCCGCCCGCAGTTCTTCATCCCCATGATCACCTTGCTGCGCGACGCTGCCATGAATGCCCTGAGCTACAAGAACGAGCTCGCTCTGGTGAAGGCGCAGAACATCGACGTCACCAACTTTGAGGCCGACCTCGAAGACTTTAAAACCAAGTTTGGAAGAAACTACGACCTCGCCTCGCGCCAGTTCCACACCGCCATCAGCGAGATCGATAAATCAATCAACCACCTGCAAAAGACGCGCGACGCCTTGCTCAAGTCCGAGAACAACCTGCGCCTCGCCAACGACAAAGCACAGGATGTGACGGTGAAGAAACTCACCCGCAAGAATCCAACGATGAAGGAGAAGTTCGACCAAGCAAGTTCGGCAAATTCGACGGGTGACGCCAGCCTCGACGGCTAAGCGCGCCTGAGCCAGCACATGGCGGGCGCAGCCCGGGTGGTCAAGGTCAGCTCGAAGGCCTCATGATCGCAGATGGTTCTGGGTGAACACGCCTCAGCAAAAGCGGCAAAGTCCCCTACCAACACCAACAGAAAAAGCACTAGCGTGGATGCGCATGCATGCTCGGCGGTGGGTGACGGGCGGTTTGGAAAACCGTCCCTACCTTAAAATTGGAGGCGGAGACGAGATTGTTCTCGCTCTGCTCGGGACCTGCAGGATGCACTTTGCTCCTCCGCAAGGTGTGATAGGCAACGTGATCCACGTCCAGCAGTCGAACCCTTCGGTTCGAACCTCGTCTCACCAAATAAAAAAGGTAGCCGCGTGGCTACCTTTTTTAAGAAATTGGAGGCGGAGACGAGATTGTTCTCGCTCTGCTCGGGACCTACAGGATGCACTTTGCTCCTCCGCAAAGTGAGACAGGCAACGTGATGCACGTCCAGCAGTCGAACCCTTCGGTTCGAACCTCGTCTCACCAAATAAAAAAGGTAGCCGAATGGCTACCTTTTTTAAGAAATTGGAGGCGGAGACGAGATTCGAACTCGTGAATATCGGTTTTGCAAACCGGTCCCTTAGACCACTTGGGCACTCCGCCATATGGAGTGTGCGCAACTCAGCATGAAGCATCATAGCGCGGGGATTTGGTAACGGCATGTGTGCTGGCTGTCAACAATACAATGTTAAAGAATTTCTGCGGAATCGCCCAAGGTATCGCTAATTGCTTGAGTGATAGCAGTGAAGATGTGGTGGATTTCTTCGGCGTTGATGCTGAGCGGTGGCAAGATGATGATGGTATCGAGAACCGGGCGCGTGAGTAGCCCGTACTGGCGGGCAGCTAAGCAAACAGCATCGCCCACCCTGCGGTTCGCTGGGAATGCCTGGCCATCGCGCGCGCGCAGCTCGACTCCGGCAACCATCCCACACTGGCGGGTGCTGTGCACCCACGGTGATGCTTGCTGCAGCTGTTGCAACGCTTCACTGAGCTGTTGGATCTTGGCAGGCAGGCGCTCGAGCGTTTGTTCCTCTGCGAACACCTGAAGGCTGGCGAGGGCGGCAGCGCAGCCCAGCGGGTTGGCAGTGTAGCTATGCCCGTAGTAGAATGCGCGGCTGCGATCGCCACGAAAGGCGTCGTAGATTTCTTCGCGCACCAAGGTGGCTGCCAGCGGCAGATAGCCCCCAGTGAGTCCCTTGGCGAGGCAGAGAAAGTCCGGCACAACCTCTTCGTGCTGGCAGGCGAACATCTTGCCCGTGCGGCCAAAGCCAGTCATCACTTCATCGAGAATGAGGTGGATTCCCTGCTCCGAGGTGAACGCGCGTAGCTCAGCGAGCATCCCCTCCGGCCAGACATGCACTTGATTCACCCCCTGCACCAGCGGTTCAATGATCACCCCAGCCACCCGCCCAAGGCACTCGAGCGCACGGAGTTCCTCCAGCGATCGCACAAATTCCACCGGGAAGCCAAACTTGCGAAAACGGGCAAAAAAGGCATCGACACCGCCGAGCGAGGCCGCCCCCATGGTGTCGCCATGGTAGCCATCGATGAAGGCGACAAAGGTATCGCGCTGTGCTTCACCACACTGCATGCGGTACTGGATCGCCATCTTCAGCGCACACTCGACAGCGGTAGAACCATTGTCGGAATAAAAGACACGCTGCAATGAGCTGTCAGGGAATTGGGCTGCCAGCTCACAGGCGAGCTCGGAGGCCAGCGGATGCGCATAGCCTAAGTACGAGCTGTGACTTACCTTGCTGAGTTGTTGTTGGATCGCCTGGTTGATGGTCGGGTGCGCGTGGCCGTGGATGTTGGTCCAGATCGAGGCATTGCCATCGATGTACCGATGACCAGCATCGTCTTCAAGCCAGACACCATCGCCCTTGACCAACATGAGTGGGTCGTGCTGTGGGTCGCACCAAAGGTCCTGCGGGGTGAAGGGATGCCAGCAATGCGCCTTGTCCAAGGCTACCCAATGGTCGTGGTCGTGGCTGTCATCCTGCGCGCGCATGCCCGCATCTAATCCCCACATCGCGGTGTCGGCAACCCCGAAATGATGCCGACACACACCGAGCCGACACGCTCGCCCCCGTGGCACACATTCAGACTACCCATCGCCAGCAATGCGTGTTAGAATGGTGACTGCTTTGACTCCAAAGCACGTGAGAATCTGATTCCACCCAGCCCGCCATGAAGCTCCCACGCATCACCAAAAAAGGATTCAGCATCGCAGCCGTGGCTGGCGTGCTCTGCTGGGCGGCGAATTGGTACCTTCTACCCTTCGCTTTCGAGATTCCCGAACTTAAAGAACTGGGCTCAGATTCCCAACAAGATGGCTACCTCGAGCTCGTCGACTACCCCGGTGTGAGCAACCAACGGATCAATCAACTCATGATCGAAGCGACGCTCGCGGCCGAGGACAAACGCTTCTACCGCCACCACGGGATCGACCCGCTCGCGATTGGCCGCGCCATGCTCGATTCCTGGGGCGCCGGGCGCATGGTCAGCGGTGCCTCCACCATCAGCCAGCAAAGCATCAAACTCAGCAGAAACTACCCACCGCGCAACCTCAAAAGCAAGGTCATCGAAGCCTACGCAGCTCGGCACCTAGAAATGCGCTACAACAAGGACACCATCCTCGCGTATTACTTCAGCAAGCTCGAGTACGCCAACAACACGCGCGGCCCACGCAGCGCCGCTCGGCATTACTTTCGCCGCGAGATCGACGAGCTAGACATCCACGAGGTGGCCTTGCTAGCTGGCCTGCCCCAGGCACCAACGCGCCACAACCCAAGGCGCAACCCAGCAGGCGCGATGAAGCGCCGCGATTGGGTACTCGAACGCATGCACGTCGCCTTCCAATACCCGCTCACAGAGACGAGCTCCCCCCCCCCGCTCAAGCTCACCAAACGATAATCGCGCGGCGCAATGCTCCAAGCTTGCAATTTAGCTTATCCACTTGCACATTCAATCTAATGCAACATAGCACTGAGAGTATTATCCAACGCTGCCGCGACGCTGGGCTACGCCGTACCAAAGCCCTAGAATTGCTGCTTGAGACAATGCTGGAAAGCCACTCTCCCATGACCCTCGCCGATCTAGCGGAACACCCGAACCTCGCAGAGCAATGCGACCGCGCCACCGTCTTTCGCCTGCTGCAACGCCTCATGGATAAAGCAATCGTGCGCCGCCTCGGCCTGCACGAGCGCGCCGCGTACTTCACCCTCTTGCTCGAAGGCCGCCACCAAGACTTTTTGATTTGCTCCGACTGTGGCAAAATCGAGGCGATCGACGCCCCCTGCCCGGTACACAAGCTAGAGAAGGAACTCGCCACCAAGACCGGCTTCACCAAGCTCTACCACGAACTCGAGTTTTTTGGCATTTGCCCGAAATGTAGTTAGTCCTTCGCGCCTTCGTTCATGCTCAGCGACGACCAACTCAGCGATAGTTTCCTGCAATTCATGCGGGTGGAAAAGTCTTGCTCTGAGCGCACCCTGCGCAACTACTCACAGGCGCTCAATGCCTGCAAAAGCTACCTCGATGACAGCGGCTTCGCTGGTTGGAAGGCCTGCACCAACGAGCACTTCCGCAGCTACCTCTACCACTGCATGCAGCAGGAAATCGCGCGCTCCACAATCCGCCTGCGCTTCTCTGCGCTGCGCTCGTTCTACAAGTACTTGGTCCACCGCCACGGACTCGAGAAGTCCCCCATCGCCGAGCTACAACTCCCAAAGCAAGAGCGCAAGCTACCCACGATCCTCAACCAAAGCCAGATCGTCGAGCTCCTCGAAGCACCGATGCAGGCCGAGCTACCGAAACAAGCCCCCGACTGGATGCCCCTACGAGACGCCGCCATTCTCGAGCTCTTTTACTCGACGGGCCTGCGCATCTCCGAGCTCGCTGCGCTGCGCGTGGAGGCCGTACTCTACGACGAAGGGATCTCCCGAGTGATGGGAAAAGGCGGCAAGGAACGCGTGGTCCCCATCGGTTCCTACGCCATGCAAGCGCTACAGCGCTACCGCCAGGCCGCTCGGGTCCACGAGGGCCCGCTCTTCATCAACAAGAGCCGCCGCGCCCTCTCGACGCGCTCGATTAGCTCGATGCTCCACAAGTACCTCAAGCAAACCAGCATCCCGATCCATGTCACCCCACACAAGCTGCGCCATTCCTTCGCCACCCACTTGCTCGACAATGGTGCGGACCTCCGTGCGGTGCAAGAACTGCTGGGTCACGCCTCGCTCTCGACCACCCAAATCTACACCCACGTGAGCACGACGCGGATGAAAGAGACCTACCAACACGCACACCCACTCGCGCACAACAAAGCCAAGAAACCCCAAGACTCATGAGCACCAGCCGCAGCATACTCCTCGCCCTCATCGCCGCCCTCATTGGCTTCGCCATTTGGTGGTTTCTCCCACAAAACGTGATTCTACGCCGCAGCGCGGCGCTCATCGATTGTGCTCGCATGGAGGATGGCACCGGGCGCATCGAGCGCTCCTTCAAAGCCGAGGACCTGATCGACCTCACCTGTAAGAACCTCCTGGTAAGCTACCCACCCATCCAATCAAACTTCCACATCCCACGCTCCCAAGTCGAGCCGGTCATGGTCCCACAGCAGCAAGCCAAAGCAGCCCTCACCTTCATCATGGAAACTGCTGACTGGATCGAGATCAGCGAACCAGAGCTCGAGATCAAGGAACGCGATGAACACCAGGCCAGCGTCGATGTCGCCTTCACCATGCACTACCAAACCCGCAATAAAAAACCCCACAGCATCGACTTCTCTGGCACATTCACATTCAAAAAAATTGAAAAAGAATGGCTGGTCAGCGGGGTGCATTTTGAATAGTACCGAGCCGCAGCACTACCATGTCTCAAGCATCGACACAATCTAGCCAAGCCCTAAAGCATTACTTCCAGCAGGATGAGATCCCCAGCGATCTCGGGCGCCTGCTCATCATCCAAGGGGTGCCTGGCGCATGGCTCGAACATCTCCAATACCAAAGCCTCGAGGTGATCACCCACCTCGCCAATGACAAGCAAGACTGGGCCGAAGCCGGACAGCAAGCACTGCAAGCCTGCGATCAAGAATTTGATACCATCATCCACTTCGCCAGCAAATTTGCCACCGAGAATCTCACCAAGCTCGGCAAGTACTGCCAACAACGCGCCCCACAAGGGCGCTGGATCTCAGTGGTGCCAAACCGCATGGGCGCCTCACGCCTCAAACGCGACATCTCCAAGCTCTTCGAAGCGGTCGACACATGCAGCAAGGCCAAGTGCCGGATCTTCGATAGCTCCAGCCCGCATGACCGCAGCCTCGCACGCAAATGGCATAGCCTGAGCAAGCCAAAGCCGATGAAAGGCACCGAACTCGTCACCACCCCGGGCATCTTCTCCGCAGAGAAGGTGGACACCGGGTCCAAGATCCTCGCAGAGTTTTTACAGAAAGAATCATTCTATGGTTCGGGTGCCGACCTCGGGGCCGGCTACGGCTTCCTCAGCAAGACCGTGTTGGAAATTCCGCGCCAGCGCATCCGCGAGTTGGTACTCTTCGAGCTCGACCAACGTGCACTCGACTGCGCCCAACAAAACCTAGCAGGCCATGATAACGCACTCTACAAGTGGTGCGACGTCACTGCCGGCGCGATGCACGAACGCGCCTTCGATTGGGTGATCATGAACCCACCCTTCCACGATGCACAGGACCAAAGTTTCGCCCTTGGCAAGAGCTTCATCCGTGAAGCGGCTCGCATCCTCAAACCCGGCGGCGTGCTCTACATTGTGGCGAACCTCCACCTTCCTTATGAAGACCTCATGGCCAACGAGTTTCGCAGCCAGCGCCTCCTAGCCGAGCGCGATGGCTTCAAATGCTTCATGGCTAGAAAGTAAATGCAGCGCCACCCAAGCACATGAAACTCAGCCCACAATCGATCGAACGCTTCGGCGGCATTGCCCGGCTCTACGGGGTGCCTGCCTTGGAGCGCTTCACCGAGTCACACGTGGCGGTGGTGGGTATCGGTGGCGTCGGTTCATGGGCCGCAGAGGCACTCGCGCGCTCAGGCATTGGCAAGATCACCCTGCTCGACCTCGATGACATTTGCGTGACCAACATCAACCGCCAGTTGCACGCCCTCGATGGTGCCATTGGCAAGCAAAAGACCGATGCCATGGAAGAACGAATCCGCGCGATCAACCCGGACTGCGAAGTGGTCAACCACATCGCATTCTACAGCGAGCGCAATGCCGAGGAATTCTTTGCTCCAGGATACGATTACGTGATAGACGCCATCGACCGCGTCAAAGAAAAGACTCACCTGCTGGCTCAATGCCGCCAGCGCCAGATCCCCGTGGTCAGCTGCGGGGGTGCCGGCGGATTGCGCAACCCAAGCTTGATCCAACACGCGGACCTCAGCCGCGTGACCAACGATCCCTTGCTGGCCAACGTGCGCAGCAAGCTACGCAGCCAGTACGGCTTCCCCAAAGGGGATAGTAAAAAGCCCAAAAAGTTTGGCATCGAGGCGGTGTTCTCCACCGAGCAAGCAGTGTTCCCACAATGCGACGGCAGCGTCTCAACCGAGCGCCCTCAGGAAGCTGACGGCCGCGACATGCGCCTCAACTGTGCCAGTGGCTACGGATCGATCACCCACATGACAGCCACCGTGGGCTTCTTTGCGGTGGAGCGTGCCCTGCACAAGCTCAGCCAATAATCACCCAGCCCTGCCAATAGCCCATGAATCCATTCCTCACCTTCGACATCCCCGCAAGCGCCAGCCCAGATCTCGCCACAGTCGAAGCGCGCTTCAACGAGCTGGCTGCCAAGCACCACCCCGACCAAGGGGGCAACAAAGCCGACTTCGAGGAACTCAACCAAGCCTATCAGATTCTATCATCACCAGCAAAATGCCTCAAAGCCTACCTAGCGGTGGCCGGCATCCCACACGACCCACGCGGCACCGTAGGCAATGAACTGATGGATCTCTTCATGGAAGTCGCTAGCCTAGTGCAGAGCAGCGAAGCCTTCATCCGCAAAAAACATGCTGCGCAAAGCGCCCTAGCCAAGGCCCTGCTAGAGCCGGAGTCGATGGCCACGCAAACCAAGATCAGCAGCTTGATCCAGTCGATCGAATCCGCTGAGTCGACCCAACTCGAGCAACTGAGCTCGGCCACCCAGGATGCACAACTATCGCAGATCGCGCGCAACCTCGCCTTCCTGGAAAAGTGGCGAGCACAGCTGCAACAGCTCTACGGTTCGCTCTTTTAAGAGCAGATGGTATGGGCTAGCGATGCGAGCAACTGCGACTGCAAATAAGCGCCGCACCACCGTATCCGAACGGCCAGCAAGAAAGCCCCACCCAGCATCGTGCAGGGCTGAGTTGATTTTTCGATTGCTTCCGAGTTGTCAAAGCAGCGGGATCGGGTCACAACATGGGGCATGGATGATCTTTTTGACTTCGCCGATTCCCAGCCAAAGAAGCAGCCGCAAGACACGCAGGCACGCATGCTCGAACTCGCGAAGACACTCGATTACCACAACCAGCTCTACTACAACGAGGCCAAACCAGAAATCGCCGACAGCGAGTACGACTCGTTCTTCCGCGAGCTCGAAGACCTCGAAAAGCAACACCCCGAGTGGGCTGACAAGAATTCGCCAACCCAACGCGTGGGCGCCCCGCCACTCGATGCCTTTGAGCAAGTAGAACACCTTGTCCCGATGCTCTCGATCGACGATGTCTTTGAGCTCTCAGACGATCAGATGGATGGCGGCGAGGCGCGCGAGGCCGAGCTCATCACATTCTACCAACGCCTGCAAAAGTTGCTCGGCACCGAGGCGGTTCCCGTGACGGTGGAGCCAAAGCTCGACGGCGTGGCCGTGACATTGATTTACCGCCAAGGCGCCCTCGATTACGCGGCCACCCGCGGCGATGGCAAGCGCGGCGACGACATCACCCAAAACGTGCGCACGATCCACTCGGTGCCACTCACTTTGCCGGGAGACGCCCCCGCCTTACTCGAGGTACGCGGCGAGATCTTCATGCCCATCAGTGGCTTTGATGCGATGAACCGCGAGCGCGATGCCAAGGGCTTGGCCGTCTTTGCCAACCCTCGCAATGCCACGGCGGGTTCACTCAAATCACTGGATTCCAAAGAAGTGGCAAAGCGCCCACTCGCCTTCCTCGCCCATGGCATTGGCGCTTACGAAGGCCCCGCTCTAGAGGCTGAGACAGCATTCCACCAATTGCTCGAAACTCTGAATATCCCACGCAACCAGCCGGTTCAGTTCACCGACAGCCTCGAAGGCTTGATCGACGCCGTGACCACGCTCAACACCGAGCGACATGGCTTCGACTACGCCACCGATGGCGCGGTGGTGAAGGTGATCAACTACGCAGATCGAGAGCAACTCGGCCACACCTCGCGCGCACCGCGCTGGGCAGCCGCCTACAAATTCCTCCCCGAACAAGCGGAAACCATTCTCAAATCCATCACCATCCAAGTTGGCCGCACCGGCGTGCTCACCCCGGTGGCCGAGCTTGAACCAGTGCACGTCTCTGGCACCACCGTGTCGCGCGCGACACTGCACAACCAAGAGGAAATCGAACGCAAAGACGTGCGGATCGGCGACACTGTGATCGTCGAGAAAGCTGGCGAAATCATTCCAGCCATTGTCAAAGTCATCACGGAAAAGCGCCCCGCCGACTCGGCAGCCTATTCCTTGTTCGACGCGATCGCAGGCAAGTGCCCCTCATGCGACAGCCCAGTGAGCCAAGAAGAAGGCATGGTGGCCTGGCGCTGCACCAACATCAGCTGCCCCGCGCAATTGGTGACCCGCCTCTCCCAGTTTGCATCGCGCAAGGCACTAGACATCGATGGGCTCGGCAGCTCGGTGGCCGAGGCTCTGGTGAATGGCAAGTTTGTCGATAGCCCGCTAGGCTTATTCAAGCTCGACATGAACCAACTCTCCACGCTCAACCTAGGCACCCCATTTGAGCCACGCCTGCTAGGCGACAAGCGCGCCTCCAAGTTGCTCGATGGACTCGAAAATGCAAAGCGCATGCCCCTCTCGAAGTGGCTCTACGCGCTCGGCATCCGCAACATCGGCGAGTCCGCAGCCACTGAAATAGCGCGCCTCCACCAAAGCCTCCAAGCCATTGCTGATAGCCCGATCATGCAGGCATTGGCTGATCTGCCAAACTTTGCAGAGCTCTCAGTCTCGAAACGCAAGAAAGAACACCACCCGCTGCTCGCGCAGTACCAGATCGACGATAACCTAGGGCCAGTAGCTGCCGCTAGCATCCTGAGCTTCTTTCAAAGCAACGAAGGCCAAGCCACCATCGCCCAACTCGAGGCAATGGGCATCGCGCCAGTCGCAGACAACTTTGCCCCAGTCCCGAACGAGGGAGACGAAGACAAGCTCTTCACCGGGCTCAGCTTTGTCATCACCGGCACCCTCAGCCAGCCGCGCCCCACCTTCAAAAAAACCATCGAAGCTCAGGGTGGGAAAGTCGTGGGTTCCGTCTCGGCGAAGACTGACTACCTGCTCGCTGGTGACAAGGCTGGATCAAAGGCCGATAAAGCTGAAAAGCTCGGCGTGAAGATCCTAGACGAAGAAGCATTCAATGCCATGCTCAAAGAGGCAAACCCGACCTAGGCCCTGCCGTGCTTCTCCACAAGCGCTGCGAATTCCTCCATCGCCCCCTCAGTGGCACGACAACGATCATCCAAGTTCCAGTAGGTGCGATAGGTCCAATTTTGGTCACCCACGGTGCCGGGGAAATTCACCTGCACACAACTATCCACAAGCTCGCCAATCTGGATGCAGGCGTAGCGACAAGTCGTGCTGAGCAAGGCATCCACAAGCGCGCGTTTCACTTTTTTGCTAAAGATCGGATACGCTTTGCCTTTGCGCACCTTGGGTAAGCCAGCGAATTCGGTGAGGGCGCGCATGGTGGCCGTGGCCTTGCGCTTGTCTGGGCCATCCTCGGCCTCGTGGCGATTGCTCTCCCAGAGGGTCTTCAATGGCGGCATGTCATGGGTGGTGTAACAGGCAAAAGAACACTCGGGATGCTGGTCTGCTGGGGTCACCTTGCCATTCCCCTGCAGCTCCCAGTGCACCACCTTGAAGCCCGGCACACCCAGCTCTAGCAAATGGGGGCGCACGTACTCTGGTACAATCCCCAGATCCTCACCAATCACTTCCCCGTCGCCAGCGGCTTCCATCACCGCCCGAATGTAGCGATCGCCATCGAGGAGGTTCTTTGCCCGATCGATGATCGATTCGTCATCGCGCGGGACAAAGCCAGGCAGTGGACCGCCGGTGACCTTTGCCGCTTGAGCACGTGACATCGGCAGGAATTCGGGATTGCGGCTCGGGTGCCACGGGAATCCATAAATGCGATAAAACCCGAGAATGTGATCGATCCTAAATTGGTGAAAAATGCTGGTCAGGGCACCAATCCTCTGGCGCCACCATTGGTAGTCACTCTTCTCGATCGCGTCCCAGCGATAGACTGGCACCCCCCAGTTCTGCCCCCACTTCTCAGTGAATGGATCAGCTTTGAAATTTGTTTCTGGCGGAGCACCACCGCACCAATCGAGGTCGAACCATTGCGGCTCAAAAAAGACATCGGCGCTCGAGTAACTCACTCCGATCGGCACATCCCCCATGAGTTTGACATTCTTGCGATCGGCATGCTGGCGCACCTCTTCCCATTGTTGGAAGCAATGCCATTGCTCCCAGGCATAGTAATCCAAAGCCTGCTCGACTCCGCCGTCCAGCTTCGCGCTGCAGCGCTTGACGTAGCGCCTGGCCTTGGTTGGAGCATTGAAGCTCTTGGGCCAGCTGGTCCAGTCTTCGGAGCCACCGGCCTCATCCATCAACCAACGAAAAAGGCAATAATCCTCAAGCCAAGCTTGGTGACATTGCTTAAACGATGCAAAATGATTTGCACCCTTCTGAGACTTCTGGAAGCTAGCGAAGCCGCTGCGCAGCATGCTTGACTTCACCGCCCACACGCGCTTGTAGTTCACCGACGCCGATGTGACACTCACGCCGCAGGCCTCCCGCGCCTTCAAAATCGTCTTTGGCCCGATCCCCGGGATCTGTTCAAGATCCAGATAAATCGGCTCAAGCGCCACCGAACTAATCGCAGAGTACGGGCTGCGATCGCCACCAGTGGCATTGATCGGCAATAGCTGGAGAAAGCCAACCTGGTGCTCTGCAAACCAATCGATGCATTGTTTCACCGAGCGCGTGTCCCCAATCCCAAGATCGCCACTGCGGCGCATCGAGAATACCGGAAATAAAATGCCCGCTGAACGTGGATCGGGGTGCAAGGAATCAGTCATTGAGAACTAACAAGTAAGCCGACTTTAGCGTCTCAAGCAAGATCAAATCAGCCGAGAATCGATCGTGGATCAAAATGGAATTGAACCCGAGTAAGAATGTTCTGCAATTGGCATATTATATGCAATTGTGAAAATTTGCCTTTCCAAAGTGCCCAATGCGCCGTAATTCCAGAACTAAGATGTCAAAGACACTAATCATTGCAGAGAAACCCTCAGTTGCAACCGACCTATCCCGTTCTCTTGCCAAAGCACCCGGCATGGAAAAATTTGATAAGAAAGGAAAAGGTCGCGACTATTACTTTGAAAATGACACCCATGTCATCACCTCTGCAGTGGGTCACTTGGTGCAGCTCAAGATGCCTACCGGCCCGAATGGCAAGAACCTACCATGGAAGTTTGATGTCCTCCCAGCTGTCCCCAAGACCTTCGCGCTGGAGCCCATCGAAAGCAACGAAGCGCGCCTCAAGCAAGTGCTGCGCCTCGCCCGCCGCAAGGACATCGACACCGTCGTCAATGCCTGCGATGCCGGCCGTGAGGGTGAGCTCATCTTCAAATACATTCTAGAACTTGGCAAAATCGATAAGCCCGTGAAGCGCCTCTGGATGCGTTCCATGACCAATCAAGCCATCCTCGATGCCTGGGATAGCCTGCGCGAAGACGAGGAAATGCAAAACCTCACCGCAGCCGCAAAATGCCGCTCGGAGTCGGACTGGCTCGTGGGACTCAACTCAACGCGTGCCCTCACCTGCTTTCGTTCGCGCCACGGTGGATTCAACATCACCTCTGCCGGACGCGTGCAGACCCCGACTTTGGCCATTCTAGCCAAGCGCGAACTCGAAATCCGCGCCTTCGAACCGACACCCTACGCTGAAGTCCACGCAGACTTTTCTGTCTCTGCTGGCGAATATGCCGGTCGTTGGATCGACACCGAATGGAAGAAGGACCCCAAGAATACCCACTCACGTGCGGAGCGCATCTGGGAACTGGCTGATGCAGAAGCGATTCAGGCACGCTGTGAAGGCAAATCTGGCGTCGTCACCGAGACCAAGAAGCCAACCAAACAAGCCTCGCCACAACTCTACGATCTCACCACCCTCCAGCGTGAAGCATCCTCGCGCTTCGGCTTCTCTGCCGGCAACACACTCAAGATTGCCCAAGCACTCTACGAGCGCCACAAGATGCTCACCTACCCACGTACTGACTCGCGCTACCTTCCCGAAGACTACGTCGCCACTGTCAGCAACACCGTGGATGCCATCGGCAAGGACTACAGCCCACTCTCCCCCTACGCCAAAGACATTCAGAAGAACAATCGCCTGATCCCCACCAAGCGCGTCTTCAATAACAGCAAAATTTCAGACCACTTTGCGATCATCCCGACCGGTCGCTTCGTCAAGCTATCCGAGCCGGAGCAAAAGATCTTTGACCTCGTCACCAAGCGCTTTCTTGCGGTGTTTTTCCCGCACGCTATTTTCGAGAACACACGCCGCGAAACCACCATCAACCACAGCGACGGAGTCAGCGACACCTTCCTCACCACCGGCAAGGTATTGGTCGAGCCAGGCTGGCTTGCCGTCTACGGCCGCCAGGTGGGAGTCGCAGCAGGTAAAGATGAGCTCTGCCCAGTAGATGAAGGTGAGTCTGCGATGCTCGAACACATCGAGGTGAAGCAGGACGAAACCAAGCCACCAGCGCGCTACAACGAAGCAACCTTGCTTTCCGCCATGGAAGGTGCAGGCAAGCTCATCGACGATGAAGAACTGCGCGAAGCAATGGCCGACCGCGGCCTCGGCACACCAGCCACACGCGCCGCCACCATCGAAGCGCTCATCCGCCAAAAATACATCGCACGCGACGGCCGAGAAATCCACGTCAGTGCCAGCGGACTCAAGCTTATCGAAACACTCCACGAAATCGGAGTGGATGGGCTCACCTCACCCGAAATGACTGGAGATTGGGAATCCAAACTGCGCCAGATGGAGCAAGGCAATCTCGATCGTCCGACCTTCATGAAGGAAATCATTTCCTACACCGAAGACATCGTGGAACGAGCCAAAGGCTACGCCAACGAACTCAAGAGCAAGGTCTTCCCAGAAATCAAAGCACCCTGTCCAAAGTGCGGTGCGCCCACCCTCAAGCAAACAGACGCAACCTACGAGTGCACCGAGCCAGACTGTGGCTTCAAAATCACCAAATACATTGCCAATCGCCTCCTCAGCGAAGAGGAAGCACGCGAGCTCTTCACCAAGAAATTCGTCGGACCACTCAGCGGATTCAAGTCACGCTTCAACCGCCCATTCGATGCAGGCCTCGAAATCGACAAGAAGTTCAAGGTAGCCTTCGTCTTCGACCGCGATGAAGAGGATATGGAGGACCTCACCGACGACATGATCATCGGTGACATGGAATTCGATGAGAAGACGCTCAAAGTCTACGAAACAGAGAAATCCTACTTCGTGCCGGAAGCAAAAAACAAGAAGGCTCCCAACGGTATGAAGCTCTCCAAAATGCTGCTTCAGCAAGAGATTTCACGTGAAGATGCCCTCAAGGTGTTCCAGGGCGAAAAGTCCTCCCTGATGGAAGACTTTGTCTCCAACCGCACCAAACGCAAGTTCAAGGCCTTCCTGATCTACGACTTCGCCAACGCGCGCCCGACCTTCGAGTTCCCACCGCGTGAAGCGAAGAAGAAGACTGCCAAAAAGGCGGCCAAGAAAACCGCAAAAAAGGCAGCTAAGAAAGCAGCAAAAAAAGCTCCCAAGAAGGCTGAATAAGCGCCCTTGCGCCAGAGCAATGCCATTGTATATTGCCGCATGAAATCCATCTGGTTGGCCGCTGGGCTATGCACCCTTGCTCTGAACCTTAGCTCCTGCGCACTCACCAACAAGCAAGAGCGCGTCGAATACAAGGGACAAGTCTATACCGTCGCTTCCACTGAACATGGGAAGATGTCGTGGTACTCGGTGAAGACCAACCGCGGCACCGCCACCGCCAGTGGCGAAACATTCACCAATCACGGACACACCGCCGCCCATAAAACACTGCCCATGGGCACCATGGTGCGCGTCACCAACCTCAAGAACAACACGTCTAAAATCCTCCGCATCAACGACCGTGGCCCCTTCAAAAAAGGCCGCATCATCGATGTGGCCGTCGGTGTCTCACACAACAAAGACCTCGACTTCCATGTGGACGGTGTTGTCCCCTGCAAGGTCGAGGTGCTACAGCCACTTCCGGTCAAGTAGCCACGCCAGCCAACTCGATGGCCCTTCCTACAAAAATGTCTAGGAAACTAAATAGTCTGGCTTTCTAGAAGGAGGCGCCACTGCGACTCCCTTGCCTGCTGGCACCTAGCCGAGAGCTCAAAGTGTTGCTGTTCAATGAAATACTTGTAGACGCTAACAGAATGCTCTGGTATTTCTGAAACAATGAACATCCATCAACTTGTTGTCACAGGACAGCATGAACCGATAGCTCCCACTGTCACTATGGGAGAGAGTGCCAACCTTCTACTCCTCTTTGCTCCACGTGAATGGATTGAAGATGAAGACTTCATGCAGCGAGTTTCCGCTGCCTACCCGAGCGGCACTTCCATCGTTGGCTGCTCGAGTGCCGGAGAGATGGCGGACGATCAAGCGCTCGGTGATTGTGCCGTGCTCACCCACCTTGCTTTGGATAAGACTCAGGTACAGATCAATGTCTTCAATGTTGATGATAGCGAGAACTCCCATGACTGTGGACAAAAGATAGGCGAGCAAATGAACGCTCAAGGTGAGGACCTCAGCTATGTCATGATTTTCTCAGATGGTCTGGCAGTGAACGGCAGCATGCTCGTCGATGGCCTCGCCGTGCCGCTCCAGGACGTGTGCGACTTCTCCGGTGGTCTGGCTGGCGACGGCGCAGACTTCAACAAAACCGTGGTCGTTGCAGAGGGCAAGGCAATGAGCAATGCGATTGTCGCGGTCGGCTTTTACGGCAGCCAGTTCCATTCCAGCTCAGCTTCAGTTTCTGGCTGGAAACCATTCGGTCCCTTCAGAAAAGTCACCAAGTCTCAGCACAATGTGGTCGAAGAGCTCGATGGAGAATCTGCGCTTAAAATCTACTCTTCCTACCTCGGTGAGGAGGCAGAAAACCTCCCATTCTCCGGACTACTCTACCCGTTAGAAGTCCACCACGATGCCGTGGAAGACTCGGTGATCCGCACCCTACTCGCGGTGGATGAAGACAAGGGCACTCTCACTTTTGCCGGCGACATCCTCGAAGGCAGCAGCGTGCGCCTCATGAATGCCAGCTATAACTATCTGGTAGATGGCGCACGCGAAGCAGCCACCAAGGCAGCCAAGGGCGTGGGGCAGGCCCAAGCGGCACTCTGTGTGAGCTGCGTGGGCCGTAAATTAGCCATGGGTGGCTACACCGACCTCGAAGTCGAGGCCGTGCGTGAGGTGCTGCCAGAAGACGCATTTCTATGTGGCTTCCACTCCTACGGGGAAATTGGCCCCAGCGGCAATGGTGTCGGCTATGACCTACACAACCAAACCATGACTGTGGTGTTCTTCAAAGAATCCTAACATAACGCTCGGCCCGATGTCCATGGATCGCCCTAACCCCCTACTTCGACTGCAGCTCAAGCGCATGGGCTTGGCAAAAAAGCTGCCTAACGAAGACGAATGGGAACAATTCATCAAAGAAGTCAGCAGTAGCTATGACGAGTTTGAGCTGCAGCACGAACGCCTCAATCGCGCACTCTTCCAGAGCACCGAAGAAGCCAACGAAGCACTCGCTCAGATCAAATTAGTCAACCGCGACATGCAAAAGGCTCTCGTATTGATGCGCGAGCAAATGGACAAATTGGTAGCCGCCTACCCAGATAAAATCGTCTGTAGAGAATCTGCAGGCGGAGGAGTCACAGGCCTGATAGGCCAGTTCGAAGACCTCGCTGAAACGTGGCAGGCACTGGTCAATGAGACCGAAGAAGGCCGCGCCCTTGCCGATGAGCTCAGAATCCAAGCAGACGCTGCAAGTGCTGCCAAATCTAGCTTTTTAGCCGCCATGAGTCACGAGATTCGCACCCCACTCAATGGCGTGATCGGCATGGCTGAGCTGATGCAAGGCACCAAGCTCACCCACGATCAACGCGAGTACGTGGAGACCATCCAAACCTGCGGTGAGACTCTCCTGTCTCTCATTGATGGTATTCTAGACTATAGCAAGATCGAGGCTGGTGAGATGGTGTTTGAACAGCAACCCTTTTCGATCAACAAGGCCGTCGAGGATTGCATCGATGTGCTGCGCTACATCGTCTCACAAAAGAAAGTGAATCTGCTCTTCGATCTCCAGGAACCGGGTGATCATTACTTCCTCGGAGATGAAACTCGATTCCGCCAAGTCATCACCAACTTGCTAGGAAATGCCTCGAAGTTCACCGAAACTGGTGAAATCGTGGTCGAAGTAAGTCGTAACAAGCTCGCCGAGCGTAAAGGCGAGTGGCTAGTGCGCGTCCGAGACACCGGCCCAGGTATCCCCGAGTCAGAGCTAGGTAGCTTGTTTCAGGTCTTTTATCAGGCAAAAGCCGCTGAGCTAAGGACCCAAGGGGGTACAGGCTTGGGCTTAGCGATCTCACGACGGATCGTCGAAGAATTTGGTGGTGAGATCTGGGCTGAGAGCACTCAAGGGGTCGGGTCGGTGTTTAGTTTCACCTTTAGCCTGCCGCCCGTAGAGCCAGAGCATGTGATCAAGAAAACAAACGAAAAGCTCGAGTGGATCGAGGGCAAGAAGGTCTTCATCATTGATGACAACGAAACCAACCTCAAAATTCTCAAACGCTACGTCAACCAATTGCATGCTCATCCTGAAACCTTCCTAGAATTCCAAGATCTCATCGACCGCGTGGAGCAAGACGGTCTCCCCGACCTTCTCATCAGTGACCAAGAAATGCCAGGTATCCACGGTGAAGAATTGATCGACAAGCTCATGACCCAATCAGAGCAGCACAACCAAAAGATGAAGGCCCTTCTCATTTCCTCGGTTCCGGTCAACAATATCAACCTGCCACGCACCATTTGCACCGTGAAGCCACTGCGCTACAGCGACCTGATCTCCCACTTAAGCAATCTCGGATTCGAGGGGAAGCCAGCTAAAGTAGCGCCCGAGCAGAAGCTCATCTTCGATTCCTACCCCTACAGCGTCCTCGTGGCTGAGGACAACCCAATCAACCAAAGGTTAGTCCAATTGATGCTCAAAAGAATGGGGATCGAGGCCGAATTCTGTGAGGACGGAGCCCTCGCCTTCGAGTACGTCCAAGAGCACCACCCCGATGTGATCCTGATGGATATTCAAATGCCACACATGGACGGCTACCAAGCCACTGAAGCCATTCGTAAAGCCAAGCTCCCGAAACAACCACTCATCATGGGCCTCACCGCCAACGCCCTCACTGATGAGCGCGCGCGCGCCTACAGGATCGGGATGGACGACTACCTCACCAAGCCCATCGTCACCGAAGTACTCTTCAAGGCATTAGAGCGAGCGAAAGGCATCTTGGACGAACAATAAACACAAGGAAGAGCCCATCTGCAGCAGATCAGAACGCGTGTGGACCATCATTATTTTGAATGATGTCATATGACCGCCCCGTTCTTTGTTATACTATCTTCTTAATGGAAAATATCTACAAAGCGCCCGAAGCAATGGGTGCCCCCATCGAGATCAAAGATGAGCTAATGGAGATCATTCGATTCTGGGAACGCAAGCGCATGCTCTACAATACCTTACTGGGGCTCGTTGGTGGTGGTTTTTTTCTTTATTTGGTCCTAAGTTCAGCCCCGTTCTTGCCGCTCTTCATCGCGTGCATCATCTACGGTCTGGGTGCGAACATGATGTACACACTGGGAGCCTACTTAAACGTCTACTCAGTCGTCATGTTTCAGACCCAAGCAAAAGCTTGGAAAGCACTCCTCTATTCCGGCCTGTCTCTCTCCCTCATCCTCACGCTCACACTGGGATGGGCAATATGCTCAGCTCCACTCTAACAGAGAAAACTTCGAGCAAGCTCCCCGCCGCTGAGGCACTGCCGTTTCGTTTCCACAAGACTGGCTCAATCAATCCCCATACCCAGTCACCTAAAAAAGAATCATTTTTTATACTATCCATAAAAATAACTAAATGATAACTAATTGAAATCCTGTTAGCACACCCATTGTGATACCTTTCCATGGGATTACTAATACCTATTCACCTTTACTCCTCTGTTTCATTGATGACAAAAAACCCCTATCAAACGCCGGAAGCTGCCCTTAGCAGTGCGACGCAACAGGAAACTCACGAAGTCATTCGTCAGGAACACATCAAGCACGAAGCATCGATAAAGTCAGTGGGTTTACTTTACCTTTTAGGAGCATGTGTCATGGGCATGACCGCCATTGGACAACTTGTAAGCATCGACTATGATTTAAGGCCTGGAATGCTGATCTATGGGCTTATTTGTTTTGTGATCGCCACTGTGCAATGTTTCATCGGTATCAATCTCAGAAAGTTGAAGCGCTGGGTTAGAATTCCAGCTGCAATTGTTGCTGGATTAGGCTTATTGTGGTTCCCCATTGGCACATTAATCAACGGCTACATCCTGTATCTGATCTGCGGAAAAAAGGGTTCCATGGTCTTTTCTCCTGAATATGCTGAAGTCATTGAGACCACACCTCAGGTAAAGTACAAAACCTCAAAGCTCACCCGGGTAGTCCTCATTGTCGTTCTACTCAGCCTGATTGCGGCCATATGCTATGCCATCACCTAATAATACCAATCAACTAAATGATATGCACGACAACGACCTCTATGCAGCTCCAATGACCGACGTGACTCTAGCAAGTGAAGTCTCAGAATCTCATGATGTAATCACCGACTTAAAGAGCCAAAGTACATGGAGACTCTTATTTCTTAGCACCATCACCCTTGGTATCTATGGAGCCCATTACATGGTCAAACAAACAGAGGTTCTGAACACGCACCTGGAGGCTCAAGAGCGCCTCTCTGAAACATTCACAAAGACGATACTCGCCTTCTCTTATCTATCAACAGTAGCTCTTATCCCCTACTCACTGATGGATGTTAGTTCTGAAATCGATCAATTGTATAATACTTTAAATAATCTCTTTAGTCTTTTATTCGTCATTTGGGCATTCAAAGCACGAAATAGAATGAACAAATTGATAGGAGCACATAAGTTTAAAGGTAACACTCGGTGGTTTCATGGTTTTTGGACCTTCTTGTTCCAGTATTTCTATTTCAACTACAAGGTGAACCAGCTCGCTGCTCGCAATGCCGCTGAGCCTGCCCAGCCCCCCCTCGACACGGAACCCACCACGTCACCTCCCTTGGCCTAATCCTAGCTGAATCTTCACAGCCTCATCGCGTCATCCACTCGAGCACGCGACTCTCAATTTCTGTGGCGTGCTCGAAGGTTTCAAAGTGCGCCAGCATGAGTGATCTGTTTGCACCCTCGAGCATCACTCTGTAGCGCGATTCTTTGTTCACCCGGCCGCAATGCGTGATGCTGCAATTGTGGAAATCAGATTTACTAAATTCTCTGACGCCATAGCTGCGGCCAAATTTGCTTCTGCTAGACTTTACCGTAGCACCGGAAAACTCAAAATAATACCTTCGCCCTAGCCGAATGAATCCAACGATCAAGCACAGGAATGACGCGGAATAAAAAATCGAGGCGACAATGGGCGACATGGAATCCGCGTCCTCCATACCTAAGTCACTCGCAAAGTACACAAGGCTCACCATCACCGCCAGGATCAGCGCCACCCAGAGGAACATCCCAGCGAGCTTTTCTTTGGAGCTAATACTAAAGCCTCCATCTCCTAGGTTTCGAAGCGTGAGATCACGCGTGTCAATCCCCTTAGGGAATGACAGCTTCTCCTGAGGTACTGTCGTACTGCGCTTGTCTACTACGGGCTTCTTTGATGCCACCTGCGTGCTTTGCCGCGCCAGCGCACTCTTGAGCTGCGAGACCATCCAGCTCACTTCATCCTTCCTCAAGCGCACCCCGAACTTTAAATCACTGCCATTGGAATCATACACTCTGACCCCGAAAACCGGCCGATTATTCGAGGCATAGGCAAGATAACGCTCAACCTTCAACTCAGCCTCACGATCTAGCTGCTTGCGTTTGACTCTCCCAAAAACCCGCTGAATCAAGCAAATCTCTTGATTGCTGAGCACAATCAGCGACTCCATCAACATCTTGCGCACGCCGAAACATGCCAATACCAGACCAATCCCAGCAATCGGAATGGCAAACGGCAATGCGGAGTCTGGTAGTTCACCCGTGTGGTGCATGGCATAAACCAAATAGCCTACAAAGCTACTCCACCCGATGCCCAATACCAACAAGGCATTGGCTCGATTACTCGCAGGCATCAACCAAGCTACGGAACCGTCTGCCTCATCTCTACGCTGAATTTTCGACCCCTCAGGCTGATCACGGAGCTCTTTCTCATTACCCAAAAAATCCAGCAAGCTCAAGGCCTCACCACGCCAGCTACAGTGGTGACAGACAATCATCTCAGCTTCACCAGGAAATTTCGTAGGCAGGTTCAAAAGCACCCCGCACTCAGGGCAATACGCCCTCTTCGCTCTGAGCAATTCATATGCTCTATCATAACCAAATTGTTGGAGACTATCTAGCATGTAACACTAACAACAAAAGACTTGCGAAGGGTCAATGGTAGAACAGCACATGAATTATAATGGTAAGATTGAGATTTTTCTAAACTCCTCAACATCAGCCTAACCATTGCTGCACCCATGCCTCGACTTGGCTAGCATGTTGAATCGTTTCAAAATGCAACAACTTAACTTTGTGGTGCTCCCCCAAAAGGGACACTTGATATCTTGGCTGGTTGTTGACACTCCCGCTGTGGCTCATCTGGCATTGATCAAAATCTGACTTTGAATATTCCTGATAGCCTCGCGCGTTGCCAAACTTGGTATGGTGGATTTTGACGGCGTAATCTGTAAATTCGACATACTTGATTCGGCCAAGCCTCCCCCAGCCCACGATCATCAAGCCAATGCCCACCATATAGAAAATGACCGCCAGAAACGCAGGTACCGGGTCTGCATTCTCAATACCCAGCGAGTCGGCGAACACAAACAAGCTCATGATCATAGTGAAAGTTAATCCAATGAGTAAAAACATCAGCCCGAGCTTGTTCTTCACCATCAGTTGAAAGCCACCGCTAGGCAGCGCTTTCAAGGTGAGTGCCTTGTGCTCGATCTCCTCCAAGGGGGCTTGATCCTCCAGCAACGCAGCCCCTGCGTACCCAGGAGCTGAGGCCTGAGGAGCCTGAGCATCCACTGGCTCACTTAGCTCCTCTCTCAGCTGAGTCAGCATCCAGCCCACCTCATCTCGGCTCAGGCGACTACCAAACTTCAGTTCCTCACCATTCGGCGTATGCAGGTGCAGTCCGTAGACAGGTTGCTCATTCTGACTGTAGGCTACATAGCGCTCTACGTAGATCTTGCTACCTCGTTTCAAGGTCTTTTGCTTAACCTTTCCAAACACTTTCTGAATCAGGCAGACCTCGCTCGCATGAACCACCAAAAGCGACTCCATCAGCATCTTGCGAATACCGAAATACAGCATCCCCACCCCCACTGCCACAAATGGAATCATGAACAACAACATCGGTATCGCCACACTCTCACCACCCAGCATCATCAGCAGCATAAACCCAACAAACCCCGACCACACCAGACCAAACAGCAGCAAGGCATTCGGCATCTTCTTCGCAGGCATCAGCCAAACCACGGATCCATCCTGCTCCTCCTTGCGCACAATCTTAGAACTCGAAGGCTGCACATGCACTTCAGGCTCAGATCCTAACACGTTCATCAAACTCATCAATTCACCTCGCCATCCACATGGCTCGCAAGACAGAATACCTGCACCCTCAGGGAGCCTGGGCGGTAAATTTAGAGGAACGTGACATTGGGGGCAGTCCGCCCCCTTAGTCTTGAGAATATCGTAGGCTCGTTCGTACCCAAACCTTTTGAGCTTATCTAGCATGTAACACTAACAACAAAATCGTCGTCTGGGGTCAATGGTAGAAAGTCCACTCGAGCGCCGCGGTTTTCAATGATCAAGCACGCACAATCTCCAGCAGCCTCTGATAGACATCTTCGGCTCTGCGCACTGGTAGATGCTCTCCGCGAGTCACAAAAATCGGTTGTTCTTCAGGGCAAACGGAGTCTCGGCCATGAGAGCCCTTGACCAGCGAAGCGTCCAGCGGAATCACCTCCATCAGAGCGCGGAAGCCCAACTTCTTCTTCGCCAGAAAACTCAGCACCTTGAGCATTGGGAATTTGATCTCTGGATCAAAATACAGCTCAACCGGGTCGTAACCAATCTTGCGATGAATATCGACACAGCGTGCAAAGTCTGGAGCAAGAGCATCGTCCTCCCAATAGTAATACGTGAACCAAGCATTCTCGGCACTCACCGCGATGAAATCACCCGCACGTTCTTCTGCAGCATTGAGCCCAGGTCGAGATGTGTTCGCTCCAAAGGTGTCTGGACTGCGCACCTCTTCGACTCCGTCGACCTGCTCAAGCAATGCTCGCACCTCGGCGTGCAAGCTTGGATCATTGACGTAGACATGCGCCACTTGGTGATCTGCCACAGCGAATACCTTGGAGGCCCCGCAGTCGATCATTTCTTTACCAAGCTCGTCCTTGAGGGTGATCCAGCCTCGCTTGCGGAATTCGCGGTTGAGGTGCACCGGTTGATCGACCTTGCTGATACCGTACTCAGAGAGCAACACAACCGCCACGTCTCGCTCCTCAAAAAATGCAATCAAATCCCCAACCACACGATCGATATGCTGCAGCTCGGCCACCATCTCTGGCGCGCCAGGCCCATACTTTTGAAGCCCATAATCGAGGTGCGGAAGGTAGACGAGGCTGAGCGTTGGTTGCTCACGCTGCTCCACCCACTTGGCGGACTCTGCGATCCACTCCGAGCATGGAATGCTCGCGTTAGGACCCCAGAACGTTGGGAATGGAAACTCACCTAGATCAGCCTTGATCTGCTCACGCATTTCCATCGGCTGGGTGTACACATCGAAAACCTTACGACCATCTGCCGGATACATCGGTCGCGGAGTGATTGACCAATCGACATCAGCATACATGTTGTACCACCAAAACAATTTAGCGCAGGTAAAGTCAGGATTCTCGCGGCGAAGCTGATCCCAGATTTTTTCACCGCGGACAACCTTGTTGCTCTGTTTCCAGAACTTCACTTCTGCCCCCTCTCGGTCATACCACCCATTGGCTACAATCCCGTGTTCCGCTGCCGGACGCCCCGTGACGTAGCTCGACTGCGCAGTACATGTGAGTGCCGGAAAGGCTGGCTGGAATTGCGAGCAAGACCCAGATTCCAAGAACGCCTGGATCTTCGGAGTGTGTTCACCGATGACAGAGCGAGTGAGCCCCACCACATTGAGGACAATCGTACGCTTCATGATAGTGTTGTTATGCTATTAGTCTGTAAGAAAGAGCTGGGCACGCAAGCTTTCACTCTTCTCATTTGCATAAGCCTTCATCAGCCCAATGCAATGCTTGAGCAGACAAGTATCCATGAAGTGCACATCCTCCCCCTCGCCAACACCCTTGAGTAAGAGCACCGTGAGTTCGCCACCAAGATGCTCACGGAATTCTTCCAGCCCATCAAAAACCGCAAGATTGCCATCCTCTTTCTCGATCTCCAGTCCCTCGTGGTACAAGGGCAAATCGAGCTCAGATAAGATTTTGAGAATCCGCTGAGCATCTTCGCGCTGCAGACGCCCAGTCTTCCATGAATAAATAGAATCTAGAGCAATCCCGACGCTCACCGCTTGTGCGTGGGAAAGCGCGAAACCAGTCAATTGCTCCAGCTTGTGGGCAGCCCAATGGCCAAAGTCAAGCGGGCGACTCGATCCAAGTTCATAGGGATCACCGCCGAAGGCAATATGCTCGGCGTGCAGGATTGCAGAGCGTTCCACAGCCTCTTCGAGGGCGTGTGGTTTGAGCTTCTTCAAGAGCCCCGCATTGTCCTCGAGCCACTCAAAGAATGCTCCATCACGTACTAGGGCAACTTTCACAGCCTCCACCAGTCCGTCGCGGCGGATTCCTGCTGGCTGGGAATGCAAGAAGGCAAAGTCGTTGACCACGGCGTAGGGCACCGTGAAGGAACCCAGCCAGTTCTTTTTACCAAAGGCATTGATTCCATTCTTCACGCCCACGCCCGAGTCGTCTTGAGAGAGTGTGGTGGTCGGGAAGCGCACCAGGCGAATCCCGCGGTGTGCGGTCGCCGCACCAAAGCCAATCACATCGAGGAAGGCCCCGCCGCCAATCGCGAACACGTAAGAATGGCGGTCGATTTTTTCTTCATTCACCGCATCCCAAACGCTGTGCAGCACTGCTTCATCACGCTTGCACTCCTCAGCTCCAGGAGCGACCACTACTCGCTTTAGCTGCAGCCCAGGCGTGCTCTCAAAGTATTCATGGATTTGAGATTCCAGTTGAGGAAATTCAGCCGCTACTGCTTGCTCCAAGAACACCAAGACCTTGGCATGTCCATTGGTCTGAAGTAGACGCGCCAGCATACGGTTGCCTTCCGCAAAAACGTCGCGGGTGAATCGAATGCGGTGCTCGTACTCGAGGGTGATCTTAAAGTTACGCTCTTCCATGGGTGTGAATATAGTTCGCTATTACAAATAACGCAAACCAGCTAGTGTTTCCTTCAACAAATTCGAAATCAATTTGAAGGACGCCGAAATTTGCCAAATCTAGACACCCGATGATTGAGCGACTCAGGCAGATTGACGAGCTTGTTCGATTTCTCCGTGATTCCCACACTCTGTGCTTGAAAGGCTGAATCATTCAAGCACTTATAACTAGCAAGCATATGAGCCTGCGCGATCAACTCAACACCATCCTACCTGAAATCCTACCAGCGTCCCCGAAAGACGCAATGAAAGGCACCGAGCTGATCCGTTTAATCCGCTTGCGCATTGATGGGAACTACTCCGACGCCTCACTGCGCTACCATTTTTCGATCATGTCCTGTGATCCAAGCTCTACCATTGCTAAGGTAGAGCACGGACAAGGCTACTACCGCCGCAGCGCTGGGCTCCCCGCGCTGGCTGGAGCACAAGAGCTACTCTCGATGACTCAAGGCCGCCTCGAGGATATTTCTGGCAATCAAAGCCAAGCCGACCTCGCCCTCCTACGCATGCTAAAGTTCCGCGCGATCGTCCAGCGCTGGAGCGAAAATAATGGCCGCGACACCTTCTTGTTCAGCGAACCATTTCAGGCGAACTCACCGATGGGGAACCTTTGGAAATTTCCTGAAATGGTGATGATCGATTGGCAAGGCCTCGGCCTCGATGGCCAGCTCGACCCAATCCTCAAGATCAAACAACACCTGCAACTCCCCCCCTTCATCTTGACCGCATCCCGCCTACGGATTCAGGCGCAAGTGGACAGCATCCGCGAAGACTTTTTCCAGGCACTCAGTGCTTCGGCATGGGCCAATGGTGGCGAGCTCTTCTACGCCTGCGCGATCGATGACGAAGCACTCAGCGACGCTCTGCGCAAACTCAGTGCCCACTTTGGGATCGGCATCACTTGCTTTGGATTAGGCCAAGAACAACTCGATGACCTACCCCGCGCTGAACACATTCTCAACGCTCATCCACGCGAGACAGAAGCGCTGATGGAGCGACTCGACGTCCAGCGCATCGCAGCCCCCAAGCTCAGCCCGCACATTGATTGGAGTGCGCTCGAATCCATTCGCAGCGACTCCCCAGAGATCGACACCTTGTTCCAAGACATCCAGTCGATCCTCGAATCCAAATCACAGAACCACTTTGGTTCTTGATTACGTAAGCAATTGATTGGTAAGGTGTTCGATCTTGTCTCATCCCCTGATGGATCAAGGAAACAAAACACCCCAATCTATGAGTTTACACACCCCACCAAGCAATGAAGCCAAAGCAGCCTTGGCCGCACAGCAGCGCATCAGCACCATTTCCTCAATCACGATCTCAATCCTAGCCACCTTGTTGCTGGGATTGTTGCTTTATCTGGTGAACCTCGTAGTCACGGTAAAAAAGGAACCAACATTCCTCACCTCCCTTCCTCAAGCCGTCCAAGAACCGGACAAACCATCAAAGCCAAAGATTGCCAACCAAGTCCCCAAGCGCCCAAGCCTGCCCACGCCGGCGCTCACACCCGACTTCACTCCGGAACTCAGCACGCCTGACATGGTCGTGCCGACTCCCCCAGCAGATGCACCACTCGTCACCTTCATCGAATTCGACGAGCCCGAATCAGAATTCCAAGACATCCTCGAGGACACACTCGAGCCGTACCAAAACCTGCCCACCAGCATGAAGAAGCGCTGCTCCAAGGAAGAGCGCCTTGCAAGACTCAATGAAAGTGGTGGCAATGAAGCGTGTGAAGACGCAGTCGTTCGCTCACTCCAGCACTTTGCCCGCACCCAAGCAGAGAATGGCGCCTGGCACAACGAGAGCAATTATCCCGTGGGCTACACCGGACTCGCACTCCTCAGCTTTCTCGGCCATTGTGAAACCACCACCTCACCAAACTTTGGTCATGAAGTGGAAAAAGCCATCGCCTTCCTCGTCAATGTCTCCATGAAAAATGAAGGACGACTGGGCTCAGACTTCAACAACAATCATTGGCCCTACGAACATGCCATCTGCACCTACGCACTCGCTGAAGCCTACACCCTCTGCAAAAACGACGGAGTCAACCTCAGCCAAAACCTAGAGGAAGCCGTGCGACGCAGCGCCAACTTTATCATTCAAAACCAAGACAAACAACTAGGTGGCTGGGGCTACGGATACACCCAAACGGGGAAAGCCGGCGCCCACGTCGACACCTCGGTATCCTGTTGGCAACTACAAGCGATCAAAGCCGCTGCATTCACCAACATCGAGGGAATCAAACGCCCAGATACCGCTGCCATGAAAGGACTCGAATACCTTGCCAGCGCCCAACTCCGAAATGGCGCCTTCCAATACACGTCGCATGGCGGCAGCCCCACCATGACCGGTGGTGCTGTTCTCTGTTTCCAGCAATGGGGCAAAGGCAGCCGCAGCCAAGCCAAAAAAGGCATCGCTTACATCGATCAAAGCATTGGCTTCGACTTCCATGGCACCGAATCTGACCTCTACGCCCACTACTACTACGGCCAGGCCCTCATGAACGTAGGCGGTTCCTACTGGACCAAGTACAATGCGCTATTTCGCGATAGCTTGCTCGGTGCACAGCTCGCCGATGGCACCTACCAACAACCAGGTGATGGCGGCCCAATCAATGGCGTAGCAACAGAATCATACAGCGCCCAATCACCAGCCGCAATCCACTACAGAACGGCTCTCGCCACCCTCATGCTCGAAGTCTATTACCGCTTTCTCCCCACTTCCTTCTCACAATAATCCTTTCATTTTATTAAGGAATTCACCCAGCGCATCCTAACAGGTGCGCTTTTTTGTTTCCAATTCTGCATAATCTACTGATAATCATCGTCACGCCCCCAATGAGCGTCTAAAACAACCCACCCCATGAGACTGTCATTCATGAGATTCCCCGAGTTCCAGCTGACGTGGCTGAACTGCTTAATTAATCTTTAATAGTGACAGCCAATTCAAAAGACTTTAACGTCCCACCCCAATAAAGCCATGAGTTTACACGCAGAAATCAGTCAAGAAGCCAAGGCTGCCCTAGCGGCGCAGCAGAGGGTATCTACCATTTCCTCGATCATCATTTCGATCCTCGCCGTCCTATTGATTGGCCTCCTCCTATACATCATTTCCCTCGCGGTGGTCGTCAAGAATCCACCCGAATTGATTTCCTACAACCCGCCAAGCATTGCTGAAGAGCAAACCAAGAAGCCTAAGACACAGAATAATGTGCAGCGCAAGCCGACGGCTCCTACCCCAAACATCGCTCAGGTGATCTCAGCCAACGCATTTGACAACACCGCGATCCCAGAGCCAGATCTTGCAGTCACTGACTTTGCCATGGACTTCGGTGCGGACGAAGAATTTGAAGAAGATTGGTCCGACCTTGCTGAGGAAGATGCAGGTTCATGGGGCGACCTTCCAAAAAGCATGAAGAAGCGCTGCTCCAAAGAAGACCGCATCGAACGCCTCCTCAAAGCTGGCGGTGTAGAAAAGTCTGAAGATGCGGTGCTGCGTTCACTCGACCACTTCAAGCGCACTCAAGAAGACAACGGTGGCTGGTACGACCAAAGCCCCTACCCAGTAGCCTACACTGGCATGGCACTCCTTTGCTACCTTGGCCACTGTGAGACGCCCACCTCACCTGAGTACGGCATCACCGTTGAAAAAGCGATTTCCTACCTCGTCAATGTTTCAATGAAGAACGAAGGCCGCCTTGGCTCTGACTTTAAGAACAAGCACTGGACCTACGAGCACGCCATTTGCACCTACGCAATTGCTGAAGCATACACACTCTGTAGCAAACAAAACCTCGAAATCCCTAACCTTGAAGAAGCCGTGCGCCGCTCAGCGAACTACCTCATCGACGGCCAAGACGATGCATCAGGTGGCTGGGGTTATGGATACATCAAGAAAGGCGCCGAAGGCTACCACGTCGATACCTCCGTATCCTGCTGGCAGCTTCAGGCAATCAAAGCCGCAAAGTACACAGGCATCGAGGGCATCAAGAAAATCGATTCTTCAGCAGCCAAGGGGCTCAAGTACCTCGAAGCTTCCCAGCGTGATTCTGGCGCAGTGCACTACACTCCAGTGATCGGTTCACCAACCATGACCGGCGGTGCTGTTCTTTGCTGGCAGCAATGGGGCAAAGGCACACGCGGCCCAGCGAAGAAAGGTATCCGTTGGATCCACGACAACATCACCTTTGACTACAACACCGCAGACTCTGACCTCTACGCTCATTACTACTACGGTCAGGCACTCATCAATGTCGGTGGTAAGTACTGGTCACGCTACAACGAACTTTTCCGCGACAGCTTGATCAATGCCCAGCTTGACGATGGCACCTACAAGCAACCCGCTGATGGCGGCCCAATCAATGGTGTGGCTACCACATTCGCAGCCAACAATCCGCAATCGATCCACTACCGTACTGCGCTTGCGACATTGATGCTCGAGGTGTACTACCGCTTCCTCCCAGGATCTGCTACGAACTAAACACAGCTAGATTCCTAATCCATTTTAACAAGAGGCGCACCACTGCATGGTGCGCTTTTTTTTGTCACGACTCATGCAGTGTTAATCTTTAATCTGCTACAACCACATTATACGATCCTACCATAGCATGAAGCACAGCCTCCTATACCTACACACCGCCGCCCTCACCCTCCAGTCACTCACTGCTGATCCCCAACTAGATACATGGATGGATGACCGTTCAGGAAGCTATGCCCGCGTCTTCCCCTACCTCTCCAACAGCACTCCAGACCTCAGCAGCAGCAACACCACCTGGGGAGCCGATAGCAGCACCGAGCAAGCCGACCCCGTCTACGCCGACGTCCAAATGCTGCAGTATTCTACCGACTCCGTCTACGTCTATTCGAGTGGTCTAGCCAGCTACACCATGGGGCCTTGGTACAAGCCGAATGGCACCGAGTACATCAATTACCCGACCAATCAACAAACCATTTTCCGCATCCCGCGCTCACCCAGTGTCTCTGGTATCCCACGCCAAAACCTAGGTGGTGGCTACGCTGGCATCTTCGTCAATGGCATGGCTGCATACGGCCCGCTCGACGGCAAGGCCTGGGCTGACACTGAGGAAGCCAGTGGACAACACGTCACCACCGAATCTGAATATTATTGGTTTGAGCTCGCCCCAGTTGAGGAGGCGTTCAACTTTGACGCAGGAAATGCTCACCAACCACCAAGCGGAGTCTATCACGCACACCAAAGCCCGATTGCACTCCGCTACCAACTTGGTGATCACGTCAGCTATGACGCGGCCACAAACAGCTACACTGAAATCTCAAGCGCCCCGACCAGCCACTCTCCTATCGTTGGTTGGGCAAAAGATGGCTACCCGATTTACGGCCCGTACGGCTATGACGACCCCAATGACAACAACAGCACGATCCGTCGCATGGTATCGGGCTACGTCGTCCGGGACGGCGCCAATGGCACCGATGTGGTAAACGACAACAGGGACATGCTCCCCACATGGTACGCGCGCTTTCGCTTCAATCAGGGCTTGGATGTCAGCCAGAGCACTGATGCCTCAGCTGCAGACTATGGCGCGCGCCCCACGGTAGACACCCTTGTCCTCGGCAGCTTCGCGCAGGACTTTGAATACCTTGGCGATCTCATCAACCCAGCCGACAGCCAAAGCTATGTCTATGGAGAAGACTTCGACCTCAACGAACAAAACCTGCGTTGGTGTAAAACCCCGGAATTCCCTGACGGTACCTACGCCTACTTCATCACCCTAGACGACACCCTCACCCCCTGTTTCCCATACATCATCGGCTTTGAGTATTACGGCGACACCTCAAACCAATACGGCTCAGTGAGCTCGGTCAATGAATCCGTCACCACCCACTTTGTCGCGGGGCCAAACGCTAGCCTGAATATCGAATCTGCCGAATCAGATTCGAGCAATGAAGTCACCATCACCTGGAATATTGTCGAAGGAGGTACCTATCTCGTGGAATCCTCCAGCGACAATAGCAATTGGGCGACACAATCCAGCTTCACTGCCAATCAAACCGATGAGAACGCAGTGTTTACGGACGATGATGGCAGTGGCTATGTGCAAATCACACGCAGCGGCATCGCCACCTATGACCCAGCGATTGCGGCCACAGTGACCTCATCCCAAAGCGATACTAGCGCCTTCAGCAAGACACTCAGCGTTCTATATGTAGACGCCGATCGCAGTGGTGAAGCCACTCAAGACGGACAGTCCTGGAGCACCGCCTTTGCCAGCCTCAACGACGCGCTTGCCTCAGCCGCCTCAGCCGACGAAGTCTGGGTCGCCGCGGGAGTCTATTATCCAGATGAAGCAGAAGCTGGCATTGCTACGGTCACCGCAAACTCCAGCTCTAGTCGCTTTGAGCTACCCAATAACCTTGCAGTATACGGCGGCTTTGATGGCAGCGAAAGCGAACGTAGCCAACGTGACTGGGAGGCTAACATCACCATTCTTTCAGGTGATATCGATCAAAATGACACCATGGTCAACCATGTGGTACTCAGCGACCCATTGACAAACATTCAAGGCACCAACGCCGAAACAGTGGTCAGCATCACCTCCGCGCCCAACAGCTCACTCGACGGGTTCACCATCACCGCCGGCAACGGTGGAGACGCGGGCGCTATGACTGGCGGAGGCCACCTCCGCCGCTGCATCTTCCAAGGGAACTTCGGCACAACAGGCGCGATCAGTCTCACCGAAGGAGGCCAAGGGCTGCTCATCACAGAATGCCAGATCATCAACAACGTAGGCAAACAAGTCGGCGGGGTGAGTGCAAACTATGCTGAAGGCTTCCGCATCACCTCATCATTCATTCAAGGGAATTCAGCCACCGACTCAACCCTGCGTAGCATCGGGGGCTTGTACCTTGGCTATGAGGACGCCACGGTAGACAACTGCGTCATCACAGGGAACTCTGCGCTCTATTATGGTGGTATCTACATCGCCAATAGCGGTCACCTCACTCTACTCAATTCGACCATTGCAAGTAACTATGCCTCTTCATCCAGCATCACAAGCTATGCCGGTGGTCTCGGTGCCGACGGCTCAGCCACAGCCTCCACCTACAATAGCATCATCTGGGGCAACAGTTCACCCTCCAATGCCAATGTCTACGGCATCACCACCCAAGGCAACATGCTCATCGAGGGCCAAGTAGCCACTGGCTCCGGCAGCCTCGATGGGACAAATTCAGCCAATGACCCACAATTCCTCACCACCATCACGGCCAGCGCCTCGGCAAGTTCCGCTGGCGATTTCCGCCTCACTGGAGATTCCATGGCTGTGGATGCCGGTGACGCACTTTCCTTGGGAACTGATCTTGCAGATCTGGACCAAGATGGAGACTCGGCAGAAGTCCTCCCCTACGACATACGCGGCCACACTCGCGTCATCAATGCGCTCATGGACCTCGGAGCCTATGAATATTCTGGCCCTATCGTCACCACCCCAATCAGCAACAACATTGAGGTCGATGCTAACTCCAATGAAGACGTCATTGCTGTCGACCTCGATGCACTCTTTGGTGGGGATTATAGCTATGTCGCCGACGTCGAAACTGCTGGGGTGTTTGCCAGCTACAACATCGATGAAGAAGCCGGCACTCTAACCCTAGAACCACCATTCTCCAGCGTCGGAAGTAGAACCGTCATCACCGTCACAGCGAGCGATACCGATGGTTACCAGATCAGTACCAGCTTCACTGTCGAACTCATCGACACATACGCTCCAGCGGACAGCCTGAAGCAAGTCCTCGCATCATGGATCACGGATTACTCCAGCAAGTTTGCACGCATCTACCGTGAGAACTCTGACGTCACTGCTGGCACCTCGATGACCACCTGGGACGGTGTCAGCACGCCAGTCTTTGCTGGTCCCCAACACATATCCTACACCGACAACTCCGTGTTCATCAAAGGCTCCACCCTTTCCACCCACATCATGGGTCCCTGGTACGGCAATGGCGGAGAACTCTTCAATAATCTACCTGGCAATCAATCATCCATCTACAAATTCCCCCGCGTTCCCACCCTCACCACAAGCAAGACTGATTTCTCGGGAGGGATGATCGGCCTCATGGTCGACGGCGCTGTATTCTTCTCCTCATCAGACACCTATTCCTGGGACAACGATGAAGATGGCAGCGGCAATGGCATCCCCACTGGCCCAACTGAAAATGCGGGCAATGGCGATGGCGTCTGGAACCACGATGCCAAAGTCACCGAAGGCTTCACCTTCGACCCATCCAATAGCCACTCAGCTGGCGACCAATTCCACTACCACGCCAGCCCAAGCGGGATCCGCCACCTACTTGGCGACAACGTCGACTACGATGCTGCGACAAATACCTACAGCGAGGTCCTCGACACCGACCCATCCTTCAATGGGGCGCACAGCCCGATCATCGGTTGGCTTCGCGATGGCATCCCGCTCTATGGTCCCTATGGATATAGCGACCCCAACGACCCGGAAAGTGGCGTGCGCAGAATGCGTAGTGGCTTCATCCTACGTGACGGCAATCACGGCACCTACGATGTGAATAGCAATGGCCGTGACAGGCTCCCTGATTGGGCTGCAGAAGTTCAGGGAATCAACGCCGCGCTCGACATCAACCAATATGGCCCCGCAACAGATGGTGATTACTTCCTAGGCTATTTCATGGAAGATTACGCCTTCAAGGGCGACATCGGCTACACACTCTACCAAGGCGTGGGCAACTTTGACGACGACCAACACTACGACCTCAACCAGTGGAATGTCAGATTCTGCGTGACCCCAGAATTCCCCGAAGGAACCTGGGCCTACTTCACCAACATCGACGAAAGTGGTGAACTCTATTTCCCCTACAATGTCGCACAACAATACTTTGCTGACCCAGACAACAGCGACAATGTGGACTTCGTCCCTACGGACGACGGCACCATCGAAGTATTCTACGACCAGGGTGGGGTCGAGCTCCAGGAAGAGCCTGCCTCCATCGAGCTTAGTGATAGCATCACCATCACCTGGACTGCAGTCGAGGGTGGCACCTACACCATTGAAGAAAGCAACGATCTCGACAGCTGGTCCGACTATGAACTCAATCGTGTGGCCGACAGCAACAGCTTGACCATCAACACAAGCCTCACAACCAGTAACACCTTCTACCGCATCGAACGAACCGACAACCCCACCTACGACGACACTGGTTTCGGGATAGAAGACCAACTAGAAGGCCAACTGTCCTACACCTTCACCTTCAGCACCACCCCAGCCCTGCCTCCCGAAGACGTGTATTCGTCAGTCACCGTCGTCAGCGCCACAGGCGTCAGTGCCGACACTGCTGAAGCACTCATCATGGGATATGACGAAAGTACCGGAGAGGTGAACGTAAGCTTTGACCCTGATGCTCTCAGCATTGATAGCTACCGCCTCGAGCTCCGCTTCACCCCTCAAGGGCAGAGCGAGCGAGTCCTGCAATCGCAGAACACCTACAATTCAGGCACCTAATCCATCTCAACTAGCCCCAGCCTCCCATGCTCAAAACCATCCTAGCAATCCAGCTACTATGCCTCCAACACCTCATGGCCGGGCAGCTGAGCATCCACATCAACCACCTCCATCGCAATGCGCCACTCATGACCCACTCACTGCGTTATCAAACGCATGCCGGTGAGACCTATTCGATCAGTCGGCTCAGCTACCTACTCAGCGGCTTTGAATTGCAAAGTAAGGACGGTAGCTGGATCGACATTCCAGAACAATTTGCCTGGATCGACCACAGTAAAAGACGCAGTAGCTTCACCCTCAAAGACGTCCCCAGCGGACAATACAAGGGACTCAGAATGAAGCTTGGGCTCCCTAAAAAACAAAATCATGGAGATCCTGCCCAATATGATGCCAATCACCCACTGAACCCGAACCTCAACCAACTGCATTGGAACTGGCAGGGTGGCTACATCTTCCTAGCGCTCGAGGGAAAGTTTCGCAATACCTCCCAGCACTCCGGCTTTGTCTACCACCTCGCCAACGACTCAAACCTCACGCAGATCCGCCTCCCTGGTGCGTTTCAGCTCAAAGACCACAGCGCCCTAAGCATTGGCTTTGATTTAGAAAAACTGCTAGGATCCACACGACCAATATCCTTTGTGCATGACGGCGCATCCACCCACTCTGGTCCAGGTGATAGCATTGCCAGCGCCCTAACCAACAACCTACCAAGCTGCTTCACCATTCTGGGAGTGCACTACCCTGCCGGGCAGGCACCCGCAAAGAAAGTAGCCCCGCTGTATTTACCTGAAACGTTCACCCCCTACCCCTTCAAGACCAGCCGCTTCTTCACCAAACCTGCCCTCCCCAGAGACAATCCACTACTCGTAGAACGTGTGGCCCTGGGCCAGGCATTGTTTCACGACAAGCTGCTATCCAAAGATCACAGCATTTCATGCTCTAGCTGCCACCAAGACGCGCACGCACTTTCCGACCCTCGCCCACTGTCAGCCGGCGTCAACGGCGCCCTCGGCAAACGCCACTCCATGCCCTTGTTCAACCTCGCTTGGAAATCCGAATTTTTCTGGGACGGCCGAGCCACCTCACTGCGCCAACAAGTCTTGATGCCGATCGAAGACCCCTTAGAAATGGATCTAGGGATCGAACAACTGGTGCTACGATTGGAAAAACATCCGCACTACCCCGCTCAGTTTCACCAAGCATTCGGGGCTGAACCTATCACTGCAGAAACCATCGCACTCGCACTCGAAAACTTCCTTCTCAGCCTCACCAGCTATCAGTCAAAGTTCGACAAAGCCATGGCCGGCAAAGCCACCCTCAATAAACTTGAACAACGCGGCATGCAGCTATTCTTTACCGAATATGAACCACGCAATGGTAAATTCGGCGCTGATTGCTTTCATTGCCACGGTGGAGCAAACTTTTCAGACCACCAATTCCACAACAATGGGCTCAGCCCCAAGGGTGACGACCTAGGACGCTATGAAGTCACTGGAATCGAGAGCGACATGCGCAAATTCTCTACCCCCAGCCTGCGACAACTCGCCTTCACAGCCCCCTACATGCACGACGGACGCTTCGCCTCGCTCGAGGAAGTTGTCCAACACTACAGTGGGCCGATGCACCAAAGCCCCACACTCGACCCCAACCTGGCAAAGCACCCAAAGCGTGGGCTCGAACTCAGCCTCGATGACCAAGCGGCCCTCGTCGCCTTTCTCAAATGCTTGAGCACCGAGCCCAGCAAGTGACTCACTCAGAATGCCTCGCAAACGCCCCGAGCAACCAGTGAAAAAACACCGTCACCATCAACGACGAAATCCCAATGTGCAGTACCTGGATCACCGGTAAAATCCCGACCTGTGATAGAATCAAACCAAACACCATCTGTAAAAAGATGAAACCAGCCATCAGCTTTTCGTGCCAACCTGCGCCACCGACACGTTCGTTACGCGATGTCCAGTAATACACCGCCGTCACTAACAATACTGCCCAAGAAAAACTGCGGTGTACCAAATACATCCAAGTTTGCTCAAGCTCAGCCGACCATTCAATGCGAGGAGCATCCCCATGAGACTTCTTTAGTTCATCAGTCATCTCACGCACCTGAGACCCAAGGATCCCCTCACCAATGATAAACAAAAATGCGGCGAGGCCAACCCACTTGAGGTGCTTACCACTTTCTTTGACCTGGATCCTCCAGCGCGTCTCACTGGCCAACCACACAATCGTCACCTGCACGCACAGCAACAAAATCGCTAAGGCCATGTGCGTGGTGATCGTACCTGGCTTCAAGCCAGAATACACAATGCGCGCCCCCATCCAGGCATTCAAGCCTACTAAAAATGTCGCTAACGTCGCTAACATTGGCAGCCATGGCCGCTTGCGAATAAACTGGAACGAAAGGATCAAGGTCAACAAGGTGAAAAGCCCAATTGGCAATGAGCACAAACGGTTGATAAATTCCGTCCACGTGTGCACTGGGTTGAACTCCGCCAGCACATTCTCACGTGTCACTTCCGCAGGATCACGACCATGGCGTTCAGCCTTTTCCTGATACTTCTCGATTGGCAAGGAATCTGGATCAATTTGCTCAACCGAAGTCGGAGGGATGTATTGCCCCCAACATTTTGGCCAATCTGGACATCCCATGCCTGCTCCCGTTGCACGTACAATCGCACCCACAAACATCAACAATAGCGTGAAGATCAAGGCCAATAAAGCCACCTTCTGAAACACAGTCATGCGCATGTCGCCTACATAAACCAGCTACTACCAATACTCAAACGCAATCGAATGGCTTCGCTGTACTAGATCCCGCTATTTTTCCCTTTTCCTCTTTCCTCTGAGGCCAAAGCCACTAGAGTCGTACCCACTATGAGCGATCTAGCAGATATTAACATCACTATCACTACCAACAAAGGCGACATCGACCTGACACTTTTCCCAGCTGACGCACCCGTAACCTGTGCCAGCTTCCTCAACCTCGCGCAGCGCGGTTTCTACGACGGCATTGTTTTCCACCGCGTCATTGCGAACTTCATGATCCAAGGTGGCGACCCAACTGGCTCAGGCATGGGCGGCCCAGGCTACAAGTTCGAATGCGAGTGCAAGCCAGCCATCCGCAAGCACGATAAGCCAGGTATGCTATCCATGGCCAATGCCGGACCAAACACCAACGGCTCACAATTCTTCATCACCCACCTTCCGACACCACACCTCGATGGAGGCCACACCGTATTCGGTGAAACCACCAAAGGTCAGGACGTCATCGACTCCATCCAACAAGGTGACAACATCGAAAAAATCACCATCCACGGCGACACAGCAGCTCTCTTCGAAGCGCAAGCTGACCGCATTGCCGATTGGAATAGCGTGCTGGCTTAAACCGTCACCTCCATCAGATGGCATCCAAATGCCATCGATCAATCCATTCCCAATCGCCGAACCATTCTCTTGGTTTGGCGATTTTTTGTCTAGCACCCAGAAGCTCAGTGCCACAGAACAAATTAGCCATACCACAGTCAAAAAAACTTCAGAATTTGATGCAAAAAATCCTTGCCTCAAATTCAATTCAGAGTACAACACCGCCACACCAAACAACACCTTGCTCGGGTGGCGGAATTGGTAGACGCGCTAGACTAAGGATCTAGTGGCCATTGCGGCCGTGGGGGTTCGATTCCCCCCTCGAGCACCATCCTTTCAAAAGGCTTTCAGTAACTCTGAAAGCCTTTGTTGTTTCTATCTCTCTGACACCTCCAGAGGGGGGATGAGACCCCCCTGACGAGCCCAGCGAGGATCCCGGGTTTGACTGCATCAGCGAGCCTCTCGCGACCTAAGCTCCCCATTGCGGTGGAGTAATGGGCTGACCGCAGAGCCTGAGCGGAGCGATGGATATTCCCCCCTCGAGCACCATTCTTTCAAAAGGCTTTCAGTAACTCTGAAGGCCTTTGTTGTTTCTACCTGCCCCGCAGCTGCTGTCTAAATAAAGAACGGGAGCACCCCAATCTCACGATGCATCACCGGCTTCGCGACTTCGCGCCAACAGCCAGAGCACATCGGAAAGTCGGTTGAGAAATTGGCGCGCCACTGATAGCTCTGCATCATCAATCTCCCAGCTCATGAGCTCGGCTCTGCGGCTCACCGTACGGGCAACATCAAGGGCTGCTCCGGCAAGGGCGCCTTGGCTCCCAGGTCGTGACCAACCGCGGAAGCGGTGCCCCTGAACCGTCTCCACCTCGTGCACAATCCCGTCGAGCCACTCAACATCACACAAGGCAATCCCCTGATATCCTTTATCAGCATACTTTTGATGGTCATCACTATCGGTAGCCACCACCCCCATCAGGCCAACCAAATGGCTCTGAATCTTATCAATGCATTGCTCTAATGCATCGGACACATCGGATGCTCGCACCACCCCTAGCTGGGCATTCAGTTCATCCACAGCGCCGCAGGTCCGCACTCTTGGGTGCGTCTTTGGCACGCGCTTGCCAAACATCAGATCGGTCTCCCCGGAATCACCGCGTTTTGTACTAATACTCATGGCTAAAAAAACACTCCAACAGCTCGTTAGGCAGTGTTGGAGTGATCATTCATTGATTCTATCATTTTACTCGCTGCGGTCTAATCCACATCCATGACCAAGACTTTCTCCCACATATGCTTGTAGTCATCGAGGAAGACATCGTGCTCTGAATGGATCTGATACGCATCGTGGTCTTCCATGTTGTCAAAGCTAAGGTAAAGACCGTAGTCGAATGACTTATCGGTCACTGGGCGCTCAGGCGTAGGAGCCGGTTTTCCCCAGCCGCCTCCTGCAATCATTGGGACAGAACTCACATTGTGGAGACCTTTTTCAAATGCGGCGCGTGAGGCATCGTTTTGAAATTCTTCTTTCAACCAGAAATAGACATGGTGTTGCATGCCACAGCTAACACCCATGTTCTACCCGCTGCCAAGAACAAAAGAGGCCTAGGTCACACCTAGGCCTGAATAGCAACATCGGTGCCACCAATTCAAGCTAGATCACACTAACTTTCTCCCTTAGCGCGAGGCTCACCAGACACCGTATCCGTGGCTGTGGAACAGGTCACAAATGGCCCGCCCTCCATTGGCGCGACACCAGTAAAAGCAACATCTGGCATTTCAGATGGCTTCCCTGCCAGGGGAAATTCCTTGCGCAATGGGTGGAATGGATACCCTTCCCACATCAAGATGCGTTTGAGGTTCGGGTGGCCATCAAACTTGATCCCCATCATGTCGTACACTTCGCGCTCATGCCAATCAGCTGTACGCCAGATATCGATCACCGATTGTACCGATTGATCTTCGGCCACAGGCACCTTCACCCGCAAGTGTTGAGAATCATCAATCGATGCCAACTCGTACACCATTTCAAATCGTGGGTCGCTCGACTCGTGGTCGATACTGCATACATCCACAAGAAAGTTGAAGCCAAGCTCGCCGTGGCAATATGCTAAAAGCTCATGAGCTCTCTCTAAGGACACAGAGATCGTGTCTTCACCTCGAAATATTTGGCTGCCTAACACCGCATCACCAAACATATTTTGAATCGCATCAATCATCGAACTCATCACTTATGCCTGGTCAGTAGATTTCTTTAAATTGCTCACGGACTCTTCCTTTTCGATCTTCGCCTGCAATCGCATGAGCCCTTCCAACAGAGCCTCAGGACGCGGTGGGCATCCAGAAATGTAGACATCCACTGGGATCAATTGGTCGATCCCCTGCAAGGTCGCGTATGAGCGGTACATCCCGCCAGAAGAGGCACAGGCCCCCATGGCAATACACCACTTCGGCTCCGGCATTTGATCCCACACACGCTTCACGGCAAGCGCCATCTTGTAGGTCACGGTTCCAGCAACGATCATCACATCTGCCTGGCGCGGAGAAAAGCGCATCACCTCAGCACCAAAGCGAGAAATGTCATAGCGAGATGCTGCCGTTCCCATCAATTCGATTGCACAGCATGCCAAGCCCATCGGCATCGGCCAAAGCGAATTTTTACGCATCCAGTTGATGGCTGCATCCAGTTGGGTGAAGGTCACATTGCCTTCAATTTTTGAATCGTAAGCGTAGTCGCTTGTCTGAGGAGTGGGTGAAACCATGACGGTGAGAAAAAGGATTTCTAATGTAGCTAACAATCTAAGTCCTGATTTCTACGGCACAAGCTTAATCAGAAATTTTCAGGGATTCTCCAAGGAGCTCAGATCTGGTCTTGAAAATTCAAACCATTAGTAGCAGGGTCTGCGGCCTATGGCCGATAAGAGCATCAAACTACTACCTGGATTTCGCGACTTCACACCAGACAACTGTGCGGTACGCAACTACCTCTTTGCGATCTGGCGCCAGACTGCACAGAGCTATGGTTTTGTAGAATACGAAGCTCCCATGCTTGAACCTACCGCCCTGTACCAGAAGAAGACTGGCGAGGAACTCAACACCCAGCTATTCCGATTCGAAGACCAGGGAGGCCGCGATGTCACCCTACGCCCAGAGCTCACCGCCTCACTTGCGCGCATCGTCACTGGACATCAGCGCAACTACCCGAAGCCGATGAAATGGTTCGAGATCGGCTCTTGCTTCCGCTACGAACGTCAGCAGCGAGGCCGCACCCGTGAGTTTATCCAGTTCAATGCCGACATTATCGGGGAAAGTGATCCAGCTGCGGATGCCGAACTCATCGCACTCGCTATCGATACCATGCTCGCACTTGGCTTCACTGCCGACGACTTCGTCATCCGTGCCTCAGATCGCCAATCTTGGCTCAATTACTGCACAGAGAAAAACATCGAAGACGTCGGGGGCTTCCTCGCGATCATCGACAAAATCGAGCGCGAAAAGCCGGAGGTGCTCGCTGAGAAACTTTCTAAGTTCAAGCTCACAGCCGACGAAGTCAAAGGCTTCATCAATAACCCCGAGAATGCTTCTGACGATTTTAAAGCGATCCAAGCAAACCTTGAGGCTCGAGGCCTAGGCGCCTACATCAAGCTCGACCTCACCATTGTACGTGGTCTCGCCTACTACACTGGCACAGTATTCGAGATCTTCGACACCTCACACAGCATGCGTGCCATCGCTGGTGGTGGCCGCTACGATGACCTACTCAAGACACTTTCAGACGGAAGCGTCGACCTCCCCTGCACCGGCTTCGCCATGGGCGATGTGGTGATTCGCAACTTCATCGAAGAAACACCACATGCCAAAGCCAAGATGGATACCTGGCTCAAAACCCAGGCCCCCTGCGACATCTTCGTAGTCATCGCAGATGAAGAACAACGCCCCAACGCACTCAAGCTCATTACCGAGCTCCGCAACCAAGGCCACAAGGTAGAGTACCCACTCACCCCAGCCAAATTTAACAAGCAATTCAAGACCGCAGAAAAACTAGGTGCCACGAAAGCAGTCATTATCGGTGACGAGTTCCCAGAACTCCAAGTCAATGACTTAAGCACACGTGAGAAAACTTCCATCCCTAGTTTTGATGCTTTGCTCAAGCATCTCTAATCATAAACAGCTTAGACTCGACAATTCCACGTATCTAGGTACACACACTTTCAAATAATCATTTTTCATCATGAGAACTCATACTTGTAATGGCATCAGCCGTGCCGACATCGGCAAATCCGTCACCCTCATCGGTTGGGTGAAATCCAAGCGCGACCAAGGCGCTGGCCTCATTTTCATCGACCTTCGCGACCGTGAAGGTGTGACCCAGGTGGTCTTCAAGCCTGAGAACTCTAAAGAGAATTCTGAGCTCGCTGAGTCGTTCCGCGCGGAAGACGTGATCCAAGTAATTGGCACCGTGGAAGAACGCCCAGAGATCGACGGCCAGTCGACCTTCAACACCGAGATCGCCACCGGCGAAGTCGAACTCATCGTTTCCGAAGTCAAGGTCATCAACCGTGCTGAAGTCCTCCCCTTCCCACTCGACAAGCCAGTCAACAACGAAGACCTCCGCCTCAAGTACCGCTTCCTCGACCTCCGTCGACCAGCAATGGCGCGCAACATGCAGCTACGCCACCGCATCACCAAGACCACGCGCGACGTGCTCGACGAAGATGGCTTCCTCGAGATCGAGACTCCCATCCTTTCCAAGTCCACACCAGAAGGTGCGCGCGACTTCCTCGTACCATCACGCCTCACTCCGGGTAGCTTCTACGCACTCCCACAGGCGCCACAGCAGTACAAGCAGCTCCTCATGTGTGGTGGTGTCGAAAAGTACTTCCAAATCGCACGTTGTTTCCGCGATGAAGATCTCCGCGCTGACCGCCAGCCAGAATTCACCCAGATCGATATCGAAGCATCCTTCGTCACCGAAGACGACATCATCGGCCTCACCGAGAAGCTCCTCGGCCGCGTCTTCAAAGAATCCATCGGAGCCGATGCCCCAGCATCCTTCGAGCGCATCACCTACCAAGATGCCATGGACACCTACGGCTCCGACAAGCCAGACACACGCTTTGGTCTCCACCTCACCGACATCGGCGACGTCTTCGCCAACTCACAATTCAAGGTATTCTCTGGCGCACTCAAAGCGGGCGGTTGCATCAAAGCAATCAATGCCAAGGGACTCAACTCCGCCTCTGTTGGTCAGATCGACAAGATGACCAAAGCTGCGATCGAAGCAGGCGCCAAGGGACTCGCCTACATCCAAGCCCGCGGCCCAGAGCCAGCGGACTGGCGCTCACCAATCACGAAGTTCCTCAGCGAAGAAGAACTTCAAGGACTCAAGACCAAGCTCAACATCGAAGAAGGCGACCTCGTGCTCTTCGGTGCTGGCGACTGGGACACCGTCTGCGACGTCCTCGGCCGCGTGCGCCTCATGTGTGCTGATTACCTCAACCTGCTTGAAGGCAACACCGACCTCAACTTCCTCTGGGTCACAGAATTCCCACTCCTTCACTTCGACAAAGAAGAAGGCCGCTGGCACGCTGTCCACCACCCATTCACCCGCCCAGTTCCTGAAGACGAAGAAAAACTCAAAGCTGGCGAATACGCAGGCCTCCGTGCTCAAGCCTACGACGTAGTGCTCAATGGCTACGAGCTCGGTGGTGGTTCCATCCGAATCCACGAAGCCGAGCTCCAGGACGCCATGTTCACGGCCCTCGGTGTCACAGAAGAAGAGAAGAAGACCATGTTCGGTCACATCCTCGATGCCTTCTCCTTCGGTGCACCACCACACGGCGGTCTCGCACTCGGACTCGACCGCGTCGCCATGCTCGTCTGCGGCACCGACTCGATCCGTGAAGTCATCGCCTTCCCGAAAAACAACAAAGGCACCGACCTCATGTCCGATTCCCCAGCAGAAGTTGACTTCAAGCAACTCCGCGAACTCTACGTCAAGAGCACCGCAAACAAGGACGAGAAAGGCCTCAAGAAGCCACAGCAACCAGCTGCTAAGTAAAGCTCTAGACGCTGTCTAAAATCATTCAAAACAAAGCTCCGAGGATCTTTCCTCGGAGCTTTTTTGTGTCTATTCAAAGGCTCATGCTTCTGGCGAACGAGCCTCTCGACACCCTCTAACCTATTGACTTAGAAACGACTTTTAGCTAACTTAGCTAATATGACCTCCACTATTCATGAGGCGAAGACCAACCTCTCGAAATTGATTCAGCGGGCACTCGCTGGTGAGGAAGTCATTATTGCCAATCGCCACAAGCCCGTCGTGAAGCTTGTGGCCATCGAGCAAGAGGAAGCACCTCAAAGGAGCTTAGGCATCGGCAAGCATCTGGGCATAAGTATTCCTGAAGACTTCGACGGCCCATTGGAAGATCTCAATGATGCGTTCTATGGTGACGATCTATTTCCCAACAAAGTAGCGGAAGACGAGAGTCATTACCCCAAGGAAGAGCATTAAGCGTACCTCACAATCCAAAGAAATCACAACTGACATTGCTAGAGCAATTGTGACTCTCACTCGTGAAGAGAAGAATGTAGTCCTTGGTGCTCGTGATCGAGCAATGCTCTTAATTGGATTCTCGTCTGCTCTCCGCCGGTCAGATCTTATTCGGATCCAGATTCGTGATATTCGGATGGTCATCGAAGGCGCCGAGATTTACATCCCGAATAGTAAGACTGATCAAGTGGGACACGGTCACATAATTCGTATCGCTCGTGGCCAAGTCCCTATCACCTGTCCGGTTCAGGCCATGACAGATTGGCTACGATTATCAGAGATTAACGATGGATATCTTTTCCGACCGGTGAACAAATCAGGTAAGGTTGGTGAGTCTCAACTAAGCTCTATGGCTGTGTATCGAATGATACAAAAGTACACTCAATTGCTGGAACTTGAGCATCATGAAAAGTACACGCCCCATTCTCTACGCAGTGGATTTGCATCCACGGCCGCTCAGAATGGAGCATCTATTCAATCCATCAAAACCCAGGGCAATTGGAAATCAGACGACAGTTTGATGCGCTACATAAGAAATAAAGAGAGTTGGGATGCAGCAGCCAGTTATAAGCTTGGTCTGTAGCATATAATCGTGCGCGCATTCAACTGTAGTTAGATCAAGTTCTTTCGAAAACTTACCTCACACCTAGTCTACGACTAGACAAGAAAGAAAACATAGTCAGTAGTAGGCTAAAAATGAAGGCTGCATTAATGGGCTTGTCTGATGTCAAAAAACTAAGCTCTGCTACTGACTAGTTGGCTTTTAATCTACTGCCTCTTCATTCTAAGGCCCCATAAGATAGTTAGTATCAATGAAAACAAAAGGAAATCAGGGAAAAAGTACACTCCAACAAGCTTCATTGAAAATTCTTTGTACGTACCTCCTATAAAAATAGATGCGATAAATAAAAATATAGAAAAGTGCCCGATAATGCCGAGATCTACATTAATCGCTTTTTTTAAGGCTAGCTTAAAAAGAAACGTACAAGCCCAAATAACTATTAGTATTGGCAAATATTGCATTTCAGCTCTTTTTACCTGAAGATGATTTAGCTGTCGATTTCAAGTGACTCGATAACGTCCCGACAGCTTGCCCCACTTCATATGCTTTACCCATATGACCTAAACTATCTACAGGTAGCCCTACCCCTGTATAACCATCTATGTAACCCGCTGTACCAGTAGTCAGGATGAACCCTGCACCTAATTCACCAACGACTGTAGTTGCCATCTTCCCACCAACATATACCTGCATTGAGCCATATGCAGATGGCACGTAAGCTCCAGCCCCTCCAGCCCCTCCAGCCCCTCCAGATACTAGAGTCACAGCTCCAATAGTCACTAATAACTCTAAAGTAGCAGGCTCACTGCGCATCTTCAATACTGCGTGGTGCTCCGGAAACTCTCGCTTCAATTGCTTGATCAGATAAGAGAGCGATTTCACTCGTCCCGAATGGATCATTTCAAGACCGTGTTGGTAAATGATATCGAGTGCAGGACAGTCTTGAAACCCAGCATCGATAAGATCTGACTTATTGTAGTTCAAAATAATTTATAAGTTGTCGTGTGTACATAGTTCGACTGTATCGCCGACACACATTGCCAAAAGGCAATTTTATAAAAGGTTGGCATGACGGAGCCACCCGACGAGCAGAAGCCCGATATTTCCAAGAAGCTGATTTACAAGATCAGAAGCATGCCTGAGTACTAACGGTATCAAACTGATTCTGTCAAGAGATATAGATGAACACCTCCACCACTATTTTGTTAGATTTAGATCGACAGAACTAACACATATCATCAGTTTACCATAAATTATATTTCATATGGACACCATCGAAGACAACGAAGCAGAACTGAAAAAATTTGAAGAGACGATCAACTACCAGTTCCCCAATATGAAGCTGATTAAATCAGCTCCAAGCTCATACACACTCAATGGCTTTGGACTCTCGATGCATGGTAAGCGTGACTACAACCCTGAAACTGGGCTCTATATCAAGGATCACACTCTGACAGCGCTCTTCCTCCCCATCTTTCGACTAAAGTCCTATGTAGTCAGCGATGCTGAAAATGGCGGATGGCATTTCGTTGGAGCAGTTCCTCTTCATTCTAAAGGCAGGTTATGGAACAAAGTGGCGGCGGCATTGATTCTTGGGAGTATCCTCACTTTCTCAGGAAATTCTTATTATAACTCACCAGAAATGAAGGCTGGGAGAGAGATCTCCAAAGCTGAAATAGCTGCTACGAATGGCAAGTATTTCGAAGCTGCGCAGCTCCTTGCCGATGCAATTGACATTTCAGATAAAAAGGAAAACGAAATCATCCAACTGTATCACGACCAAATCCTTTTGATCATAGAGAACGGTTCACCTAGCGACCAAGTACAGGCCACAAAGATGTTGATGTCCCCCCCCTATTGGGATTCGCATTTCAGAGAACATCACCAAGACATATACATCTCTGGAATATCAAAAGCTAAATCATTCCAGGCAACTGATCCAGAAGCCGCAATAGCAATGATCAAGCTAGTTAGAGGGTATGCTGGTAGCGACATTGAGTGGGTGAATCTACAGAAGGAAATACTGGAGGGTTTAGTCCTAGAGAACCCAAGTCCATCTATCAAAGATATTTCCGCTCTTGCTAAACTCTACGAAATGATAGGTAACTCGGAGGGGGTTGTGACAATCTTGAAACCTCAACAACCATTCAATGCAGGTTCTGAATTAGCACGTGTTTACGGCAGCGCGCTACTCAGTTTGGGCTCATTCGCAGAGGCCTCTGAACAGCTTGAAGCATATACGAGACCGCGCGCAAAGCTATGGCATGCAGCACAATCACAGTATTCAACACTCATTGACTCACTCTATAATCGAGCCATTGAGCAATTAAATGACGGCAAGGCTCCAGAGAGCTTTTACACCTCTTACGAAAAAGCGGATGAGGCAGGACAACAAAAGCTCGTAGACGAATATATCACGCAACACTATGATCGCAGCAGTAAATTAAATGCCTTAGACGCTCAATTAGAAGCTACGTCGAATGTACCATCTGCTCTAATGGATCTGGGCTTAGCCTATCTACGCTTAGGGCAAAATACTAGCGATGAAAAATCACAAGCTCATTTGGAGAAGGCTGAATCGACCTTCAAACAGATCTCTAGCTATGCAGGTGAGTCTTCGGAGTACCAATTCTTCTTGGGGCAGGTTTATTATTGGTTAGGAAAGAATGAGCAGGCAGATGAATTGTTTACCACTCTTATCGAAACTCAAAAAGATAACGCCGAATCACTCAGCCAGATCGGGCAGATCCTACGCGAAGTCGGAGACTATAATAATTCAAAAGAAGTTTTCGAACAGGTCTATGCTATCTCACAAGATACTCCACAAAAGAGCTCAGCAGCTATTTTCCTATCGATTCTTGCGAGTGATCAAGATGAAACAATCGAATGGCTAAAGAAAGCGGACCAAAACGATCCAGCTATTGCAATCAGACTGAATGACGCCCAAGCAAGCAAGTCATGGCAAGACGGTAAACTCAAGGAAGCTATTGCCAGTTATCGAAAAGCATTGGCTGGATACAATGACCTACCTGAGTCTTCCTCGATGCTGAACAACTCCGCTTTGGTCCACTTTAACCTTTTTTCGTTAACTGGTGAATTTACTCATTATGAAGATGGAATTGTAAACATGGAGAAGGCTCTCAAACTTGAGCCAAACAATAGTATTCTATGTTCAAACGCTGCGTCCAATTTCATGACGGCGGCAGTACTAGACATTTTAGGTAAAAAGTTCTCAAAAGAATTCCTTCCTGAACTTAGTTCAATTAGTGACCTCAGAGTTCTATATAGTAATCAATCGGAAAGGGATTTGGTGATGAAGTCACTGGCTGATCATCCTAATTTCCAGAAAGCGAAACAATACATCGAAAAAACGATTCTTTTGGCACCACGAGACAAGGCTTCTATCGGACAGTATGTCTTCTGGAGCTATTATATGGGAGACGCTGAGAAGATTAATTCACTCGCCGCCAAGTTACAATCTACAGCAAATGAGAAAGCCAAGTACTATTCTGAATGGGAAGCGAATCTAGAAAAAGAATCTCATCAAGAGGTACTCAAATACAGCGACGTGCGTATCAAACATAACCAAGATGTACTTGATCAGCTTAATGATCCAGTGAGTAAACACATTCAACTTAGCCGTCTAGCAACCAGCCAAGGAAGTGCTGCCTTATGGCGTCAAAATGTTGATCTGAGTATGCCAATTGCAACGCTTGAAAACGCAATGAAAGAAGCAAACTGCTCTGAAATTGAGAATGCATACTCAGAACTCTGCACAGCCAATGCCATACTTGAAGTTTATGAAGCCTATCCAGCGCACAAAGAATGGCTATCGATTGCTAAGAATAGTCTTTCTCACAGAGAGATGGTTCTGCTGCTTGTCTTAAAAGATCCCTCAATCCTTGAATTGGAGAATGTGGATAAGGCTCTCAAAGCGAGTAAAGTGTACCATAGTAAATTCCCTAATAGCTCTGCCCCTATCGACTATGTGTTTCATCTAGTCACGAGCGACCCAAGAGCTGAATCAGTACGCAATCAAGTGCTTACCAATCCTATCAGTATTGCATACAATGAATACCAAAAGATGGTACGCTACGGCACAACCAGCGACCTCGTACAAGAATTCTTCGAAACCCTTATGCTAGAGGGGAGAAATGAAGCTGAAATCCAGTATCATAATTTCAGCGAAAAGAATCCACACCTACCATCGCCTTTCGCTATCAAACTTGACTAATGTCACCCCATCATCTTTCGGTCTAGGGTGCGGTATTGCACGGCTTCCATCAGGTGATTGAGCTCGATGTTGGGGCTGGCTGCTAGGTCGGCGATGGTGCGTGAGACCTTGAGAATACGATTGTAGGCGCGCGCTGAGAAGTTTAGCTCATGCATCACCATTTCCAGATACTCCACACTTTCTGGGCTCAGTGCGCAATGTTGGTCCATTAGTTTGTTAGGAATCATGCTGTTACTACGCACTTCGCCGCAGCCACTATAGCGTTGCTGTTGGACCTGACGCGCAGCCGCCACACGCTGGCGCACCGATGCTGAGCTTTCTCCACGTTCACCATCTCTGAGTTCAGAAAACTCTATCGCTGGCACCTCAATGTGGATATCGATGCGATCGAGTAATGGCCCCGAGATTCGCTGGCGGTATTTCTCGATCTGATTTGGCGAACATCGACACATCCGCTTGAGATCGCCGTAGTACCCACACGGGCATGGATTCAACGCCGCCACTAGCATACAGTTGCAGGGGTAGCGGATCGAACCAGCTGCCCGCGAAATCGAGACCGAACGATCCTCTAACGGTTGGCGTAGCACCTCCAGTGTTTGGCGCCGAAACTCCGGCAACTCGTCAAGAAACAACACCCCGTGGTGCGCAAGACTCACTTCTCCAGGTAGTGGGTTTGACCCACCTCCCAGAAGCCCCGCGTCCGATATCGTGTGATGAGGAGCCCGAAAGGGTCTCTCACGCTGTAGGCTTGAGGAATGATCAAAGCCTCCAGCACATGAATGGATCTTGGTCGTCTCAATTGCCTCGGCTAAACTCATCTCTGGCAGGATGCTAGGGATCCTTTTGGCGATCATCGACTTTCCAGTCCCAGGCGGTCCGACCATGAGCAAATTGTGCCCGCCGGCAGCAGCCACCTCTAGCGCACGCTTGACCTGATGCTGCCCCCGGACTTCTGAGAGGTCTGCCTTCATCAAGTCATCCACTGTACCATGCTCTCGGCGCGTGTGTGGCGCTGCCACCAATTCCCCAATGAGTAGCTTCCAGGCCTGCTCTAGTGTGTCGACCCCATAAATTTCAATCCCTTCAACCAAACTCGCCTCTTCACAATTTGCAGAAGGCACAATCAAACGCGTTCGCCCTTGTGCCATTGCCTCCAGTGCCACTGAAATCACCCCCTTGACTGGCCGAACCCGACCATCCAAGGCGAGCTCCCCCACAATACAATAACGCTCAGGAAATGGGATTACTACCTCCATCCCACAACTCGCAATCGCTAGGGCCACAGGCAAATCAAAGCTGGGTCCCTCTTTGCGTAGGTCAGCCGGTGCCAAGTTGATCGTGTGTTGGCCCATCGCGACCAGCAAGCCCGTATTCACCACCGCACTGGTGACTCTCTGGGCACTCTCACGCACCGCAGCATCAGGCAGCCCAACAATCTGCATCGACGACTTATCACGATTCACATGATTCACTTCGACATCGACTTCGATCGCATCCGCCCCCTGCAAGGCCGCTGAGAATAGGCGCACTAACATATCTATCAGGGTAACCGCAGCCTAGTCTAGAAGCAAGGTCGATCAAGTTCGTATGTTCGTACTATCAACGAACAAAAAGCCAACTTCACGCTAAGCTCCATAATCATATGAAACACAAGGTCAGAATAGACGTATACGATAAGTACCTCTATGCCACTTCTTCGTCATTTTTTAGACTTCTCACACTGCCTTATTTTTCCGGCACTGCTCTCATTATCCTCCATCAGCACTGCTGCGTCTCCCCCCAATATCATCTTTTTTCTGGCAGACGACCAACGTGACGACGCCCTAGCCTGCTATGGCAACCCAATTGTGCAGAGCCCGACGATTGACCGCTTGGCGATGCAAGGCACACGCTTCAAGAATTCCTTTTGCGAAGTACCCATCTGCGCCGCGAGCCGCGCTAGCATCCTTACCGGTGTGAGCCAACGCACCCATGGCTATAACTTTCTAGAGGATCCCGTATCCAAGGCTCTTGTGCAACAAAGCTACCCGGCCCTGCTGAAGGAAGCAGGATACCAAATTGGAGTCGCAGGAAAATTAGGGGTGCAGTTCGAAGGTGCCACGATGAATTCCTACCTAGATTTTTACCATTCAATCAACCGCAACCCGTTTATTAAGACCCTCGCCGATGGGAGTAAACGACATGAAACCGACCTCTGTGCGGATTCTGGAATCACCTTTATTGAATCGGTCCCCGAGGGCACTCCCTTCTGCCTATCAATTGGTTTCAATGCCACCCATGCGGAAGATGGCGACCGCCGCCCAGGCTTTCACTTTCAATGGCCCGAATCAGCCGACGGGCTCTACGAGGACATTGAGATTCCGGCTCCCAAACTTGCATCTTCAGAATACTACGACCAAGCACCCGACTTCCTCAAAGACAAAGACCAGCTGAATCGAAAACGCTATTACTGGCGCTGGGACACTCCTGAAAAGTACACAGCAAACATGCGCGCCTACTACCGCATGGTCACAGGTATCGACAATGCCATGACACGCGTCCTCGAGGTGCTAGAGCAACGAGGTCTCGCCGACAATACCATCATCATTTACTCCGCCGACAATGGATTGATGATGGGCGATCGCGGCATGGCGGGCAAATGGAACCATTACGAACAATCACTTCGCGTGCCATTGATCATTTACGACCCACGTGTACCACAAGAAAGTCGTGGCAATGTGGTCGAGCACTTGGTCAATAACATCGACCTCACACCCACCATTGTCGATCTGGCTGAGCTAGAAATTCCCGAAGGGTACCAAGGCAAAAGCCTCACCCCATTTTTGAAAGGGCAAGCCCCTGAGCAATGGCGCCAAGATACCTTTGTAGAACACCACTTTAAGCTTTTCGAAAACTGGCATGGAGTACGTAGCGAGCGTTACAAGTACGCCGTCTATTACGACCAAGAAAAACCCTACGAATGCCTCTACGATCTGAAAAACGACCCCAACGAAAAGGTCAACCGCGCCAAGTCCCCCGAGTATGAGAAGCAACTCGAGATGATGCGCCAGAGGCTCGATCATTACCTGCAGAGATTCCCGAAGCGCGAACTTGAGCAGAAGGAGCCAGGAAAAGCGGAGGCATAAAAAAATCGCGCAGCTGGAATGCCCAACTGCGCGATGATTGAAAAGGATCTATTCTACTCGAATTAGAGAGCCGCGATGTAATGCTCAGCTTCAAGTGCTGCGGCACAACCTTGGCCTGCAGCAGTGATGCCTTGGCGGTACACTGTGTCAGCGATGTCGCCAGCAGCAAAGATACCAGGAGTCTTGGTCGCTGTCTTGCCAGGAATCTGTAGCAAGTAGCCGCTTTCGTCTTTGTCCACTAGCTCCTCGCTGAGGAAGCTGCTGTTCGGGTTGTGACCGATCGCCATGAACACACCTTCTACTGGAAGCTCGGACTCAGAACCGTCGACGGTGCTCTCCAGTTTGACTCCGCGGATGCGGCCGTTGTCATCGAGAAGGTAGTCCGTCACTTGTGAATTCCACACTGGCTCGATCTTCTCGTTGTCCAATGCGCGCTGTGCCATCACTTTAGAGGCGCGTAGCTCGTCGCGGCGGTGGATGAGGTACACCTTGCTGGCAAATTTGGTCAGGAAGGTTGCCTCCTCAGCAGCAGTGTCGCCACCACCAATCACAGCAACCGGGACGTCGCGGTAGAATGCACCGTCACAGGTAGCACAGGCTGTGAGGCCGGCACCACTCTTCACGAGGTCCATCTCACCTTCGATACCGAGGTACTTGGCAGAAGCGCCAGAAGCAATGATCACGGTCTTGGTGTCCCAACTCATTGTCTCGGAGCCAAAGATTTGCTTAGCATGGACGGTGAAGGATTTGTCTTCATTGTGTTCCACGCTCGTCACTTCCACGCTGTTCTGCACGCGAGCACCAAAGCGCTCAGCTTGTTGCTGCATCTTCTGCATGAGCTCAGGCCCCATCACACCTTCAGGGAATCCTGGGAAATTTTCTACATCGGTCGTCGTGGTCAGCTGGCCACCTGGCTGCGCGCCAGTGAGAACCAATGGGGAGAAATCAGCACGTGCTGAGTAGATTGCCGCCGTGTATCCAGCAGGCCCAGTTCCAATAATAATTACGTTTTCCATATAGGGATCATTCCGTTGATGGGAGAAGTATGCCTAGGAATGCTATGCCCGCAACTCGAAATAACAAGGATCCTCACTGATAGATAGTATTAGCGTAATGCATCATGCCTAGGGTCTCCTGCAGGCTGCGAATGACAGCTCAATCTAGAAGCCTTCTAAGACAATCTTTCCCTTCGCAGCTTGGGATTCTAGCAATGCGTGCGCGCGCATCAAATTGTCGACATTGATCTCGCCAAAATGCTCACCCAATGTGGATTTGATCTTCCCTTGATCCACGAGTTCGGCAACCTGATTGAGCAGCTCGTGTTGAGCATTGATGTCATCGGTATGGAACATCGAGCGCGTGAACATAAACTCCCAGTGGAGCGAGATGCACTTTTGCTTGAGCGCCACGACATCGAGTTCCTTGGGATCATCAATCAGACCTAGCTTTCCCTGAGGCTTGAGAATATCGACGATATTTTCGTAGTGATCTTCGGTATTGGTAAGGCTAACGACATAGTCGACCTCTTTGATCCCGTGCGCTCGGACTTGTTCAGCAACGGGCTGACGGTGGTTCACCAAATAATCGACTCCTAGCTCCTTGAGCCAGGCCACAGTTTCCGCACGTGATGCGGTGCCAATGACCTTGAGTGCGGTGAAATGCTTGAGCAACTGAACCATGATCGAACCAACCCCGCCAGCTGCACCAATCACTAAAATCGTTTTATCGGAATGTTCGCGTTCGACCTCCAAGCGGTCAAAGAGCATCTCCCACGCTGTGATCGTGGTGAGCGGCATTGCTGCAGCCTCAGCAAACCCCAAGGAACTTGGCTTGCGCCCTACAATCCGTGCATCCACGAGCTGGAACTCAGCATTGCTTCCCGGGCGGGTGAGATCCCCTGCGTACCAAACCTCATCACCTACTTTGAAATCACTTACCTTATCGCCAACTGCTTTCACCACTCCAGCGGCATCCCAACCGAGAACCTTGGCTTTGCCTGGCTCTGCAGACATCCATTGACGCACCTTGGCATCCACTGGATTCACTGAAATGGCCTTCACTTCCACCAGAAGGTCATGCCCTTGAGCGACTGGTTGTGGTAGATCAAGCTCTTGTAAGGTCTGCCCAGAATCGAGGCTGAAGGCAGATTGATATGCAAACGATTTCATAAGGGCTAACCACTAGCAAATCAGCCTAAATTTGTCCAGAGACCCTCGAAGAATACTCAATACACCGAGGCGCTTGCGGAAAGCTTGGCGTAGTCGGGGTGCGTCTGACTGAGGATGGCGTGCACACGCTCTCTCTCTCGCTTACTCATCTTCGGCAAGCCATCAAAAGCATCCGCAGTAAGGTGCTGATGCAATAAGTTGAGAGTTCGGCTCTTGATTTCAGGTGGTAAGAATTCAAAGCCTTTGCTGTATACCATATAGCTGCAGCGATACTTGAAGAGGCGCTTCTGCAAGCGCAGATCATAAAGTGACCACCCTTCCTTACTTCGCGGTCCTCGTGCTTCAAAGCTTTGAGCAAATGCGTCGCAGCCATCGATACCATCCGCAGGTAGCTTGGCCTCCCCATCAAAGCATAATGCCTTCAGCAACTTCTCTGAAAAATCCTGCTCTAAGCGCTGCAATAGCGCACTCTGGCTCAGGTCGCGCTCGGGATCAAATGCGAGTGCCAAAAACTTCGCTCGCTCATACTCCATGCGCACCCAGCTCAGAAGGTTGTGCACATCGACCTGATGCTCCATCACCATGAGCGACACGATATCGCTGGTTTTCTGGGCGTAATTCGAGAGATCTACCAGCCCATCAAGGCTCTGCAGATTCATCACCTTTTCAGCATCCCTGTCACCATCTGAAAATTGGTTCCCCAAGTGCGGCACGTCTCCATGACGGCCGGTCACGTACCACCCGCCCCAGCGTTCTTCAATCGGGCTAGAAGGCCTCGTCAGGTAGGTGTCACCAAAAATTTCTAGGTGTCCATCCTTCTGCGTGGATAGCGAGCGGACGAGCACACCGGGCACCTCACGGGTGCGTGCTGTGGCATGGCAACGTAGGCAGGTGTTGTCCCTCGTCACCTTTCTTTCTCCCTCCGGAGCGCGTGGATCAAAGGTGTAAAACTTCATCCCCACTGGGTCGTCAGCTGCTATCAGCTCAATCATCCCACCTGCTACATAGCCCACGTAGTAGTCTTCTGAGTGATAGATCGCACGAGGTGTCTTCGGGCTGATCAGGCTATTTTGCTCGCTTGACTTTGAAAAAACCAACACTTGGGAATGCTCGGAAATCCCGAGGTGCGCGAGCAAAAGCTCCAGACATTTCTCAGGATCATTCTCTGAAAAAAGCTTGGGAAGATCACGTTCAAGGTCGTGCACTTTATTGTGGTCTTCAGAGTCCGTGTAATAGATGGGACCCAAGTCAAACTCGGTGGCGGCCAGTGGCATCCATGCCACCCCACACACGAGGCCAACCAAGTTCATCCATCTGTGTCTCATCCTTACCATTACTACGCTACTATACCCCACATGCTTTCAGTCGCAAACCAAGCTTGGGCTAACGACTACAAGCTTGGAACGTAAGGAATGGATCTAAGCTCAGCCAAGGTGCGATCTATGATGTGGTGATGTCCGGCGCTCACACCTTGCAATTCCCAGCATCAATGCAAGAGTGGGATGTCGATGAATTATCTCGCCCACATTGCTCTAGCTCACCCAAGCCCCGCCTCACAGATGGGAAATTTCTTGGGCGATTTTGCCAAAGGTACTCGCGAAGCACTCAGGGCAGAGTGGCCTGATGAGCTCGTGGATGGCCTGATGATGCACCGCGCTATCGACTCCTTCACCGACTCACACCCTAGCTTTATCGCCTCCAAGCAACTGATCGATCCCTCCCGAAGAAGACTCGGAGGCATTGCCATAGACATCTTCTACGACCACTTTTTGAGTCAACACTGGAGCCGCTTTCATCACGAGCCCCGACAAAGCTTCATCGGCGAGTTTTACCAGACTCTAGAAGCCCACCCTCAATGGTGGGTTGGAGGATTTGGCAATGTCTACCAGATGCTGCGAGACGAAGACTGGCTGAGCTGCTACCTGCAGAAGGACGGGATCCAACTCACACTCAATAGGATATCGAGGCGCAATCGATCCTGGATCAGCCCAGTAGCAAATTGCTACGACGACTTCCTCAGGCACTACGCGCAGTTTGAAGAGCATTTTCTGGCCCTCTATCCCGATCTCCAACAGCATGCTGCGACGCTATCAAACGATACAGGACATTGATCTTCGCTCCATCTCGCCACTCAATCAAGCGTAGGAGACCATGGTTTGATACCATCTTTTTCCTGCAGAAACATCGCCCCGACTTCCTTGTACCAGGCATGCAATTGACGGCGCATCTGCGAGACTTTTTCTGGCATTTTTGCTGCTAAGTCGTGCTGTTCGCCAATGTCGTCTTTGAGATTATAGAGATGCACGCTGCCGTCTTCATAGCGTTCTACGAGTTTGTAATCTGCAACTCGAATGACGCCACCAGGCATGCCTCCTTGGTTCGAGTAATGCGGGTAATGCCAGAATAAAGTATCGCGGTCTAGCGACTTCCCCTCGAGGGCGGGAGTAAGATCAATCCCATCCACCGCAACCCCTGCATCAATATCAGCCGCAGCCATGATGGTAGGAAAAAGGTCGATGGAACAAATCATTTGTTCGCTGACTGAGCCAGGTGTGGTCACCCCTGGGTAGCGCACAATCCACGGCTCACGGATACCACCTTCGTAGATCCATCCTTTTCCCCCGCGCAGCGGCATATTGCTAGTGGGCGAGCCTTCAGAGCTGGATAACCCACCATTGTCAGAGGTGAAAAAAACGATGGTGTTGTCGGCGACGCCCGCCTCATCCAGACCAGCGAGTACATTGCCCACGGCCTCATCCATCGCTTCGACCATCGCGGCATACGACGCGTGCTTTTGTAAAACCCGCACTTCACGCTTCTCCTCAATAAGCAGAACCTGCTCTTCCTCGGCAAATTCTTTCCCCCGAACCGAACGCGCTTTTTCTTCATATTTTTCCACCAAGTCCGGCCGGCCCATCAATGGCGTGTGCACTGAGTAAAAGGAAAGGTACGCCAAGAATGCGCGATCCTTATTGTCTTGGATAAACTTCACGGTCTCACGCGCAAGCCGATCAGGCAGGTGATCCCCCTCAGGGCTATCGGGCTTGAGTTCTGGATTCTCAAAGGGAGAAAAGTACTTATTTCCCGTGTATGGTCCGCCAGCCTTGTGGCCTCCTACATTGACGTCGAAGCCTTGAGCCTGAGGGAAAAAAGCGCGCGTGGGTCCCATATGCCATTTGCCCGCAAAATACGTGGCGTAATTTTTCGTCTTCAATGCCTCCGCTAGAGTGACTTCTTCCAGATCCATCTGATCGTGCAGTGGTGCTGGCTTAAATTTTCCAGCACGCCTCCCTGAAAAGAAATTGGTTGCCGCAACTCGCGTCGGGTACTTCCCAGTCATCAAGCTGTAGCGCGTCGGCGAACAAACTGGATTGGCCGCGTAACCATCGGTAAATCGCATCCCTGAAGCAGCCAATGCATCGATATTTGGAGTGTCATAAAAACAATCAGGATTGTTAGCACCCACATCCATGAAGCCAAGATCATCTACCAAGAAAACCAAGATATTTGGCTGCTTGCTATCAGTTGCTAGCAACTGACCCGGCAGACTGGCCAATGCCAAAGCACAAACTAACTTGATCAGCGTCGCGTGCCATGGAAGCAAATGCTGCAATCGAGGGCCAGCCACGCAAGTGCCATGCATGAAATTCCATTTTTTTCTATTCATATCCAATTCAACGTTGATGAGGTAGTTCGAGACTATGTTACTTGGCAGCTGGAGCTGCCCTTTCAGTGGAAAACTTATAGTGAGGTGACTCTGGTTTGCTCCGCGCATTCATGAGTTCCTTTGAGAAAGCTGAGACTTTCTCGGGATATTGCTGGGCTAGGTTTGTCGTCTCTGAAATGTCCTCAGCGAGATTGAATAACTCAACCTTTCGAGGCCTATCGCCTTTGCCGTGGTAGAGGATGAATTTCCAATCACCACGGCGAATCGCTTGGATCCCGCCATGAGCGTAGAATTCCCAATACAGATACTCGTGCTCGCCTTGCTCCCCCTGCCCCAACAATGTGGGCACAAAAGAAATACCGTCAGTGTCAGCTTGTGGATCGGCCCCAGACAATTCACGGACAGTTGGAGAAACATCCCAAAAGGCAGAGAGGTGGTCAGTTTCAGAGCCTGATGCAATTTTGCCTGGCCACCACGCAATCATCGGAGTGCGGATGCCTCCTTCCCACATATCTCGCTTACCTCCGCGAAGAATCCCATTGGAATTGAATGTCGCCATTTTATGTTGCCCTTCCTCCATCGCCCCATTGTCACTTGCGAACATGACCAAGGTATTCTCTGCAATCCCGAGTTCACGTAATTTAGCGAGCAGCAACCCCATGTTGTGGTCCATATGGGAAACCATCGCCGCGAAAGTGGTTTTGGGTTCGCGCTCGATCGAGTAATGGTATTGTTGCACCGGATTCTCTAGAGGTGTTTCCTTTAAAATAGGGCGGTATTTTTCCTTCCATTCTTCTTTTGCTCGGAGGCTCGCATGCGGGATCTGGAACGCGAGGTGGAGGAAAAATGGCCCATCTTGTTGTTGCTCGATGTATTGCAATGCTTCGTCTATCACCAGTTCGGAACTATATTGATCCCCCTCATGCAGTGTGTTGTTCGGGTATTCCACTTTCTCCACCTTACCATTGGAATTCCTCCAAAGGTAATCGGGATAGTAAAAGTGCGCCCCAGTGTGTGATGTGTAACCAAAGAAATAATCAAAGCCCTTCTTGGCGGGTAGGGTCGCATCATCAGTATTACAGCCTAGCCCGGACTTACCAATCATGGCCGTGTGGTAGCCAGCTCGCTGCAGCGCCTCAGGAAAGATCATCTCATCTGGGTTTTCTCGCATCTGTAATCGGCCATTACCTCGCACGTAGGTATTCCCGGTGTGCTTTCCTTCCAATAAGGTGCTGCGTGATGGAGCACAGACTGTGCTGCCTGAATAATGCTGGGTGAAACGCATCCCCTCAGCTGCCATCTGGTCAATGTGCGGGGTCTGGATGACCTCTTGCCCGTAGCACCCTAAATCGCCATAGCCTAGATCATCCGCAAGTACATATATGATGTTTGGCTTGGCTTCCTCAGCGGACAAGGTAGTCAGAAACAATGAACTAAAGAGCGCCAACAAGCTGCTGACATGAACAGCGGGGCGATAGGTTGTGGTGCGATGCGTTGATATAGTCATGGGTCTTGTTCTAGAGGCTTGAGGCTGAGCCGCCTGGGCTTTGTTTATCATCCTAGTTTTCATCTGGCCGTCGATCGCAGAAATGCAGTAGCTGCACAACGCGCGGAAGATCTAGCATACTTGGGCCATGCATAGCTACGTCTCACACCCCGCAATTCTTGTAATTAAATCACGAGAGTTGCTAATTTTTTATAACAAAATTGGCTCGGTGGTCGCTGCCTCAGCCAAGCATATTGCAAGCGTGAGACATCCATCAAAAGGAAAAGCTCATTTCCTGTGAGGAAATGAGCTTTATTAATGGCTCCGGCACTTGGGATCGAACCAAGGACCTAGTGATTAACAGTCACCCGCTCTACCGCTGAGCTATGCCGGAACGTTTTGCGTCATCGCTTTCGCGTTGCGCGGCAGCAAGCTGCAATATTTGCTGTAATATTCAAGCAAAAGTTGAGAAAAAGTTACTCCTTCATAGCCGCATCAATTTCACGGAGACGTTGCTGCGCCTTTTCAATGTAGCGCAGCAATTCGTTGCGTTCCTCGATAAGTTGTTGGTTTTCGCCAGCATTCATTACCGTGGGGCTTAGCGGCTGCTGGCTACTGGTGAATCCCTCGACGCGTTTGTCGGGCTCCCCAGCCAATTCAGCAAACATATCATCAGCACTCACAATATAGGTTTTGATGCGACTCGAGCGCGCGGCCACCACTCCCACAAATTTCCCATCGATATCAAAGACCGGACTCCCAGCATCCCGAGCCTCCACCTGCATGTCGCTTTGAAGAATATCAGGGAAGCCTTCAGCCACTCCATTGATGGTACCACCCATGCGTTTCATTTGCTTCATCCGCTCCGGTGAAAAACGCTTTAAATCAGGACGGGCTCCCAACAAAACTTCAACAACTTGGTTTTGGCCGTCACGCATGACTTCAATATCGACCTGAGTGCCCGGAGTCAATTTCTGCAAATACCCCCCCATCTCATGCATCCCATGGATCATGGTTTCGTTGATTCGTTTGACCACGTCGCCTTGCTGTAAACCAGCTCGGCCAGCTCCTGAGTCCTGCTCAACATACTCGAGCAAGACCCCACCACCCTCTACTGGGTTCATACTCATCCGCACCCCTAAGAATGCCTTATCCGTCTCGCGCAGACTGCGCTCAGCAACACTCAAGACCCCAAACCCATGCGCTTTCCCCGATGGCCCGACCGCCATCATAAAGGAAGCTAAGTCAAGGGATTCATTCAATTCAGCCTGAGTCACCGAGTCCAAGCCACCACCATAGTCCAGTAAGGCGAAGTCGTAATCCAAATACACCGCAACCACGCGCGCTTCACGCTTCACACCGTCATGGCCAAGCACCCAAATATCCGAACCACGTGCGACCAATTCACTCCACTTTGTGAGTACTCCATCATCGACCACCGTGCCACGAGCCACCATCTTGCCATTGCTAAAGACATTCACAGCGTACTTGCCAAGACTCTCAGAAATGGGGTCCAATGCCTGAAAAAAAGAATCTGCCTGCTCCACCAACTTTTGCTGATCGGAAGGCCGCACAAAGGGTAAACCACGCTCTGCGAGGTCGCGAGGTTCTTGCGCCTGAGCCAGCCATGGCAATGTGGCCATCCACCCGATTCCAACTATCTGCTTCAAATCCATCATCAAATCATTCCTTTCTTATTGCTTATAAAGCTCACCCCGGCGAGTCAGCATGATCGACATTGGGATCACACGGCGCCCGCGCACCACTTCAATTTCTAATTCTTGTCCTGCCCGAAAACGATTGATCTCAACCAGCAACTCGCCACCGTCGCGCACGCGGATGCCCGCGACCGAGCGGATCACATCTCCTCGTTGCACACCTGCATGCTCAGCGGGGCTACCCGGCACCACCGCAGAGAGCACCACGCCCTGCGCGTTGCTGCCTGCTATCACGACACCCAGCACGGGTGAGTCATTATTTGCAAATGGGTTCGCACTCAAGCTCCCCCACGTTTCTGATGCCGCCAACTTGTCCCAGTCGGCCTTAATCCCACTGATGCCTGCATGGTTGTTTGCCTTCAGATCAAATCCAATCGAAGAATTGATTCCCACCAACTTGCCACTAATATCAAAAATAGGTCCGCCTGAGTCGCCCCCGATCAGGGTGCAATCGCTGGTGAAAAAGTCAGCCACATTTTGTGAGATCAATCGCCCAAAGCGAACCGGCGGGCGACGCAACGGGTCATAACCACCCGCATGCCCCATTGCCACCAAAAGATCCCCAACCTCCAGAGAATCTGAATTGCCAATCTCGACATATGGGTATTCGCCACCTCGGACTATCTGCAGCATCGCTGTGTCCTTGCTGCGGTTCGCACCGAGCACCTTCGCCTTGGTTTCAGAACCGTCAGGAAAAATCACAGAAACATATTCGGCGCCTTGCACCACATGCGCAGCAGTGAGGATGCGGCCATCCGCTGACACCACAACACCACTCCCCCAAGCGCCATTCTCATTGGAATTTAAAGCCACAGTCGCTTTTTGATTCTTTTCCACCACCTGCTGCACCCTATTCTGAAGGGCCTTGAGGTCCTCGATTCCCCGGGGCGCTGGTGCGCCAATGACAGCCTGAGTGAAATTCACACCCAGCACTGCAATAATCATCATCAATACGGTGTATTTATATCTAATCATAGTGCGATACCGATAGAGCGATTCTAATCGTTTAGATTTATTTAATTTTTGCAATTTTATGAATTAAGCGTTGAAGAGTCACGGTGTATCGAACATAGCATACATGTCGAGATTGCCTCCCACCATGCGGGCTGGATCGATTTTCTACGCATCAATATGGCAGCAAAAAAAACAACGCGCAAGAGAGCAAAAAAGCGAACATCCCGCAAGCCAGCCAAAAAGCCTCAAAAGCAGGTGCATTGGTTCTGGAAGCTGTGTTTTTGGCCCTACCACTTGACCCAACACTTCACCAGAAAGTGGCACCCGTTCAAGCGTTTCTGTGCGTCCAGCATCGTCTTCTGCGGCTTCGCTGGCATCTTTTTTTCACTAGCTTCCACCCTCTTTTACGGCATCCGAGCCCAAGGCTACGATCTTGCACAGATCGAGGAAATGCCTGCGCGGTCGATCGTCTATGCAAGCGATGGCAGCACCGAGATTGGCACCGTGCATGGCGACAATCGCTTGATGTTGGAATTCGACGACATTTCAGAATGGTTTATCATGGCGCTCATTGCTCGTGAAGACGCCCGTTTCTACGAACACGGAGCCATCGACATCCGTTCGCTCGCCCGCGTCATCATGCGCTACGCCACACGTGGCAAAAAAGAAGGAGCCTCCACAATCACCATGCAGCTCGCAGACAACTCGTTTTCCTACCCAGGCAAGACGATAGACGGCAAGCTCCTTGAAATGGCGATCGCTCTTCGCATTGAAAGCAACTTTTCCAAGGAAGAGATCTTGCAGCACTACATGAACAGGATCTTCTGGGGCCATTCAATCCAAGGCATCGAAGCCGCCTCGCGTACCTACTTTGAAAAATCCGCGGCCGACCTCAGCCTGTCCGAATCGGCGATGCTTGCCGGCATCATCCGCGGCCCAAACACCTACTCTCCATTTGTCGACCTCCCCGCGGCAATCAACCAACGCGATGTCACCCTCGCACGCATGGTGCACTATGAATTCATCAGCCAAACGCAGGCTGATGCGGCCAAGGCTGAAGAGGTCGTGCTACGCCCGAAATCGCGCCGAATCATCCATGATTCCTACGCCATGGACGCAATCCGCCGCGACCTCAATATCATCCTCGAGGAACACAACATCAGCATGGGCGGCCTACACATCATCACCACCATCGACCCAAAACTTCAAAAATCCGCCGAAGTCGCTGTCGAGAGTCACCTCAGTCAAATCGAGAAACGCTCGGGCTACCGCCACCAAACACGCAAGCAGTTCCTCAGTGGCAAGCAGAACAAAGCACCAGCCTACATCCAAGGTGCCCTCGTCTGTATCGAAAACCATAGTGGCGCAATCAAAGCCATCGTGGGCGGACGCAATGCCGATGAATCCAAATTCAACCGTGCGATGCACGGGCGCCGCCAGATCGGCTCAATCTTCAAACCCTTTGTCTATATGTCTGCCTTCGATAAAGGTCTTCAGCCAGGTGGCTGGGTACGCGACTCGCGCATCCGCCCTGGTGAAATTGATGGCGCCCCGGCTTCTTGGTCGCCTGCCAATTCCGATAAAACCTACCAAAACATGATGACCGTGACTGAGGCGCTCTCACGCTCACGAAACACCTCTTCCGTCCGCATCGGTAACTACGCTGGTATCAACAATGTGCTCAACACCGCGCGCCTGGTCGGCTTCCACCAGAAAATCCCCACCACACCCGCAACCTACCTAGGAGCTTTCGAAGCCACACCACTTCAGGTAGCTCAAGCCTACACGGTCTTCCCGAATACTGGCAAAATTCAACGCCCATTCATCATCTCTGAAATCACCGACAGCGAAGGCAATATCGTCTACCCTGGCTCGGGTGTCATTTCCTACCAGGCCGCCAAAGAAGGTTCAGCCTGGAACGTTTCTAAAACCTTACAGGATGTGACCCAACGCGGCACCGCTGCCAGCCTCCGCTCTGTATATGGCTACAAAGATCCCTGCGGTGGCAAGACCGGCACCACGGACAACTACCGCGACGCTTGGTTCGCAGGCTACAGCAGCTCTCTAACCTGCGCCGTTTGGGTCGGGATGGACAACAATCAGAAGACACTCAACCGCGGGTATGGTTCCACCCTCGCCATGCCGATTTGGGCCAAATTCATGAAGTCAGCAGACAGCCAACTCTACCCCGCCTTCTCACTCGAACCCACCATGCAAATGCAGCAAGTCAGCCTCTGCCGCTACAGCTCTCAGCTCGCCACCCCAGGCTGCCGCCAAGCACGCTCGGCCTACTCCGCGATGGTTCCACTCGATCTCGTGCCACGCCACACCTGTGACAACCATCCAGTAAGAGCCACGGTCGTCGAAGACACACCTCCAGCACCCGCACGCGCCGTCCCTGTCCGCTAATTCCCCCGTCTACCCACCAGATGCCGAACAAACACCTCAACAGGCGTGACTCACGCCGTGGCCATCGCTCAGAGTTCCTCAGTCTCTTGATCAAGCTCAGCCTCGTCTTGGCGGTTGTCGCGGGCCTTGCCATTGCCGGTGCTGCATATTACTACCGCCAACTGGCACAAAGTTACGACATCCACAAGGTGGAGCAAGTGCAACATAAAGCCAAGCTGGTCGACCGCCACGGCATCCCACTCATCGGCAACACCAACAACACCCGCTTGGTGTCTAACCCTGACGAGCTACCTCAGCACCTGCTCGATGCACTCACAGCTCGTGAAGACCAGTCCTTCTACGAGCACCCAGGCGTCGACCTCCTGGGACTCGCACGCGCCACCCTGCGCAACGTCAAAGACCTATCCTTCACCCAAGGTGCCTCCACCATCAGCATGCAGCTAGCGCGCAACACCTACGACATTCGCGCCAAATCGATCCACAGAAAACTACTCGAAATCGCGCTTACCCTGCGCATCGAAGAACAATACACCAAGAAAGAAATCCTCCTCTTCTACCTCAACAAAATCTACTTCGGCTCTGGCTGCTACGGGATCAATGCCGCAGCACACAAATACTTTAACAAGCCAGCCAGCCAGCTAGACCTCGCTGAATCTGCCACCCTAGTAGGAATTGTGCGCGGCCCACACCTCTATTCGCCATTGCGCAACCCAGTGGGCGCCGTCGAACAACGCAATCAAGTGATCGATCGTATGCTCAACGAAAGCATGATCAATGCCAGCACCGCAGATGCCGAGAAGTCTAAACCTCTAGGCCTCGCCAAAGATGGTCAGAAGAAACGCGCCATGATCGCCTTCACCAATGGATACGCTATCCAGGCTATCGATCGAGAACTCCCAAGCATTCTCCGCGACAACGCAATCACCTCAGGCGAGCTCACCATCCACAGCAGCCTCGACCTCGCCATCCTCGATCGCTGTGACCAAGACATTCAATCTCTCATCGAACAATCCAAACTACCAGACCTCCAAGCTGCATGCGTCGTGCTCGATAACAACACAGGTGCGATCCGCTCCATCATCGGCGGGATCAATGCCGACACCTCAGAATTCAACCGCGCCATCGATGGCCGCATGGATCTCGGAGCAGCCTTTTACCCATTCATCTACACCATCGCACTCGAGCACGGAAAACACCCAATCCTCGGCAAGCCCCAGCTCACAAGCAAGCAACTCAATACCGATGCCTGCATCGAGCTCACCAAGCACTTAGGCCTCGGCACCAGCATCAACAAACGCGATTTCTTCTCAGGCTCACTGACAGCCAGCCCGCTACAATTCGCCTCAGCACTTGCCACTCTCTCCAATGACGGCCAACTCGCCAAGCCATTCACCATCGATAGCATCAGCTATTCCGATCACAGCAAAGGCTATGAACACACGCCGCAGCTCAACGAGGTGCTACAAGCTGGAACTGCCAAACAATCACTAAAGCTACTGCGCAAAAAGAAAAAGCGTAGCGACTTCAGCATCACCACCCACGCCTTTGGAGGGCGCGCACTATGGTCGTTTGGCTCTAACGAAAGCATCACCTTTGTGCTCTGGGTAGGCTATGATAAGGCGCGATCCGTCAAGCCACGCGACCCACTCCTCAAGCAGATGCAATCCATCTCAAGGTCTTGGATCCGCGACTTCATCGTGCATGAGTGATGAGCCAAAAGGCCTGGCAAGAGACCAAAAAAAATCAGCAAGCGTGGGAGCTTACTGACCTTCATTGATTAAAAAATGGAGCCGGATGTCGGACTCGAACCGACGACCTGATGATTACAAATCAACTGCTCTACCAGCTGAGCTAATCCGGCCGATCGTGGTGCCACCGTGATGGTGAACCTGATCATATGCAACGTGGTGAATGAAAAATGGAGCCGGATGTCGGACTCGAACCGACGACCTGATGATTACAAATCAACTGCTCTACCAGCTGAGCTAATCCGGCCACTTGACAAGGCACCTTGTCGCTGCGGGCGGAGTATGTTGAAATTTACCCACGACGCAAGATCTTTTTTGTGAGGAATGTGAGATTTTTTTCTGCTATGGAATTGCTCATCAAATGACCCCTTCACCGTAACAAAGCTAAGTCACTCAAGATCAGAGTGAGGAATCAATTCGACACCAAGACCCCGCCAGCAATGATCATCAACACCCCCATTCCCAACTTCCATGGATGCACTTGATCCCACTCAGAAAAGAGAATCAACGAGCCCAGGACCGTCACCACAGTATTCATGTTGTACAGCGGAGCCAAAACCGCCAATGGCGCCTTGTATTGATTGAGCGCTGTGACCACGCACATCACACCAAGCCCCCAAAACACCCCCATGCTTCCCGCTGCCAACCCAGATGCAAGGTTGATCGTTTGCCTAGCTTGCACTACAGTCACCCCAACCCCAACAAGTATCACACCAACACCAGTGCCGATTAAGAATGCACCCGGCCCCACGCCGTACTGGCTACTGATCTTTTGACAAATCCCAGAAATACCGAAGAATACTGCTGGCAAGAGCCCACCAATGAGGATTCCTAGTTGTGCTTGAGTCATGCCATGCTACTAGCCCATGCCAGCCTGAAACTCAAGCGCCCTGATTGGCATTGCCCACTAACCGACTACTTTTGACAACCATGCAATCGATGATCTTTACCCTACTCGCCAGTACCTGGTGGCTTATCCTCATACGAGGTCTAGCATTTTTAGCCTTTGGACTGCTCGCCTTCACCACGCCCTTGCTCACCATTGGCTTCCTCATCACCTACTGGGCAATCTACCTCTTATTCGATGGCGGCATCAGCCTAGCCAGCACGCTGAGTGGCAAGCCTAGCCCTGGACGAGGTATCACTAAAGGCACCGGCATCCTCTCCATCGGCATCGGTCTCTTATTCCTGCTGAACCCACAACTCATCGCCCAGTTCATCATCATGATGCTCGGCTGGATTCTTATCTTTAAAGGCTTCGTCTTCGGCTCCATTGGGCTCAACATTGGCTTCAAAAACCGCGGTGGCCTGTTTCTCTTTTTCGCCGCAATCGCGAGCTTCTTCTTCGGCTACTGGATCATCAGCCATCCAGCAGCGGCTGCAGCTACCATGCTACGCCTGTTCTCCATCTTCGCCATCATCATCGGCTTCTCACTCACCGCTCTTGCCCTCAACTTGAGGAAACAATTCAAGCAACTCAAGGAGATGCCTCAGAACATGGGCGAGAAAGAAAAACGCTTCGACAATGAACCCTTTATTGATGTCTAGCCGCACCATGCTTGAACGCACCGCCTCCTCAAGGGTACAACCTATCCCTCAGGAGTGAGCTCACTGATCGCTTGCATGATGCGATCAGAGATCTTTTGGTAACCGTCCTTGCCACGGTATTCCTTGAGCTCTTCTTTGGTGAAATGGATCGGATCACCAACAACGATATCAATCTGATTGCATTTCATCTTACCTGACCCTCGAGGCAATGCTTCGAATGCCCCAAAAATCCGCATCGGTTGAACTGTTGCCTGAGCCTTAGCAACGATGAGCCCGACACCTGGTAAGCCTGGGTTGAGCCCACCGTGAAGGGTGCGTTCACCTTCGGGAAACATCACCACTTTCTTGCCTGACTTGACCGCCTTGATGATGTTCTTGAGCCCAGTCATATCCGGGTTCTCCTGATCAATCGGGATCGCGTCCCATTGCGTGTAAAGCCACTTGAAAAACCCCTTGAATAGCGTCTTGCGTGCAAGATAAGTGACATTCATTGGGTAAGAAATCCCGATCAATGGAGGATCTAGAAAACTCTCGTGATTCGCGCACATTAAGACACCTCCATCTTGAACAAGCTTGTGCTCGTTGACGATGCGGCGGTTAAAGAAGGCTTTGCCCGCAGCGCGAAAAAATGTGTATCCTACCCAGTAAACTGTCTTCATTGTCTTGAAACTTCGTTTTAACGCACGCGGTCGAGAATTTCTTGAGGAGCACCACGTTCAGCCAAAACGCCGACGGCTTGCTCCACCACTTCCTCAATGGTCAGCTCGCTGGAATCAATCACCACCGCGCCCTCAGCAATCACTAAGGGTGAGCTCTTGCGCTCACTATCTTCCTTATCACGAGCCGTTGGATCATCGATAATACCCTCGGCAGCGCGGCGCATACGACGCACCGATTCTGAAGCATCAATATACATCTTGAATGGCGTATCCGGAAAAACTACCGAGCCAATATCGCGCCCCTCCATCACCACCGAACCGAGCTCAAGGTAGTCACGTTGCATCTTCACCAATAAGGCTCGCACTTCGGGAATTGCAGCTACTTTGGACACACGGCCATTCACCGCATCTTGCCTCAATTCCTCGCCAGGGTCGGCACCATCAACGAGCACCGTCGACAGCATCTCAGTCACCCCACAGCGGAACTCCACACTCGATAGCATGGCTACTACAGCGGCCGTATCAGATGGATCCACACCCTTCTGAATGGTAGCCCAGGCCACCGCGCGATACATGGCTCCAGTGTTGACCATGATAAGTCCGAGTTGCTTTGCCAATCGCTTGGCGACTGTACTTTTACCGGAGGCTGCTGGTCCGTCGATAGCGACGGCGATGTGATGATTGCTCATGATAGGGCTCTTTGTTGGATTCTAATGTTACTTACTAACTGAGGCAAGTCGCTCGAAATAATCTGGGAATGTCTTGGCTGTACAACCAGGGTCATTGATAGTGACACCACACTCTGGGTCGAGAGCTACCAGTGAAAAACACATGGCAATGCGGTGGTCGTCATAGGTATCGATCGCAGCGTGCTGAATTCTTTGAGGAGGTGTGATTTCGATAAAGTCTTCACCCTCCACGACCTCTGCCCCCACCTTGCGTAACTCAGTCGCCATGGCGAAGAGGCGGTCAGTCTCCTTAACCCGCCAATTATAAATATTGCGAATCGCCGTGGTGCCCTTGGCGAAGAGCGCGGTAGTGGCAATGGTCATGGCAGCGTCAGGAATGTGGTTCATGTCTTGATCCACAGCTGTGAGTTCAGCGCCCTCCACGATGAGGTATTCATCATACCATTCCACCTTAGCGCCCATGTCTTCGAGCACTTTGGCAAAGGCCACATCCCCCTGGATGCTTTTCTTACCAATACCAGTCACCTTGATGCGACCGCCTTTGATCGCCCCTGCTGCGAGGAAGTAGGAAGCCGATGAAGCATCTCCCTCTACCATAAATTTGCCCGGTGATTGATACACCTGACCAGACTTCACCACAAAGCGCTGGTAATTGTCATTCTCTACTTCGACACCAAACTTCTGCATGATGTCGGTGGTGATGTCGATGTAAGGTTTAGATACCAACTCCCCCACAATCTCAATCTCCATATCCTCTTGTGCATAGGGCGCAGCTAATAGCAGGGCAGTGAGGAACTGGCTAGAAATTGTACCATCAACCCGAACCTTACCACCTTTAAGACCATTGGCTTTAATCAATAGCGGAGGGTAGCCTTCATTCTTCAAACATGTGATGTCACAGCCCATCGAACGCAGCGCTTCGACCAATGCGTCGATCGGACGCTCTTCCATGCGTTCAATACCGGTTAGGGTGAATTCACCCTGCCCCAAAGTCATCGCGCCAGCTAGCGAACGCATGGCGGTGCCAGCATTACCTAGGAAAAGCTCAAGCTTTTCACCTGCACCAAGTGGACGCCCCAGACCCTGCATCACGCAACGCGTGCCATCGTCAGAAAGTTCGTATTTCACACCGAGGGCAGCAAGTGCCTCGAGCATGCGCTCCACGTCATCGCTATGCAACAAATTGGTGATCTCTGTAGTGCCTTCGGCTAGCGCTGCTAATAACAGAGCACGGTTAGAGAGGCTCTTTGAGCCCGGCATATTCACCTCGCCATCGATGCGAGTAATTGGTTCCAATGTGATAGATTCCATATAAAAAATGTTTCAGTAAATGTGTCTTAGATGAGCGCGCGCCTCTTCTTCGCAGTCTCAAGGTATTCATAGAGCTGTTCACGGTCTTCCTTTTCCAGGCAGTCCATCAAGCGCAACAAGTCAGCAATACTCTCGCGCATCGAACGCTGAAGGGCGTCGCGGTTCTCCATTAGAATCTCAGTCCAGAGATCTGGATCACCAGCAGCCACGCGTGTCGTGTCACGCATCCCCCCTCCGCACAATGGAGTGATATCTTCAAAAGAAAGCCCGACTGAGGCCCCAACAGAAGCTAGCACGTGCGGGAAGTGACTCACTCGCGCCACTGCGTAATCATGGTCTTCCGCTGTCATGCGCCGAGTGCTACAGCCAAGCTTTCGCCAAAATTGTTCCAAGGCTGCAACCTTTTCCTCAGCCACTTTGTTGTCATTCGTTAGAAGACAGGTGGCCCCCTGGATCAGCCCCACAGTGGCGGCTTCCATTCCAGCCTTCTCAGAGCCGGCCATCGGATGGCTACCAATAAACTCTATTTGAGAACCTTCTATAATCGGCGCTATCGATGCATGCGGCAAACGCTTCACGCTACCGACATCTGTCAGAAGAACGCGGCGATCCCCCACGATAGATTTGATCTGCTCTACCATCTGAGCCATCACACCTACCGGAGTCGCCAGAATCACCAAGTCACACCCTTCGAGTGCTTCTTGCAGAGAGCTTGTTGCACCTGCGATGCCTAGCGACTTCGCCAGCGCGATCGGTTGCTCACGTCGCCCCCAGAGCGAGAGCTCAAGCTCTGGGCATTGCTGCTGCACCGCCAGAGCGATGGAGCCCCCCAGTAGTCCTGGTCCTAATATCGCAAGCTTGTTGATCATCTGCACCGATATAAAAAGCGCCAAGCCCATTTTGCAAGGCTTGGCGCAGGAAATTTCGTTTTTTACGAGATCCTTGACTTACGGCACACGGAACTTGTTCGCTGTGTTGTTGTCGTTTGGATCAAGAACCAAGGTGCCGGATGGGATACCACGTACGTCTACTTGGTTCTGTGTGTATGGGTTAAAGACGAAGCCTGGTCGGTTAGGTACCTTAGTCGCATATGGGTATGTCACAGTGCCACCACGGTTGACTGTAGGTTGATTTGGCGCAGGCTGCTGGTAATCAGGAAACTGAGATTCGAGGCCCATGTTTTGGCGTGCTGCTTCTAGCTGACGCTGACCTTCATCATTTATCACTTGTTGCTCGTTAGGAGCAGAGGTTACAGGAGCAGAAGACGGTGTCGGTGGTGCAGGCGGGTAACATGATGTCACCAGTGCACAAGATACAGCTGTCAGCAGGGCGAAAACAGAAATTTTCATAGTGGCTAGGCTAATTTACAAGGGTAGTTATTTCGTCGATCTAAGCAACGACATAGGAATTTTTACACAACCGAACATAAAGTCAAGCAGTCGCGGTACAAAAGTATGTAATACTAACATCGATATTCTATCGGAATGAAGCATCACTAACCTAACGCTAAGTTAATTGCAGATAGATTGTGCTAGATGAATTATTCAAAAATTGAATTGATGAACTGAAACGATCTATTGATCGATGAAGAAGCTCAAGTTCTCAAGCTCCATGGCCAGATCAACGCGGGTAACCACCACATGCTCTGGTGTCTGTAGGATGGTAGGCGAGAAATTTAAGATCCCCTGCACTCCAGCCTCTACCAAGGTGTTAGCAACTTGTTGAGCTTGCTCAGCTGGTACACAGACTACCGCCATGCGCACCTGATGCTTTTCAATGAACTCAACCATCCCCTCTTCGCCGTGCAATGGCACGGGCACGCGTGAGGTATCGATAGACTCCGGGAACTTATCGAAGGCTGCGATGAGTTCAAAGCCTTCCTTCATAAAGCCAGTGTAGCGTAGCAAGGCGCGTCCGAGGTTTCCCGCACCCACTAGAATCACTGGGTGCAACCGTGCGCCCCCTAGCACGCTGCTGATCGTGGTGAGCAACAACTCCACTGAGTACCCTAGCCCACGTGTTCCTAACTGACCAAAATAGCCAAGGTCCTTGCGTAGTTGGGCAGGCTTCACCCCTGCGGCGGCAGCCAGCGCGGTCGAGCTGATCGTTTCGATTCCCTTCTCTTGCAGCCGGCGTAAACAACGGCTGTAGATGGAAATACGGTAGATGGCCTTACGCGGGATCTCGATTCTATCCACTGAGTTTGATCGTTGGGAGTTATGAGTAGAACCAGCTTAGGCTTGGTTTGCCTGAGCGATGAGGTTGGTAATTTCGAGAGCGACACTGAGAGCCTCGGCCCCGTGCTGACCAGTGACAGCAGGAGTCTCCCCCTTGGCTGCACAGTCAACGAAAGATGCGAGTTCAAGCTTGAGAGGCTCGTCTTTTTCGATTTCTACCTCGTTCTTCATGATCTGCATTCCTTCCTTCCAGTACATCTCGCCGGATTGTTCTTGGTAATCGAGCGAGAGGTAACAATCGTCTTGAAACACCCGAAGTTTGCGCATCTTTTCAGGCGAAATTCGGCTCGCAGTGACATTCGCCACGCAGCCGTTTTCAAAGCGAATACGCGCATTGGCGATGTCTTCACGGTGTGTGAGAACATTGACCCCCACGGCATCAATACTACTCACTGGGCTCTTCACCAAGTGGAGGATGATTTCTAGGTCGTGGATCATCACATCGAGAACCACACCAATATCCATGCTGCGGTTCGGGAATGGTGATAGACGGTGAGCTTCGATAAATTTAGGCTTATTCAGGCGTTGTTCGAGCGAGCGCATCACTGGGTTGAAGCGTTCAATATGTCCCACTTGTAGGATGCGGTCTTCGGACACTGAAGTCTCAATCAAGGCCTTGGCATCATCGAGGCTATTGGCGATTGGCTTCTCCATGAGCACATCGCAGCCAAGTTGCATCAACTTGCACCCCACCTCGCGGTGCACTACCGTTGGGACAGCGACAGAGATCGCTTGGGCATGTTCGGCCAATTCCTCGAGTGAGGACACCGCCTTGCATCCATATTCAGCAGCCACTTTTTCGGCTCGGCTAAGATCCTGATCATAAATAGCAGTCAGCTCGACATCTTCGAGCATTGAGTAAACTCGCGCGTGATTGCGCCCCATCGATCCAGTACCAGCAACGCCTGCCTTAATTTTCATGGGCTCAGTGATAGGTGAGGATCTGGAGCGAAGCAAGCTCGATGATTGCGAATATCACCCGATGCTCCCGCGTATCAATTTAAGCCTCCAAGGCATAAATCGTGATTCCTTGTTCTTCGCAAAGGCGCTCTACATCCGCACGCCCTAACATCAATGTCTTGCGAGCTTCACAAACGATCACCGTCACGCCCGCCTCGAGACAGGCCTCGATCGTGAGTGCCCCCAAGCAAGGAACGTCAAAACGGAAATCTTGATTCGGTTTGGAAACCTTCGCGAGGGTACAGCTTTTACCCCTACCTAGTTCTCCGCCGCGCTTGATACAGGCATTGGTTCCTTCAAAGGCCTCCACTGCGAGCACCGTGCCGTGACGCACTACCACGCTCTGTCCAATATCCATGGCACTGGTGGCCTTGGCCGTGCGGAAGCCGAACTCGGCATCTTCCACAGCGCGCTTCTTGAGTTTCGGACCGCAGACATGACCTGGCTCGGGCAGCAATTCTTCGAGGTGGGTGGTGGCATCGATCAGCTCGATACCATCTTTGGAAAGTTCATTCGCGACGGCACCGAACAGGCTCTCCGCATTACGTTCTTTGACCTTAGACAACATCATCAAGGTGCGCATATCTGGACGAAGATCAAACAGATTTCGCGGTGCGATTTGCCCCACCATGATGGCCTGATTCACCCCCTGTTTATTAAAAAATTTGATCAATCCACCGAGCTGACCAACGCGGAACCATTCCATCGCATCAGCAATATCAGCAACCTCTGCTTTGGTTTCATCATGGAACCCTGCCACCACGAGCTTCGCGCCCGGGACCTTTTTTCTAGCAGCCTCGATGAATGTTTCTGGGTAAATCCCGTTTCCCGCAATGATCCCTATGGTCGTATCGCTCATTGACGGTATTGAAGCATCATATGCTAGAGATTCAACCCTACATATTGATCATGCGCTGCTCATAGAGTCCGCCAGCCAGTCGCTGGATGAGAGCTCAAGAACTCACTATAAAAAAGCGGTCACCCATCGACTGGGTGACCGCACACATTACCAAGAATGTTGCTATAAAACTAGAATAGTGAATAGACCATCCCGACTTGGAATCGGAAAATGTCGCCACTATCCCTACCACTTTGAGCCTCCTTGTATCCGTAGAGTAGCTCGGCACCAAGGGACCAACGGTCACGAATTTGCCATATTGTATTCACAGCTCCGTAATTACTGTAGGAGAAGAAATCAGCATCCATACCATTGCTTGGCGAGAGGTCGGCGTGGCCAAAGACAAGGCTCGAACGGTACTTCTCGTTCCAACGGTGGGTATAGGCTCCCATCAAACTCCAATACGGTAGCGCTTCGAGGCTGCCATTGGCATTGTAACCTGCATCACTCGAGAGGAAGCTGGTATCATTACCAGTACCGCCCACACCCTCACCATAAACTCCGAGGAACTGGAAGGTATCGTTCTCGCTGAGGTTGAGGTTGAAGCCTAGGTTGAGCCCCCAACCAAAGACGTGTTGGTCTTCGCCACCATCGCGGCGCGCACCGATATCACGTAGGATGGTACTGGCTTGCACGTGCCCCCACTTTGCATTCTCCCATCGGGTATTGAAGGTAAAGTCCGGCATGCGGGTCTGCTTCAACGAGCCATCTGAGGATGGTAGGTCGACATAGAAATCTGGTTGCTCAATACCAAAAGTAGAGTTCCAGTTCTCATTGTACGAATGGGTATAGTGTGCCACTGCACGACGAGCATAAATCACCGAGTTTGGACCCTCAAAATCTACAGTATCCGGCCAGATATCGGCATTCTCCCACGCACTCGTGGTGTAACCAATCTTCAAGCCAAAGTAATGACCATAGATGTGGTTGATCCGGTAGGCCATACGTTCCTCACTGCCAAAAAAGTCATTCTGGTAGTAAAACCGGAAGTTGCCTGGTTGATCTGGAGCACGCACATCTGCCATCAAGGTCGTGCCATTGGCATTCAAATTGAACTGCCCACCTCCTCCAGCACTAGGGTCACCAGCCAGTGGAAACTTGGCTGGAATGAAGCGTGCCTTGGAGCCGGCATTCTTGTTGTCGTAGGTCGCATCAATGCGCGCCTTGGCATTCAACTTAATGATTGCCGGAGTGTTCGGAATCGCAAAGAAACCTCGGTAGTCTGGATCAACGGTAAAGTCCAATGGACGCGCCACCGGAGCCTGTCTATCGTTCATCGTCTTACGGTAAGTGACTGGACTCCTCTTACCACTAAGACGCGGCGCCCGCATGGCTTCAGCCAAGTTGCTGGGAGGGATCACATTAGGCTCCATACGGGTCACCGTCTTAGGCTTTATCGATGATGAGGCAGCTGCCGCAGTGGCCGCCATCGAGGCGGTCTGGCTTTGCTTGCGCTCTAGCTCGGCAATGCGTGCCTGCATTTGCTTCATCATCTCCTGCATCTGCGCGGCGGACTGGCGTAAGTCGGCAATTTCCGCAGCATCGTCTGCTCGCACCACGGCAGGTAAAAGGGCCGCCGACAATACCAAAGGCATCGCAGCATGTTTGATTGGGATCGGTAGTAATTTATTCATGTATATTCTCCGTAGGCTTGACTATTAATCTTCAAAGATGCTCACACCGAGCTCCTGTGAGATGTATTCAATCGCTTTCTGCGCACGGATGCTATTGCCGTACTCATCGAGCGGTGGAGAAAATCCAACAATGGCCATCTCCCCTGGCACCACAGCAACGATGCCGCCGCCCACACCAGTCTTCGCTGGAAGACCAGCCTTCCAAGCCCACTGGCCAGAGCCATCGTAAAATCCATTCATTGTCATCACCGCGAGCACCTGAGGAACCATCTCTTCAGGCAAACAACGCTTCTTCGTAACAGGATTGACACCGCCATTGGCCAGAGTTCCCCCCATCACGGCTAGCTGTTCCGTATTCACCCCAACCGAACATTGTTTGGTGTAAACTTCTGTCGCCTCGAGCGGGTCACAAAACAAATTGCCTGAGTTGTAAAGAATGTGTGCAATCCCGCGGTTGCGGAAATTGGTCTCAGCCTCTGACTTGTAGATATCTGGCAACACCGTGAGCTTGCTTCCAGCAAACGCCTCATAAGTATCAATAATCTTCTGCCAGCGCTCCTCAGCATCCTTTGCCTTGATCATGCTGACTGTGGCAATTGCTCCTGCATTCACAAAAGGGTTGTCCGCTCGGCCGTCCCCCTCTTCGATCGCTCGCACTGAGTTGAAAGCCTCGCCTGTAGGCTCTACGTTGATCTTCGTCAGTACTGAGTTCGCACCCGATTCATTCATCACCAAACACATCGTAAACACCTTGGAGCATGACTGGATAGAATACACAGCATCCGTGTCCCCCACCTTAATCACATCACCATTATTCGTCACAATCGCAATGCCGAAGAGCTCACTCGGCACCTCAGCCAATGCTGGAATGTAATCTGCATTCTTGCCCTCATCGAGGTCCTTGAATTTAGCATGGGCAGCTTCCGCCACTTTTTGGAGTTGCTCTACAGACGGCGCGGCCACTGCCATCCCGATACTTGCAACTAGACTAACACATTGTAGGGGTACTTGTCGTAATTTCATAACTTTATGAGGATTTTCTAACAATTTACAAAAATTGATAGATCACCTAACACAATACCTAATGCGTGTCGTATGGCGAGAACTTTCTGATAGTCATCATAATAGATACTAAAATCTTCTGAGTTTGAAACTATTTACTACCGCTCTCACAATGAATCGCATAGTTCTATGCTTATGCTTGATTCCACTGATTTCTCCATAACCGTTAAGGGCGAGGCATCAAATCACTCCCCGACAGCATCTGAGTATTTCGCAGAGTTAGACTCACAACTCAGAGCCTTTGACATCACCCGCTGTGAAATGAAACATGAGAAGGTGCAGCGTTCTAACAACGGCATCGATCCCCTCCCCTGTTCATTATCCGGTGAGGGTTTTAAGAGATTCCAATACTGCTCCAATGCGATACGATCCAAGCGGCTCGGATGCGCTCACACCACAGCACGCATTCGGATGCTGCAGATTCTCGACGATCTACCCACAAGGGTTGCTCCAGAGAAGCAAATCGAACAATGGAAATCGATAGTCCAGGAGCTCGAACAATCGATTATCGATGTCGACAGGAAGAAGAGTGACGCCGAGCTCGCCCACGCCATCCAAAGCGCAGAGATCCAGCGCGAAGCCACAAAAAAATCTGAGATCCAAGGTAAGTTAGCAAACACAGCAGCTCACATCGCCGAACTAATCAAGACACACAATCACTATCTAGACAAGCTAGAGAGGCTCAGGAATGAGGTACTCGATACCCTAAGTCACAATAAGGTTCTAAAAACTAACAAACCTTAATCCTCGATACACCATCGAATGAAAGCTTTACCATTACTTTGAAAGATCTCTGATGGATCCACATCAACTTCAAGTGCACTAAAATCACTATCAATAGGTGTCAGTGGCTCCGAGCTCCAGTCGACCTTTTGCCAATTCGTGAGATCATCACTCACTTCCACACAAAAGCGATCGGCAATCGAGTCACGCAATGCAGCGTCTAAGCTGAATGTTTTTCCTGTGCGATCAATGGATAAGGTGGGCAAAAGATCAGCGCGCGAGTCACCACGTACCAAGCTGCCACCAAATAAATATTCTTCTAGATTATTGAGACCATCGCCATCGGGATCTGCTTCAGGAGCCGCTTCTTCCGCATGCAAACCATTCTCCAGCGCATGCTTCACTTCATCTTTCGAACTATCAACGAGTTGGTTCCGAGCCACAAAGGTGAAACCGTTTTGAGAGTAGATAAAGTCAGTATCGTAATCGCCATCAATATCGCCCACTGAGTTGGGAGATCTAAAACTGGACAGTATATCAAATGGCTCTTCTTCTAAATCGCCATCACCATTTACAAAATAGATATTGTAAGCTTACAAGTTCATCATTAGGATCGAAACAAGCTGCATATAATTCTCTACTTAATAATTGTCCGTCTGAATTAACACGGCACACGTAGACTTTATCACTAAAAACGCAGTATACATCTGAGTAGCCATGCTCATTTTCCACATAGTGAACCGAAATGTCATCAGACTGATCCAATGTAATTACATGATCGATAGCCTCTAAGGAAAGAGAGTTCGACCAAAGTGGACCAACTAGCGTTAGATTAACTAATGAATATACGATCAGGCATAAATTTCTCATTGAGAAACCACTACCAGATAGATATTAATTAAGCAATCTCTTCCCTAACAACTTCCTCACGGAGGTTGTCGATGATGTAGAGTTGGCGGTCTGGAGTGTTCTTGCCCATGTAGAAGTTGAGCATTTCTTTGAGGCTCTTACCTTCTTCCATGGTGACGGGGTCGAGGCGCATGTCGTCACCGATCATGAAGGCGAACTCGTCTGGTGAGATCTCACCAAGCCCCTTGAATCGAGTAATTTCGGCGGCTTTACCACACTTTTGCATCGCTTCTTCGCGTTCTTGCTCGTCGTAACAATAGAATGTGTGTTTCTTGTTGCGCACCCGGAAGAGTGGCGTCTGCAAGATAAAGACGTGGCCTTCGCGCACAACCTCAGGAAAGAACTGTAGGAAGAAGGTCAGTAAGAGGAGGCGGATGTGCATCCCATCGACATCGGCATCGGTAGCGATGACGATTTTCTGGTAGCGCAGGCCCTCGAGACCGTCTTCAATATTCAAAGCGTGTTGGAGGAGGTTGAATTCCTCGTTTTCGTAGACGATCTTCTTGGTGAGGCCGAAGGAATTGAGCGGCTTACCGCGCAGTGAGAACACCGCCTGCGTTTCCACATCGCGGCACTTGGTGATCGAACCAGAGGCTGAGTCACCCTCGGTGAGGAATACCGTGGTTTCATCGCGGCGAGCGTGTTTGGTGTCGAGATGCGCGCGGCAATCCCGCAATTTTTTATTGTGCACCTTGGCCTTGCGGGCGCGCTCACGAGCGAGCTTCTTCACCCCGGAGAGTTCCTTGCGTTCTTTCTCCGAGAGAAGGATGCGCTTCTGTATAGCCTCGGCTACGGCGGAGTGTTTGTGCAGGTGGTTGTCTAGGTGTTCTTTGAGGAAGTTGAGCACAAAGGTACGAACCGTCTCACCATCTGGTGAGACAGTGGTGGAACCTAGCTTGGTCTTAGTTTGGGATTCAAAGACCGGCTCTTCGACACGGATCGAAACCGCGACTGCGATGCCTGCGCGGATATCCGATGGATCGTACTGCTTTTTAAAGAAGTCTCTCAGTACCTTCACCACTGCCTCTCGGAAGGCGGCTAGATGCGTCCCCCCTTGGGTGGTGTGTTGGCCATTGACGAAGGTGTAATAATCCTCCGAACTACTCGGTGTGTGGGTGAAGCAAATATCGAGATCCTTACCGCTGAGCATGACTGGTTCATACAGCGCTTCTTCATCCATTTCCTCGCGCAGGAGGTCCAAGATCCCATTCTTAGACTTGAACTTTTTGCCATTGTAGACGACGCAGAGCCCGGGGTTGAGGTAGGCATAGTAGCGGCACATTTTCTCAACGTACTGCTCACGGTATCTCGTCTTCTTAGGGAAAATCTCGCGGTCGATGTCGAAGCAAATACGGGTACCATTCGGAGCCTCATCCTTTGCTGTTTTTTGCATTTCTTCAACCACCTCGCCACGGCTAAATTCAATCGCCTTGGTTTCACCGTCGCGCCACGCTTGGATTTCGAAGAATATCGACAGTGCGTTCACCGCCTTGATGCCGACACCGTTGAGGCCTACAGATTTCTTGAAGGCTTCTGAATCGTATTTAGCGCCTGTGTTGATCTTGGCTGCGCAGTCCATGAGCTTGCCAAGCGGGATACCGCGGCCGTAGTCACGGACTTCAACGCGCCCCTCATCATCGATATTCACATGAATCTCGTTGCCATGGCCCATGACGAACTCATCAATCGAGTTGTCCATGACTTCTTTGAGCAGGATGTAGATACCATCCTCAGGGTTCGAACCATCTGCTAGCTTGCCGATGTACATCCCCGGTCTGAGGCGGATGTGCTCTTTCCAGTCTAAGCTCTTGATGTCGTCTTCTGTATAACTTGCCATGAATTCTTACCTTTTCTTCGAGATGTCTTTAACATGGTAGAAACCATTCAGGCTGGCAAGCTAGAAGAAAGCGCAGCAGCCCAATCCAGATAAGCAAACGATCTACGAGGTCAGCTGAAACCAAGCTCACGCTTCCAGCTATGCACTCTCACGCCTCACTTTGCGATCATCCAGCTCGGTGCGAAAGGCTGAGATAAAGAGCAAGCTGGCAGCAATACAAATGCAGCTATCCGCCACGTTAAACGACGGCCAACGGTAGTTGATGAAGGGAATCGTCACATCGATAAAGTCGACCACGTAGCCTTCGCTAAGGCGTCCCCAGAAACTATAAGATTCGTAGCCTTTGAGAAAGAAGCCTTGTAGTAATCGGTCAATTAGGTTGCCCAGCACCCCAGCCACCAACAAAGGGGCGGACCACTTGGCGATGCCGACAAAGACCCCATTCTTCCATAGCATGCGCACCACGAAAAGCGCCACAAAGGGAACGATGAGAAAGACTACTGGTGCCCAGCTCGAGCCATTGCCCATGCCGAATGCCACACCTTGATTGTGTACTCTTACAATATTGAAGAAGCCCTCAATCACAGGAATCTGATCCACGTGGTTTGATGCCAACCAATATTTCCCCTGAAATTCACCAATCGGTTCGAGGTACGGGTACTCCTTGTGCGGCAGATACGGTTGCTTGAAATTGAGCACCACAAGCCACTTGGTAATCTGGTCAATGACCACCAAGGGAAGTGAAACCTTCAACAACAAGGGTAACAATTTCTGCATGCCATTCACGCTGCACAGGAATCCCAAAAGGTAAAGGAAACAGTCATGCTTCTAGCAAATTTAAGTAGCCCCCACTGGAGGGTTTACCACTTCATCTATCCAATGCGGGATAGTCTGTGTAGCCCACGGGGCCATCGCCATAGAATGTCTCTGGGTGAGGTTCATTGAGTTCGGCCCCTTGTGCATGGCGCATCACCAGATCAGGATTGGCAATGAACTGTTGCCCCCAAGCACAGGCGTCAGCCTCACCCCGTTGAAGGATCCCAATCGCCTCATCAAAGCTAAGCTGCTGATTGGCCACAAAGTTCCCTCCAAATGCTTTTTTTAGCAGAGGCCCTAGATAAGGATCGCCGAGCCCTTCGCGAGCAAACAAAAATGCCAAGCCGCGCTTACCGACCTCACTAGCTAGGTAGGTGAATGTGGTTTTTAGATCCGAGTCACCCATATCATGCGCGTCGCCACGCGGTGCCAGATGAAGACCCACGCGATCAGCTCCCCAAACAGAAACCACAGCATCGACTACTTCAAGCATCAAACGGGCTCGATTCTCGACCGATCCGCCATAGGCATCCTCTCTCTTGTTGGTGCTATCTTGCAGGAATTGGTCCAAAAGGTAGCCATTCGCACCATGGATTTCAACTCCATCAAAGCCCGCCTTTTTCGCGTTTTCTGCGCCATGTCGGAATGCTTCGATAACACCTGAAATTTCCTCCAGCCCGAGCGCTCTGGGTGTCACAAATTCTTTCATCGGTCGGATTAAGCTAACGTGACCCTCAGGGGCAATCGCACTCGGAGCAACAGGTAGCTCACCACCAAGGTAGACGGGATCCGAAACGCGTCCCACATGCCACAACTGCAGGACTATTTTTCCGCCAGCCGCACGGACTGCATCCGTCACCAGCTTCCACCCTTCGACTTGCTCCGCAGACCAGATACCCGGAGTGTTCGGATACCCCACGCCCATGGGATCTACCGAGGTGGCCTCAGATACAATCAATCCAGCGGAGGCTCTCTGAGAATAGTACTCAGCCATCATCTTGTTGGGGACCCTGCCTTCACTCGCCCGACAGCGTGTGAGTGGCGCCATAACCATGCGGTTCGAAAGCTCAATGGCACCAAAAGAGACAGGCGATAGAAGTGGGGATGTACTCATAATCTCCTAACATAGCCTCAGTCCCCTATGGGTCAACCTAGCAAGCTGCATTTTCTCTAAAAAAAAATTAGCGACTGAGCCAGAGCCCAGTCGCTAATAATCTGAGAGTATTGAACCAGCCTACTGCACCTTAATCGGAGCAAAGCTGAAAACAGGCCAGCCATTTTTATCCGTGAGGTTTGGAATGGCAGTTTCTACCCACCCCATGCGCACAAACTGTGGGTTCTTCACCTGCGAGCTCTTAAGCTCTACCGTGTTGCCTTTGAGAGCCGCATCTGCAGTCACGAAGTTTGTTCCATCCGCAGAAATTTCAAACCATGACGGAGCCTCGCCATCGTTCGTAGTCAATCCTTGACCAATATCAGTGAAGGATACCACCACCTTGTCACCTGTGCGCTGAGCAGAAGCTACAGATGGACCTGTGGTGACCACATCTTTACCATATTCGTTCTTGAGAGCTTGTGCAGCTAAACGCTGAGCGACTGGCAACTTGTGTGCTGGGTGAATGTCCTGAATGTTGATGTTGGTGTCGTGAATCGCCACCACACCCACGCCTGGAATCTCTTTTGCCGCGCGGTACTGAGCACTCCAAATGGTGTTACAGAGTGTGCTGTCCTTCGGGTTTGCTCCGCGAGTGTAGTCGTATGGTGCGATCTGAACTTGATAGAGCGGAATATCTTTCACGTTAAACGCCTTGGACCAACCATTCGAGAGAGCCTTCACCTTCTCAAAGTACTGGCCATCACTGCGGTTCGACTCCCCTTGGTACCAGATGGCGCCCTTCAGCGCATACGGTGCAAGCGGTGCAATCATGGCATTGTAGATGCCATTATTGGCCCAGCCATAGACATTGTTGAGCGCCACTGGGCGAGTGATTCCTTTATCCGCAGACTTAGCAGCCTGTTGCAACTCATGAGCCATGGCGTTTAGGCGTCTAGCGACAACCTTCTTGTCGCCGTTGTCAGCGTGAGCGCGATATGGCAAACCTACTGATTCATAGCCTTCCTTGGAAATGAAGAGATCAATGCGCTGACCACCCCAGTTCGAATCAAGAATAGCCACTGGTACGTCGAGCTGCTTCTGTAGCTCAACCGCAAAAAAGAAACCTACCGCCGACACGCTGTGCAGCGAAGCACCCACCATGTCGTTGCAATTCTTCCACATGCCTACGGTGTCATCAAGTGGCACACCTGACTGCACGTGTTGGTTGACGTGGAATGCACGCACAAGGTTGTTGTCCTTGTGGCTGACCGCCAATGTGCGCTCGGCTTCCACAATTTGAGAAAAAGTCCACTCCATGTTTGATTGGCCAGAGGCGAGCCAAACCTCTCCGACAAGCACATCTTCGAGCTTGTGTTCATTCTTACCGCTGATCGTCATCACGCGGGACTCTGATGAGGCGGTGAGTGGGTCCAGTTTGACCATCCACTTACCATTGGCGTCAGGTAAGGTGGTCTTGGTCTGGCCTGCAAATTGGACTGTGACCTTCTCTCCCTGATCCGCCCACCCCCAGATAGGTGCCGGCACACCGCGCTGGAGCACCATCTTGCTGTTGATCACTTGTGGGAGGGTTACTTCTGCATGTGAAATAGCTGTCAAGCCTAGCAGAGCCGATACAATGTAGTTGTGTTTCATATAGAGTTGTTGTGGTTTTAAGCAAGCATAGAGGCTCCGGGTGAGACCTTGATCAACACTTGATTTAGCTGCTCATCTACCCATGACACACAGGTAAAAAGCAGCCGCTAACAAATATACATCGACTACTATACAATTCTTACCTAGTGCACAGAAAAACTGTATTTTTAACGAAAACTCATGTAATATTCACCATGCAGACACACGTGTGACCCCTATATAAGTGGGACTACGCGTGCTCCGCGCGCTAGCGCTTTCGCTTCGTTTCATTCTGAGAAACATAATCGCCATTCCGGGCGAGCCAAATCGTGTGCATCCTGCGCTTGCGACCACGATGGGATGCAGGGACCTCGACTTCTGATACATCGAACTGAGCTTTACGCAGAAGCTTGGTAAATTTTTTATCTGGATAGGCCGACCAAACAGCAAGGATACCTCCATCCTTCAGAGCCGCCTTGGCAGCCAATAACCCTTCCATAGTATAAAGACTCTCGTTCTCTTCGCCATGGAAGGCACTCGGACCATTATCCACATCTAGCATGATTGCTGAATATTCCTGACTTGCCTGAGCGATAAGCTTCTGCACCGGTGAGACTTTAATTTGAATACGTGGATCACTCAACAAGCCTGGATGCAGGTCTTTGAGGTAGGTTTTATTCCAATCAACAATTCCTTGCGTCAGCTCGGCAACTACAAATTCAGCTCCTAGCTGAGGTAGAGTCTCAACCGCAGCAGACAAGGTGTAACACATGCCTAGCCCCCCGATCAAAACGCGTGGTTGCCTTGCTGGACGTAGTGGCTGGCACGCCATGCGCGCAAGTTCCTCTTCGGAACCGTAGGCAATACTCGTCATCAAACGTTCACCATGCGAACTAATGAAGAACTCGTTATCATGTTGATATAGTTCAAGTGGTTCTCCTTCAGGTGTCGTGGTTTCAGCGAGTTTGATGTAATGCTTCATGTCGAATCTGCCCCACCCATAGCACGACTTATTGAAAATGCAAAGCTAGGGAAACAATGAATTCACCTCGCAGGTATGGCTTGATCGCTCAGGCATCGCAGCACCATTGCTATTCTCTGCCGTCGTGCACTCCTTCAAAGAAATAAATACTAGCAAGTGCTATCTAAGAGTAGATCAATCGCCTGCTACTTGCTATAGGGTCAGTATGATCGCCGTCAGCTCCAGCACCATGCGCTCCATCGAACAACTCGCCTTTGACCAGGGGCATTCTCCATGGTCATTGATGCTCGAAGCCGGCCGCGGCATTGCAGAAACCATCCTGCATTACTACCCTCACGCGCATCACGTGATCGCCTACCTAGGCAAAGGCAACAATGCTGGTGACGCATTGGTAGCTCTCAAGCACCTCAAAGAAGCTGGTTGGCAAATCGAATTACGCGCCGCTTATCCACTAGATTCTTGGGGAGAACTCCCCAAAATGGCATACACCGAACTGGGCAAACCAGCGCTCAAGGAGCAAACTTCAGCCCATCACCAGAGCATACTTATAGACGCCATGCTAGGTACTGGTACTCAGGGAGAACTTCGAGCTCCCCTAATAACGCTAGTTCAAGAAATCAACAAAACGCGTGCCCTGAGCGGAGCCGTCACGGTCAGCCTAGACGTCCCCAGTGGTCTATCTCAAGATGCTTCCCCCGTGATCTCTGACCATTGCATTCAGATAGGCCTGCCCAAAGACTTCACCCTAGATTCGCAGCACACCGACAAGGTCGGCGCTATCAGCCACGTCCCACTCACAGCCCTTGATCTATGTGCCTCAGCTGCCCAACAACTCATCGGCGATGTAGCGGATGCTCCTCAACTCATATGCCCAGCGTCACTGACTCGCATGCGACGTCCGTATGGCCAGCACAAAGGCATGTCTGGCAGAGTCGGAATCTGGGCTGGCTCTGAAGGGATGCTGGGAGCCGCTGCGCTAGCAGCTACTGCATGCCTCAAGTCCGGAGCTGGCTTGATCACGGTATTCATTCCCCCCACGCTCTATCCAGTACTCGCCACCATGGTACCTTTAGAAGTCATGGTGCAGCCGGCCATCGACCCCCGCATCATGCTCGACATGGAATTCGACTCGCTCATCATCGGGCCTGGCATCGGCACTCCAGTCCCCTCACTGGCCGAGCGCCTGCTTCAGGTCATCGAACAAAGTAATGTTCCCACAGTGATCGATGCAGACGCACTCAACCTCATTGCATCAGAACAGCGACACGAGGTGCTCAATCATCTATCCATCATCACCCCACACCCAGGCGAATTCCAGCGTCTCTTCCCCCACTCCGGCAGCCGCGAGGACAAAGCTCGCTTGGTTCAATCAGAATCACCCGCCACACTTGTCTATAAAGGGTCCCGCACGATCGTTTGCTCAGCCGATTCCCCACAATGGATCAATAGCACTGGCACCCCAGCTATGGCTTCGGCCGGACAAGGTGATGTGCTCTCTGGCCTCATTGCTGGCCTCTGCGCCCAAGGATACACCTCTCTAGAATCTAGCAAACTTGCAGTCTGGCTCGCCGGCGAAGCGGCTCAGCTCGCCCTCAGTCAGGAATCAACCGAGACACTGACAGCAAGCTCAGTGATCGAATTCCTCCCAGAAGCTCTACAATCCCTGCCCGCTAGAGACTAAAGCCTAAATACTAAAAAACTCACCGTGCACTGTGGCGCGGTGAGTTCGTAAAGAGAGTTTGAAAACGCTGAATGCTTACTTGAAGAATGGTGAAATCGCCTCATTCACAGCTGTGGAAACACGATTTGCTCTTTCTTTTTCAGTTGGGCTATTAACCACATCCACCACACCAATGTTGCGGTAAACGAGCTTGTTTGTCTTGGAGTCGATGATGTCTACAAGTAGACCAGCACGCTCAAAGTAGTCTGGATTCTTCTCCTTGATGACGCCAATTTCATGCGCGCGGTCGAGAATCTCGGTGCTATCGCGGTGGTATCCAAAGTATTCATCATATGAGGTGGTGGTCGAGCTGTCTTGGTAGATCACCATGTAGGCAACCACGAGATCCGAATTGGAAGAATTGAAGCCCATGCCACGTGAGGTGAATTGATTCTGAATATTGCTATGAATCAAACGGTGCACTTTCTTTTCGACAGGATCCGTGATCGGTTGGCTGTTAGGCGCACGCTTGACGATGCGCGCTGAGCTGTAGCCGCTACTACTACCCTTCGGCATGTCGATGGAGTTCGAGCACGATGCCATAGCAAACGCACAGAGACCTGCGAGCAAGAGACGTAATTTAGTCATGGCTAACACTCTAACCAGCGTACCCTTGAAAACAAGAAGATTTCTACGCTGGATCAAAGAGAACTGAGTTGCCTCGCATGAAATGTGCCAGCCACGCATATTTTATCCGCACGAGGTCAGCATCTGCACAGAAATCGGCAATTACTAAGCGTATTCTGAATATATGATCACCCCTGATTTAAAGCTGGTCGAAAAGTACAACCAGCCTGGGCCACGCTACACCTCGTACCCTACGGCACCGCAATTCACCGAGAATGTCGCGGCCGAAGCCTTGGTCGCAGACATGGGGAAATCACCACTTTCACTGTATTTCCACCTCCCTTTTTGCGCCTCTCTGTGCTGGTTCTGCGGATGCACCAAAATGATCACCAGCAAGACAGCGCCGGCAGAGCAGTACATCGAATTGCTTGAACAAGAAATGGATTTGATGCTCCCACACCTGGGTCAACAACGCCCAGTACAGCAACTGCATTTTGGAGGCGGCACCCCAAACCATTTCACCCCCGAGCAGATCGACACCCTGGCTAGGGCCATTCATTCTCGCTTCCACTTCGCAGAGGATGCTGAGATCAGCGCTGAGCTAGATCCACGTAGACTCACTCAGGACCACATCAAAGCCTTTGCCCGACTCGGCGTCAATCGCGTTTCATTTGGTGTGCAAGACATCCAAGAAAAGACCCAAAAGGCCGTCAACCGTGTGCAAAGTGATGAGCAGAATCGTGACGCCATTCGCTGGGCAAAGGAAGCTGGTATGTGCTCGCTCAACATTGATCTAATCTATGGCCTACCCTATCAGACGCCAGACTCGATCCATGAAACACTCAACCAAGTGCTCAGCTACGACCCCGACCGTCTGGCAGTCTTCTCATACGCGCACGTTCCCTGGATTGCTCCCGCTCAGAAGATTCTTGAGCGCCATGGACTTCCTAGTGGTGAAGAAAAAATAAAAATGCTCGGAGTCATCATCCGTGAGCTCACCTCTCGAGGCTACCAATACATCGGTATGGACCACTTCGCAAAGGTCAGTGACCCGCTCGCTGTGGCGCAACGCAATAAGACGATGCAGCGCAACTTTCAAGGTTACTCAACCTTCCATGATGTGGAAATCTGTGGTTTCGGCATCTCATCAATCTCACAAACCAACAATACGTATAGACAAAATGTCAAAGACCTCAACACCTACGAAAGTATGCTCAACGATGGTAAGCTGCCGCTCGACAAAGGATACGTGCTCAACCAAGACGACCGCATGCGCAGGCTCACGATCATGCGCCTCATGTGCGATCACACGCTCCATTTCCAAACACTCTCCAAAGAGCTCGGCATCCCTTTCAAAGACTACTTCGCCTCAGAACTCAATCAGCTAAAAAGCTTCATAGCAGACGAGCTCGTCGAGCTGAACTCTGATTACCTCAAAGTCACCCCACAAGGGTCACTTTTTATTCGAAACATCGCGATGATCTTCGATGCCCACTTGGCTCAATCCAAGGCGCGACACTCAAAGACTGTCTGAACAAACATCACCCATTTTGGTTGGTAGTAGCAAGTTGATAGAATCAGCCCCTGCTCGGACCAAGCTAGACCAGTGCATCATTTTCCTCCCAACGACACGGGCTGAAACTGTCTACTCAAGCTACCAATCACTCCTCCCAAACAACCTCCCAAGCGCCTCGGTGCCCTCCCCACTCAGGCAAACAAAAATGCTCAGAACCATCTAGGTTCTGAGCTTTTTTTAGAGAGATCTATCGCTGAACCATGTCAACGATGTGGGAATCACGCAATGTTGGTGAAGACGTTCTGTACATCGTCGTCATCTTCCAACTTATCGAGAAAGGCCTCGATTTCTTCGAGCTGCTCTTCTGTGAATTCATTACTATTATTGGCAATACGCTCGGGTGCGGCCTTGGTGATCTCTAGCCCGAGTTCTTCGACCCCTTTTGAGAGCGAACCAAAGCTCGTAAACTCGCCGTACGCCACAGCTTCTTCACCCAAGTCTTCCAATTCTTCAAGCCCGTGATCAATCAGTTCCAATTCGACCTCCTCGAGCTCTTGGCCCTCAGGCTTTTTGAATTTCACTACAGCCTTACGAGTGAACATGAATTCGAGCCCGCCAGATGGCATCAAACTACCACCTGACTTATTGAAAATGGTCCGCACGTTGGTGAAGGTGCGTGTATTGTTATCAGTGGCACATTCCACCCAAATGAGCACGCCATGTGGCCCCTTACCTTCGTAATTCACTTCGGTGTAGGAAACAGCATCCTTAGCAGTCGCTCGCGCAATCGCTTTGTCGATGTTGTCCTTTGGCATATTCTCAGCCTTCGCCGTGGCTATGGCGGCGCGGAGTTTGGTATTCACCTCCGGATCTTCGCCACCTTCTTTTGCTGCAACGGTGATGGCCTTGCCTAACTTTGGAAAGAGCTTGGACATTTTGTCCCAGCGTTTTTCCTTCGATGCTCTACGGTATTCAAATGCGCGTCCCATGGTACTAAATCAATATTGTAAGTGGATGAATTGTCTCTGAGCTATTGCTGGCTGGTTCCCCACTATTATTCAAGTGTAGAAAACGCGAGGCAGCGAGATTATCGAGGAAACTCAATAAACAACCGTTGTTCCCTGCGGCGCATCCAAGCACCACCGGGGAGATTACACTTGGCACTCCCGCCAGGTTCCAACAGCGCCATGCAGGCGTCAATGGTAGCTCTTCCAATATCGGGCACGGAGTACTTTTTCAAGTAGGCGTGCAGTAACGCACTTTGTGAAGCCAGTGGAAGTCTCACAAAACTGGGCAAGTGGATCCTCTCCTGAGGGTCAAGAAGCTCATCCAATGATGGCGTTAGTTCCTCCAGCGCGAGATCCATTCTCTCCTGCGCCTCAACAGCGGCGATCAGAGCGGGGACCACCTCCCTCCCCATGATCGACTCGAGCAGAGGAAGCGCTTCATTGCGCAACCTGTTACGCGCCGTGATCGGCTCAGCATTACTAGCATCTTCTCTAAACGCTAGTCCCCGTTGCTGCATGAATTGTGTGATTTGCCAACGGCGCACCTTCAGCATAGGGCGATGGATCTTTAGAGCTCCGCGAGCAGTCAAGATACGGGATTCAGACTGCATGGCTTTGAGTCCATGTGAACCGCGCAGCAAATTGAACAAGGCTGTTTCTATCTGGTCATCGGCGTGGTGCGCCAAGAATACTCCATTCGCTTGGTGTCGGGAGAATAACTCAGCAAACGCAAGATGCCTTACTTCTCTGGCTGCCTTTTCTAACCCCCAATGCTGGTTCAGCATCGTGCTGCGCACATCGGCATGCACAAGCTCGCATGGTAGCCCTAGCTCAGAGGCGCGTTGTTGCACACACGATGCATCCTCGTCAGCCTCAGCACCACGCAAGCCATGGTTCACATGGACCACGATCAGCTTCTGAAAGCCAGCTTGGAACATCAACTCAAGAAGACACATCGAGTCTCTACCGCCAGAAACTCCTACAAGCCACGTAGCCGCCAGATCAAACTCCTCAAATGATACTTCCATATCCATTGTCACACCAATGGGAGTAACGTAAATCCACTCTCCTGCATACTCCAAAGTATCAATGCGACTCACTCTGGCTCGACATCATTGAGCCATCCCAAGCGAAGGCTGTGAGATCTGAAAACTAAACAAGAGCTGCTCCATCACCGCTACTCCAGCGGCTTCACACAAAAAAAACGCAACTCGAACCAGTCGAGTTGCGTCATTTAAAAATCAGTGAACTGATTCGACTCGTTTAGTCGATGAGCTCTGGCCAGTCTTCGGTGTGGAAGAACTCGCCTTCTGGCTTGTCGATACGCTCGTAGGTATGAGCACCGAAGAAGTCACGTTGCGCCTGCAGAAGGTTCGCAGGAACGCGCTCTGCACGGTAGGCATCGAAGTAGGAAAGTGAACCACCGAAGGATGGTACTGGGATGCCGTTCACAGCAGCGAGACCCACCACCTCGCGCCAGTCCTGCTGACCCTTGTTGAGGATTTCGGTGAAGAATGGGGCAAGCATGAGGTTGGTGAGGTCTGGGCTCTCTTCGTACGCTTCAGTGATGCGGTTGAGGAACTGAGCACGGATGATACAACCACCACGCCAGATGCGTGCGATTGCGCCAAGGTCGAGACCCCAGTTCTTTTCACGACCCACCTTAGCGATGAGGTCGAGACCCTGTGCGTAGGATACGATCTTGGATGCGTAGAGTGCGTTGCGCACTTTAGAAACAAGCTCCTCCTTGCTCATGCCTTTGAGCTCGAAGTTCCAGTTGTCTGGACCCTGAAGGATGCCAGAAGCCACCTTACGTTGGTCACGCATGGAAGAAAGGATACGTGCTTCTACGGAGCCAGCGATGGTTGAGAATGGAACTGCTTGTTCAACTGAGCCCATCACGGTCCAGCGACCAGTACCTTTTTGGCCAGCTTTGTCGACGATGAGGTCGACGATGTCTTTGCCAGTCTCTTGGTCCTTTTGTTTGAAGATGTTTGCCGTGATTTCGATGAGGTATGACTCGAGGTCGCCTGCATTCCAGTCAGCAAAAATCTCAGCGAGCTCTTCGTTGGAGAAGCCAGCTGCTTTGAAAATGTTGTATGCTTCACAAATGAGCTGCATGTCACCGTATTCGATGCCATTGTGCACCATCTTTACGAAGTGACCTGCGCCGCCTTCGCCGATGTGAGTGACACATGGAGTACCATCTACCTTGGCGGAGATGGACTCGAAGATTGGCTTCATCACATCCCAAGTGGATGTTGGACCACCAGGCATGATGGATGGGCCTTTGAGGGCTCCTTCTTCACCACCTGAAACACCAGCTCCAATGAAACGGAACCCTTTCTCAGAGAGAGCTTTTTCACGGCGCTCAGTATCTGTGTAGAGAGTGTTACCACCGTCGATGATGATGTCACCTTCGTCGAGAAGTGGCACCAGAGAATCGATCACTGCGTCGACTGGGCCACCAGCCTTCACCATAATCTGAATCTTACGAGGAGACGCGAGGCTCTCGACAAAGTCTTCTAGTGTGTGTGCCCCCACAAGCTGCTTGCCTGGGTTTGCTGCGATAAATTCGTCAGTTACAGAAGTCGTACGGTTGTACACGGAAACTTGGAAACCACGGCTCTCTACATTGAGAACCAAGTTCTGGCCCATTACGGCTAGGCCAATTAGGCCGAAATCACTCTTGCTCATATTTTTTACCTTTTTTCAGTGAAAAGTTACTTCCGGCGTTTAGACCACTTCAAAGTGCATGGCAACAGGAACTTGCGCCATTTTTGTGCTTAACTGATCAGATCTTTCGCATTTCTACTAGTTTTTTCAGATTCGTCGGATGCATTCATTCAATTTTAGCTAATAAATTCCGCTCTGGAACCAGCGCTTCAGATCATCTGCCATCGGACAAGACCAGCGAAGCTCGAGATCATCCGTACGAACGTGCAGGTGACTGGCGTGAAGAGCATGCCTCTTCAGGTACAATGCGCGCTGCATTTCCTCAGTCCATCCCCGCTCAATATGCTCTAAATAATGGTGCTCATCTGGGCCGTAAATTTTATCACCAATCAACGGAAAGCCAGCATATTCAGCATGCACACGGATCTGATGCATTCTACCAGTATGCGGCAGCACATGCAGCCAAGATACCTTCTCGCCATGCACGATTCGTCGCTCGAATACCTGAAACTCGGTACGGCATGCCTTACCCGCTGGATGCACCGATTGCTTCAGCCAGATAGGTGACTCCATGACTTCCCCTTTGCGTAGGATTGGTTCCTCCACAGTAAAATCATCCCATTCGGGCCAACCAAACACGAGAGCTTCGTACTCTTTGTGAATCTGTCGGCGCTCCATCGCTCGCCCAAATTGGCGAGCCGCTGACTTGTTCTTAGCCACCAAGACCAAGCCGCTAGTCTCGCGGTCAAGCCGGTTCATCAAGGATAGCGCCGCTCCATTAGCTAGTTCGTAAACAAGCAATTCTTGAAGACCACAGAGCAAGGTGGCTTCTCGCTTATTATTCGTCGGATGCACAATCAAAGGAGCAGCCTTATCGACCACAATCCAATCATCTGATTCATCGACTACCGCAAAGTTACAGTCTCTGTCACCTCCCCCGATCATACTATTTTCACTCTCCCATCACAGTCACCACAATGCGGCGGCGATGCGGAGCCCTACGGTGCTCGAATACAAAGATGCCCTGCCAGGTGCCCAACATCATTTGATTGGCAAAGACGGGAATCGTCTCGCTGCTGCGTGTCAGCGCCATACGAATATGCGATGGCATGTCGTCTGGCCCCTCGTAGGTGTGAATAAAATACGGTGTGTCTTCTGGCACCAACTTGTCGAAGTACATTTCCAAGTCACGACGCGCGCTCGGGTCCGCATTCTCCATCAGCACGAGACTTGAGCTCGTATGCTTGTTAAACACGCTAACCGTGCCGCTCTGTATTCCTGATTCTCGCACCACCGCAGCCACATTCTCGGTAATCTCGTAGGTACCCTTGCTGCGTGAGTCAAATTCAAGTTCCTTCATGAAGACTGCCATGCCCAGACTATGAAACTGAGCTACCAGCATGGCAACGCCAAAGCTCAAAATCACATCGCATCCAGATGAGCCTCGACACAATCGGCTAAAAGCAGCGGATCATAGCCACCCTCGAGCACGGAAATCAGACGACCGTCACAGAACTTCTCAGCATAAGCCACCACGATCTTGGTGAGTTGGCCAAAGCCCTCAGGAGTGACACATAAATCAGCTAAAGGATCACCATCCACAGCGTCAAATCCAGCAGAGAGAATGATCATATCGGGCTGAAATTCATCCAATGCAGCGGCCAGTGGCTCCCCCCAGGCTGCCAGTAATTCTCGATCGCCAGCCTTTTCCGGTAATGGCACATTAATGGTCGTACCCTCGCCTTCCCCGGCACCACGTTCTTCCTTGCTGCCAAAGGCATGAAACAAACCATGTTGATGGCTTGAAAAGAACAAGACACTCGGGTCTTCATAAAAGATGGATTGGGTGCCATTCCCAGCATGCACATCCCAATCTAGGATTGCCACACGCGTCAGGCCATATCGTTGTTGGGCATAACGAGCAGCCACAGCCACATGGTTAAACACACAGAACCCCATGCCCAAGTCTTCAGATGCATGGTGCCCTGGAGGGCGTGTGGCGCAGAACACCTTGTTCACCTCCCCTGCCATCACTTCATCGACGGCATTGAGCACCCCGCCAGTAGATAGCACTGCAGCATCATACGAGTGCTCGCAGATTGCCGTGTCACCAGTACGTAGTTGTTCAGCAAAATTATCCACATCCATACGCACCATATCGTGGTAGTGTGGCGAATGCACCATGGTGATCTCAGAAACAGTAGCAAAACGATCATCAATGGCTGGCCAATCAGCATACTTCTTTTCGATCAAATCCAATATCGCTTGGTAGCGCTCCACAGACTCTGGGTGACCATCACCAGTATCATGCCGGAGTGGCTCGGTAGAATACCACAAGGCAACTGAAGCGTTTTGAACACTGCGGCCACTCTGAACTTCAGGGGCATCGACATGGTGATCCTTCCCTGCACCTTCTCGACTCGCCTGGCGTTTCGCCTCTTGCTTTTTTTCCCATTGCTCGGCCTGCACAACCAACTGGTCGACCTCCATGAAGAACTCATCACTATCTTCACCAAACTGGCGCTCACGCTCAGCCCCACGGTTCATGAATAGCTGGATCATCGCTTCATTGCGCTTCTGCACCGAGGCCCAGAAGGTTTTCACCCCACGTTTTTTCGCAATTTTCGCAATCTCAGATAATAAAAGATTCGCCATACCAAGACGGCGCGCCTTCTCATGCACCAGAAAAGCGACCTCGGCGGACTCCCCTGATTGATCCAAATAGAATCGACCAACCGCACGCAAGACCTCGCGATGCCCATCTCTGTAAAATACCCCGATCGCGAGATCACTAGATTGATCCACCGACGCCATTCGGTATGCCGCACCTTCATCCAGGTTCGGCATCGCATGCCCATAACGCAGACGAATCGTTTCCTCATCTTGAGCATAGAAAAATTGCTGCAAGGTACGCACATCACTCGGATGCATCGCACGCATCGTGTAGGTAATCCCGGAAAACTTAACGCGCCCGCTATCAATTTCAGCAGAACCAGAATCATGGATCCCTCGTGGATTGAATCCATAAATCTCCGGAATCCATCCCTGCATCCTTGCTCCCTCTAGGAGAGACTCACGCACATCTGGATGCGCGATTTCGACTAATCGAAGCACGCGCTGGCGGATCGTCTGCCCCACCAAATTCGCAATCCCATATTCCGTGACCACATAATGCACATCCCCACGCGAACTACAGACACCACTGCCAGAGGCTAAGCCCGTGACAATGCGGCTCCTGCCGCTTGAATCCAATGAACTCAACGCAATGATCGGGCGCCCACCTTCACTCATCGCAGCACCTCGAATGAAGTCCTGAGTCGCACCAATCCCACCGTAGAAATGATGCCCACGCGAATCGCGCACAACCTGGCCAGTCAGATCAATTTCGCGCGCACCATTAATCGATACCATCTGCTTGTGCTTGCCAATGCGGTGAGGGTCATTCGCCCACTCGCTTTTATGTAGCTCAATCGCATGGTTGTTATGCATGAAATCATAAAGCTCCTGCGAGCCCAGACAATGACTAGCCACACTAATGCCACGTTGGTAAGCCTTGTTAGAATTGTCAACCACACCATTCTTCACCAGCTCCATCATCGTATCGGTAAAGCAACCAGTATGAATCCCCAGATTTTCATGACCATCCAATGCACGCAGCACCGCCTGAGGACTATTCCCCATACTCACCTGGATCGTCGACCCATCATCAATAAGCTGCGCAGCATAGCGACCGATCTTTTCATGATGAGGCAAGTACGCCCACGGTTCAGTCTGCGGCAGCTCCGCGTCTTGCTCGATAAAGTGATCAATATCCGAGACGGCAAGACGGGTGTCTCCAAAGGTCAGTGGTACCTTACGATTAATTTGAGCCACCACAACTGTCGCAGAATGAACAGCCGCAAAGATCACGTCGGCACTGAGGCCAGTAGAAACATAACCATCAGCATCAGGCGGACTCACCTGAATCAACGCCACATCCAAAGCAAGTACCCCTTGGCGAAATAAGTTTGGCACCTCAAAAGTAGGACATGGAGTGTAGTCTGCCCTACCTTGGTTCACCGCCTCACTCATCGTTCGTGAGAGAAAGAAACTATTGGTTCGGAAGTGCCCATCGTATTGTTTGTCAAGCCACGGCAGCTCACCCAGCGTGTGGATGTGGATAAATTCCACATCCTGAAAATACTCACGTTGCTCGAGCAAACTCTGCATCAAGGCAAAGGGCACCATCGCACCACCACCCACAAACACACGACCACCATTCGGAACGATCTCTCTCCACGGCACTTCATTCATACAAGTCATCACCTAACACAGCCAAGTCACTCAGACACAGCAAAAACAATAAAATGTGAATATTCAACACGAGCCGCAGAGATTTCGATTGACATCAGGCAGAGCGGCTCCTACGTTGCCCGCCCCTTCCCCGAGACTCACTCCGACCAATTCGGTTGAGCTTCGACATAAGGACAACCAGGAAAAAATATATAAGATGAAAACATTCTCCGCCAAAGCTCAGGACGTTGAGCGCAAATGGTATGTGATCGACGCTGCCGATAAGGTACTCGGCCAAGTTGCTCGTGAAGCCGCAGTTCTCTTGCGCGGCAAGCACAAGCCAATCTTCACTCCTCACGTTGACACAGGTGACAACGTCATCATCATCAACGCTGAAAAAGTTCGCCTTACTGGCAACAAGGAAGTGCAGAAGATCTACACAGCTTACACTGGCTACGTTGGTAACCAGAAAATTGAGAACCCAAAGAAGGTTCGTGAGCGTCATCCAGAACTCCTCGTCGAGCGCGCAGTGAAGGGCATGATCCCACACAACAAGCTCGGTAGCGCAATCTACAAGAAACTCCACGTATACGCAGGCGCAGAACACGCACACGAAGCACAGAATCCTGAAGCATTCGAAGTTGCTTAATTGTTCAATTTTATCACTTTCCTATTATGAGCGAATCAAAAACATTCTCCGCAACTGGCCGTCGTAAAAACGCAATTGCACACGCATGGATCGTAGAAGGTACTGGCGAAATCACTGTCAACAAGCGTGCTTTCGAAGACTACCTTCCAACCATCACTCTCCAGAACGCAGTGCTTGCACCGTTCCAGGTAGCAAACCTCATGAACAAGTTTGACGTACGCATCGCAACAAACGGCGGTGGTCTCAACGGTCAGGTTGGCGCAATGCGCCTCGCTATCGCTCGTGCACTTATCCAGCACGACCCAGAACTTCGCCCAGCGCTCAAAGCTGCTCTCCTCCTTCGTCGTGACCCACGTATGAAAGAGCGTAAGAAAGCTGGTCAGCCAGGTGCACGTAAGCGTTTCCAGTTCTCCAAGCGTTAATCCGCCAGAACAGGATTCACTACGAATCACTTACAAAAAAGCTCACTCGCTCCATGCGAGTGGGCTTTTTTTATCTCCCGATACGACTCACGCGAGACCCTTCGTCTGCCGCAAAGGTAATACCAAAAAGCTCCTCCCCCTCGAATCAATCGTATAAATTTTTCCGTGCCAAATCGTAGATTTAGACTACCTTTATCTTTATGCCAACCAAGCAAGAAATCCTGGACCTTTACTTCATGGCAGCCCGCCGTGACTTGATAGAAATAGCAGCATACCTCGACCGCCTAGATCGCCACGACGGGGAATCAGACTTCCGCGAGCCAGCCTTGCACCGAGCTCTCGAAGCGATGCTCAATCCTGGCGACAAACGCCGAGCCGAAGCGGTCCTCCTCGCCCTCTCTGACCACAGCGAAACACCCATCCCTGCGGCCACCATCCAAGGAGCATTTGGCGCACCTAGAGACTAGGCGGCACTCCAAGCCCAGCGCATTCATTCACCACTACGATTCATCCTTTCTCAATGAAATACATCGAACCACACGGCCACATGGTGAGCCGTACCACCGACGACTACCAAAAGATGGCGATGGCCGGCTGCGAAGCGATCTGCGAGCCAGCCTTCTGGGCTGGCTACGACCGCGCCTCCGTCGATGGCTTCTACGATTACTTCAGCCAGCTCACCGAGTACGAGCCCGCACGCGCCGCCAAATTCGGTATCGCCCACTTTTGTTGGCTCTGTATCAACCCAAAAGAATCAGAAGATGCAGGCTTCGCTCGTGAAGTATTGAGCCTCATTCCTGAATTCATCGACAAACCCAGCGTACTCGGTATCGGCGAAATTGGTCTCAATAAGAACACCAAAAATGAACTCGCCATCTTCGAAGAACACGTCGACATCGCAAAAAGGTACGATCAACCAATTCTCATCCACACCCCTCACCTGGAAGACAAGCTGAAGGGCACGAAGCTCATCATTGATGCGCTGAAAAATGCCAATGTCGACCCAAGCCGCGTCGTCATTGACCACGTGGAAGAGCACACCGCAGGCCTCGTCCTCGATGAAGGATTCTGGGCTGGCATGACCCTGTACCCAGAATCGAAGTGCACCCCAGCACGCGCTATCGATATCCTAGAAAACTACGGCATGGAAAACATCTGGATGAACTCAGCCTGTGACTGGGGCATCTCCGACCCGCTCGCTGTTGCCAAGACCGCCCTCGAAATGGGCAAGCGCAAGTATGACAAGCAAACAATCGAGCGCATCGTCTATGAGAATCCAAAGAGATTCCTCGAGCAATGCCCGAACTTCAAAATATAGTGTTACGCTAAGGCACTCACCTCTTTCCAACGGACATGCCCAAGATCGCTTTACTGCAGCTGACGGCTCATACCACTCCAGCTGAGAACCTGAGCAAAACCGAAGCTGCGATTCGTGAAGCTGCAGCTAAGGGTGCCCAAATCATCTGCACCCAGGAGCTCTTCACGACTGAGTACTTTTGCACCACGCAAGACACCGAGAACTTTGATCTCGCCGATCCAATTCCTGGGCCAATCACCGAGGCGCACTGTGCGCTCGCCGCAGAGCTAAGCGTGGTCATCGTGGCTAGTGGCTTTGAGAAGCGCGCCACTGGCCTCTATCACAACACCGCTTGGGTATGCGATGCCGATGGTTCCTACCTTGGGCACTACCGCAAGATGCACATCCCTCAGGATCCTGGGTTTGAGGAAAAATTCTACTTCACACCAGGCGACCTTGGTTACAAAGCCTTCGACACACAATTCGGCAAGCTAGGCGTGCTTATCTGTTGGGACCAATGGTACCCGGAGGCCGCACGCCTGACATCCCTGCTAGGCGCGGAGGTTTTAATCTACCCTACCGCCATCGGCTGGCTTCCGGAGGAGAAAGAGGAACTTGGCGAGGCCCAACACCACGCCTGGCGCGCAGTACAATGCGGGCACGCGGTTGCCAATGCCTGCTACGTCGTTGCGATCAATCGCACTGGCACCGAAGGAGACTCCGAATTTTGGGGGCAATCCTTTGTATCCAACCACTACGGCCAAGTCATCGCTGAGGCCCCCGTCAGTGATGAAACAATCCTCACCGCGGAACTCGACCTCCAAGCCCTCGAGGAACACCGCCGCATTTGGCCCTTCTTCCGCGACCGCCGTATTGACTCATACAGCGACATTACCCAACGCTTCATCGATTGATCCATGAATCTCGATTTTCTCAACATTGAGGGCCACACGCAGAAGCCAGCGGCTGAAGCCGCTCCACGCGACTTCCGCTGGCCCGCTGAGTGGGAGCCCCAAGACGCCGTTTGGTTCACCTGGCCCCACCGCAGCGATACCTGGCCGGCCAAGAAGCTCAGCAGCATTCAAAAACAATTCGCAGATTTTATCGCTCTCATCTCACGCACGCAGCCGGTGTCAATCAATGTCGCCGCGCCACACCACTCCGCAGTCCTAGAAGCACTCAAGATCGCCCATGCCGAGCTCGATCACATCACCCTACATGACCATCCGTCCAATGATGTCTGGTGCCGCGATCATGGCGCCACATTCGTTGTCGACCAATCAAGTAAGCAGCTCCACGGCATCGACTGGCATTTCAATGCATGGGGTGGCAAGTTTCCGCCATGGGAACTAGACGACCAGGTCGCCGCCAAGATGGCGTCTGCTATCAGCGCTGAGACCACGCGTTCTTCAATCTTTCTCGAAGGTGGTGCTATCGAAGGCAATGGCGCAGGCGTCGTTCTCACGACTGAAGCCGTAGCTCTCAACCCCAACCGCAACCCTGAGCTCAGTAAACAAGATATCGAGCAAGAACTGCAGCGCTGCCTAGGTGCAAGCTCCATCTTCTGGCTGCCATCTGGAATCGAGGGAGATGATACCGATGGCCACATCGACGACCTCACCAGATTCGTTGCCGAAGACATGATTGTCTCGATCGAAGACCTCAACCCAAAGTCGCCGAATTACCGAGTGCTTCAAACCAACCTTGAGCTTCTCCAAGACCTGAAAACTGCCAGTGGATCGAATGTGGAAACAATCCCACTTCCCATGCCTGATCCCCTACGTGCCGACCAGTGGAGGCTCGACACCTTACCTGCAAGCTACGCCAATTTTCTCATTCTCAACCAATTGGTTCTCGTGCCTACCTTTGATCAAAGCCGCAACGACGATCGAGCGTGCGGCATGCTCAGGGAGCTCTTCCCCAGCCGCGAAGTCGTCGGGATCGATTGCAGTGAAATCCTTTGGGAAGGCGGCGCCATCCATTGTCTCAGCCAACAACAACCATCCGTCACCTAGCAATCTAGCCTCACGCTCTGGTGGGCACAAAATCCACTTGGCAGCTTCAACAATCTTGGGCACACTCCGCGCCATGCTGACACCTGAGGAAAAGCAACGCTACGCGCGCCACTTCACTCTCCCTGAACTCGGAGAAACCGGCCAAGAAAAGCTCAAAGCTGGCTCAGTTCTCTGTATTGGCACCGGCGGTCTGGGGTCTCCAGCCGCCATGTACCTCGCAGCCGCTGGCGTCGGAAAGATAGGGTTGGTCGACTCAGACCATGTCGAGCCCTCGAACCTCCAGCGACAGATCATCCACGGCGAGTCGTGGATTGGCAAACCGAAGCTAGAAAGTGCGAAGCATCGCCTCCTTGAGATCAACCCCCACATCGAAGTGGTGACTCACGACGCCCGCTTCACTGCCAAAAATGCGCGTGAAATTGCCGAGCCCTACGACATCATCATCGATGGTACCGACAACTTCCCCACCCGCTACCTCAGTAACGACCTCGCCTACTTCACTGGCAAACCAAATGTCTACGGCTCGATCTTCCGCTTTGAAGGACAGGTTTCAGTCTTCGCTCCGCACCTCGGCGGCCCGTGCTATCGCTGCATGCTCCCGAATCCTCCTGACCCAGGTACGGTGCCCAGCTGCGCAGAGGCTGGCGTGCTCGGCGTCCTTCCCGGCATCATCGGCTCCTTGCAGGCGATGGAAGCAATCAAGCTCATCGCCGGTATCGGCACACCACCAACTGGCAAGCTAGTCCACTACGACGCCCTCAACACCACGTTCCGCAACTTCACCCTCCGCAAAGACCCTGAATGCATCCTCTGCGGTCCAAACCCAAGCGTCACTGACCTCATCGACTACGATGGCTTCTGTGGCGTTCCCAATACCGAATCTATGAAAGAAATCACTGTTCAAGAACTCGCCACAGCCCTCAAGCAAGGGCTCGATGGCATCCTGGTAGACGTGCGTACCCCAGAAGAATGGGATGCTGCTAAACTGGATGGAACAATCCACATTCCGCTTCAAGAGCTTCCTAACCGCTACAGCGAACTCCCAAGCGACCAAAAGATTTACATCCACTGCAAGGCCGGGGGCCGCAGCGCCAAGGCATGCCAATTTCTCGAAGCCCAAGGGTACTCCGACCTAACTAATGTCAAAGGTGGCATCGACGCCTGGCGCACCCTGATCGACCCCACGCTGCCAATGGCATGAATCGAGGTGGGCTGAGGGAAACAACCCAGCCCTCTCGCCTTCACTCGACCCTGATCCAGACTTCATTGCGGCGGAAAAACTCGGGAATCCACGGTGGGTTATACAAGGCAAAGCTCGGCTCTGACACAGCGGTCAGTGCGTTTTTCTCAATGAAAGCACGCAGCTTCGCAATTGCAGCTTCACGAGATTCTTTTTTATACGATCCCTTGTAGCGAGCCGCAACGATCAGGCCTTCCGGAATACTATCTAGCGATACTTCCGCATTGCTAGGGTTCGGAATTCCAGCATCGACGACTGCTTGCGGCACAATGAAACTCATCGTCTGTTGCTGCGCTGCAGCCCCACCATCACCAGGAGCCATGATCACTGGCGCAGTCATTGCAATTTTCTGCTCCTTGTCATTTTGTTTACTAATGTACCCAGCAAGCTTACGAAAACTATTATTTCGTCCTGAATGGTCACCCATCTTTGTGGTGACAATGTGCAAGGTCTTGTAGCGGCGTAACTCCACGCCTTCCTCATTCTGCACCAATTCAAATTCTGGTTTCTCAATAGCGCTGGCGGGTAGAAGCATCGCAATACATAATAAAAAGGTAGTGAAGGTTATTTTCATAGGCCTGATAGACGGTGATAAATTTCTAGAGTAAAGGTAGCTCGATATGGTTGACCTGCCAACAAATATCGCGCATTATTCCTCACTCCTTAAACTATGAGTCAGAGCAAAAGCGACATCATCCAATCCATTCTCAACACACTTCAATCTGACCTTGATGTACTGCGTCGAGCGGCACTAGAGACCCATGAAAACTCAACAGACTCTCAAAGCCAACAAGAAGGAAAATATGACACGCGCGGCCTGGAAGCCTCATATCTAGCAGAGGCCCAAGCTGCCAAAGTCAACCTGCTAGAGGAACAGATCGGAATCATCGAAAGACTCGTACTCGACCTCGATGATGATGCGCCGATTGCACCGGGCGCGATGTGCACTATCAGCACAGATACAGATGCATATGGCTACCTGCTACTACCAGCTGGAGGTGGCCTAAGAGTCGAATTTCAAGGGATGGTATTCACTGTAATCACGCCTGACTCACCGATTGGTTCAGCTCTTCTTGGCGAGGTGATTGGTGCCGATGTGAAAATGCCAGATGGCTCAGACGGCTTCATCGACGACATTTGGTAATGGTCATCCATTTCTCCGGCTAGACTCCATCGCCATTCATCCCTTCTCCTTCACTTTCTTCATACCCGTCGAGGATCTTACACTCTTCGGCAACCAGTTTGGGATCGACCTTCTTCCATGGTTGCACGAACAAGGTCTTACCACCGCCACGCTCGGCATAGTAGGCATCACACATCACAGCCACCACGTAGCCAAGTGGGATCATGTATACTGCCATTCCGAAATAATCAAATGCTAGCCACTCGGTAAGCCACAAAGTCGTCGCATTGCCGACAACCAACAAGGCTAAACCATGCACAAACTTTTGCTTGTAGAGGTGCCCAAGACCAGGGACCACACTGAGTGTGGCGGCCACGATGTTTTTGTCCACATGATTGAAGGCGAGGGAAAGCTGACTGCGTGTGTTCATGATTCCAGAAAAAGTTGAAGCATAGAATAGCACGCAGCTTACTCCTCCGCTAGCTTGATCTCCACTCACGTAAATTCTCATGTTGGAAACGGAAGCCCTCATCCACCAACCTACTCGGAAGTACCCAACGACTTTTTAATACCAATTCCGTTTCCGTACGCATGAAAAATGCACCGATCTCTAGCATCCAAGCCCGCGCTGACAAACCACAGGGCCGATTCACACTATCGCGTACTTCCCCCATAAGTTGAGCGTTCGGCAAGGGCTCAGGAGCACTCAAATTATAGGTCCCGTAAGCTTGCTTGTTTCCTAGCAACCACTCGACAGCTCGAGCGAAGTCAAGGTCGCTAATCCAGCTCACCATCTGTTGACCACTTCCCATCGTCCCGCCTAGACCACGCCTGGCAAGCCCCTGCATCACTGGCCAGACGGTCTTCGCCTCCTGACTCATAACGATAGCCGTGCGCATCGCCACTTGCCTCACACCATCGCGCTGCTGATCAAAGAATGCACTCTCCCATGCTTTTGCCACTTCAACTGAAAAGCCGGTTCCAACTTCGCCATCATCACCTTGCGGCGCGTGCTGAGCGTGCTTGTATATCGTTGCTGTACTCGCATTCAACCAAACTCTAGGAGCATGTGTGCACAGACTAACTGCCTCACCTAGCAATTCAGTGGTGTGCACCCGTGAATCTCTAATGAGCTCTCGATTACTCTGATGGTAGCGACAATTGACGCTTCGGCCACTGAGGTTCACCAAAGCATCTACCCATTCTAGAGCTTCGACCCAAGGCCCTAACTGCTTTGCGTCCCAATGCACATATTCAACACCATCGACCAAACCACTGTGAGTTCTAGCAATGCCAATCACCTTCCACCCCTTCCCTAAAAAGTGCTTAGAAAGCACTCTCCCCAAGAAACCATTTGCTCCCACGATAACGATACTCTTCATCGCTTACCGCCTTTCTCTTTGGCTGGATCTGGAAGCTGACACTGCGCCGCGGGGCCAAATAAAATATGACTAATCTTGTGTCTATTTCTAGCGACCCATCGATACCCACTACGTGCCATGGCAAGCATGCTCGGGTGAGACATAAGGCGCCCAATGCGATGGTAGCGCTTGCTCAATTGAATCAAAGCCAAGACTGCATCTGCCCCATAAAGAACCTCCAAACGGTTGATTCGAAGCACCATCTGTTCCTGTGGATCGTAGCCCTCCAACTCAGGGAACGCAACATCTACAAGCGCCTTCTGATAGGGAATAAAGTGAGGTTCAATCTCTAAAGGTTGAGCCATATACCAATGCATCAAACGACGACACATTCCACATTCCCCATCAAAGTACACTTCCATCTCTTGAATACCTCTAGTATTGTTCATTTTGTACTTTCAGTTAATTTTGAAAATTTACACCACGCCTTTTGCTCAGAGCCACTAATCACCACTCACGCTACCCCCAAAATTTTGGCTGCAAGCTTGAGTGCTGGTCCATACTTGAGCCGACCTACTTTATCTCCTACATTGCTCGCGAGCTGAGCAAACTCTTCGAGTTCCTTCATCTGTTGGTGAAATGCAAGCCCCTCGACACTCTTCGCACCCTCGGTGTTCTCGGCACAATCTTGGAGAAGAGATAAAGCCGGGTCGATCTCGCGCCTCTGACGCTCCTTTAACACTAATGTAAACATCTTCCAAACATCCTTCTCAGCCTCAAAGAACTCCTTGCGCTCACCTTTGCGGACAACGATACGAAGTAATCCCCAACCAACTAACTCTTTCAGGTTGGTATGCGCATTCCCACGACTGATCACCAATTCTTCCATCACCTGATCCGTGCTCATCGGTTCAGGGCTCACCATGAGTAAAGCATGCACTTGCGCCATCGTTCTACTGATACCCCAACTACTCCCCAAAGCCCCCCACTGTGCAATAAATGCCTCTTTGGATTGCTTCACTCCTTCATCACCTTTCATATTTTCAGTATTTACTGAAAAATAAATCCAAGTAAAGAATAATAGAATGATAATTTTTCGAAGACGCTAGTCCCCTAGGAAACTCAATCAATGAGGTGGGAGGGATTAGTGGGAAATTCCTGCTCTATTCGTAGATTTGATCCACTTTGTCAGCCTCGCCGAGAACGTCATAATGCTTGTCTTGGGTGTCTCTAGCAGAAACTTTTTGAAACACCACGACCCGGTAGATCTTGGCTGGATCTGCAGCCCCATCCACTGGGTACTCTTGCTGCCAAGCGCGCACTGCAACCCAGTCCTGACTCTCATCAAAAGAAGCGTAGCGAATGCGGTTTTCAAACTCACAATAGAGAGAATCCCAGAGGTAGTAGGATCCCGTAGGCATCATGTAGAGCGCAGCATTTTCAGCCTCGATTTGCTCTTGAGTAGCTAAAATCCCTTGATGGAAGTTATGCGCCACATGCTTAGCAAAGACCCTGCCATTTTCTTGATTTGTCGCCCAATCGGAGGCCTCAATCACAGTTTGAGAATGGCCCCCCTGCTCCAATGGTGGCGCGATGAGCTTGAATTCCGGTCTCCCTCCTTCATGCATGATTTTTGCCCAATTCTGGTAATTCATCTGATGATGAAACATATTGAACCCTTGGAAGATGACACACGCAACACAGCATGAAACCAACGGTTTCTGAATCCTCGATCCCCAGCGCCACTTTTTGACCATCTCGCAAAGGCCCTCCAAGCCCAGTGCAGCAAGCAATGCCAGAGCTGGTGCCATTGGCATGATAAAGTGGTAATAGCCGCCTGAAGCAAACGCTCCTTTCCAGTAGATCAAAGAATGCGCCACAAAGTAAAATCCATAGCTCACAAGAATCAAACTCCAAGCATGCACCCGCCCCCTCAAGAAACAAAGGCCAATGGCTGCCAATAGACTACTAGCAAAGCCAGCTCCATAAATAAGCAATGGCACGTAATGGTAGACCGTACCACTGCCATACATCGTGGTCGGCTTGGATTCAAAATAGATCGAAAACGGCCAATGTCCAAGCATCAGGAAGGCTGCAATGTTGTAGATCAATATCGCTGAAACCGTACTAAGTGCATACAATGTATCGCGAGATATCGCCTTGGCCAAAGTCACTTCACCTCTCCCATGAGTGATCGTGCCGAATAGCTTGTGCATCAGCCCACCAGGTTGAAAGCTAAGCCAAAGCCCCCAGAGAGCAGTAAGCAAAATTCCTTCATGGCGTATTAATGAGAGATAGCCAAAGCAAAAGCCTGCCCAGTGATATCGCGACTTGAGGGCAGCCGCAATGCCCAAGATCCACACCAGCATGAAGGGAGCCTGAGTCAATACTGGATAGCAAAGCTCAGGGAACCATGACTGAAACATCAGCAATGCAGGAATTAAAAAAGCATACTTCAGGCCCAGCCTATCAGCCACTCGATAGCTCATCCAGGTAGCGAGTGCCGATAGAATGAGTGTGAATACACGCGTGGCAGTAAACCCTAATGGAGCGACCAACAAGTGTATCCAATTGCGACCTGGTCGAGTCCAGTGATTAAACAATTGCTCTGGGTTCTCCCACACTGAACGAGAAAAATAATAATGGCTGATTTCATCATCCAAAATCCAACCATCATTCATCAAAAGTCGATACAGTGGCCAAAAAAAGCCTACGATGAAGATGAGTGCAAACCATGACTTCTGTGGCTTCGTGGCCAGTCCTGATGCAGTCGAATTCCCCGACATCATCTTATTTGTCATGAATTGAATTGTCGTCGGTCTCACACAACATGAACGGAGAAGACTTACGACGGAAAAATCCGTACTTCAAAATGCAGTAGATCGCGCGCACTCCGTCTTTCCACCCGATGTGCTTACCTTCCGAGAAGCTTCGTGGGTAGTAGGATATGGCTACCTCCATCACCCGAAAATCGTGCCTTGCTATCTTTGCTGTCACCTCAGGCTCAAAACCAAAACGGTTCTCTTCAATCGTCAGTCCTTGAATCACTTCACGTCTAAATGCTTTGTAGCATGTCTCCATGTCCGTCACATACATGTTGGTCACCATATTCGAGAGGGTCGTGAGGAAGCGATTCCCCATGGTATGCCAGAAGGTGAGCACACGTCGTGGGTTGTCTTTTAAGTAGCGTGAACCGTAACAAACATCACAACTGCCATCAATCAAAGGCCGAACCACTAATTCAAATTCTCGAGGGTCGTACTCCAAATCAGCATCCTGCACGATCGCATACGGGAGGCGTGCCGCCTGGAAGCCAGTGCGCAGGGCGGCTCCCTTACCTTGATTCACATCGTGTCGAAGAAGCTGTAACTGAGGAAACTCAGAGCACAAGCGCTCTACAACCTCCGCGGTGCGATCGCCAGAGCAATCATCAACCACGATCACCTCACCCACCAAATCCACAGCAAACACAGAGCGAATGACCTGCTCAACCGTGCTCTCTTCATTGTATGATGGGATGATGACACTTAGTGGGCGTTCGATTGGATCGTTAGAGTTCATATGAAATTGTGCTGATAGATAGAATGTGCAGCAGTAGGTTGTTAGCTAGCGAAAACCAAGAATTTTCTGGCAACGAAATTGACCAATGCAGAACTCACGGCAAACGTGCCAGCTGCCATCCAGTTTGGAAACCCGCATTCGACAATGTACATCTTACCAAGCTCCCCACCGACAAAACTAACAAACGAAATACCTGTGAACACAGATATCTCAGCCCAGAAGCCGTAGCGACCTGTTTGAAAGACCAGCCAACGGTTCGCAAAGTAGGCAAAAAGGTTCGCAGGAACAAAAGCCGTGAATAATGCAATACGCAGGTTGTGCTGCCGGACTTCAGTGGCTTGATCTTCAGACAAGAATTCAGGAGCATAGACGTGAAATGCCACCACCACAGCGAATAAAATAACCGTGGAAATTCCACCACAAAGGCTATATTTAATAAATTGCGCCCAAACAGGAGCTTCTTTACGCGCCAGCACCTGTAACATGGTGCGGGGATGCCTCAGGCAGAACCATAAGCTCGGAGCATCATTCGTTGCAGGGTTAGGCATCGTCAATGTGTGCTTCTGATACAAAAAAAGCGTAGCTGAGAGACTCCCCACGCTACGCTCATTCGTTGTTTATCTGGCGGGCAGTGTCGCGTGCCCACCTAGCCCGAGGCATTAGCCGCCGATCTCAGTACGGCCAGAAAGCACTGCGCCTTCTTCCATGCTGAGCATCTTGGTTTTGATGTCACCTTCGAGTTTCGAGTTTGACTTTAGCTCACAACGTTCTGAGCTGATTGTGCCTTCAACTTTACCGTAAAGCTTTACTTCACCAGCTTTGATATCGCCCTTGATTGTCGCATTCTCACCAATGGTCACCTTGCCTTTGTCTGAGGTGATTTCACCATCGATTTTACCGTCGATAATCATGTCGTTTGAGAACTTGATAGAACCTGTGATTTCAATACCACTTGCGAGAACATTTGTTGCGTTTGCCATAACTACCGATAAAACATCATAATTTGATTCTCAGGGCAAGGATCCATTTATGAAACCAATGCATCCTTTCATCCAGCCTAAGCCTCTTCTTCGTTGAGGTGGAATTCTGCCCACTCGACCACTTCATTCAACTGCTCGACAGCAGGATTCAGAAGTTCATCAAATTCTGGAGCCTCAGTGGTATAGCGAAAGCCGATCAATGGTCCACCGTGATGGATATCAGGCTCTTCTTCAGCTTCAGCAGAAACACAAGTGTAGTACCAATCGAGGATCCCCTCCTTAGTATCCGGATTCCATTGAGCGATGAGCTCGATAGTCGACATAGGATCCTCAACTCCATCAGCCTCTTGACGCTCGATGTCTTCATCATCACAATCGATGCCTGTCACCATCTCGATGTTAGTATCTTCTGGGTTTTCCCCGAGGAGTTCCTCAACATCCATGTAGTCCTGTGAACCTAGTTTGATCGTTGTCATCATGTATCACAGAGTGCCCGATCCACGCGCCGACACAAGCGAGAATTCACAAACATTATGACACAAAAAAAGCGCCTCGAGTGAGGCGCTTTCAGAAAGTTGCTTAGAATCGTATTCTAGCCGTTGTTAGTCACTCGCATCGGCATGATCACATAGAGGAATGAACCTTCAATACGAATCACACCTGGGCTCATCTCATCAATCAAATCTAGATACACATCATCTGCATCAAGACTCTTGAGTGGTGCCATCAAGAATTCCGGATTGAACGCGATCGCAAACTCAGCACCCGAATAGGTCACGTCGACTCGCTCAGTTGCCTCACCCACATCTTGAGTATTCGCCATCACATCAATAGAATTGGCACCAAAGGTGAGTTTCACAGAATTCGACTTATCCGAGGCAATCAAAGAAACACGACGTACTGTCTCAAGGAAGGCTTCGCGGTTCACTTGAATACGCTCAGAAGTGTTATTAGGAATCACCTGACGGTAATTTGGGTAATTGCCCTCAATCAACTTCGATACAAGAAAGCTACCGTTAATTTCGAAAGCAATCTGCGACTCAGAGAGACGAATCACCACCTCACCTTTGTTGGACAAGAGGCGCTGAAGCTCAGTCACTGCCTTCGAAGGGATAATCACATCAGCCTCATGGCTCGCTGGGAACTCCAAGTCATTTTCAACCATTGCGAGTCGTCTACCATCGGTAGCAACGAGTGTGATCTTTCCATCCTTGAAGGAAGTAAAAATACCATTCAACACATAACGGGTTTCATCCGTAGAAATCGCATAGGATGTCTTCTTCAAGGAATCGAGAAGCATCTCTTGTGAAATCTTGTACTCTTTTGAGTCGTCGAACTTTGGAAGTGGAGGGAACTCGTCCTCACCGAGCCCGATGATTTTGAAAAATGATGGGCCGGACTTGATGCTCGCGTGGTTCTTGCTGTCAATTGAGATTTCTACATCTTCCGCTGGAAGCTCACGAATGATAGACACTAGGCGTTTCGCTGGTAGCGTTGTGGCTCCCTCTTTCTCAATGTCTGCCATCACAGTTCCGCTGACACCCACATCGAGGTCGGTCGTGGTTAAAGTAAGCTGGCTGCCCTTTGCCTCAATGAGTACGTTAGATAAAATCGGCAGGGTGGTTCGGCTACTCACTACGTGCTGCACTTGCTGCAGTGCATCGAGGAATGAGAGTTTGGAAATAGTAAATTTCATGAGTTCGACTGAGCTTGAGTTGGTTCGGCCTGCGCTTGAATCTGCGCAGTCAATGATCACATTGATAAATTGAACTCTCCTCAAACAAAGGCAAGTCTCATTTGCGAAAAATCACGGCTAAATACCCATGTGGCACCGACATCGGTTACCACATACTACATATAGTGCCTAGGCAGCAGCAACTGAATCGCTCAGCACGCTGCGCGATGCACGTTAACGCTGAAGCATTGCGTCCAATAAATCCACAGTATCACGAACCAAGGACTCCTTTTGAATGCGCTGCTCTACCTTCTTCACCGCATGAATCACAGTGCCGTGATCACGACCACCAAAGGCGTCACCAATTTCCATTAAGGATGATTGAGTCATTTTGCGACTGAGGTACATTGCCACTTGTCTAGCAAATGCAATATTTGCAGGGCGGCGTCTGCTACTCATGTCAGCGAGACGAATATCAAAATGCTCAGAGACCGCTTTCTGGATGGCATCTATACTAACCTGCTTGGATCCCTCTTCACGCAGGATATCACGCAAAAGACTCTCCGCACGATCAACATCGATCGATGAACTCCCAAGCGATGCAAAGGTTGCCAATCGCACCAAGGCCCCCTCCAAGCGGCGCACATTACTGCGAATGCGCTCAGCCACGAAACGGACTACTTCATCTGAGAGTTTCACGTCCCAGTCATCCATTTTCTTCTGCAGAATCGCAACGCGAGTCTCCATAGTTGGTGGCTGCATTTCAACAGTTAGGCCACTTTCAAAACGAGAAATCAAGCGCGGCTCAAATTTCTTAATTTCGCAAGCTGGACGATCACTAGTGAGAACGATTTGGCTCTGCAGATCCAACAAGGTATTAAAAGTATGGAAGAACTCTTCTTGAGAACGCTCCTTACCAGCCAGAAATTGTATATCGTCGATCAATAAAACATCGGCCTTGCGGTAACGATTACGAAACTTCTCGAGATCCCCCTTCTTTACCGAGTCAATGAACTCGTTGGTGAACTTTTCCGATGTGCGGTACACAACCTTAGCTTCGGGGTTCTCCCTCACGATACGGTTGCCTACAGCCTGCATCAAGTGAGTCTTCCCCAAGCCGGAACTACCGTGAATGAACAGAGGATTGTAGGTGACTCCAGAACCTGTGGCAATCGCAGTACACGCAGCGTGAGCAAACTCGCTATTCTGCCCCACCACAAAACGCATGAAATTGAACAGCGGGTTGAGCCCAATGCTCTTCAGTTTCTTGTCCATGGCTGGGTCCGCTTTCTGCGTCTTCACTGAGTGAGGCGCTGCGGCATTCGGGCTCTCCACGCGTTCCTCCTCCATTCCCTCAACTGTCACGCGTGCCACCACTGAGGCGTCCAACACCTGAGAAACTGCTGATTGAAGCTCAGGCATAAAGTTAGTCTCAACCCACACCTGGTGGATGTCACTAGGTACCTCCACACAAACTTCGTTCTCACTGAGCTCGACGCATCGTGCGCCGCTAAACCAACGCTCATAAGCATCCGCGCTTAAAAGTTTTTGCAAATGAATTGATACTGCATTCCATACTTTATCCTCATGCGTGTTCGCGCTCTCTCTATCCTCAGCAGTATTCGTTTTATTCATGTGTGTGTAGCTCCAATATCAAGGTTTTTTATTGGGAACCAGAATGTGCAATTTTCGTCACATATCTGCCCCTCGGGGGTGAAGAGGGTTTTACTCTAATTTTTAAAGCTCTGGCCAAAACTTTTTATAATTTATCAACCAGATAAATAAAATTTTACGTTTCCACAAGAGTTCCACGGCGATCAAAAAATACTGACTTGACTCTACATAAAGTTAAGATTGGTTAACTATCTCCAAATCACCTGTTAGACATCTAACATTCTACCGCAAGTCACTATAATTCAATAGACAACAACCAAAACAACCAATCTAAACCAAACTTCTACTTATGACCTATTAGCCACTAGTTAAACGTCTGTAAGCCCATGAAAAATAAAGTCCCTAGCGAGAAAACGAAGTGATCTATAGCTCGTTATCAAATTCAATTCACAAAACCACTAACAGGGAATTTGCCATCGACTATTTTTTTTGCAATTCACTCAATTTGAAGCATCGCAGCGTTATGCAATATGAGTCAAATAGATGGAACTCATGAAAATCACCTCCTCCTGAGCGAAGAGTGTTTCAGCATCAGTCATTTAGAAGGTTTAAAAACACCAAACACGACAGTCACAAGTACCGTTAACACCGTGGTAATCGGGTAGAACCATGCGAAACTCACTTCAGGCCGTGACTCTTTGATTTGTTGAAAACAATCCCAGCCTAAAGCGTCTGCAAGGTTGTATATATCTACCTGCATGTATGCACTCAGCATGACAGAGGCAACAGTGCCGATCACAAGGCCAATGCGAGACCATGGCAATCGATTAGAAAACAAGGCGATGATCAGAATCGCTAATAATGGACCATAGGTGTAGCTCACCATACGGAAGGCCAAACCGATCAGGCTACGATCTCCTCCTTCTGCATAGTAATTACTGCTCAAGAGCAAACTAGTTCCTGATAAAACCACTGCCCAGATCACCACCAAGGCTCGTGACTTACGAACGATACTTGCGTCACTTCCGTGCTCATCAATGTACTTCTGTCCGTAATAAGCTGAGAGCGTGGTCTGAGAGAGGGCCGCTAAAATAGAGTCTAAACTAGAAACAGCAGCAGCAAAAGCGCCTGCTACAATAAGCCCTTTGATTCCCGTAGGCAGAACAGTGACGATCCAAACTGGAAAAGCATTACTACTGTCCTGCTCCATCAATGCCATCTCTGCAGGAGTGGCTTCGTGGATTAAATACCAAGCGAATAAGCCAGAGCCCACGGCCAACATCATGAGGGTGATGCACTGAGAAACGCTACTCCAAAGCATCGCCTTACGGGCGTCTCCAGGAGTTCCACAACAAAAGATCCGTTGTGCATTGAGCTGGTCAGTCCCAAATGCCGCAAGATTCTGGAAAGGCATGGCGATGATCGCGACCCAAAAGGTAAAATTAACGGCTGGATCCGTGCTAAAGTTGAACACACGCATCTTATCAATCGTTTCCCCGTCCACCATGACGGAACGATTCATCTCTATGATTTGCTGTGTGCCTAGCTCCGACCAGAGCCAGTAGAGTGAGAAAAGGCCACCCACAATAAAGACACAAAACTGCATCACATCAGTCCAAATCACCGTTCGCATGCCGCCCATTAAAGTCCACCCCAAGGCAAAAGCTCCAATGATCAAAATACAATAACTCATGTCCATGCCAGTGACGGCTTTGAGTATGATCGCTGTCACGAGAACACGAACCGACTGACCAAGAATAGCCCCTAAGCTAAACAAGCCAGTCACTAATCGTTTCACCGACTCACCTAGTTTGTGCCCCATAAAATCATAGGGGCTAAAAATTTCGCGTTGGTAATAGATGGGCACGAGGTAATACCCCACAATGAAACGAGCAATTATTGAGCCCAATCCCCACTGCAGATAGGTCCAGTCGCCCTTCAATGCGAATACCATTCCGGGCACGCCAATAAAGGTAAGAGCACTAATCTCTGTAGCAATGATTGATCCGCTCACCGCCCACCACGGCAATGACTTCCCACCTAGGAAAAAGTCTTTGATGGTTGCTTGTTGCCCTCTTAATAAGTGCCCCACCCAGGTGGTTAAAGCCATGTAGAGAAACACCACACCCCAGTCAATGAGGCCAAAGTTCTTCGCAATCTCATCCATACCTGCATAGCACTACCAAGTGAGATCGACGAAGTCGACATGAATACTTTACTTTTCTTAAGCACAACAACACCTTCGACACCATGAAGACATACCAAGATTTAGCCAAACTCCTCCAACAGCGGTTAGATGTGATTGGTGATGAAAAGCTGCGTACGGAGTCACCCGAAGAACAACTCAAGCAACTCCAACAGGTGAGTGAAGCCATTGACACTTGGAAGGCTCAGCATTTGAAATCATGCCCTAAGCAATTACAGCATTACCTCGTGCAATACAGTTTGGTGAAAGCGCTGGACTTTTTGCGCGATGAAGGCTTGCTCTAGCTCTGGTTCAAGTGAGGCGCCAGCGTCGCCTCAAATCGATTGAAAAGAGCCTTGCGCCAGTAAGAACCCAACAGTAACCTGCACCAGCTTCACCGTGAATACTGATTCGAATCACTATATTTTAGGAATCATTCCAGCGCGATGGGCCTCCACTCGTTTCCCCGGAAAGCCGCTTCATCCAATCGCCGGCAAGGCGTTGATTCAGCGTGTCTGGGAACGTTGTGCCGAGTGCTCCATGCTGGATAAAATTGTCGTCGCTACTGATGACGAGCGTATTCTAGCTTTTTGTCAGCAAATGGGTGCTGAAGTGGTCATGACCTCAGCTGACCACCCCACTGGTACCGACCGCATTGCAGAAGCTGCTGCACAATTCCCACAAGCCACCCACCTCATCAATATCCAAGGTGACGAACCATTGATTGCACCAAGCCTCATCGATGAACTAGCGCAGGCGATGGTTGATGATCCAGCACTGGAAATGGCAACTGCGGCGAACCCGATCGATGATGCAGATTTGATGCAGGACCCCAACGTTGTGAAATGTGTACTCAAACAGAACCATGAGGCACTCTACTTCTCCCGCTCACCACTCCCCTACAAACGCTCCAGTAGCCCTGAACTTGTTTGCTTCCGCCACAAAGGCATCTACGCATACAACAAAAACTTTCTTAACCAATTCGTGCAGTGGCCACCATCGCCGCTAGAGTTGGCTGAATCCCTCGAGCAGCTGCGTGCGCTCGAAAACAATGCCCGCATCAAAGTCATTATTACCGATGACCTTTCTGGCGGCATTGATACCCCTGAACAAGCTGCAGAGCTTGAACACGTACTCCTATCACAATCTAATTCATAATCTCAATTCCATCTCACATGGCGCATCCTACTAAATATATTTTTGTTACCGGAGGGGTAGTATCCTCACTCGGTAAAGGTCTAGCAGCAGCATCCTTGGGCACCCTGCTCGAGCACCGTGGCCTCGACGTTCTCATTCAAAAGTTTGATCCCTACCTCAATGTTGACCCAGGCACCATGTCGCCATACCAACACGGCGAAGTTTACGTTCTAGCTGATGGCGCGGAGACTGACCTCGACCTGGGTCACTACGAACGCTTCACCAACTGCGAGTGCTCCAGCCTCAACAATATCACCTCTGGCCAAGTATTTGAAAATGTGATCAAGAACGAGCGCAGTGGCAAGTACCTTGGTAAGACCGTGCAGTTCATTCCGCATTGTACCGACATCATCAAAGACCGCATCCGCGAAGTCACCCTCAAGAGCGACGCCGATGTGATCATCACCGAAATTGGCGGTACCACCGGCGATATCGAAGGACACCTTTTCCTCGAAGCCCTGCGCCAGTTCTCACTCGAAGTTGGCCGCGACAACGTCTGCTTCATCCACGTTACTTTACTGCCTTACATCGCTGCTGCGGGAGAAATTAAGACCAAACCAACTCAGCAATCCGTCGCCAAACTCCGTGAAATTGGTATCGTGCCAGACATCATTGTCTGCCGCACCGAGCACGACCTTGATGAAGACAACCGCGCCAAAATCGCGATGTTCTGTAACGTTGAGGCAAAAAACGTGGTCGCCTTCCGCGATGTGAAGCACACCATTTACGAATGCCCACTCGACCTCCGTCGCGACAAGCTCGACCGCCTCGTAAGCGACCGCCTGGGACTCGAATCCGAGACACCAGACCTCGAGCAATGGCGCCACTTTGTCGATCGCGTCATCAACCCAACGCATGAGGTCACTATTGCCGTGGTTGGAAAGTACATTGAACTTCAAGACGCCTACAAATCGATCTACGAATCTCTCGTGCATGCGGGGGCCAAGCACGATACCCGCGTGAATGTCATTCGCGTGGATGCCGGCCAGATCGAAGAAGAAGGGCCAGCTACTCAACTCAAAGATGTCGACGGCATACTCATCCCTGGTGGATTTGGTGATCGAGGCACCGAGGGGAAAATCCGTTCGGCGCAATTTGCCCGTGAGAATGGCGTGCCATACTTCGGCATCTGCCTCGGCATGCAAATCGCCACCATTGAGTTCGCGCGCAACGTCTGCAAACTAGACGGAGCAACATCCACGGAATTCGACAAAAACACGCCTCACCCTGTAATCTCACTCCAAGAGGAACAAGAAAATGTCACCACTATGGGAGCCTCGATGCGCCTCGGCTCATCCGAATCCGTGGTCTACAAAGACACCAAGGCATTTGAACTCTACGGTGAGGAAAGCATCACGGAACGCCACCGCCATCGCTATGAGTTTAATCCAGCCTACCGCGAACAAATCGAATCTGCTGGCCTGAAAATCAGCTCCGTTTCTGCAGACCATGGACTTGTTGAAATCGTGGAAATCCAAAACCACCCATTCTATATCGGTGCCCAGTTCCACCCAGAATTTCAATCAAAGCCGAACAAACCACACCCGATCTTCGCTGGTTTCGTAGAAGCAGCACTCGCTAAAAAGAATAGCTAGTCACAAAGATCGTTTTCATCATTAATGACGCATTATCCCGTGAGTATCGAAGCAAAAATTCAAGAGCTCGGTTATGAGCTTCCAGACGTACCAGCACCAGCTGGCTCCTACCTCAATTACACCCGCAGTGGCAACCTTCTATTTCTAGCCGGGGGCATCCCCCCTCTCGAAGACCAATGGATGGGGAAAGTACCCACAGACACCTCGATTGAAACCGCACAGCAAGCGGCCCGATTGGTGACTCTGAATCGCCTCGCCGTAGTCAAGGACGCCGTGGGATCACTCGACAAGGTAAGGCAAATTGTTACCGTCAATGGCTTTGTAAATTCTGAGCAAGATTTCTACGCTCATCCAAGCGTGATCAATGGCTGCTCTGACCTATTGGTTGAAATATTCGGAGACAAAGGCAAGCACTCACGCACCGCATGCGGTGTGGCAGCACTGCCACTTAACGTCTCAGTTGAAATCAACATGGTCGTCGAGGTCGAGGCATAATTGCTTCCTCACCATCCATACTGTCACTCTATTCTTCCCTCAATGCGTCTCGTACAAGAGACGCATTTTTTATGCCTTTGAATCAGCAGAACATGCATGAAAGCTCTCGGATTGCTCGGTATTGTCACATCCAGCATGTGATAACATTAATATCTCATTAAGATACACCACACCTTAATACTTGATAGAAATGAAATGCTTCAGTATCACGGGAAGATCCACTCATGATTCAGCACCTTCACGCCAAACAAGTTCGGGCACTCGCCTTGATGCTTGTTTCATTCCTGATCAGCTCCCTATCTCTATTGGCTGAATCTTTCGTGATCCCCGACACCAATATCAGCTTAAGCTACGAAATCGATTCAGGGGAGATCACCATCACAGACTGCAATGAAGATGCCACTGGTGACCTCGTTCTCCCTAGCCACCTTCCTGATGAAGCCAGTGGGCACCCCGTAACAGCCATCGGCAATGAAGCCTTCCGTCATTGCGCCTCACTCTCGAGCGTCACTCTGCCTGACACCCTCATCCACATTGGGGAATTCGCCTTCAACAACTGCGAAGGAATAACAGCGTTCACCCTCCCTGATAGCCTTGAAAGCATTGATCGTTACGCATTTTACCGGTGCTCCTCCCTAGAAACTATAATGCTCCCGCCAGAGCTCAAAACACTCGAGCAGGGGCTACTCGGCGAGTGCTTCGACTTGCGCTCTATCACGATTCCCGAAGGTCTACTGAGCATCAATCATTACGTTTTCTATCAATGTTCCTCACTAGAATCTATTACCTTACCCGATTCTCTTACTAGCATTGGAGACTTGGCCTTCGGTTCCTGCACGGCACTGCTCTCACTACACCTTCCTACAAAGGTGAACAGCATAGGAGATCGCCTCCTTTCTGGCTGCTCATCAGCAACTTTCATTAGTATCGCTGCTGGTAACAGCAACTTCCAAGTGATTGATGGCGTCCTCCTGAATGCTGACGCCTCCTCTCTATTACAATTCCCCCCCGGAAAACCCGGCACCTACACCGTACCCAACTCAGTCACTACCATTGTGGAGGATGCCATTTCTCAATGCAGCCAGCTCACAAGCATTTCCATTCCCGACAGTGTCACCAGCATCGGTGATGAAGCTCTGAAAGGCTGCTCCAAATTGGAAACCGTCACGATCGGGAACGGTGTCAAACAGATCAACTACGGCACCTTCCAATATTGTCCTTCACTCAAAAACGTTAGCTTTGGCAACCAATTAGAAAGCATCGGTGCATACGCCTTTCGGCAATGCACTGATCTAGAATCCATCACACTCCCTAATTCAGTTCTATCGATTGACCAAGGAGCCTTCATATCATGCACATCGCTGGAATCAATCCACCTAGGTACTGGGCTGGAGACCATGGATAACGAGGTATTCGCAGCGTGCACTTCACTCGATGGAATCATCCTACCAGATGGGCTACTTAGCATTGGAGCATCAGCATTTCAGTCATGTTCGAAGCTGAGTGCCATCATCTTACCAGATTCACTCTCGACTCTAGGGGAATATGCGTTCCACCAATGCTCTTCATTACTCAGCGTACAGTTTGGCACGGACTTGAGTCAGATTCAGCAGTACACCTTCCAAGACTGCACGAAGCTGAGTAGCATTCTGATCCCAGGTAATGTCGAGAGTATCGGCCTTGGTGCGTTTGCCAATTGTTCGTCTTTGACTCGAGTGACTCTCGAAGAAGGGGTACTCACCTTGAGTGACTCCTCGTTCTTTGGGTGCTCAGCACTGCACAGTATCACATTACCCGCGAGCCTAGATACTCTGGGATTTGGCGTTTTTCGCGAGTGCTCCAACTTGGTTTCTATACATTTCCTAGGCAACGCTCCAAGCTCGATCACCGGCAGCAGTATTTTCCAATTTCTCGATCCAAAACCCAGCGGTTTTGCCATTTACTATGCTGATGATGCAACGGGTTTCGACAACGCGTGGGCAGACAACTACAAGACCGTCGCTCTCGACCTCCAGAGCACCTTGCCAATCATCAACACCAATCACCGACTCGAATTCACCCATGACGGTAGCTCTATCAGCATCACCAGCTGCAACAATGATGCGCTCGGCGACCTTATCATTCCGTCATCTCTGTCGCTCAGCGGCGAAACCTTCCCCGTTACCACCATAGCCGCAGAAGCCTTCAGTCATTGTTCAGAACTGACAAGCATCTCGATACCTGACAGTGTCACGTCCATTGGCCTAGGAGCCGTGTCACCGTGCGAATCTCTCGAAGAAGTTATCTTGTTAGGCGCGCACACACACTACCAAACCCAAGATGGTATTCTACTCGACTTCTCAGGCTCCACTCTCATCGGTTACCCGGGAGCCAAAGCCGGTAACTATATTGTCCCCACTTCTGTCACAAGCATTGGAAAAAATGCATTCTATCAAGCACAAGCACTCACGGCGGTGACACTCCCTAGTGGGCTCACGAGCCTCGGAGCCAATGCGTTCAGGGATTGCGATTTACTGACAAGCATCTCCCTTCCTGCTATCATCAACCAGATTGGCGACTGTGCATTTCGAGGCTGCAGCAATCTGAGTACAGTGAGCTTTCATGGAGACGTCAAAGTCATTGGAGATCAAGCATTTTACCAATGCTATCAGTTAGGCTCGATCGCCTTGCCAAACGGGCTTGAATCTCTTGGTTCTCAAGCTTTTTATGAATGCACTAAACTGGTGTCTGCTGACCTCGGCAGTTCGCTAGTGGCCATCGCCGATGCATTGTTCTACCAATGTGCAAAACTCTCCAGCATCACAATACCCGACTCAGCACTCAGCATTGGAGACCAAGCATTTTATCAATGTGATGCTCTCAGTGCAGTGACCATTGGGAATGGAGTCACCAGTGTCGGCGAAGAAGCATTCTACGATTGCACTGAGATCCTCACATTATCTCTCGGCAACTCGATCAACTCGATTGGTAATTCCGCATTCAGAAACTGTGCCTCAATTGAGATAATCACCTTGCCTGACAGCACTGAAAGTGTGGGTCCCTACGCTTTCAGCTATTGCCAACAAGCTCATACAATCCATCTCAATGAAGGCCTACTGAGTATCGGGGTAAATGCATTTTCTAGCTGTAATGCCATCACAAGTCTCACCATTCCAGATAGCACCACGAGCTTAGGGGACTCAGCCTTCGCCAATTGCCAACAACTCGCCAGTCTCAGCCTGGGTAGCCAAGTCAGTAGCATAGGCGAATTTTTTGTGAACCGCTGTGACAAACTCACTTCGATCTCCGTGGACGCGAGTAACACCACATATTCCAGCCTCAATAGCGCACTCTACACCAAAGATGGCGCAACCCTCCTCACATTCCCCCATGGGATCTCAGGAGACTATGTCGTTGCTGATGGCACCCAAAACATAGGCCCTAGTGCCTTCAGAAATGCCCCACTACTGAGCTCTATCACCTTCCCAAGTGGATTGAAAGCCATCGAATCATTTGCGCTATCGAATTGCCCAATCTTAGCATCGATTTCCTTCCCAGCGACCCTCGAGGACATTGAGTATGCCGCCTTCTATAACTGTCCATCAATCAAACACATCGAACTCCCCAGCTCCCTAGTGGATCTCGGAGACTACGCCTTCTATTATTGCCAGGCTCTAAGTAGCTCATTGTTTCTAGGAAACGCCCCCAGCACAGTGGGCAATCAACCCTTTGGAAATAGCGCAAGTGACTTCAACATCTACCGCTATACCGGCTCTACCGGCTTCGACCACTCTAATTTCAGCAGCTTCAGCATAGTAGCAATCGATGCCCTGACCCACCCCCATGCACCATGGCTACTGAAACACCAGCAAGCCTACGACTCCGACCTCCGCAGTGATCCAAATAATGACGGTAAGGCGCTGCTTCTGGCATACGCACTCAATATCCACCCAGACCTCCTGGCTCAAACAATGCCTCAAGCAAGACTCGAAGCCGACACCCTATCGATCACCTATTATGCAGCCCAAGCTGGCATGACATACACCGTAGAACGCAGTACCGACCTCATCCATTGGTTCAGCACCTCGATCACTCACTCGACTCTAGACTCTGACGGAATGCGTACATCGAGCACTGCCAAGGATGGCGGCACCCCCAAACAGTATCTTAGAATCACGATCTCCGAGGAATGAACTAAAAAAATGATGCCACGCAACGCTCAAATAAAGGCTCAGCCGGCGCTTCAATCATCAGCTCTTCACCAGTCACTGGGTGCTGTATTTTCAGGCTCTTAGCTTGCAGCATCATGCGCGACTGCAAGCCCAATAAGTCACTCAGTTGATTTGATCGTTCAATACCTGCATAGCGATAATCTCCAACAATAGGCAACTCACAATCCAATAGATGCCGACGTATTTGATGAAATCGGCCAGTGTGTGGTTCAGCTTCTACCAAACTCAATCCCCCAGCCGCCTCCCCAAAAATCGGCTCCAATGCCGCCACTCGCTCGCTCGCCAACACGCGAAAGCTCGTATGCGCTTCGCGCAGCGGGGCTAGCTCTTCTTTCTGTATCGGTGCACGGCATTCCCACTCAGCAGCAGCAGGCTGCCCCTGTACCACCGCCCAATACTTTTTCTCGAAGTCATGCGCCTCAAGCGCCAAATGCAAACTCCGCGCGACCGAGCGATCAATCCCCAAAAGCAACACACCAGACGTTGGGCGATCCAGCCTGTGGATCGTATACACTCGCTGACCAATCTGGTCTCTAACGATTTTCATCGTCACCAAATCATCGGCAGCAGGCTCCCTCGCAGGATGCACCAAATGTCCAGCTGGCTTATTGACAGCGACCAAATAAGGATCTCGATAGAGAATCTCGATAGGCTCAACCATAGAATCAAAGCCGGCTAAATCGCCAGGCATCAGAGATCGAGCTTCTTCTTGATCACTTTCAGGTCCTGATAAATCTGCGGCAACCGCGCCACCATCACCATAGACTTGCGCTCATCTTTAGCCAGTCGAGGAGGCATCCCCATGTACATGGCATCACCGTCAAGAGACTTAGTCGCTCCAGTGCGACCAAGCAAGATTGCTTTATCTCCAATCTTGATGTGGCCAGCCACACCAGATTGCGCTGCAATGGTTACGTAGTTGCCAATTTCTGCACTACCTGCAATCCCAGTCTGAGCCACAACCAAACTATGTTTCCCGATTTTCACGTTGTGGGCAATCTGTACTAAGTTATCCACTTTACTTCCCTCACCGACCACTGTTTTCCCAAACCGTGCGCGATCAATTGTCGTATTTGCTCCTATCTCTACATCGTCTTCCAAGACCACAATACCGACCTGATCCACTTTCTCGTGCTTGCCATCGACAAACTCATAGCCGTATCCATCAGATCCGATCACACACCCTGGCTGCAAAATCACCCGTTCACCGAGCTCACAATATTCGCGGATCGTCACATTGGCATGCACGGTAGAATGAGCTCCAATCTTCACGCCCACACCGACACTCACGCCCGCATTGAGTTCCACACCATCTCCTAAAATCGCGCCACTCTCCACAATGGCACCTGCCTTGATCGATACCTTTTCGGGGTTGAACTGCACATCATCTGCCACCCATGCCGCTGGGTGCACACCAGGCGCGAATGTTCGTGTCAGTTGGTTCACCATCTTCACGATTTGGCCGAAAGCAAAAGAAGGGTTTTCGATTTCAAGAATGGCCACACCCTCTGGGTATTGCTCAACAATCTGTGGCACAAAAACCAAACCAGCCTTCGTATCGAGATAATCTTGGTAGTATTTTTCGTTCCCCAAAAATGAAACATCCTCAGCACTTGCTTCATCCAGTGAGGCCACCCCACTAAACACCTCAGCACTCCCTTTAGACACCAATCGAGCGCCTGTCTTCTCAATAATTTCGGCTAATTTTAGTTCCACCCAGCCAGTATGCACCCAGATCATCACTTGTCACCCAAAGATTCACTGTGGATCCACATACTTCGTGAGCATAAATTAGACGTGATGCCTGATATTACGCTTCAAATGACCAAGAGGATCTGACATAGATGAATCCCATGTCAGGCATCAAGTTCAAGCGCGGTAACGAAAAGCTACTCAAGATTTTAGATGGTGCATCCGAGCACCTCTGCGGACTGCTTGAAAAGCAAGGAAGACCAGACGGCGCGCTCCGTATCGCCGTCGTCGGAGGTGGCTGCTCAGGCCTCCAGTACAAAATGGACCTCGTCGACGGACCACGCGATCGAGACATCCTAATCGCCAGCAATTCAGTCAATGTCGTGATCGACCCCAAGAGCGCACTCTTTGTTGCTGGGAGTGAACTAGACTACTCCAGCGACCTCCAACAAGGTGGATTCAAGGTAACCAACCCGAACGCCCAAGTCACCTGCTCCTGTGGAGAAAGCTTTGCCGCATAAACCATCAGAACCATGAAGACATACCTCCCAGTATCACTCGCCATCCTCAGCCTCGCCTCCTGCACACAAACTGTGAGTCACCCATATGGCTCCAATAGCAAATACCCGCAAGCCTCGTGGCACGGTTCTAGTAACTCACAAGTCGTCAGCCCTTACGCCCCTCACAATCTCATTGATGTCCGAGGCCTCAAGCCTGGCCACCATGCCTATGACCCATCCACAGCGGGCATGGTCGATGGGAAGCCAGAGATGAGTAAGGCAAAGATATTTTTGATGCCAAGGCATGCGCAACAGGACTAGATCCACACCAAGCTCACGATGTGGCTTCGAACACTTTGCCTATTGGTAGCGTTCCTCCAAGCTAGGGGCTTCAATTTGCTCGATTCTATCGACATGAAGTAATGGACGCTTGAGCCCCCCTACCATCTCGTAGCTTAAAGAGCCTGCCACTTCCACCCAAGCTCCGGCCTCGAACTGTGGGAGCTCACCACTGAATTCAAGACCCATTGGCACTGCTTTCATATCAGCAGCACAGCATGTCATAAACATCCGGAACAAGCGCATGCGCTTGCCATCACCTTGATGCTTCGTTTCAGCCTTGATCTGACCACTTGTTTCAAAATCAAGCCCGCTGAACACCCTCTCAAGCTCAGGATCTCCCGCCGAATAAAACAACTCTAGAAGGTTCATCTCAAAGTACCCATCCACCGACTTCTGACGCGTTTGCTCTAAAGTCTCTTTAGTGAATGGGGGGAGGTCTACCAAAAATTTCATCTTTGAAGGATCGGCGTCAATATCCGCCTGCTTCTCCAAGTGGCTTGCCGCCACCTCATGCTTGGTGAAAATCAAACACAACACCAAGGGCACCACGATAAAGAATAGGGCCGAAAATGGGCTCACTCCCGCTTCCTCATGGTTGTGCCCACAGCCATCCTCATTCCCCCCCTGTCGACAGCATACTAAATTGAAGACTCCCAAGACGGTGGCTACCAGTCCTCCCAGCAGAATCGCCAGATGAAACGACTCCTTCACATAAGCGATCAAGAAGTCAGCTTGATAAAAATACAGAAGAAACCCACCAAGCACGATGGTACACATCGCATAAACAGCACGTTGCAACACTAGCATAGCCCCTCCTTACCCTGATCAAAAGCCTCATAAGATAAGCTTGTATCCATCTGCCCCCATAACAAACAAAGCAGCGCTACCAAAAGAAACAAAGCGATGGAAAAAACCAACAAAAACCGACGATTCATCAGAGTCTGATACAAGAAGAGCAACTTCACATCCAACATCGGCCCAAACACCATGAACGCCATCTTCGAAACATACGCAAAACCACCCAAGGAGGCAGCCAAAAAGGCATCAGATGTACTGCACACACTCAATAAAAACGCCAGACCCATCAACAACAAGGTACCTTTGATCTCAGATGCTGCGTAAGCCTGTAACTCATCATGGAAATCAACATACGCTAAATTGAACAAGGTAGTAAGAATCACTCCCACAGAGAAATACACTGCCACCTCAATAAAATCCTTCATCCCATAGCGCAGGGCCTTCAACACCCTAGGCACTTCATCCTCGTGGTGATCGTGTCCACATGCATGATGCTCATCCCCGTGACCGTGAACATGGCCACAACCATCTTGATGTTCGTGATCACAGCCGTGCTCATGCTGCCCATCTCCCCCGTGCCCAGCAGCATCACCATCATGCTCACCTCGTAGGACTCCACGCTTCAACACCCAATGCGCCGGCAGACGCAGCATGAGCAAGCCCACGATGATCGCCACCAGATAGCCTAAGCCCATGCGCGACCACATGATCATCCATGCTCCCTGCCCCTGAAATGCAGTCCATGTGCTGAACATCGTGATGCCATTCACTATAGGAGCCGCCAACATGTAGGTGAACGCACAGCCCAAAGGCAATCCCTTGCCCAATAATCGACGAATAACCGGAACAACCGCACACTCACAAACTGGTAGAATCACACCAAGTAAACCACTCACCAATACCGCTAATACCCGGTTCCTCGGCAGAAAACGCTCAAAACTCCGGGCAGGCACATACACATCTATGAACCCACTCAGTACGGTGCCCAACAATATATATGGTAAGCCTTCAATAAAGAGACTCAAAAAGAAATAGGCAAACGTGCTCTCAGAATATCCCTCCATTACCAATCAAATTCAAACACAGCTATACACAGCTCATTGATCTCCAGTCAACTACTCCCTCACTTTTGCGTATAATCATAAAACCTACACTTTTTCAACCCAACAATCTACTTAATTCACCTATCAGTAGAATTTTTTTCATTTTTTTATACTTGATAGAATTCATTAGGCTGTCGCAAAAAATCTACCCAACACGTGTAAACCCCTGATAAATCAGGACAAATAGAACACATCTAACATATAAGGGTATTCAAATTTCTATAACACGCTTATTTTCAAACGTTCGTACAACAGCCTCTAATTTGACAATTTTGTCATATAGTGGTCTAATGTTAGGTCAACAACAACCACCCCACGAAATATTATGAAATCAAAAAAGAACTTAACTCGATTCACATACGAAACCACAGCCTTCCAGGGCTGGAGATTATGCCTAAGTCGTTCAGGCTCTACATTCACCAAGTATTTCTCTGATAAGAAGTACGGCGGTCCACGTAAAGCATTGAAAGCAGCCGAAGAATGCCTTTCTGAACTCAAAGACTTGGTAGACAACTCACGCCGCGTCAACGGCAAGTTGAGCCAAGCTACTTTGAAAAAAGCAAAGAAAATCACGGATGCAGCATAAGCTGTTTTCCCCCCAAGGATAACAAGACACCTCAAAAGCCACTCAAGGATTACAACCTTTGGGTGGCTTTTACTTTTTAGGCCAAGCACTCTACATCTGTGCTCGAACGACGGAGTAGCATAAGTAGATGAGGCAGAGCAAAATGCCTTCCCAACGCTTGATCTTCATACTGGACCACATGAAAGCGAAAATGCCTACGGTGAAACCCAACATAACTAATTTGTCTAGCATCTCGATTTCCCCTTCAGCGATCGGCTTGACCATCGCGGTGATTCCAATCACGGCCAGCAAGTTGAAGATGCAGGAACCAATGGCATTGCCGACAATCAAGTCTCCCTCACCCTTACGCACTGCAACGATCGAAGTGGCTAACTCCGGAAGCGATGTTCCGAAAGCGAAAAGAAACAAGGCGATGATGGCATCATCCACTCCGAAATATCGCGCCACATAATCCCCGCCTCGCACCAAAAAATCAGAGCCAAACTTAAGGACAGCGAGGCCAAGAAGAATAAAAAAGATGTTGGTCCACACCTCTTTCGCGCCGCCAGTCTTAGCCGCAACAATGTCTTCCTCTGCGAGTTCACCGAAATCATCCTCACTCTCCTCCTTGCGCGATTGTATGATGCTCACCACCGTATAAGCGACCACCCCGAGAAAGAGTATGCCCCCCTCGAAACGCGATACCATCCCATTGTGCAACATCCCGATAAACAGCAGGCTCACCACCACCAAGATCGGCATCTCTTTACGTACGATTTGTTTGTGTATCACTACCGGCCGCATGATCGCTGCAATCCCCAAGATCAGACCAATATTACAAATATTGGAGCCGATCACATTCCCTAAGGCGACGTCCGGTTGGTTATCAGCATTCGCTTCCAAACATACCAGTAATTCTGGAGCACTCGTGCCAAAGGCTACCACGGTGAGACCCACCACCAAGGGGGAAATCCCCACCATCAGAGCAATGCGAGCTGCACCACGAACCAACCACTCAGCACCGAAGAATAAGGCCACGAGGCCACCAACAATAAAGGCAATATTGAGAGAGAGATCCACGGCCATGACGATGCCTAGCAGAGCATGACTGCACAATCATAATCGATGGTAAGATTTATAAAAATCGTTGTTCTCAAGCAGCCCTGGCTTTGCTAAACCCTGCGCATGCCTCGCAATCATAAAATTTCCGTTCTCGCCGGTGACGGTATCGGCCCCGAAGTCATGGAGCAAGCACTCCGCGTACTCGACGCAGTTTCTACCACATTCGATTTCCAAATAGAAAAGCAAGAAGCTCTCGTTGGAGGGGCTGCCATCGATGCGCATGGGTGCCCGCTTCCTGAAAGTACTGTCAAAACCTGTGAAGCATCTGCTGCCATCCTCTTTGGATCTGTTGGCGGACCGAAATGGGAACACCTCGCTCCAGACGATCAGCCAGAGCGCGGCGCCCTTCTCCCGATCCGCAAGCACTTCAACCTCTACGCCAACCTACGTCCCGGCGTCTGCCTTCCTGCTCTCAAGCACGCTTCCCCTGTCAAAAACGAGCTCATCCCGAACGGCTTTGACGTACTCTGCGTCCGTGAACTCACCGGCGGCATTTACTTCGGCCAGCCAAAAGGTAGAGACAACAACGTGGAAAACCCGACAGCACACGACACCATGGTCTACAGCAAACATGAAATTGAGCGCATCTGTCGTGTGGCTTTCACTGCAGCGATGGCCCGCGACAAACGCCTTTGCTCGGTAGACAAAGCGAACGTACTCCAATGTTCTATTCTTTGGCGTGAAGTCGCTACCGAGGTGGCTAAGGACTTTCCTGAAGTGGAATTATCGCACCTCTATGTCGACAATGCTGCGATGCAGCTCATCAAACAACCAGACGCATTCGATGTCTTGGTGACAGGCAACCTCTTTGGCGATATCCTCTCTGACGAAATGGCTATGATTTCAGGATCGCTTGGCATGCTGCCATCTGCGTCCCTAGGCAATAAGAAGGAAGATGGCCTCTACTTCGGAATGTACGAACCATCTGGTGGCTCCGCTCCAGATATCGCCGGTCAAGGTATCGCCAACCCAATCGCTCAAATCCTATCATGCTCGATGATGCTACGCTACTCACTGGGCGAATTCGAAGCTGCCGACGCCATCGACGCTGCCGTCAACACGGCGATTGATCAAGGCCTCCGCACAGGCGATCTATTCACTGGAGATCCTTCTGAAAAGAAGGTCAGCACAGCCGAAATGGGCGACGCCATTGTTGCGGCCATCGCCGGCTGATCAACACAAGCTAGTATTAAGCTACCTATTTCTATATGCGCGTGCCCTTGGGTACGCGCATTTTTTATGCATCCACGCCAAGCCTAAATCGCTGGAGATGCCCCCCCTCTAGGATCATCCTAGTCCTCATCACCCATGGAGATACCAATAGCACGCGCAGTCGTCACCACTTCACCATGTGGATCCACTGTGCGCAACTGGTGCACCGCCTTGGCAATTGTCACCGAACTGACCTGATACGATTGATAACTCACCATCCGGCCAAATTGTTTCTCTTTGGCCAGCTCGATCGCTTTCACGCCGAATCTAGCTCCTAGAATACGGTCTAGACTTGTTGGCTCACCACCACGCTGCAGGTGCCCCAAAGTACAGGCTCGAGTTTCTTTCCCAGTCATTTTAGCGATGCGCTCAGCGACCACTTCACCAATACCTCCAAAACGCACACTCTTCCCTACCGTGGACTTCGTGATCTGATCACCCTCAGGTAAGTGCGCCCCCTCAGCCACCACAATCATGGTGCTGTAGAACCCTTTCTCTTCCCGCTCTTTAATTTTCTTAGCCACCTTCTCAAAATCAAATTCAATCTCGGGTATCAACACGATATTGGCACCACCTGCGACCCCCCCCCACAGAGCGATCCAACCCGCTGAACGCCCCATCACTTCCACCACCATCACACGCTTATGGCTCACCGCCGTTGTGTGAAGACGATCCAGTGCATCAACCACACAGGAAACGGCACTATCAAACCCGAATGTCATCGCGGTCGCTTGAAGATCATTATCAATGGTTTTCGGGACACCAATTACCGGAATACCTTCATTGTAGAGATGCAACGCAGTACTCAAAGTACCGTCTCCGCCCACCACAATCAACGCTTCTATTTCAAGCTCCTTCATTGTTGCCTTGGTCTCAGTGACCAGGGTCTGGGCAATGTCTTTAATATCCTCCACTCCCACTTTCTTAACGAAGTGGTTCTTGTTGGTTGTCCCTAAAATCGTACCACCCAACTTCATAATCCCAATCGTATCGATAGGATTTAAAATCACATGCTCACCACCATCCAAGAGCCCTTCAAAGCCGTCGCGAAAGCCAACCACCTCCATATTCAACTTCGATGCAGCCCCTACGACGCCGTGAATCACAGCATTAAGCCCTGGACAATCACCCCCGCTGTTCAGAATTCCGATGCGCATGTTCGAACCATAACAAAGAGATACAGCAATGCAAAAAAGTTCATTACATATTTTTAGTCACTTTTCGGCATTCTAGAACATTCACAAGTTATTCACAATCGGCTGTATCTATTGCATAGCTTGAGCACATCAGTAAATTCGTCCCGATTTCACATCGCTCAGAACATCTAATCAGATCAAAAAAACGTGTATATTACGGAACAATTTTCATTTGTCCACATCGAAAACACACAATAACACCATCAAGATGAAGCACTTAAGCATGAGTGATATTCATCCCTCAAAAGAGCTCTCTGCCATATAGAAATAAGGTTTCAGCACACAACCCTTCATTTATCCTAAAAATTAATGAATAAAAAATCGTCAAATCTTTCAGATCTATTCTCAAGTTATTCACAAAGACTCGCAATACATTTGATGCTTCGATTTCTCCATCAAAAGCAGAATCCACCTAAGACCTTGAACAAGGCTCAGTAGGACACACTTTGCACAAGTTATTCACAATACAATCTGCTGTCTCGAGTATTGCCCATTGCATGAACTGCATGAGCTTCCCACGCAAACGCCTCATCAAAGAATCAGTCTCTACGATTTAGAACAGGCGACACAAAAGCCTCTAATTCAGCTTTCAAGAGACAATTTAAAATTAATAAAAATTTAAATCGCATGCATCTATCCATCAAGCGACAGGCATGAGGAACTATTTAGAACCTTGATAGATAGGCGCTGAGAACATCCATCCACACTTATTTCCAAGTTATTCACATTCATTTAATCTAGCAGTTATAGAACTTGCGGATTGAATGAAAGGAATTTCTATGAGTACAAATGGTACATGCAATCAGTTCACTTTGAACAAGCCATCGCAAACATCCTCAAGCGAGAGCCCAGCTTCTCAAAGGATGCCTACTTCTTTCTCAAAGAAGCCCTGGATCGCACCGTGACTGAACGCCAGAAAGACGACCCATACGCCGTCCAGCACGTCACAGCTCAGGAGCTCCTCGTTGGCTTCCGTGACTTTGCTCTCGAAGAATTTGGCCCCATGGCATCTACCTTGCTCGCCGAGTGGGGTATTCAATCAAGCGCCGATATCGGCACCATGGTCTTCGGGCTCATCGAAGAAGGTGTCTTTGGTAAGCAAGACAGCGACGAACGAAGTGACTTCAACGAAGGCTTCGATTTCCACGAGAGCTTTGTGGCTCCATTCTTGCCTAAATCACAGAACGCCTAGGCCCCGATTCAGCGATACTTTTCTGTTGCAATCCACTCAAGGCAGCCGTACCTTCCCCGCCACGGCAACACACAAAGTGCAATATGCCGATTGCTCGAAGCCACTGGCTGAGAACTTTCGGGGGCGTTTTGGTTTCGACTGGATGTTGGAAGGACTTGCTGCATGTAGAGGTTGATCGGCTGGCCTCTTAAAAAGCCGTTCAAAACAAATAATTGCAGACTCTAACGAGCTCGCACTTGCTGCTTAATTGACAGCAACGCCGCCGCCCAGACGTCCTCTACGGGCCGCCGCGACACAATTGAGGAATCGCTTGAGAGTCGGGTTTCCGGGCTCAATGGTTAAATATTACAGGGAAATCGGTTTGAGTAAGCTGCTGGTAGACTAGCTCATTCCTAAACACATTCTACCTGCTAAACATGTAGACGCTTGCCTGAAAGGCATTTAGGACAGGGGTTCAACTCCCCTCGCCTCCACCACCTTAAAAAAGCTCAGATCCACCCGATCTGAGCTTTTTTTATGAATCTATTTAACGTCTCCGGCTCCCCACTGACTTGCGCTTGTTACTGCTTGGCGTAGTAAGCCCGGAACTTGTGTTGCTCTGCCCGCTTGTTGAGTTCGCGGGCTGGTATGTACGTCGCATCGACTGACGCTGCTCGTCCTCTGCCTGTTGTTGCACCTGAGGGTCTGCGTAACGCATCGGCAACACAGAAGCGCCACTTTGCATATCAGTCACAAGCTGTGAAGCCTCAGCATTCTCTTGCTGCAACCCCATCAAATCCACGCGACCATTCACAATACGAGGCTGGATGAAAATAACCAATTCCTCACGGATCACGTCTTTCTGTACTGAGGAGAACAAACGCTTCAGACCTGGCACATGCATCAAGAAGGGCACCCCAGTCTCAGAGGATTCATTACGCTCCGTGATCAAGCCTCCTAGCACGATCGTCTCGCCATTTGGCACCGTCACTGTTGTGACAATACTCTCTTGTCCAATCGTAGGGATGTCATTGCCATCGATATTTGTATTTCCAATGATGTTGTTGTTGACGAAGGAAATTTGAAGCGTGACCTCGTTGTGTGAATTAACCAATGGAATCACTTCAAGCTCTAGCAAGATATCACGGAAAGCAATGTTGGTAGACTGTGACCCATTCACTCCCGATCCACCCTGGGTGAATGTGTTGGTCGGTACTGCCACTTGCTGACCTGAGGACAAAACCGCGCGACGGTTGTTCGTGGTGAAGACTGTTGGTCGTGCCATCAAATGAAACTTTCCAGTGTTTTCCATAGCACGCAAGGTCGCTGAAAAGTGACGCCCAATCTGACCGTAAATCGAGAGACCCGAAGTGTCAGGAAACGACGCTATCGTATCCAAACTTAATGGATCTGTGAGCACGGGATAACCAGTCCGGTTCTGACCAGCCGCTCCAAAATCACCAGAAATTTGCTGGTAGGTCCGCGCGAAGTCGACACCAAAATCCAGTGTATCACCAATATTGTAACGACCAAAAATGGCGGTAATTTGCACCTGTTCAGTCACCACATCCATCTCATTGATCAAGTCTTTGAGTACCTTAATCGACTGTGGAGGACCCTTCACAATGAGGGTGTTGTTGCTATTATCTGCTACCAACAAAGTCTTGCCGATGATGATGGACTCCGGGCCATCGACGCGATTTGTCGACTCAAGGTTGCCTCCTGCATTGTTCTGGGAGAATGAGCCATTGGCACTTACTTGCCCACGGTTCTGCCCAGTAGTGATGCGTGCATTGCTATTGGTGCGTGGTGAGTTTGCTCCATTGCTAGTCTGCACTGACACCTGAGTGATCGCGCTCTCAGCAATGTTTAGAAACTCCGAAACCGAGAGGAACTTCAGCTTCTGCTTGTAAAAGTTTCGCTCATCCAAGGGAGAATCAAAGCCAAGCACTAAGCTCTCCGCCACCTCTACATCTATCGGACGGCCAATCAAAAAGATGCGATTGGTACGAATGTCGGCAATCACTTGCACCCCACTCTCACTATTACCTGAATTACTAGAGCGGTTATTGCTGGTGTTGCGATTACGGTTATTGTTGTTGTTATTCGTGCCGCGATTGTTGTTCACGTTGCTTCTAGGAGCTGTCCTCGCAGTAGTTCCCGACGATACTTGACGGTTCTGCTGGCTACTGTAGTCCATGATCGTACGCACGTGTTCTGCAGTCTCATCTGCGTCAGCATGCTGCAAAGGAATCCACTTCTGGGTCGAAAGCTCCTGCGGGATATCGATGCGCTGCTTGATGGCTATCAATGTTCGAACGAGCTGCGAGTTTTCAGTGATGATCAAGGCGTTGGCATTAGGCACTGGTACAATCGAACCGTGAGCATCCAACTGAGAAATGACGCCAGTAAAAATGCTCATGGCCTCCTCGGGCTGAATATTCTCCAAACCCATCACATAACTGACAAGCTCCTCTGTATCAGGAAGCAACGTCGGATCCGACACCAACGGGTAGCCACCTGCCTTGCGCACGCTAGGAGCCACCAGCAATTTCACCTCATTGGGTCCACTCGGCACAAATACCAAACCTTCCAAGAAACATGTCTTCACCAAGAGATCGGCTGCCTCAGCATAAGTCAGAGGCGCTTGTTGCACAAAACTGATCTCCAAAGCCTGCGCGGCCTTGGTCACGATCACGCGCTTACCAGTCACCTTACGGTAGAACATCGCGATACTTTCTCCATCCATCAGCGGCTCCTGGATGTCATTCTTGATCATCGTATTAGGATCAACCAATACTGGATCGGGAGCTTTGACTCCCGGCGCGAGTGGCTCTCGCTGGGCAGAGACCGCCCCAAGCATGCCTATCGCTAGGCCAAAGGCGATCATCGGTTGAATATTGGTGAATGTGTTCATGGTTGGATCTGGGTGCAGCGGAAAATGACTTACTGGCTCGGAAGTGTCCTACGGACGCGTGGGCGGCGTACGTTCTTGGTATTCTGAGGTGATGTATTGGCTTCGTTTTCTGCTTGGTTGGTAGCCGGCTGCTCGAGCCCGGGCTTCGGACGTGTTGGAATTTTTGGTACAGCCGAGACAATCGAGCTGCTGCGTTTCTTTTTGAGGTCTGCCTCGTTGTAGCCCACCGTCACCTTGCGGCCATTGACCATAAGGTCCACAGTGGTTTGAAAGAGATCACTCGTGTTCTGGTTCACTCGAAGCAAACGAATACCATCGTTATTTGTTTGCTTCTTCTCGTAGACTCGGATGCGCTGCTTTGGCTGCTTCATATCAACGAGAGTCACTCTCCAGCCATCATCAAAGCGCGACACCCCTCTCAAGGTGAAATTCTTATTAATTGGTGGCGACACGATGGGTGCAATATCGACCTTTTGCACCTTGAATGGCGAGTTTTCCAGCAAGCCGTCAAAGTCATTGATCTGCGGGTCCACGGGAACTTGGGCCATGGCTGAAACCACCGCAGAAGTCATCGTCAATGTGAGAAGTCGTAACATCATTCAATATCTATCAACCATTGCTCCGTACCCAACGTACATGTCAGCAAGCCGCTCGCTCTATCTTTAGGATCAGCTTTCAGCTTGATACTCGTCACAGCACGAAACTCACTCGGTTTGTGCACCTTCACCAACCAACGATAGAGCTGGGACTCACCAGCCTCAGCCTCAAGTTGAATCTTACAACGCTGAAACTTCCCACCCAAATCTTTCTGTGGGCTGAGCTCAGGCTTCGTCGGCACAATCGACTGGTCAGCCGCTGAGTTCGACAAAAATTCGAGCAACTGCGATTGTTGTTGCTCAAAATCAATCGGCTCAGGCTCATGGTCGGCAACCCATTGCATTTCATCAGCAATCACCTTCTTCACATTATCGCTATTCTTGTATTGGCCGATACGGCTCTCCAAGCTTGAAATCGTGGACTTCTTTTTGGCGTATGATTGCATGATTGCCTGAGCCACCCAGACGTGCGCCAGAATAGCAACCAGCACACCGACTGCCACCATTAATCTCTTTTCACGTTGGGTTGCTGCCATCTCTCTAACTATAGTTGTTTTGCCTGGGCTCGGAATTTGAATTCCCATCGTTGGGTCTTGGATGATTTCTTCGGTTGTCCGAGCAACCAATCATACTCCTCGAACATCGGTTCGACCCTGAGCTTTTGCTTAAACACATTGAGGTCCGATGCGCGCGCTGCTGAGCCACGAATCTCAATAAATCTCGGCCGAGCCATCACCTCATCAAATTCAATTCCTTTCAAGCCGTCGAGACTCGAAACCGTCGCCGCATACAGGGCCAGTGGCCACTCGGGAGTCACGAGGTCATCGAGTTCGCTCCAGAGTTCGAAGTGCGCCTCATTTTCCTGCCACCCCGGCAGGTATCTCTCGAGCTCTGCCTGCTTATTTTTCAAATCAACATGCTGCATCAACATCAGCACACCAATCAACAAGCCCCCCATCAAATACACCGCTGCCACTGACACGCCAATCGACTTTAGGCGCTTCTGGCGGTGTTCTTTCGCTTTGATTGCAGTGGCCTCGAGTGGCTCAATATGCAGCATTTCCTCAGGCACCTTAGGGCTCATGGCTTGATCCATAAGCACCTCCATCGCAAAGTTTTTCCCAATGCTATCGACCGCCTCGCTTGGACAGCCCACCCCAAGCACCTGCACAATGGAGGGATGAAAATCAAAGCCACGCATGCTCAATTGATCGATCATGAGATCCAGATTCACCCCGAGCCCCTCATGTGAGGCTCCGCAGAGTTCACTTAAAATCAGCTCACCGCGCATGAAAAAGAGCAACACCCACTGGCCGTGCTCACGACACACTCCAATCACATCCTGATCCTTGTCGACTTCCCAATGGCGACATGCCACATCAAAACGCGCGTGAGCCGCAGCCTCAGGAATATCGAGCTCACCCGCCATCAAGCAATGAACTGCCACATAAGCATGCTCGGCGGCCTCTTCCACCACGAGGATATCAAATTGGCTAGTAGTTCCATCGCCATCCAATAAGCCTAAAGTCTCAAGCTCCAGCAAGGCCGCATCGCGATACACCTCGGCAGATGCAACTGGAAGGCGCAATGGGATCGTGACCACGCAATGGCTCGGCAAGCCAACACAAGTCGACTCAGGCAGATCCTCATGCTTCTCATCAAGCAATACTGCAGCGCCATCGGGAATGCATTCCCAACGCTGCCAACCTCCCTCTACTGCTGGTAAAGTCAGTGTGCTTTGCTTCTTATTTCTCACTGCTTTGATACGTTTCTCGATAATACAAGAGCGGCGCATTCCCTCCTGCCTTCGCACTGATTGCCTCAATCAGACATTTATATGTACCTGAATAGCCTAAACTCTCAATTCTTAAGTTAGAACTACGTATAATAAACCTTCTCTTAATAATGTCTCGACCGCCTGCTGGTGAAAGCAGGTAATCAAGTACCGCGTCCACTGACTGGAACTTCACATCATCTTCCGTACCAAATAATCCGTCCTCCCCACGCACCAAGCTCCTGTAACTCTCGCACTGAGAAAGCTCGACCTCAGCAGCCGCGGCGAGCAACTCTGGCAATGCTTCATGCGCGTCGAGTGGCCCATCTGACCACAGCGTAAAATACTCCCGCCAGTTCGGCTTCAATTGCTCAAGCATATGAAAGCCCCGCACCAGATGGCATTCAGACACATGGCGGAATGGGCGATTGTGTGGGCGATCAAAGAACCCTTGATCACGGTAAAAGTCAGCCTCTGCACCATTCAGGCTCACCAAGTCGTCTCCATCCACCCAGTCCACCATCGCATCGACCAAATCCTCAGCAAGCGAGGGATCCATCCCCCAAAGTTCAAACAAGTTTACCAAGAGCCTACTATCATTGCTCTGGAGCACGTGGTTCAGATTTAACTGCACACCTGACGGCATGATTTTCACTGAATAGCCCTCATCGTACTCGCTGTCCTGGTACTGCAGAACCGTATCATCACGATCCACTCCGGGATGAACCGCATAGCTGAAGCCGCTATGCGCTTGCTGCCAGGCATAGACTGCCATTGATTGCTCCATCCCACGGTCGAAATCCATCTTTAACAAGCCAAGCGTGACCACCAACAATGAAGAGATCACGCCCATCACCCACAACACAGCCACCAGAGCAATAGCTCGGCGACCTGAGGTGATCTTCTTCCTTGGGATTCTCATGACTTCGTGGTGCAAGCGACTACAGCCTATGGTCGCTTTAACGCATATTGGACATCGTTTCGTATATCGCTTGAATGAAGGTGTAAGATAACATCCCCACCAGTCCAGCCATCACAATCAAGATGACCGGAGTGATCAAGCTCATGGCACTTTGGATAATCGCGCTCAAACGCTTATCGTAATAGATTGCTGCACGCTCCACCGCTTTCGAAAGGTTTCCTGTCTTTTCACCCACCGCTATCAGGTCAACCAAGTTTGGCGGAAAGACCCCCGCCTTACTCAAACAGCTGGTGAATCGATAGCCATCACTCACACCCTCGTGGATCGTCACTAAATGTTGTCTCAAAAAACGATTCGTCACCGTCTCTTGGGTTAGCTTCAGAGCCTGCACCAATGGCAGGCCATTACTCAGTAGATTGCTCAAGGTCTGCAACCACTGCACATAAATCCCATAGCTACTCACCGCTCCCAAGATCGGAATCTGCAAGCGCAGGCGGTCCCAGCTTAGCTTATTCTCTTCGCGGTCGTGCCACAGCTTGACGATAGTAATCAAAGCAACAATCGCCACAATAATGTACATCCAGTACTCCGTAAGGATTGATTTCAATGAGACTGCGATCACCACCCCAAGTGGTATTTCAGACCCGGGTAGACTCTCCAAGAGTCCCAATAGCTGTGGGATGAGGTAGAAAATGAATACCAAGCCAACCATCAGACAAAATACCAAGAGTACCGCTGGGTAGATCATCGCTTGCTTCAAGCGAGCGCGTAGTTCCATTTGCTCAGATAGGTAACCCGCGTGGTGTGATAAAATCGTTTGCAATCCACCACCAGCCTCCCCCGCCTTCACTAGATTACAATAGAGCGCTCCAAACGTGGATGATACTTTGGGTAAAGCTTGGTACATATGCTCCCCCTCTGTGATGTGCTTGCGCAACTTGGAAGCGGCTTGCTGTAACACCCCAGTTTCAGAGCGCCCCTCCATTGAGGCCAGGGCCGGCTCCAGCGGCAAGCCTGACTCCAACAACTCGCTCAGTTCCTCGGTGAACAATACCACATCCTTCTGTGAGAGCTCCTTCTTGCCCGTCTGTCGTCTCGCGGAAGCTAGCAAACTACCTCGCTTCGACGCCTTGGCACCTGCCGTTCCCTGCTTGAGGCTGAGCACGCGAAGCTTCTGAGCCTTCAACATCTGCGTAGCTTGCACACGGTTCTGCGCCACCAAGGAACCATTGCTTTGCTTACCACGGCTATCTAACGCTACATATTGAAAACTCTGACTCATGCTTTATCCCAAAAAATGCTGCAATCCAACGCGCGGCTTAACTAATTGCTTCCCCTTTGTGGGTGGCTGATAAGACCTCCTCCACTGAGGTCACCCCCTTGAGAACTTTACGCCATCCATAATCACGCATGGGTTCGAAACCTTCACGCACAGCCTGGGCAATGAGCTCGTTTTCATCCGCCTCCTTCGCAATCAAATTCTGGATTGGTTCGGAGATCTTAAAAATTTCGTAGATCGCGATGCGCCCACGGTATCCAGTGTGGCGGCACTCCGAACAACCAACAGGCACTTTCACCTCATGCGGCAGGCGCACGATACCCTCAGGAACTCCAAGCGCACGCGCACGCTCGCTCGACCAATCGCTCGCCGGTTCAGCACAATGTGGACAGAGTCGACGCACCAAGCGCTGCGCCATAAACGCGCGCACTGATGCAGACAAAAGAAACGGCTCCACACCCATATCCATCAGGCGGCTTACCCCACCCACAGCAGTATTCGTGTGCAAGGTGCTGAAGACCAAATGCCCCGTCAGCGACGCGCGAATCGCGATTTCAGCTGTCTCGGTATCACGAATCTCCCCGATCATCACATTGTCAGGGTCCGCACGCAAAATCGAACGCAACCCCTTCGCAAAGGTGAGCCCGACCTCAGGCTTCACCGCAATCTGGACAATCCCAGGGAGCTTGTTCTCTACCGGATCTTCAATGGTCACCGTTCGGGTCTCCGGAGAATTTAAATAATCGAGGAAACAATAGAGACTCGTCGACTTACCTGACCCCGTCGGCCCAGTGGCCAAAATCACTCCGTGGGAGGCCGAAAGAACGTCTTCAATACTCTGCTGCACCTTCTCCTCAAGCTCCAGTCCATAGAGATCAAAGCGCTGCTGGTTGAGTAGACGTAAACTCACGGTCTCCCCCTCCACTGAGGGCACCGTGGCCACACGCACGTCAATGCTGTCGCCGCCACTCTTCAAATGAATACGCCCATCTTGTGGGAGGCGGCGCTCAGCCACGTCCAGTCGCGACATGATTTTTAATCGTGCCACCACCGAAGATTGAAGCGCATTGATTTTGCTCGGCACCGGCACATCGAGCAACTTCCCATCCACCCGGTAGCGGATCCGCAATTCCTCAGCCTGCGGCTCAATGTGAATGTCCGTAGCCTTATGACTCAACGCTTCCTTGATGATCTGATTCACAAAACGCAAGACGCTAGCGTCCTCAGATTCATCATCCAGTTCAGATGCTTCATCCGACTCCAGGACCGCATCGTCATCAGAATCACGACCTGCCAAAATTTTCTCAAACGTATCTGCCCCGATCCCATAGATCGCCCCCAAGCTACTGCGAGTGAAGCGCCGTGTTGCCAGCTTCCATTCCAGCGCGTAAGGCAAGGCTCGGCTCAACACCTGACGGGCATCAATACGATACGGATCATAACTCGCCAAACTCAACACCCCATCCTTGAGCGACAGCGGCACCACTTGGTACTGAATAGCCAAAGCTGCGGAACATGCCTCCTGAGCCTTGGCATCAGGATCCAGCACCACGTCAGAACCAATCAATTCAGAAGCAAACTTGTCCGCCAGAAGCCCAAAAAATACTTCCTCATTCACCAACTCCTGGTCCAAAAATGCATCAATCATCGAAACGTTCAGACTAAGAGCCTCCTCAGCCACCTCGCTGAGCTTCGCCTCCGCCGTGTCACCCGCTGCCATCGCAAGCTCCACAAGCTGCCTCGATATTCTTGGCCTTGATTGGATTGTACTCATAAGCATTCTCTAACTCTCCTCACCCAAATTGAGCGAGAATGTGAATACCCCTTTGTATCCCCTGCACTCATGAGCACAAGAACATAATAGGCCCGATCATTTACCATCAAATCAAGCACCCAGCACGTTTCCTAACAAAACCACTCGCGTCACTCGACTTAGACAACCAGTACCATTGCCCACAGGATCACGCTCAGCCACCACCACCCCGCAATAAAGACAAAAAAAGCGCCTCGGTCTGAACCGAGACGCTTTTGATTTGAACTAGTGTTCCTTGCGGAAGAATTAGTCTTCGGATGGGCTCCACTCCTCGCCAGAGGCAAGGTTGAATGCCTGCTCGAGACCAACCATTTCGCTGGATGGCTTGAGTGTCTCGAAGGACTGTGACTCCTTGCGAAGTTCTGCTTCTGAGTACTCAACTGCCTTGATGGAAAGACCGATGCGACGCTCGACTTTGTCCACCTTGATCACGCGTGCTTCCACGTCGGAACCAACCTTAACAACGTCCTTCACGCGCTCAACATGCTCTTCGGAGAGCTGTGAGATGTGGATGAGGCCGTCGATGTCGTCCTGAAGGTTTACGAATGCACCGAAGGATGCGATCTTCGCAACTTGACCCTTCACGAGGTCGCCTACCTTGAACTTGTCGTCGATGTCTGCCCATGGATCATTCTCAGCTTGCTTCACGCCAAGTGACACACGCTGGTTTTCTTTGTCGATGGAAAGAACCACTGCTTCCACTTCGTCGCCCTTCTTGAGAACTTCGGATGGGTGGTTGATCTTGCGTGTCCATGAAAGGTCGGACACGTGGATCATGCCGTCGATGCCTTCTTCAAGACCTACGAATGCACCGTATGTAGTGAGGTTACGCACAGCGCCTGTGATGCGCTGACCAATTGGGTAGCGAGCTTCGATCGCGTCCCATGGGTTCTCTTCGAGCTGACGTACGCCGAGAGAGATCTTCTGCTCGTCGATTGAAATACCGAGAACCACAGCTGTGATTTCCTGACCAAGCTCGAGCACGTCGGATGGACGTGTGATGCGCTTGACCCATGAAAGCTCAGAAACGTGAACGAGGCCTTCGACGCCCTTCTCGATTTCGATGAATGCACCGTATGGAAGAAGCTTAGTGACCTTACCCTTGACCTGCTGGCCGATTGGGAACTTAGACTCGATGTCTGCCCATGGGTTGTCCTGCATTTGCTTGATACCAAGGGAAACACGCTCTTTTTCGCGGTCTACGTCGAGGATCTGCACTTCGAGTGACTGACCGATGTGGAGCATCTCAGATGGGTGTGAGATACGGCCCCATGACATGTCAGTGATGTGAAGAAGTCCGTCCATGCCCTGAAGGTCAACGAAAGCACCGAAGTCTGTGATGTTCTTCACAAGACCTTCTACTTTGTCGCCTACAGCCACAGTCTGGAGGAACTGCTGACGCATTTCTGCGCGCTCTGCTTCGATCACTTCGCGACGTGAAAGAACGATGTTCTTACGCTCGTCGTTGACCTTAACGATTTTAAATTCAAATACCTTACCGACGTACTCGGTGAGATCTTTTGGTGGGATGATGTCAACCTGTGAACCTGGAAGGAATGCTTCCACGCCAACGTTGACCATGAGGCCACCCTTGACCACGCTCTTGACCTTACCTTTAACGAGGCCACCATCTTCGTAAACCTTGACGATCTTCTCCCAGTTCTGCTTGTGTGCAGCCTTTTCCTTGGAGAGTACGACCATGCCGTTGTCATCCTCAAGCTTCATGAGGAGAACTTCTACGCCATCACCAACTTCAATCTCTTCGTCTTCGAATTCTTGAGTTGCGATTGCGCCTTCGGACTTGTAACCGATATCTACGAGGACCACTTGTGGACGGATATCGATAATAGTACCATTGACGATGGTACCTTCTTTAAATTCACGGAACTTAGAATCAATAAGTTCTGAGAGTTCAGCATTAATGCTCATTGTTTGTTTTGTTTAGTTGTTGATTCAAGAACCTTTCAGAATCGCCCCAGAATCTTCAGTGCGGAACCGGGGCTCCAACATCCGCACCTAGGAAAGGCCTTGATCGAGTTGTTTTCCCCTTCGAGAAGGGGCACGCAATTTAGTTGTTCACATCCGCAAAGCAAGCAGAATAAACGCCTTTTTTAAGGTTTTTTCGTCACAGAAAAACAAATCTCCCCCCCGCTCGGCTGAAGAAGCCACCGAGGCTCTAGGACTCGAACTTCTCGAGCTCTATGAGCTCAGCCTTAAATCCACTCGAAAGGATCGGGAATCGGCACCAAGTTTTAGGATCCAAATTCTCATCATCCACATGGAACGATGGTGCATAGCGCTCCCTCTTCCATTGGTTGACACACCAAAGCCGAAAGAACTTGATCACCCACGACTTGAGCTGCCCAGCTGGGTACTTGCTCAGGCTATCCTTCAAGCCCAGGTAGACCTCCAATGGTGCTTGTTTATCACGAATCGCAGCACGCTCAATCGCGTCGAGCACGGGATATGGCATGAGATCTCCTTCATCAGTTTGTGACTCACTAGCCGGACGCAACTCAGCAGTCGGTTGCAGACCATTCACAAAGTGAAGCGCTCCCACCTTGGCAATGCGCTTGCTACCAACACGCTCAAGCCAGACCAACCACTGTCGCAAGAATGCCTTATCGATACCAGCCACCGGGCTAAGCCCACCCGAGGTATCACCGTCCATCGTGGCATAGCCCACAGCAGCCTCAGAGCGGTTGCTCGTCGACAGCAATAAGGCGCGACGCACGTTAGCCATCATCCAGATCCCCGGAGAACGAACGCGTGCCTGAATATTCTGCAGCGCCAGGTCGTCGTGATCCCAATCAAGCTCGCGGCCAAGCACAGCCTGTAGTTTATCGGTGTAATCATCCACAAGGCTCGCAATCGACCAGCGATGGAAGTCCGCTCCGAGTGCGCGCGCCAACTCACGGGCACTTTCCTCAGTGGCATCGCCACTGTGTTCAGATGCCTGATAGACACAGGCAAGCAGCTGCTTCATCCATTCACCAGAAGCATCAGCTAATTCGATGTGAGACAACCGTTGGCGCACCCCTGCCTCACCCAGCTCGTCTAACGCTAACTGCATCGCTATCGCCACCAAGCTCGCCACCGCAGAGGAATCCGCGCCTCCACTCAATGACACCACAAACCCTTGCGAGTAACTCTTGCGTAAATAATCAAATAGCCCGAGCCCCACCGCGTGGGCAAATTCCTCTTCTTTCTCCCAGGCCTCACCTGCATGCTCGATCGAGGCAGCCTTCTGCAAATACGTAGGAGCCCAGTCGACCACCACCGTGCGCAAGCAATCCCGCACCTCCACCACTCGGCTCGCAGTAGCCGCCAGCTTGGCCCGATTCACGTCCACATCGACATCTGCCTGCACCAGCGTAGAGTGCTGGAAACTAAAGCGATCACCACGGCCCACAATCGAGCCAGCATTCGAAATAAGTGGGCCACCATCAAAAATCACACGCCCACTCTCGTTCCCAAGCAAATTGGCGTAAAGATATGCCGCTCCTGCACAGCGAGCCCCTTCATTGATGAATCGCTCACGCAGACGTTGCTTATTAAAGGCAAAGTGGCTCGCGCTCGGATTACAAATCACATCCACCCCATAGCGGCTCAGCGCATTCACCGGCCGCGTCGCAGACCACGCATCTTCACAAATCTCAAACCCTACCTTCAAACCCTCTAGATCCACCACCACATCGCCCATCGGCACGCTGCAGCCACAACACCTCACCTCTGCCTGTTCGCCTGCGGGCCAGGCACTAAACCAACGCGGTTCATAGTGCAGCCCATCCCCAGCGAGGTGCTGCTTCGCCGATAGAGCCACCAATGCACCATCCACAGCTATCGCCGCCACGCTAAACAAGGCATGACGGTGGCGCCATGGCATCCCCACACACACCATCATGTCTGAAGTGTGCGGTAAAATCTCAGCCAAGACAGACTCGGCGCGCTCCACGGTATTCGGCATCAAAAACGCATCTTCACAGCCGTAGCCTGTGATCGCCAGCTCAGGCAAGGTAAGCACCTGCACCCCCTCAGCTTTCGCTGACTCAATCACCTCAATCAAACGCGCAGCATTCCCCCGCCAATCCATCGGCGTTTGGTTCACACTCGCAGCTGCTACTCGAAGAATTTTCATAATGAATGTCCCATAGACTTCCACAGCTCCCAGCCCAAGTAAACTCTTAACCTGTGGCTAACATCGACTTGATTCTTGTCGACTCCCTCCTTGCAATATTCGTTAGACAATCTACAGCTCGTAGGCATGGAATCCCACGAAGTCCTCCGTAATGCATTCAAAGAGACGAGCCCAAAAGCCGTTGCCTCAGAGCTCGGGGTCTCGCTTTCTCTCGTCTATAAGTGGGCTCAAGAACAATCAGAGCTAGGCTCCGGCAGCAAAAACCCAATCGACAGGCTTCTCCAAATCTACGAACTCACCCAACACCGTGAGCTCATCGAATTCCTAGCCCACCAATGCGGTGGCTACTTCGTACCCCACGCAGATGCCAGCGAGGTCGACACCAGCCACTACCTCCCAGCCACCAATAAAATTGTCAGCCAATTCTCCGACCTCCTCAGCCGGATTGCCCACGCCGCCTCTGACAACTCGATCACCCCGGATGAAGCCGAAGATCTACGCAAAATCTGGAACCGCCTCAAAGGCCACACCGAAGGCTTTATTCGTTGCTGTGAAGAAGGAAACTTCGAACGCATGCACCAAGACGAAGATTAGCCCCCCTCTGTCGTGCGTTTGCTAAAATCCCTCATGATTCTCCTTCTCGCTTTCGGAGCCAGCGGGCTGTTGGCACTAGGCCTCATCTACTTGCGAGTCGAATCAGTAGCTGCACCTCGCCTAGAATACACGCTCGACGCCGTCCCCGAACGCAAAGTCTGCCTGGTACTCGGCTGCGCCCCCACCCTCATTGATGGCCGCCCAAACCTCTACTTCAAATTCCGCATCGACGCCGCAGCCCAGCTCTACCACGCAGGCAAAGTGCAATTCCTACTCGTCAGTGGAGACAATTCTGACCGCTATTACGATGAACCCACCGCCATGAAAAAGGCGCTAGTGGCAGCCAAGGTTCCAGAACACGCGATCATCTGCGATTACGCCGGCCTGCGCACGCTCGACTCCGTCGTCCGCGCCAAAGAGGTCTTCAAAGAAGAATCCATCCTCCTCGTCTCCCAACCCTTCCACAGCAAGCGCGCCATCTACCTAGGCCAAGCCCTCGGCGTCGATATCGTCGCCCACCCAGCCGCCGACGTCACCACCAACCAAGGCACCAAGACGCAAATGCGCGAAATCTTTGCGCGAGCCAAAGCCTTCCTCGACATCCACCTACTTGACACCCAGGCCAAACACCTCGGCCAGCCACAACCCATCGGCGATGCCAAGCCAGGCGAGTGATCCCGGCAGCACCCAAAAAATCCGCATCTCCGCAGAGATTCGCCATCTCCAACATTTGCAATCTAGCGAAAGCTGAGGCATGATGTCACGAGCACTCACCCATCACCCATGCCTCGTAACAATCCAAAGCCAGAACGCCAAAACTACTCAGGGGTTAAGCCCCGCCGCGGATGGGTCAAACGCAACATCCATTTCTTTGGCAAGGTGATCGCCAGCGAGTTTTTCAAACGCCGCAAAGGAAGCACCAACGCCCCAGAACTCAAGTCGCCACCCACTGGCACAGCCCGCGTCACTTGGATCGGCCACGCCAGCTTCCTACTACAATTTGCCGAAACCTCAGTCCTCGTCGACCCCAACTGGGCGCTCTGGCACGGATTTGTCAAACGCCAGCGCCAGCCAGGACTCGACATCAAGCTACTCCCATTCGTCGACCTCGTTCTCGTCTCCCACGCCCACTTCGATCACATGCACAAGAAATCGCTCAAAATCGTCGATTCTCGCGAGGGCATCGTCGTACCACAGAGCAATGGCGCACTCGTGAAGAAACTAGGATTCAACCGCGTAATCGAAATGGGAATCTGGGACCAACTTCGCTTTGGTGAGCTCGAGGTCATCCACACACCCTGCCACCACTGGGGTGCCCGCTACATCCACGACACCCACCGCGACTACGGTGGCTACATCGTCCGCTCCGGCGGCATCACCATCTTCCACTGCGGCGATAGCGCATACTTTGAAGGCTTCAATGAGATAGGCGAGCGGCATCATATCGACATCGCCATTCTCCCCATCGGCGCCTACAACACCCCAAGTGGCCGCGATGTCCACATGAACCCAGAAGAAGCCGTCCAAGCCTTCCTTGAACTCGGTGCAGAATTCATGATCCCCATGCACTACCGCACCTTCCCGCTCGGCAATGAACCCGTCGATGAGCCAGAGCAACGGCTCATGGCAGAGGCCAAGCGCCTCAATCTTGAAGACCGCATCATCATCCTCGATGAAGGCGTTGGCATCGAACTCGAAGGTCTAGAATACCGTCAAGGCACCCGTGGCTAGGCTCAACCAAGCCGCACTCACCCCACGCCACCCTTCGGAAAAGATAGGCAAAAAACGCCGGGTCCCAAAAGCTATCACCATTCCTAAATGCGAAGAGTTCCAGGATCATTGTCACTCCGTTCCTGATCTGCTATTAACAACATGCTCCTCCGCATTCTCATGTAAGATCGCGTGATTCACGCTCAGCTGTCGAACAGCTTACTCATCCTTGCGGCATAAAAAAAGCCAGCCTCCATCGAGACTGGCGTTTTTAAAATGGTCGGGACTACAGGATTCGAACCTGCGACCTCCGCTCCCCCAGAGCGGCGCGCTACCAAACTGCGCCAAGTCCCGAACTGGATGCGACCATAATCGCCGCGATTCCCAAGGCAAGCTAGAAATAGTGCTGTGCATAAGAAAACATCGCGACGAGGTAGCCAGTATTTGTATCCCTATCAATCGCTGGCAAGGCTTTAAGTTTGTCGTTCCTTCGTCGTGCTTGCTCAATGCTAGCGAGCTTCGTGTGATCTTCGTGCAATGTTTTTTGGAGCTTGTTAGCCCCGAAAATGAACATCTCCAAAAATAAAAACCTCAAATCTAAGCCTACTCACACTCTATCTAAATTAAGTATCAGAGAATACACTGAGACGAAGAACGGAAAACGCTACCATAGTCATCTAGTGCAGGGCTGGAAGGAGGATGGAAAATGGAAAAGAAAGAAATTCAAATACCTTGAAGATGCTGAGTGCTTTGTTGCCCTGCTTCGTTTAAACAAAGATATAAACCAACCCCTTAACCATGTTACCACTCATCTTACGGCTATTGATGTGAGAATGGCTGAAGACGCCTTTGCCAAATTAAAACAGAAAAGCACCCTCCTTGATGCTGTGGCGTTCTATCTAAGCCACCACCAGCCCACTCAACATAAAGTACAGTTGGAGGAAGCTTACAGGACTATCAACATCAAGCTTTGGAGAGACACCTATAGCCCCCTCAAATTTTTCCATCATGACTTGCTTGAGTCTATCAGCATTCTTAGGCTCGCAACCTATGCAATCGTGAATGGTAACAGCATCAAAATCTAACTCAGGCAATACTCTGTCGATAATAACATCTGACTCCAGCTTCATGAGAGCCAAAGACAGATAGCTGTGCTTTTCCTTTCGACCTTTTTTATGCTCTTTGTAAAAAACGGGAAATGCTCTTTTCATGAATTGGTGAATGGCGTGCTTTTCATCATTGGTTAGCTCATCAGGGTCATCATACTTGCAATTGCCTAATGGATACTTCGACGTACCATCACCACAACCTGCTAGAAATGCTGAAACCAGCTGCTTCATCCTTGCTCGATCATTACCTAAACCTTCGTAAAATTTATTAAATTTCAGAATTGAGTTGTAAAAGTCTCGGTCCAACATGTTAGACCAGATCCTGTACTCCCTTTCATCACTAAGATAAGAGAGGGCTAAGTATGGCTGACAACATTTAACATCTACCCATGTGATCGGGCTACCATTCATCCGTAAACAACGCCGAACGCTTTTCTTCATATTCGTCACAGCACTGTAGACACGATCTTTTCTTGAAAGTTTCCAGTCCTTTAGATCTACAGAATTTTTTGACATCGACATATAGATATCTGCATCAAGCTCACCAAAGTCTTTATTGTCAATCGATAGAGAATTAAGCCCTTTCTCTACCAAATCCCTATTGAGAAAACCCTTAGACTCATCAGGAAACCAATACTTATTGGCTCTTGAAATATTAATTCCACAGATCTTGACGTGATACAGCGATGACTTCATATATTCATCTTTTAATTTAAAAGACTTACAAAACCCTTTACCAAAATCATTAGAATATGCATCACCTCTTACCACTATTTTAGACAAGTATCCATTAATTAATGATTCATACACCACATCTCCATATTTACTTTTAATATATGTTGAACTCATACTAACACACTTAAAACCTAAAGATTTCGAAAGATTTATATACTCAGTAATAAATGCAACAGATTTTTTAAAGTTAGCATATTTACCTTTACTTGTTTTAGGGAATTCATCATATAAACACTTAAAAATCCTCTTACTCTTTTTGGGTAAAAAAACTACTATTTTCTTTTCTTTTTTATTCGCCATAATAATATTTTATATTTACATTATAACTAAATGAATAAAACACTCGCAACAAAGAGAACAGAAGAGAAGGCACACAAAGGAACACCTATTATGTTTCTTTTTTACTAGATACTACACATACTATATAGCATTGTAGGCATTTCCGAAAAGCATACATACCTGCTCATAAGAACTGATAGTTAACTCATCTAGAAATATTCTTATAAAAGAAACCTCCACAACCATATTAAGGAATTGAAATGCATTTCCGAAACAATTAAATATAGTATTTAAAAATATTCACTTTTTATACAACCGAAAAAACTCATCGGAATTATAAAAAATGAAAAAATAAATAATTCATATAGTTATATATGGCAGCAAGTTGAGGTTACGAACCTCTCCCCCCAAAGACTTGCCTTGGTGATATTTAAAATCAAAAATCACGATTAAAATGCTAACATTACATACAACATTGTCAACAAGAAACGACAAAAAACATTAACTTCATAAAGCTCACACATCAACATCTGTTAGCACAAATGAAGAATCACTTTATCAAACTCCCTCCAAGACAAGTCAACACTCACAATCAATCACGATGCGCGAAGAATTCACTCATTTTACTAGTTAGCCCATTTATCTATATTTTTTTCTTCACATTGGGATCCACTCTCCACATATTGAGTTATCGTAACACCCAACTATACTACACCTACACGCACATGTCTTTCCCCCCTTTTTTTAAAACTCTGTTACTAAGCTCATCAGTAATTTTATCAATAGCTCCCGTTAGCTTTGCTGACGAATTGGACGATCTACTATCTCCAGAAGTTGATGTCACAAATCTAGAAGATGCCAGCGCTACCCAAGCATGGAAAAACGTAGTAAATGCTTTTCGTAAAAATGATATGGAAGCGTCTGTCAATTTTGGGGAAGACTTTTTAAACAACCCCGACTATGCACCCAATTCATATCAAGTTTTAGGAGTAAACGTGATGCTCGATTTAGCCAAAGGCACAATGCCCCACCACCAAAAAAACTCTGCACTTTCTCATTCATCTAAACAAAATGAATCTAGAAAAAATCAAGTACGTGCAGAATACGCGAAATACAAACAGATCGTCGCCACAGCCAACGCTAAAATTGATAAACTAACTTTTAATCGGACACGGGGAGTACAACAAGGCACAAAAGCACATAGAGAATGTGTGAGAAATGCCAGTATCATAGCGCAAGCTGAAAAAGAGTTGGCAAAGCTCAAGAGCGAAGCAGGAAAAATTAAAAGAAACGAAGCCTCTATTGACCTTGCTTCAGGAGAGCAGCTTAAAAAGGACACACTCAGGCTGCTAGATCTGCTCATCGACGCTGACGAAGTAGAAGCAGCTTTTGCCATATGCAACGTCTACACTCGCTCCTATACCAATGACCTAGACATAGCCCAAAAGCAGAAAGAGGTTATTAAAAGACAGAAAGTCATCGCAAAAGCTACCAAAATTGCTGCTGCAATACGCAGCAAAATGAATGCAGAAGTTGCAATGAATCGATATTGGTCAGCTCTAGAAAAAATAAATTACTCCTTAAGCAAGGTTCAAACACAAATTACTGACCGTGAAATAGTCACAATTGTAGAGAGACAGATTACCCCTGATATTGCCTACCTAAAAAACAAGCATGACGCTGCTAACGTCGAGGCAAAAGAGCTTGGCTATCTAGCTAGACGTGACGCGAGACAAGCCAGTCTACAGTTTAATGCATTCTCAGTAAGGTATCCAGACTACCCGAACCTCGGTGCTGTTGAAACACGTATAATGGCTGAAAGATCGGATGAAACTAATCAAACACTCAAACTACTAGTAAGTGGCATAGAAGATTTAGCTAAAAAGAACCCTCAGAAAGCCTTTAAAATGCTCGAATCTGAAGAGGCTCAACTACTAGACTCGGTTCAACGCCAAACTCTTGTTACTACAATCTTAAGCTCTCAGACAGATCTAATAGACCAGTTAATCTCCGATACAAAATACGATCTAAAGTCTTTGAAAGATACTATGGGGGGAGGGATCGAGCAGATCAGTTCGCAATACAGCATAAACGCCACAGATAAAGGGGGTGAGGCTTCAGTAAATGAGAACGCTCTTATAACATACAAAGTAGATAACAGTGCCGAATTACCTGAAATAAAGGCTGGTCTTCAAGCGCTAACATCAAGAGTCAAATTACTTCAACAAATGGATCTTAGCCCTGTACAGATCGTCACTTTGACCCCCTTACTCAAAGAAGCTGACTTACTGAACAAAGCTTTGCAATAGATACATCCATTTACATTTTCTCTAAAAGCTCCTTATGTTGAAATACGTAAGGGGCTTTTTATTGCTCCCCTACAACAGTTGAACAATCGTTTGCATAAAGCCGCGCGGCAGACACCCCTTCACCTATAGATAATTATGAACCTTATTCTCATAGTCGATCAAACATCACGCAAATAATCATACGACTTTCGTGTAATTACGATGCAACATAGGCTGTAATTACCACGTATTATCAAAAAACATGGCGGCACAGTGCTGCGAAAAAAACAAAACAAATAACTAATAGTAAAAAAGTTACAAAAAACAAAAATCGAACCACGCACACAGGCATTAGGATTCGAACCTGCGACCTCCGCTCCCCCCAGAGCGGCGCGCTACCAAACTGCGCCAAGTCCCGAACTGGATGCGACCATAATCGCCGCGATTCCCAAGGCAAGCTAGAAATAGCTTAGCCTAGCAGAATTAGGGCTCCGTGCTTGCTGAGTGATTCAATACCAAGCACCTGCATTTTTTCAAAAGTTTCAGTGGATGAATCGGAATTGCTCGCCTATGTTGAGCCCAGCAAATTATGGAAATCATCACACTCTCACAGTCAGCGATCAAGGAACTCAAAAACCTTCTCGCCAAGAACGACGCCCCAGCCGGCCATGGCCTTCGCCTTTCCGTGCAAAAGGGCGGCTGCGCGGGAATGCAATACGTGATGGAGATCAAAGCCGCAGAAGCCAAGGATCAAAGTTTGGAGCAAGATGGCGCCATTGTCCACATCGACCCAGAATCCTTTGAATACCTCGAAGGCTGCCAATTGGTCTATGAATACTCACTCTCGGACTCAGGCTTCCGCCTGCAGAACCCGAACGCCTCACGTTCATGTGGCTGCGGCACTTCATTTGAAGCTAAAGGCGAGGAAGGCAGCTACGACCCTGCCAACGACTGCAAGTAGCCCCCCTCTACCCCTCTGGGAATTCGCATTGATCAATCACGGTGGCCAAGCAGCGTAAACACTCGTCACTTGTCACCAACATCTTGGAGGCGAAACCACCACACTTTTGGTGGATACTCGCCAACCTCGTAGCTCTATGTCTCGCCATCTGGAGTTGGTTGTTCTTTCTCGAGGTCTTTGGCAATCCCCATGAACCGCGCAATTACCGGATCCTCAAGGCGCTAGGTCGCGAACAAATGATCGAGGCGCACAGCCCTCTATTCCCACCGCAAGGCGACACCCTCAATCCTCGAAACCTCTACAAAAAGTTTAGCCAACTTGACGAGAAAGAGGTCAAGACCCTCAATAGCGAGCTCAAGCGCGTCTACATCAATAATCACAAAGACATCCGCTACAACACCTACGTCCAAGGCTCGTTCAAGATACTCAAGGCCGCCCAACTCAACGCCAGCCACCTGATCCCACAAGGCCTCATCCTCAGCCTCCAAGCCATGGTGACACACGATGGCTACGACGGCCTCACCCCCTACCCAGTTCAGATCCACCTCATCCTCCCGCAGGCTCCCCACCAGGCACGCGCGTGGCTCCAAACAGGTGGATTGCTCGAAATCCGCCAAAACCCTCATTACTTCTCCGTGCTCCACGTCGAACGCATCCAGCGCAGTGGCGACGACCCCATTCTCTCGCTGACCTGCGTCCCGCTAGTTTATGCCCAGGAAGTCTCAGCCCCCAATGGCAAAAGCTTCATGATCTCCCCGCCAGAATCACTTGAAATTTGGGGGAAATCTCACCCCTAGCAGCCCACCAACTAGAACATAACAACCCGATGAAAACGCTCATTTCCTGGAACGTCAACGGCATCCGCGCCGTGCTCAAAAAAGACTTTGCTCAATGGTTTGCAGACACCAACCCCGATGTCTTGTGCCTCCAAGAGACCAAGGCGCGCGAAGAACAAGTCGAGCTCCCACTTGAGTTCGCCGGCTACCACCAATTCTGGAATGCTGCAGACAAGCCAGGCTACTCAGGCACGCTCATTCTCTCCAAAGAAAAGCCACTCAGTGTCGTCAATGGCATCGGTATCGAGCAACACGATACTGAAGGACGCGTGATCACCGCCGAGTATCCCGACTACTACTTGGTCACCGTATACACCCCCAATGCTCAGAATGCCCTCAAGCGCATCGAGTACCGCTGCTCTTGGGATGTCGCCTTCCTCGCCTACTGCCAAGAACTAGAAAAAAACAAACCCGTCATCTTCTGTGGCGACCTCAATGTCGCGCACCAAGAAATCGACCTTGCTCGCCCAAAAGAAAACCGTAAGAACCCTGGCTTCAGTGACCAAGAACGCGCAGGCTTTAATAACATCGTAGAGGCCGGCTTCATCGACACTTTCAGACACTTCCACCCAGACACCACAGAAGCATACAGTTGGTGGAGTTACCGCGCCGGTGCTCGAGCCAGAAATGTGGGTTGGAGAATTGATTATTTCTGTGCCTCTAGCAGCCTCGCTGAACAGCTAGAATCTGCTAGCATTCTCGACCAAGTTCTTGGCTCAGACCACTGCCCAGTGCTACTTCAGCTGAAATAAATCCCTGACGCTATCCACACTCAGCAGGGATGGCAGAAGACGCATTCGATGCACACATCATAGCCTAACAGGCACAGGCAAGGCGCCCCAAAGTCACCCATCAAGCTTCGCCACAAACCCTGCCAGCACTCATTGCTAGTCGCCCATTTTTTTCATCGACCTATCGGATCATCCCGATACTCTTCATTGCTAGATGGACTTGGAAGGAAATTGGGTACTAGCAGTACTGCTCTGCATCGCCATTGCGATTGTATCGTATTGCTTGATCAAGGGTGTGCTGAAGCTCTTCTATGCACTACTTTGCCTCGTCGGTCTCGTGCTTGGCGGCTTCTTGGGCTTTGCTGCCAGCAACCACTTCGCGCCACAGCATTGGCCAAACTTCCCTGTTTACGGCCATTATTTGATAGGCTGCATCTGTGCCTTGCTAAGCTTTTTCGGGCTCAAGTACATCACCCACTTTCTCTACGATCCCGTGCCCAATGGCCCCAATGGCCAACGCCCCCCCATGTTCACCATTATTGCTGGGGTCTGCCTACTCGGAGCTTTTTGCATTGCCGTGGTCATCATTAGCTCAAATAAAAAGTTTATTGAAAAGAGCCCTGAATGGGTCAAATCCAGCCTGCCCGCAATCCAGGAAAAACTCAACGAAGTCACCGACACCGCCGCCCCACAAATCAAGGGCGCCTTCAGCAGCCAAGTCCAAAAACTTATCGGCTCCAGTGACGATGCCACCGATACCCTCGCTCAACTCAGCGAGATTAAAGCCAAAGACCCTGAAGCCTTTAAAAAAATCGCCAAAAATGCCGAAGTCAAACGCGCACTCGAACACCCCAAAGTTCAAGCATTTCTAGAAGACCCGGAAATCCTCCAACAACTCAAAGAAGGCAAGCTAACCGAGCTCATGCTCAACCCAAAGGCCCAGGAAATTTTAGCTGACGAACAACTACAATTGGCAATTGCGCAGATCGATATTGAACAAGTGCTCAAGCTTCGCTAGACCAATCAGCAACAACCCGCTGGCAGCCACGCCAGCCCTACCAATTTACCAACGATTTACTATGCCAAGAGAAGATTACATCGCCACCATCGGCCTTGAAGTTCACTGTCAAATCAACTCCGAAAGCAAGATGTTTTGTGCCTGCCGTGCAGGCTACGGCCATGAGCCCAACACCAACGTGTGCCCCGTCTGCCTTGGCCTCCCCGGCGCTCTCCCCGTGCTCAACAAGCACGCTATCGAGCAAACCATCCTCGCAGGCATGCTGCTCAACTGCACCACCCCCGAAGTGTCGAAGTGGGACCGCAAAAACTACTTCTACCCAGACATGCCAAAGAACTACCAACTCACCCAGTTCGACCTCCCGCTCTGCGGCGGCGGTGGCGTGCCACTCTACGACTTGGCCTACCACAAAGACGCACAAAAAAATATACCAAACCCTGGCAAGGTAGTGCAGATGAACCGCATCCACCTTGAGGAAGATGTCGCCAAATCCACCCACCTCGCCAATGCCTCGGTAATCGACTACAACCGTGCCGGCACCCCACTCATGGAGATCGTGACTGAGCCAGACATCGACTGCGCCGAAGAAGCATACGCCTACCTCAAGTCACTCCAACAAATCCTCCAGTACGGCAAAATCTCAGACGCCGACATGGAAAAAGGCCAAATGCGATGCGACGTGAATATCTCCGTTCGCAAGAACGGCACCGACGTCCTCGGCACCAAACTAGAGATCAAAAACCTCAACTCCATCTCCGCGGTCCGCGCCTCCATCTACTACGAAATCGACCGCCAAATCGAAGAACTCGATATGGGGATCGAACAACAACAAGCAACCCTCCGCTGGGACCCCAATACCGGCCAAACCTCCGTGATGCGTATCAAAGAGGACTCTCACGACTACCGATACTTCCCTGAGCCAGACCTCCTCCCAGTCAATACAGCAGAGATGGTAGAAAAAATGCGAGCCTTCGTTCCAGAACTACCACACGACAAACGCGATCGCTTCGAAAGCGACTTCAGTGTTTCAGCATACGATGCCGGAGTCCTCACCAGCGACCTCGTCCTCGCAGACTACTTTGAAAAAGCTGCAGCAGGCTCAAAGTTTGGTAAGAAAATCGCCAACTGGATCATCAACACCGTGCTCGGCAAGCTCAACGAAAGCTTCCTCAGCATCGACCAGAACCCCATCCAGCCAGAGGCACTCAAGGAACTTGTCGAACTCATCGAAGCCGGTACGATTTCCAACAACCAAGCCAAAGACGTCTTCGCCAAACTCTGGGACAACCCAGAATCCAAACCAGCTGCCATTGCCAAAGACATGGGATTCGAACCCGCCGACAACTCCGCCATCGAATCTATCATCGACGAAATCATTGCTGCTAACCCAGCCAAAGTAGAAGAAATCAAAGGAGGTAATGCGAAAGCTGCTAACTGGTTCACCGGTCAGGTCATGAAAGCATCAAAAGGCAAAGCCAACCCAAAAATGGTTTCAGAATACGTCCAAAAGAAACTCGCAATTTAAGCACCACCACACAGCATGACAAAACCCCAGACCACCGCAAAAGATTTCCTCTTCATTGGCCTCTCAGGCCTCTTGCTACTCGCTCTTGGTCTCGGGGCCCTCTACTACCTCTCAAGTATCGGGAATATGACGGCTCTCGAACCATACGAGTCGGACATCCCCGCCGAGGGGCAGTGGCTACACATCGACGCAATCGAAACCTACTGGATCACCAATGCCAAAGAGGAAGTCATCCCAGTAGCCACCATCACCATCGATTCCAATCATAACTCAGACGGCACACTCCGAGTCCTATTCAAATCAAACATAGGCGATGCCAACGAAGTCAGCAAATACGTGGGCGATTCGAACACCCTCGCAATCACCGGCGGCAAATTCCCCAACGGCAGCAATACCATCACCATCCAATGCACCAAAGGGCTCGAAAACATGGCCGATTACCTCGGCTACAAATCGCAGCCATTCATGCGCTGGGTCGTTGAGCTCCGCGAAGCCGCCCCAAACGCTAACCGAGCGACAGACTTTAGCGAGCTCACCCACGCCCCGCTCAACCCAGTCATGCTCGAGGTGGCTCAGCAATAGCCCTTGATCCATTGCCGCTTGTTAGCAATTGCTAGCCCCCACCGATAGAGGCACTCAAATAGTCGCTCTCCCCCGCCAAGTTCGACAAATTTATGCTCCACATCACTTGCGATTTGCCTCACAAAGTAATGTAATGCTTCGCATCTTCCACATCAGTGCCGTTTTCGCACTCACTCTCAGTCTCATCAGCTGCGATCAGCGCCGGACTGTTGACCGAGCAAGCGAAGAAAAAGTTCTCCTGCTAGGCAATGGCGACGAGCCAAAAGAACTCGACCCACAAGTGGTCACAGGCGTGATTGAGTCCAATATCATCAACGCTCTATTCGAGGGACTCTGCGTCCGACATCCAGAAAATGAAGGCGTCCACCTCCCCGGCATGGCTGAGCGTTGGGAAGCCAATGCCGACTTTACCCAATGGACCTTCCACCTGCGTAACGACGCTAAGTGGTCTGATGGCACCCCACTCACCGCAGCCGATTTCCTCTTCGCCTTCGAGCGTATCCTCACTCCAGAATTCGGGGCCAAATACGCTGAGATGCTCTACTACCTCAAAGGAGCGCAACAGTTTCACCAAGGCGAAAGCGACGACTTCTCTAGCGTCTCTGTGCGTGCTCCAGATCCACACACGCTGGAGCTAGAACTCGTGGCTCCCACTCCGTTCCTGCCAGACCTCACCATGCACTACACCTGGTTTCCCGTGCCAAAGCATTGCGTGCTCTCACATGGCGAAATGCAAACGAAGCACAATCCCTGGACGCGGCCACAACACATCGTTAGCAATGGTCCCTTCCAGCTCACCAGCTGGAAGTTCAACCAATACATCGCCGCCGAAGCAAACCCAAACTACTGGGATGCCGCCCGCCTCAAACTCAAGGGGATCAAATTCCTCCCGATCAAAAATGCCTACACCGAAGCCCGCATGTTCTTTGATGGCCAGCTACACGGCACCTACACCCTCGCGCCGGAAATGATCCGCTACGCAAAAGATACCGAGCCTGAATCGCTTCGCCAAGAACCCTACTTCGCTTCCTATTTCCTCCGCTGTAATGTCACCAGCCCCGCCGTACAGAACCCAAAAATCCGACGCGCACTCGCACTCGCTATCGACCGTCAGGCAATCATCGACAAAATCCTCCAAGGCGGGCAAAGCGCCGCCTACTCGGTCACCCCACCCATCGGTGAGTACCAACCACCAAAGGCAATCGAATACAAGCTCAGTGAAGCCAAAGCCCTCCTCAAAGAAGCCGGATTTGGACCTGATAACCCTCTTCGCCTAAAATTGTTAGCTACTGATAGAGATTCCACCAAGCGCATCTGCGAGGCAGTACAAGCGATGTGGAAGCAAGAACTCGGCGTCGACTGCACCATCGTCCAGTTCGAATGGAAGACCTACCTCGATAAACTCACCAAACTCCAATACGATGTCTGCTTCGGCGGTTGGTCTGCCGATTACCCAGACCCAACCACCTTCCTAGACATGTGGAAAAAAGGTGGCGGCAACAACCGTACCGGCTGGTTCAACAACGACTACGACCAACAACTCAAAACCGCTGCGCAATGTAGCGACCCCGCTGAACGCTTCCGCCTGCTTGAGCGAGCCGAAGCCACCATGATGGACGAACTGCCCTCGCTGCCGCTCTTCTGGGCCACCACCAACTACCTTCTCTCGCCGCAGGTCCAAGGGTGGCACCCCTTGCTGCTCAATCAGCATCCATACAAATTCATCGACCTCACCCAACCCTAAGCCATGCTCAAGACTCTCATTAGCAGACTCGGCCAAGGCGTCGTGGTGATCTTCTTCCTCATCTCCATTACTTTTGTGTTGGTCCGCCTCATGCCCGGCGACCCACTCACCGATGAAAAAGCCGTGCCAGAACACGTCATCGAAAAAAATCGAGCCTACTACAAGCTCGACCAACCCAAGGTGGTGCAATTTGGCTACTACCTCGGCAATATCGCACAAGGCGACCTGGGTCCCTCGATGTCCAAGGAAGGTAGACAAGTGCTAGAGATCATCGAATACTCCTTCCCCGCCTCCTTGATCCTCGGCACCACAGGAATGCTCATCGCCCTCTGTATTGGCATTCCGGCGGGCATACTTTCCGCCCTGCGTAAGAATTCCTGGATCGACTTCGGCACCATGGTCTTTGCCATGATTGGCATCAGCATCCCGTCTTTTGTCATCGGCCCATTATTAGCAAGCGGCATCGCCTCCAAGGTTCCCTTCCTCAAAGTCGCGGGCTGGGGAGACCCACTCGACTGGCTACTCCCCGCCATCACCCTAGGGCTAGCCACCGCTGCTTACATCGCACGCATCACACGTGGTGGCATGCTAGAAACACTGAACCAAGATTACATCCGTACCGCACGCGCCAAAGGGCTTAGAGAATCCACCGTCGTGCTCAAGCATGCGCTACGCGGTGGCATCATCCCCGCCATCGCCTACATCGGCCCCGCCTTCGCCGCGCTCGTGAGTGGTTCCTTCATCATCGAAACCATCTTCCAAGTCCCCGGCCTTGGACAGCACTTCATCAATGGAGCCCTCGCCCGCGACTACAACCTGATCCAGGGCGTGGTCATCCTTTTCGGCATTCTCATCGTTCTGGCAAACCTCCTAGCCGACCTCGCCCTCGCTGCCATCAACCCTCGCTTGAGAAATCAATCATAGCCATGTCTACTAGCCACTCACTCTATCAGGATGCCTGGTTGCGTTTGCGACGAAACTCCATGGCCATCGTCAGCCTCGGTATCCTTACCGTCATTTTCCTGCTTTGTTTTGCCCTGCCATTCATTGGCAGTATCGGCACACCCGAGAACTCTGGATTCGAACATTGGTTCAAGGACCCCAACCACCAAGACCTCAACAAAACCTTTCTGCCCGCCTCAGCCGAACATTGGCTAGGCACCGACCAATCTGGGCGCGACATCTTCGCTCGCCTCCTCTACGGCGGGCAAATCTCCTTGTTAGTCGGTCTCGTCGCTACCAGCTTTTCCCTCATCATTGGCATCAGCTATGGCTCGATTGCTGGCTATGTGGGTGGCCGAACCGACGCCCTAATGATGCGCTTCGTCGACATCCTCTATGGCCTCCCCTTCCTCGTCCTCGTGATTTTGTTCTCACTCCTCATCTCCGAGTACATGGAATCACTCACCACCCTGCTGCGCGACGACTGGGGCTGGAATGCCGGCTTCGTCACCCGCTTCACCAACCTCATCCCACTCTTCGTCGCCATCGGCTCGCTCGGCTGGCTCACCATGGCACGCATGGCGCGCGCCCAAACACTCAACATCAAGAAACAAGAATACGTCGAGGCTGCAGTCTCGCTCGGCCTCAGCCACCGCCAGATCCTCACCCGGCACATCCTGCCTAACATGATGGGGCCCATCATCGTCTACGCCACCCTCACCGTGCCCGGCTTCATCCTCTTCGAAGCCTCACTTTCCTACCTCGGACTCGGCGTCAGCTCACCCAATTCCTCCTGGGGCATCCTCCTCAAGGACGGTGCCAACTACATGGAAACCGCCCCCCAGCTCCTCATCATCCCCAGCGTCCTCTTCTCCATCACCCTCTTCGCCCTCAACTTCCTAGGCGACGGCCTCCGCGACGCCCTTGATCCAAAAGCTGCCAAGGATTAGCTGCGAAGCGGCTGGGATTCGTCATTGGTCATTGATCACCAGCCATTGGGAATGCGTAAGCGGTAAAGAGGCCTGCTGCGCACTCACGTGGGACTGCAACTCCCTCAGAGCGGCGTCTATTGTGACAAGACAGCATGACACTTGGTCCGTAAAACACTTCAACAAAGGCCAATTCCAAGTGCAGCACCACTGGCTGAAAGCGAATCACATACCAGCCTAGGGTAAGGCGAAGTATGAGCCGCAAGCCTAGGTCCCTTCATCAAAAAACACCTTCCCTGAAAGGGGAGCGCATAAGCGCCAGAGAACGAAAAGCTGAAACCTCACTCTCTTAGCATTTGCTATTGTTATTTGAATCCGACCAAAGTTAACATCTGATTCGAAACCTAACAGCGACTCATTCATGCGTACCATTCTTGCATTCTACCTCGCCTTATCTGCCGCACTTTTCGCCAATGGTGGCGGCTATTCACATGGCATCGCGTTTACTGGTTCTTTGGCGCCATTCACAGCGGAGGGCACCGAGAATGTTCAGATCATGGATGAACAGCTCACCATCGACCTTTACCCCGACTTCGCACGCGTCAAGGTGCGATACGAAATGCACAATGTCTCCGGTAAATCCACTAAGGTCACCTTTGGTTTTCCAGTGGAAGATATGAGGGAGACCATGTACGAGGTCATTGATACCAAGGAAAAAAAACCTCTCAAAATAAATCCTCAATACTGCCGAGATTATAGCATCAAAGTAAACGGCAAGCCGATTAAGGCAAAATACACTCCTGAAGCTTATGCAACGGGCAAGATAAAGCCCTTCCAAAGTTCCGAAGTACTTAAAGGAATTGAAGCTTGGTATGTCAGTAGCGTTCGTTTCAAGGCCGACACCCCTACGATCATTGAAATTAGCTATGATTCGGATTATAGCTTTTCCACTTACTTCGTTAGTGACGACTTCAATGATAGTTCATGGTCATTTCAGTATCGCCTATCTAGTGGTGGAATCTGGCACGGTCCAATTAAGAAAGGGAAAATTACTATCAACAACAGAGGAGTCGACCCGAAACACATCAAAGTATCAAAACCCACCAATCAATTTATACCAAAAGATGGAAATTTAGTTTGGGAATTCCAGGATCTGGAACCAACCATTGAAGATGACATTACAGTCGTGGCCCGCATTAGGTATAGTGGAGTTGTGGTGTTCCCAAAAGGAGAAGATGAGGCAATATATGTCTACACAATTGGAGACCAGATTTATGGAAATTCTAAGGATTTCAAAATTTTAGCAAGCTCAGAATTACCATCTGTATCTGGAATCACATATGAGGTTCAAAACATAGGACGCACTGAATATAAGGCGAGACTGAAACAAGAAGCTTGGTCAGAAGGGGTCGAGGGCGACGGTATTGGAGAGACCATCACTATAACACCTAATGCAGGCACCAAAGTGACGCACCTATTAATGATGAACGGTTACAGAAGTAACTTCAGACAGAACAACCGAGTTAAAGACCTTACCATTACTATTAATGACCAGCATGAGGTTAAAAGAATGCTCTATGATCACCAACACCAGCAACTCATCGATCTAGGATCAATCCCCAACAAAATCTCAAAAATAACACTGCGCATCGATTCCGTCTACAAGGGCACGCATTTCGAAGACACTTGCCTCACGGACATCACGCTTCTCAACAAGTTAGAGAAAATGCCTGAGGGTCATGGTGCTCGTTAGGTTCTTCATCTTTTTGATCCTGTGTCTGACAGCACAGGCTAAGCAGCTGCCAATCTACATTGAGGACAACCATCTTGGTAGCTTTGGCTTCTTTGCCCAAGAACTCGATCTGGATGAGGAATACACGCTCATCTTGTTTGATGCGCACTCTGATGCATCTAATATCGCGCATAGTGATTCAATCCGTGAACGCATTCGCAAAGTAAGATCTTCGCAGCATCGTGCAGAGGTCATTCAGGAGCTACGCCAGTCTGGAAAGCTGCAAGCCTACAATTGGATTGAGCCGCTCATGCCAAGACCGATTCAGCGGGTGATCTGGATTGCCGGCAGCGAGCTCAGCGAGGCGAAAATGCGCGAGTTAGAAGAGGAAGCTATAAAACATCTCGACTGGCGACTACAGATTGTCCCCAGATCCTGCGGAGCTCTGGCTCCACACTTTGAAGTCTGGGACTTTAGGAAATTAGTCCAAAAGACATTTGATGAGAAACTCGCTGTCAGTATCGACCTCGATTTCTATGCGCAAGACTCGGAGAGCGAGGCCGCATTTGAAAAACACTGGGCGTGGGTCTTGGGGCAAGCAAAGCTCGAGGCATTGAGCTTCGCCATTTCTCGACCATGGCTCGACTCAGAGCTACAGGCTGAGAGGTTGATGTTCCGAGCACTCGAGAAAGCCTCCAACATCCAGAACTGCCAGATTGTCATCGAGCCATTTCAAGAATCCAACCTTGATCGATCAGAGCGCGCGAAAGAACTCATCCGCCAAGGCCAGCCGATCCCCCGTTTCACCTCCCGCAACTATTCAAAGCGCATCCAGCGCTTGTTGGTACAGAACCGGAACAAGGTCACAGTCGGTCATCAGAAAGAACGCTGGGAAAATCTCCTCCAACAATGGCAGAGTGAGCACGCATCGCTCCCGTTAACTGTCGACGATGCCCACCGCTGTATTGATGGCGTCTACCGCATGCCGATCGACACTGTTGGCGACATCCGCATCAACAACATCGACCAACAGATTCAGAAGGTTGAATGGTGGCAACACATTCCCGATGCTGAGAGCTACGACCTTCTTCCACACATCCCATTGGGAAAAAACTTCACTCGGGGCCCGCAATCCAGCTACCTCAGTTACTCAAAGAAATTCCTCTGCGACACTCTGGACCCAGCCTTGGCAGCGCGCACTTGGAAACAATTCCTGCCATGGCCAAGTCAAGCTGGGATCATCAAAATCCAAGCACACGTCCACACCAATGAGGGAGTGACCGAGTCGGAGTGCATTGAAATTCGGGTGCGTTGTGCCGATGGGTTTCGCGGCAGCTTGAGCGAGCAAGCAGGCAGTCCTTACGCCTTTGGAATCGGCCTGCTAGAACACAATGGCGAGCGCGGCGGTGAATGCCTGATTGGCAATGACTGCGCCAATTTCTTGGTGTATGGATTCCGCCAAAGCGGAGTCCCCCTACATTGGAGCAACCCCAGACAGTTGCGCCAGCAGCTCCAGATGATCCATTCTGGCTGCACGAGCCAAGACTCCATTCCAATCACTGAAAACGTGATCGAATCAGGCTTAGTACTCGACTTCGGGTCGCACGTTGGCGCGCTCTGGCATGACAAAGGAATGCTAGGATTCCTCGATCATGAGGATGAAGTCATCCACCACCTTGGAGGGGCACCAGAAATCAGCACCCTAGGAAAGTTGCTAGAGAAGTACCGCCGATACAATGTTCTCACGCTGCCTGATGATGACACAGCCATCACCATGCACTTCGGTGGTGATGTGAATCTAGATGAAGCCTTAGGGAATATCTTCTCTCAAAGATTTGTTGATTTGATGAAAAATGATGACCTCACGGTGGTCAATTTAGAATGTGCTCTCAGCAAGGCACCAGCCATCGAATACAATCGTAGTTTTTCCTTTGTTGCAGAACCAAACAACATCCAGCATCTCGCCAATAATGGAGTGGAACTTGTGACTTTGGGTAACAACCACATCTATGATGCTGGCAGTATTGGCCTGCGAGACACCATAGCCAGTTTGGAGAAAACAGGTTTCAAAGTCGCAGGTTTAGGCTCATCACCACTCATCACCCATACCCAGGGAGTATCCATCGGATGGATTAGCTTCAATGCAGTCAGGACACTTGCTCTTCCCTCTGACAACAACATCCTCCAGTACCCACGTGACCGCGAAATCATTGAAGAACAAATCCGTGAGATTTCTAGAAGCTGTGACTTCGTCATTGCCCTACCCCACTGGGGCAATGAATACACCACGGTGATCAGCGAGCCTCAGCGAAAGATCGCAAAAGAGATGGTTCACCTCGGTGCTAATATGGTCATCGGCAGCCACCCACACATCGTACAAGCCACAGAATACTACCGTGGCAGACTCATCGCGTATTCCCTAGGTAACCTCTACTTCCCCAACAAAGGACCTAAAGGATTCAACGACTACCACCTTTTACAACTTCAGCTACACCCTAAACAAAAACGGATCACATATCATTGGATTCAGGATGAATAATAAGATAGATCCATAGTATTCCACTGCAGAACTCAAATCTCCTACTCCTTCGGATTCTCAGCCATGCAACCTTGCATTTGACTCGTAGAGAGTCTATCACTAGATACTAAGTAATACTAACAGCAACATGGTAGATTCAGAGGATATTCGATGGAAGCAACGCTACATCAACTACACCCGCGCCCTTCAGCGATTGAGTGAAGCTGTGGAGCTTTCATTCGAGCGCCCTCTGACTGCTCTTGAGGACCAAGGCTTGATTCAGGCCTTCGAGTTCACTCACGAACTGGCGTGGAACACGGTGAAAGACTTTTACCAATATCAAGGGGAAGCCAACATCCAAGGGTCACGCGATGCCACACGGATGGCAGCTGCTAGAGGACTAATTGAAAATCCAGATACTTGGATGGAAATGATTAAGAGCAGAAATAAATCATCCCATACCTACAATGAGGACACTGCCGATGAAATCAGCGAACTCATTCGAAATGACTATCACTCGGCATTTCTGCAACTCCATGCACGCCTAGCAGAGGATATGTAAGCATGGTATTGAGCCTTAAAGATACAGATTACCAAGCAATCCTCGAGGTGTTTTCCAAATACCCGGAGATTGAACAAGCGATTCTCTACGGATCAAGGGCAATGGGAACCCACCGTCCAGCCTCTGACATCGACCTAACACTCGTCGGAGAGAACCTGAATCATCGCTATCTAGCAAAGCTTGAGAACGAGCTAGACGACCTCCTACTACCCTACACTTTTGATATTTCAATACGCTCGCAGATCAGAACACCTTCATTGCTAGAGCATATCGAACGGGTTGGAGTCTTGTTTTACTCGCCGAACTAAAGCTAAATTTAGCGATATTTTGGCACTCATAATCCAAAGTTCGATTTGCCGTTGACTTCTAGTTAGGCTGGTTTACTAACATGTTAAACTAACACTTATAGATTCCTACTTGATCAGAAAAATCATGAACAAACAAAACAGGATATTCCTTACAAGCCTATGCATGACTTTCACGCTCCTTAGTTCCTGCGTTAATAATCAGCAGATCGCCCCTGAGAGTTTGAAACAAGTCACCAAAAGTGGGATAGCAGTCGTTGAGTCAGAAGACACAAAGCCTAGATTTACAGTAATCGGTACCACAGCATTCAATAATGAATTCGGTGGAATCAAGGACCAAGATGTTTCGTTCGCAAGATACTTAGTCGATAGTCTTAAAGACAAAGGATATCCCGCATACCTTACTACAACCCCAGAGCATGATATTTGTCTCAAGTTACACCCAACATACCCATACGGAAACCCAGGGATGACAGGAGTCGGGTTTCATCGAAGAAGCTTTCTCAGCATGTCTTCTCCAATCGTAGCATTTTGCAATATGCGCGGAGCTCTTGAGGTTACTCAAAATGGAAAAAAATCCTATAACTATCAACCTGTGAACTACGGCGTTGAGAAAGGCTACTCGTACAAACCGACATCTATTGATAGAGAGGTCGATTCATGGAATGAACTGACTGCTAGCGAGAAAAAGACCTTAATAAAAGAGTTACAACCTCTAATGAAAGAACAGGCCGACCTGATACTTTCGCAGTTGGGCTTTTAAATTGGCCTACACAATCATTCATTATATCCGTGCTCTGTCTTTTTTAATACTATAGCACCTTAGTTTTTACCACTTGCCATTTTGATTTCAAAGTACACATGTGAAATTGGAAATGGTACGTAGCGCGTCTTTGTAATCTCATAAGAAGCGTATTCTTTACCTACCATCCACCGTTCAATTTCACTTTCGGCTACTTGGGTTGCGTGCTTCGTACCTGCTGTACCGCCTGTATAAACCTTAAGCTTGTAGTAATTTTCTTTGCCTCTTATCGGCTCAAGAGTCTTACCATATAATGATGTTGTTGCGTGCTGAGGTAGATGAGGTGGAACATACATCGTTTGGCAACTGAAAGTCGACAATACGATGAGTGCTAGAGATATTAGTTTTAACGGATTCATTTTAAATAGAACTCAGAGCACATTATGCGCGCCCCTCGAGAGGTCGGTGAAAATGCGCAATTAATGCGTTGAATGTTTCTCAGAGCCGCCGGGCCAATAGCGTAGGATTGACTGTCAGATAGAGACAACTTGTAGCGGAATAAGATTTTGTTAGATCTGTAAATTTACTCGAATAATGACTCAAGTCCTAGCTTCTTCTCATAGGTTCGATCTCAAAGTTAGCTGAACCTCTACCGTCTTCTCGGAATGTCATGATGAAGCTTTCACTTTTGCCGTGTGGATCAGTAACCCATATTTCTCTCCATGCTTTATTTCCGGAAGCCCCAACAGGCTGTTGAAGGACAAATTTGATAATTTGTGGATTTCCGCCCTTGAGTTTGCGAATAGCCTGGGTCGCATCTCTCTCAAGAACTTTGTTTGTTAATGTTCCTTCTTCTGCAAGATTCGATTTTATCGATGAAACAGGAGGAAGCTCATCTGTTTGCTGAGCACAAGAGGATAAAACAACAAGAAAAGAGGCGCAAATAGAAGAGCGTATGAATGGATAGATGTATTTCATACGAAATTGATTGAGGTGATTTTGTTGATCACTCAGAGAGCTACATATAGCTAACAGCTAAGTAGATTACATCAAATCTTTTCTGCTAGAAACGATCCATCTTGGAAATGTCCTGCGTAGTATCAATAAATATGGAAGCCAACGAAGCTCCAGAACCATTGACACAAAAAATCCGTCAGCACGCAGAGCGTACTGACGGACGATTGGGTTTAGAATGGTTTGTGATTTACGAATGAGGCTTAGGACTGCGGCTGGGCAGTGAGGTCGAAGCGGATGACAACTTCCTCGCGGATGAGGTCGTCGGTCTTGCCTGGGTACTTCACGTTGAAGTCGAAGCGGTTGATGAAGAAGTCAGCCTTGAGCTTGATTTCGCCGTCTGCCTTGGAAACATTGACTGGGATGTCGATGGACTTGGTCACACCGTGGAAGTCGAGGTTGCCAGTGAGGAGATGGGTCTCGCCCTTGGCGCCAGCTTGCTCCTTGAGACCAGTCACGGTGAAGGTGCTGTTCGGATACTGCTTCACATCAAAGAAGTCTGGTGACAACAAGTGGCCAGTGAGCTTCTCAGCATCAGACCAGGTAGAGCTCATATCGATCACCACTTCGTGACCGCTGGCTGCGAGTTCTTCGCCGTCTACAAAGAAGTGGCCGTCAAATTTCTTGAAGCCGCCTTCGTGTGAGCCAGTCACCTTGGAGCCAACGAAGGTGATGCTGGAGCCTTCGGTGAAGCTCCACTTTTGGCCAGTGGCGTCCCCAGCTTGAACTTCCTTAGCCTCGGAAACCTTGGCTGCGGTGGACTTGTCTGCAGGGTTCTCACACGATACGAATGTGACGGTAGCTGCGACTGCGGTTAGTGCTAATGCTGTGTTTTTCATGGTGTTTCTATCTATTATTTTTAGTTGTTGGATTAGTTTGTTAGTTGAGATCAAAAAAGAGCGCTTCTACTTCGCTCTTGGCTGAGATAGTGAGGGTGCCGGCATCCTCGGTGGAGGCGGCATCGCCTGCGCTCAGCTGGTGGTTGCCATTAAGCTCGAGCTCGCCACACACGAGCTGAAGCCAGGCTCCACGTCCGAGGGCTACGGGCAGCTCCAGCGATTCGCCTGCATCTAACTTGATGCTATAGATAAAGGCATCTTGGCGAATCGTAGCGGAGCCTTGGCGGCCATCGGGTGAAATCAATAGGGTGAGCTTGTCATTGGCGTGCTCGGCGCTGGGTTCCCATTCTGTATAACTTGGCTCGGTGCCCTCTTCGTTTGGCAAGAGCCAGATCTGCAGCAAGGATGCTTCTTGATCAGCGGAGCCATTGAACTCGGAGTGCTGGACGCCCTTCCCTGCTGACATGACTTGGATCTGCCCTGGGCGGATCGCGCCTTCATTGCCCATGCTGTCCTTGTGTGCGAGCACCCCATCGAGCATGTAGGTGAAGATCTCCATGTTGCGGTGCGGGTGCATGCCGAAGCCCATCCCCGGTGCGATGATGTCTTGGTTGATCACACGGAGGCTACGAAAACCCATACGGGCTGGGTTGTAGTAATTGCCAAAGGAAAAGCTGTGGCGAGCATTGAGCCAGCCATGATTCTCATGCCCGCGTTCCTCAGAACGCCATACTTGAATCTGTTGCTTTGTTGTTTCCATGCATTGACATTGCCACAAACGATGGCTTTTGTCTCATGACTAGACCTCTCTCATGGCATACCTAAAAGGTATACTTGATTCCCAGGTTCATGCCAGGTAGGTATACGTCATGCAAATCCGTCAGCTTCGCTATTTCTTACAAGTTGCTAAATCTGGCAGCATCACTGCCGCCTCAGCTCAGCTGCGCATGACTCAGCCGGCTTTGAGTCGGCAGATTAAAGCCTTTGAAGACGACTGCGGCTGGAAGCTGCTAGACCGCGGCGCCAAATCAATCCGCCTCACCACCGCTGGCAAGGTAGTGCAACGCGAAGGTGAAGCACTCATTCACGATATGGATCGGCGCATCGAAGGCATACGCCGTGAAATCGAAGGTGGTACCATCCGCGTCGCCTACGCCCCCAGCCTCGCTGGTAAATTACTCAAGGGAACGATGAGTCGCTTCTTACAATTCCACGCTAGTGTGAAAATTGAGCTCCACGACAAAAGTTCCGAGGAAATGCGCCAGCTTTTGCTCGACGACCAAGTTGACCTGATCGTCAGTGCTGAATTCCCCAACAAGGAAATCACGTGGCAGCGACTCTTTGATAAACGCCTCTGCCTCGCGGTCCCGCCAAAGCACCCTTTTGCGCGCAGTAACAGCATCAGCGCCGACGCCCTCGATGGAGAAAAATTATTACTCTTAGCTCGCCACGAATACCCTGAATACTACCGCGGGGTGGTGCAATTCTTCCAAGACCACCAGATCAATGCCAAGATTTCTGGTGAGTTCGATAGTATTGAGAGCGTCAGCTTGGCCATTTCAGCTGGGCTAGGAGTCGCCCTAGTGGCTGAAGGCAGTTCCTTAGATTCAGACCTGTGCTTGGTGGCTCTGGAGGAATCAAGCGCCGCACTCGTGCCCGTCAGTGTGGGCTGGCGCAACGATAGCGCTCCAGATACCATCACGAACAACTTCATCGCCGAGCTGCTCCATGCCACCGAGAGCAACAAAAGATCCAGCGATTAGAAGCTACTTTCCCAAGAACGTAGACGCAAGTAGAGGTTAGCAGCGACCTTCTCCAGTGGGCCGAGACTCTGTTGCTCGCGCGCAATGTGCTTGCGCGTGCTCTCAAACATCGGAGTAAAACCAGTGAAGAACACACGCATACGATCGAGGTGAGCCTCACCGACCCCCATGGTGAGCGAGCCCGCGGTGGTGTCGTAGGCCTCAAAAAACACCTCCATAAGTTCCTCCTGGCTGCGCTTGGCGTAGACCGCGCCCACAAGCATCAAAACAACAGCGAGTCCTAGCGTGATCTGGGTAAACAAGTGAAAAGGATTCTCCGACACAAACGCTCCCCATGTGAGACCGAGAAACAAGAGAAGCAGGACAAGCTGCGCGATGCGTTGTTGGATCCGATGCCTGCGATGCACTAAACTATCGACACTACCGCGCAGCCTCATGCTCACCACTGCCTGGCTCACCGCTGCGGCACTCGATTCTATAAATTCTTCGCCTAGATCAGCAAAGGTATCCTCGTCGAATTCAGCCACATCCACCGAGAGCCGTTGTTGCAGGCTGGGGCGCATCGTATGCCATTCCTCACGACATTGATCAATCATCTTGCTCGCTTCCTCTTGGGCGTAATCAGTCGCTTCTTCTTGCAGTTTTTTACAAAGATAAGACTCCACCTTCATCGCCAAACTCCCATTACCAAATACCGAGACCATCGACCCCAAGACACCAGTACGCCACGCCATGTAGCGATAGACCTTGGGCTCTATTGTGTCCATCAAGCCACCCAACTCGCCAATACGATCCTGCACTTCCGTGATCTTTTGCTCGCGAAATCGCACCACCTGAGCCTCTACCGACTGCAGGAATTCTTGATCCCCCTTCAGCTCTCTGACCTGATCATCTACAGCCTGTTCACAGCGCCTGAGCAGCGCGTAACACGAATCATACACCATGCGCACTGAACGCCTTCTTTCACGACTACGCTCGAGTGTGTCATCGAGAAACTCTCTTAATAACTGTATCGAATTGGGACGCTTCAAGCTCGTGGCAAAATCTGGCAAGACTGCCTTGAGCTTCTTGGCACAAAGCTCGCGCATGTGCTGCTGTAAAATACCTAAATCCTTTTCCAGACGCGTGTCGGTTTTATGCAATACCAGGGCCGCCTTTTCCTCAGTCCAAGCAAAAGAATCCGAAATCGTATTCCAGGTCGGCGCATCCCACGGGTTTTCCGCTGAGATCAGGTAGAAAGTAAAATCCGCCCCACGAAGCAATTTCTCAGCAGCAAGCCGCTGCACCGAGTCCATTTTCGCCAAATCAGAAAACTCAACCAGTTCCACACCGCGCATCCGTGATTGGTAGTGAATCTTACAGGCTTTCTCGTAATCGACAAACACGCGATGCCCGATGTCGCGAACAATCATCACCCCGCCAGCTCGGGCCCATGCTTTATCAAACTTACAGGAAACCAGTTGCTCAAAAAAACTGGTCTTTCCCACCTCCCGCGGCCCCACCACCGCAATCCGAAATGGGCGCTGCGATTGCTCGATCAGAGCATCATCACCCGAGTCGACTTCGGTCGACGACTCCCTCGCTAGGCCTCGCACATAGCGAACAAGCTCTAGCAATTCATCGCGAGATTCCGTCAGTCTGGTGGCGATCATCGGTTATTCAATACCCAGCGGTCGCAGTATTGCTCTGCGCAATCAATTGAGAGACCGTGACAAACTTGTAGCCTTGATTGATCAAGGAGTCCAAGGTCATCGGCATAGCAGCTATCGTACCTGAATGAATATCATGTGCCAAAAGAATCGAACCGCCGCGCGCACCATTGATCAGACGGCGGGCTACGACTTGTGAGCCAGGACGACGCCAGTCGTTAGGATCGACATCCCAAAGAATCGTTGGGTAGCCAAACTCAGCAAAAACCCACTTCTTTTGTTCACTGCGAAATGCCCCATATGGCGGGCGCATCGTCTGAGGTTTCACCCCAGTCACCCGGACGATGGTGTCCTCAGTGCGCTGCAATTCATTGCGCACACTATTGGCACCCATCTTTGACATATCGGGGTGAGTCCAGGTGTGATTACCCAACTCATGCCCCTCGCGCAGGATGCGGCGCGTCAGTTCTGGATGCTTCTCCACCAGCGGACCAAGCACATAAAATGTAGCCTTCACATTGCGCGCTTTCAGAATGTCCAGCAGCTTCGGTGTGAGGGTCGGATGAGGTCCGTCATCAAAGGTGATCGCAATATTCTTGCTGTTACGATTGCCATAACTGAATGAAACTTGGCGATTGCCGCTAATGTCATTACTCAGGCCATTGCTACTCTCATTCCATTGCGCCTTGCCAGTGTACCACTGACTTTTCGACTTCTTTTTCTTGGTGTTGTTAGAAACAATTGGGTCGATGGCAGCCTGCTCTGGCTGCTTATCCTTGCCACAACTAGCTAGGAAAAACATCGAAGTCACCATCAGGCCATATCGGAGGGTTTGAGTGATACACATAGGCGTCGTCATGTACTGTGGATGGATAACCGAGAATCCGATTACTGTCACGCCACAAGATGGTTCTACGCAGAAATACCATAAATTCTTTCCCTCTAATGAATAAGACTAGAAATTCAAGTAGTACTAATGACTGCGTCTTGACCAAGATGCCGCGATTCATATACTCAGCCCGTTCCCTATGAAAAAACTTTCCATTGCTTCCCTCGGCCTGACACTCACGCTTCTCATCTCAAGCTGTGTGCCATACACTCCAACCTCGACCAGCTCGGCGCGCTCCAATGCCGGGTATTTGACCGGGTTCGACACACCAGACCCAGTCGGTCCAGCAATCACTCACAATGGCATTGCATCTCCGCAAGGCTACTGGGATGGTGACGGCGTCACTGGTTCCCCGAGTATCCGCATCAATCTAAATGACCAGCGAGCCTATTTTTACAAAGGCAAGACCCTGGTAGGAGTTTCACCAATCTCGACTGGTACCGATGGCCACGGCACCCCAAAAGGTCGCTTCAAAGTCACCCAAAAAGTAGCCGACCACAAGTCTTCGCTCTACGGCATCATCAAAGACAATGCCTCGGGCCTCACGATCAACAATGACGCCGACACCCGTATCGACAAGCCGGGCCCAGGCGAAACATTTGAAGCGGCTCCAATGCCATACTTCATGCGCTTCAACCGTACCATTGGCATGCACGCGGGCTTCCTTCCTGGCTACCCAGCCTCCCATGGTTGTGTGCGTATGCCCGATGCGATGGCCAAAAAGTTCTTCGAGAACACCCCACTCCGCAGTACCGTCATCGTCGAGTAATCTGGGCTAATTCTAGCAACAGAGCTTCTCTGATAGGTTCAAGCACACCATTGGGCTCCGAAATGAATGGCCCATCATCACGTATCTTCATGCTTCCCGATCCAACACACGTCAACGAGATCAGCCCACAGCAATGCAAGGCAATCCTCAGTGAGAACAGCTCGGTCTTGTTTCTTGATTGCCGTGAGGCACATGAATACGCCTACTGCCGCATCGAGGGTAGTATGCTAGTACCGCTCTCCCAATTTGCAGGCATGGCGGAATCACAATTCCCCAACAAAGAGACTGCCTGCATCATCTACTGCCACCATGGGGTACGCTCTCTCAACGCCACCTTCTACCTGCGAGAGCAAGGGTATGCTAACGTTTTCTCAATGCACGGTGGGATCGAACTCTGGTCGCTAGACATCGATCCCTCGGTGCCAAGGTATTAAGCGAGCATTAAGCGAAGTAAGCAGGCTCGTTGCCTGGCTTCCATTTGATGTTGCAGCCCGTTGCTGGCTTGGTCTCCGTGACCGGCTCGCCGTCTTCCAGAAGCTGGCGGATCGCGAGCTTGAGATCACGGCCGTCAATCGCCAGATCATTGTTAGGACGTGAATCATCATATTGCCCCGCATAGAACAAACAACCGCGCTTATCCAATAGAAAAAAGTCCGGCGTACAAGCAGCAGAGTAGGCATGCGCTACTTCCTGGCTTTCATCGTACAAGTATGGAAAATCCCAGCCAAATTGTTGCGCAAACTCAAGCATCTTCTCTGGGCTATCTTGCGGATAATGTTCCACATCATTCGAGCTAATTGCGATGGTATTCATCCCCCAGCTTTTCATCTCGGCAGCCATCTCACCCACTTGCTTGGCAAGATGCACCACGAAAGGACAATGGTTGCACACAAACATCACCAAGGTGCCCTTACTGCCAAGATGCTCCGCCAGAGCAACAAGCTCGCCAGCGCCGTTCGGCAAACTAAAATCAGGTGCTTGCGCCCCTGCTTCCAATGTGAATGTAGATGGTACTTCAGCCATAGGGTGACTCTCACCTACCCAGCCAAAAGTGCAAGGATTTCTTCAGACTCAGAAACGCAATCACGCATCAGCAATTTCCTCAGCCGGGTAGGTCCAAATTTCGCTCAAGGTTGGATGGTAGTGCGGGATTTTTGCTAGTTGGTTCGCCGTTGCGCGGAAGGCCATGGCAACCACGATTTCGTGGATCAATTCCACCGCCTCAGGCCCCACAACCGACCCGCCAAGAATCTCCTTAGTCGTCGGGTCACCGATCAGCTTCACAAAACCATACTTGGAGCCATGGATCATCGATTTACCATGATCATTAAATGGATGGGTCTCCACCAAAGGTTCAATTCCTGAGGCGCGCACCTCAGCCTCAGACAGACCGACAGCGGCCACCTGAGGTTCGGTGAAAATCCCGTAAAGTTTAAGCCGGTAGTCGATTTCATTGAGCTGCGCAGCCTGATCAGACATCAAACTCATGGCATTCTCAGCCGCCAACTCACCTTGTTCAATGGCAATATGCACCAGCTCGTAGGGGCTACAAACGTCACCACATGCCAGGATGTGTGGGATTGAACTCTGCATCTGTTGGTTCACTACGATGCCGCCGCGTTTATTAAGCTCAACTCCAGCTTGCTCCAGTTGCATCCCCACAGTATTTGGCACCCGCCCCAGCGCCAACAAGATTTCATCTGCCTCTACCACTTCTTCCTCACCATCGCGAACAAACACAACACGCTTCTTTCCTGCACTTGAGGGTTCAAAGCGTTGCAGACTCGTACCCGTGTGGATCTTCATCGTGCGGGCGGTGAGCGCAGCCTCTAGTTCATCAGCCAAGTCAGTATCCATTCCGGTCAATAAATGCGGGCTACGCTGCACCACGGTGACTTCCTTGCCTAACCCTTCGAGATAATGCGCCATCTCCAGCGCGATCGCCCCCCCGCCGAGCACGACAATCGAATCGGGCAATTCTTGCATGTCGAGGATGTCGTCCGAGGTGATGTAGCCGCAGTCTTGAAGACCCTCAATTTCAGGCACAAAAATGCTAGACCCGGTAGCGACAATGATCGTACGAGCAGATAGAGACTCCATCGCCCCACTTTCTTTGAGCTGCACTTCCAAGTGATGTGCATCAGTGAAACGTGCAAAGCCACGCAATAGATCAAAACGCCCGTCTTGCAATTGCTCCGCACGGTAATCAGAAAAGTCTTTAATCAGATACCGTTTGCGCTCGATCACCGTGCGCATATCAACCTTGGCATTCTCGTGGCTCAGACCAAATTCCTCAGACTCACGCATCGCGAGATTGCGGTTGGCTGATTCTATCAATGCCTTGCTGGGCATGCACCCGCGTAGGATACACAAGCCACCAAGCTCATCAGCACCATCAATCACCACCACCTTCTTACCTGCTGCAGCAGCAGTGCGAGCCGCCGCGTATCCACCACTGCCGCCACCAATGACAGCCATATCGTAATCAAAATTTTCTGCTAACATAGAATCACTAATCCGTGAGGCTAACACCAATATCACAGAGGAATTGGCGCATCAACTCTTCATCTTCGACATGGACGGCACGCTTGCCATAAGACTCATTCAGCAACTCAAAGTCTTGCTTCACTTCCATCCCGCGCAAGGTGCCCGCCACATTGCGAATCAAAATAGCCTTCACTCGGTCGGGACCAAAATCTCGCAGTGCCTTGGAATAGATTTCAGGGTCACGTTGGCTATCATCGCCAATCAAGATGAAAGGCGTGTCATCATACCAACGAGCCACCTCGTTGATCGATTCACGCTTGTGGTCATCGTGGCTGGGGGTCAACCATTGCTCCGGTGTCAGTCCCCAGTTCGTCATGAACAATCCACCCAATGGCAGCTGAGCTCGGCGGAAAACCTGTTTCAAAAAACGCGCTAAATTCCATGGCGAGCTAGTCACATAAAATACCGGACACGCCAGGTGCCGATGCAACTCAGACACCAACTCCGGGACCGCAGGCACGATCTCACGGGTGTGTAAATTGCCAAACAAAGTCGTCTCAAGCATCTTCATCATCGAGATCGAACCAGTCTCTACCACGGTATCATCGACATCACAGATGACCACGTAGTGAGGGGCCGAACGACTGTCGGTGAGATCCACCGATGCCGAATACCCATGCTGCGGCAGGCTGACCTCAATACGGTCCACATCCGCCTCCATTGTGTCGTGCAATTCAAAGTAACCTTCCTTATTCGATCGCACCGTGATGAGTCGCTGCCCCACCTTCACCTCCACTCGAGCATTGGGAAAATCAAGGGTGAACCAATTACTCGCCATGCGCTTGAAATTCTCCCAATTGCCATCTTCTGGCTTCGGGGCAGACATTACTCGCAATGCCATCACTCTGCCAAAGAGGTAGATTCCTTTCGGATGATGCACGGCATTGAAAACATTCGCCACTGGCTCTGCTTTACGGCGTGGGATCCAGAAGGTGAGGACGTAAAAAATCACCCCCATCAACCATTCCACCACCAGCGCACCGTGGCGCAACCATATCATGATCCGTCTCATCCTTTATCTCTCTAGTGCCTTCAAGCTACCAGAGACTAGCAATTCCAATGCCGATTCTGAAAGTGTATCAAGTCTCGAGCCACGGCGCCAGAAACGATCCCTCAGATCAAGCACGCGTGGCTCCCTCAGCCTGACTTACTTGCACTTGCTTGCGGTTCGAAGTCCACTTCCCGGTGGTCAGGCACTTCCATAGCCACTCCACGGGACCTTGCTTGAAAAACTTCGCCCAGCAGGAACTAAAGAGCACTTGTGCACTGTAGATGAGCACCGCAAGCATGTACAGCTGCGTCAACGATAGCTTCCCATACAGACCGCCAGCAAATCCATAGAACAACAAAATGCCTATTAGCGTTTGCGACAAATAATTCGTGAATGCCATGCGCCCTATCGCAGTCAGTGGCCAGAGCAACTTTTCACCAATCGGGCGTTGGTAAATCTGAGCAAGAATACACATGTAGCCGATGGCTAGCGCAATCTGAGCCCCAACGACGAGAATCTTGAACCACGCATCCATCGCAGTGGTCGACCACGAAGCCATTGAGGTACCTTGCTCACTCACAATAAACGTCAGTACCGAGCCAACCACCAAAGACCCCAACAACACCGACCACTTGTAAATATGCTTGGTGAAAAAACCACTGCGCATCATATAAAAGCCCAGCATAAAAAAACCGAGAACGCGTGACACACGGCCATTCGGCAACATGTCCGCCCAGCGGTAATACACGTTCTCCCAATTGCGCTTAAACACATCCACCACCGAGCCATCGGTGAAGATCGCCATGTAACTCACACTATCGATGTCTGGATAGGTTTTATACGCAGTTTGCTCGATCGGTTCAGGAGCCAAGCCACCGAACAACACGATCAAATGAGTCAGTGCGAAAAGACTCAGCAAGAAGATAGACGTAGGTAGTAGCCATCGGTATGGGATGTCGCGGATCGCTACCAAAACAAATGCCAATAAAGCGTAAAGAGTAAGAATATCACCTGACCACACCACTGTGTGCAGCAATCCAAACATCAACAGAAACTTCAACCTACGCCGGTACATCTGCAAAAACGGATCCATCCGCTCCTGGTTCTTTACAAATTGAATCGCGAACCCAGCACCAAACAAAATCGAGAAAATCGCGTAAAACTTGCCATCTACCACAAACTGGTGAACTGCCTTAAAATAATGGTCATAGGCATGCAGCGGCTGCGTGTCATGCACTTCAAATGGCACAAACTTGTAGCCACTCCAACTCTGGATATTTGCTAATAAAATCCCGAAAACCGCCATACCACGAATGGCGTCAATTATACTAATACGTTGCTGACTCATTGATTCTATTTCCTTCTAGCATGATACAGTGAATGTGAACAACCGATAACCAACTAAACTATTGTTAGCTCGCCGATTGCTCTTCCCATACAACTAGAATTTATCACTGTTCCCCCTAGTCAAACACTCCATCATGGCGTATGGGTGAGCCATGACGAACGAGGAAATCCAAGCAAGCATCTATGCGATGGGAGCCAAAGCCCGCAAGGCTGCCCACGCACTGGCACAACTTTCCAGCGAGCAGAAGTCCAATATCCTGCGTGCAATGGCGCAGGGGCTCCGCGATGCCAGTGCTGAAATTCTCGAAGCCAACAAGCTCGACATCGAAGCCGGCGAATCCAAGGGCCTCAGTGGCGCGATGCTCGACCGCCTGCGCCTTGACAGCGCACGCATCGATGCGATTGCTGGGGGTGTCGACCAAGTAGCCGGCCTCCCCGACCCAGTTGGCACGGTGCTCGATGAAGTGGATCGCCCGAATGGCATCCACATCACCAAGGTACGTGTCCCAATTGGCGTGATTGGCATCATCTTTGAAAGCCGCCCAAACGTGACTTCTGATGCTGCGGTGCTCTGCCTCAAATCTGGTAATGCCACAATCCTACGTGGTGGATCTGAAGCAATTCATTCAAACAAAGCAATTGCAGCGGCACTACAAGATGGTGGTGCCAAGGCTGGTCTCCCAGATGGCTCAATCCAGCTCATCCCCTTCACCGACCGCGCCTCAGTCAAGGTGCTCGCTGAGATGGATCAATTCCTCGACCTCATCATCCCACGTGGAGGCAAAGGCCTCATCGAGACTGTCGTCTCACTTGCTAGAATGCCTGTCATCAAGCACTACGATGGGATCTGCCACGCCTTCGTAGATCGCGCTGCCGACCAAGACCTCGCCGTTGCGATCATCGACGATGCTAAGACTCAGAAGCCTTCTGTCTGTAATGCCCTAGAAACCATTCTAGTACACCAGTCAGTGGCTGCAGAATTCCTACCAAAGCTTGCCAAACGCCTCGCCAAGCGTGGCGTAACCGTCCGAGCAGACGAGGCTGCTCGCGCCATTGTCCCGTCCTTCGAAGTAGCCGATGATGCAGACTGGAGCACCGAGTATCTCGACCTCGTGGTGGCGCTCAAGATCGTAGACGACCTCGATGCAGCCATCGAGCACATCAACCACTACAGCTCACAGCACAGCGAAGTGATCATCACCGAGAATGCAGCCGATGCTGCTCGCTTCCAATCAGAGATCGACAGCGCCTGCCTCTTCCACAACGTCTCCACTCGCTTCGCCGACGGCGAAGAATTTGGCTTCGGCGCCGAGATTGGCATCAGCACAGACAAGCTCCACGCACGTGGCCCCATGGGTCTCGCCGAGCTCTGTAGCTACCAATACCGCATCTCCGGTGACGGACAGCTTAAGGACGCCGCCCGCCAAGAAGGGCTCTAAGCGCCCCCAAAAACACTTATCTATTCAAACGCGCTCGCCATCACACGAGCGCGTTTTTTTGGTTCAAGAAGGTTTACGATTTACGTGTTAGTTTTGACGGAAGTAGTCTGCTAAGCTCTCGAATCCCTGAGACTCATGATTAAGCTACTAGCCATATTTCTGTTTATCTCACCTCCTCTAATAAGCTCGCTCTCTCTGCTCGCACAAAAATCGGATGCTAGGTCAAAGTGGATGAGAAACACGGTAATTTGCTCATTCATCTGCTACCTCTCTATCATACTGGGTGTTCAAATGATCGAGTATCAACTTCAGATTCAATTAGAACCATTCGACCTAGATGGTAATGGCACCTTTAATGGCGATGAGATCACCCCTGAATTGAAAAAACTCTTAAATGCTATAGCTAGCGACACCGGGAGGACTTATGCTCCTGTCACAGGTTTCATCATCAGCCCTATATATTCACTGGCTTGTCATTATTTCATAAAGAAAATAGCCATACCTGCCAATAAATCAGCTGAATCATAGCAGATAGCATCAAACAAAATCATGTCCTTTAGGGTTTCGTTGTGATGATAGATTTCACCATCATTTGGAGTCCATAAAATCTAACGCCTAAAACTTACCCCTAGGAAGCAAAGCCTCCCTTGCATTTCCAGCAATCACTGCTAGATCTAATGTCGATGCGCACTTTGATTAAATCCGCCCTATCCAGTAGCCAAGCGCTTGAAGCAATCACCGTGAAAGGCTGGGTTCGTACTCGCCGAGATTCGAAAGCCTTTTCCTTCATCGAGCTCAACGACGGTTCCTCGTTGCAGAACTTACAATGCATTGTGGATGCTGGAGTACCCGGCTACGAAGATATCGAACGCATGAGCACCGGAGCAGCAGTAGGCATCACCGGCAAATTGGTGGAAAGCCAGGGCGCTGGTCAGTCGTGGGAAGTACACGCTAGCTCGGTCAAGCTCTATGGCGAAGCGCCAACCGACTTCCCACTTCAAAAGAAAGGTCACAGCCAAGAATTCCTGCGCTCAATCGCTCACTTACGCCCCCGCACCAATCTCTATGGAGCCGTCTTCCGCATGCGTTCGCGCCTGGCCTTTGCGATCCATCAGTTTTTTAAAGAAAGAGACTTTAGTTACATCCACACCCCTATTATCACCGCCTCCGACTGCGAGGGCGCTGGTGAGATGTTCCGCGTGACCACGCAAAGCCAAGGCGCCAAGGACGCGCCAGAAAGTGATTTCTTTGGTAAAAACACCTTTCTCACTGTCTCTGGTCAGTTGGAGGGCGAGGCCTTCGCCTGCGCACTTTCTAACATTTACACCTTTGGCCCAACATTCCGTGCTGAGAACTCGCACACGACCCGCCATGCATCAGAGTTCTGGATGGTGGAACCAGAAATGGCATTCTGCGACCTAGAAGACGACATGGACCTGGCAGAAGAATTTGTGAAGTACCTAGTGCGCTATATCCTAGAACAACACGAAGGCGACCTCGAAATCTTCAATAAATTTGTCGACAAAGGGCTAGTGGAACGGCTCAACTTTGTGGCTGAGCGACCATTCCAACGTGTGAGCTACACCGAGGCGGTAGAGATTCTCTTGGCTTCTGGCCAAACATTTGAATACCCAGTCAGCTGGGGAGCCAACCTCCAGTCAGAACACGAACGCTACCTCACCGAAGAACATTTTAAATGTCCCACCACAGTCTACAACTACCCGAAAGACGTTAAGCCATTCTACATGCGCAGCAATGACGATGGAAAAACTGTGGCTGCTATGGATCTCCTCGTGCCCGGCATCGGGGAAATCATCGGAGGAGCCCAGCGGGAAGAACGCTACGACATTCTCGAGTCCAACATGCAAGCCCACGGGCTGAGCAAAGAAGAATATGCTTGGTACCTCGATCTTCGTAAATTCGGTACCTGCCCCCACGCTGGGTTCGGCCTAGGATTCGAGCGCATGCTCATGTTCGTGACAGGCATGAAAAACATCCGTGACGTGATACCTTTCGCCCGGACACCCGGGCATTGTGAGTTCTAAATTCTCAAAAAAAAGCCTTCACGATTAAATCGTGAAGGCTTTTCTATCAAGTTATTTTAGTTGCTCGCTGGCTACTTTTTGGCGCCAATCACGCGGTAGACAAGCGCACCCAACACAGCTCCGATGATCGGAGCCACCCAGAACAACCAAAGTTGCTTCACTGCCCATCCACCAGCAAAGATCGCCACACCAGTACTGCGCGCAGGATTCACCGAGGTGTTGGTCACAGGAATGCTCACGAGGTGAATCAAGGTCAAGCCTAGGCCAATTGCAATGGGAGCCAAACCAGCAGGAGCGCGCTCATCCGTGGCTCCTAGGATAATGATCAAGAACATCATCGTCATGACGACCTCACACACGAAGCCGGCCATCATCGAATAACCGTTCGGCGAATGCTCTCCATAACCATTGGATGCAAAGCCACCCTCAAGACTAAAAGCGTCATTACCACTCGCAATCACATAGAGGACACCGCCCGCTGCAATCCCCCCCAGCACCTGAAAGGTGATGTAAGGTAGGAGATCCTTCTTATCAAAGCGACCACCCAACATCAATCCGATCGATACTGCTGGATTGAGGTGACAGCCAGAAATGTGGCCAATTGCAAATGCCATCGTCAGTACAGTTAGTCCAAAAGCAAGAGACACTCCCAAGTAGCCAATCCCCACATCAGGGATTCCTGCTGCTAAGACCGCACTTCCACAACCGCCCAGCACCAACCAAAATGTTCCAAATGCTTCCGCTAAATACTTATTCATAATTTTCTAGTGTTCATTAAGCGCCCGAACAACGAGCGTTTAAAAAACTATCAGACCGTTAGAATCAAAGCCAGAAGTTATTTGTTACAAGCCAGTTGAAAACCACCTAAGCGCGCGTCCATCACGCATGACTTAGTGATCTCAAGTCCAGCACGCCACCCCCAGCCTGCAATTCCATGGAGCCGGAGAGAATCACGATCCAAAAAAAAGAATTGTTGTGTTGCCAAGCGATCTCGACTCCTTATATTCCGAATCGAATTCAGGGGGGCTGTAGCTCAGTGGTTAGAGCAGGGGACTCATAATCCCTTGGTCGTGGGTTCAAGTCCCACCGGCCCTACCAATTCATCCTTATTTTGGCGTTTGTCTACATTTTGAAAGGCCAATCTGGTCGCCACTATATCGGTTCCACAGAAGATCTCGATGCCAGAATTACGCGTCACAACTCAGGCATGGTGCACTCCACAAAACGCCTTGGCCTGCCAGTTGTTCTTATTGCCGCCAAGCACATCGCAAGCATGTCAGAGGCTAGAAAGCTTGAAGCTACGCTGAAACGGTGGAAAAATCCGAAAAGGGTGATCCAATATATTACTTCTAGTTAGAGCAGCCCCGACTCAGAGTCGGGGTTGGTCGTGGGTTCAAGTCCCACCGGCCCTACCAATTCATCCTTATTTTGGCGTTTGTCTACATTTTGAAAGGCCAATCTGGTCGCCACTATATCGGTTCCACGGAAGATATCGATGCCAGAAAACGAGCGTGTCACTGTTGTGACTGATCGTGAACACGTCGTTGATTTCCATGTCTCTGGCATATGCCGCATAATCGAAGTAGTGACGCAGATTTTCAGGGATGGATTCCAGTTGCCCGGTTTCCTCCAGAAACTCGGTGCACCAGTTTTCTAGTGTGTCCGCTGTCCCTGCGTAAGCTTCGCTAAACATTTCAACCTGTCCGGCTTCAATGTCATGCCCCAAGTGGGCGCAGTATTCGCAGAATACTTCCCAATCAATCCCCTCGGCTTCGACTTTCTAGAATGCCTCCTGAATCGCGTTCAGGGTATCGGTTCCGGCATGCTCGGAGAGATGGCCGCAAAACTCATTGTCATGCACTGCCCATTCTTCCGCGTCCTCCTCGGGCGAGGCTTTGAGGATTCCCGAAATTTGGTCTTCGATGGCCTCGGTTCCGTCGAGGTCGATCCAGTTTCCGTGTAGGGTTCCGGCGTTATAGCTGGCAAGGCAAGCCACGTAAATTCTTGGGGTGTTGTTCGTCATGTTAGGTTCCTTTCTCATTTGGTTCTTATATAAGCCACTGGGCTTCATCGCCCCGCGCATGAAACCTTGGCCTTCGCCGAGAAGCGGGGTAGCAACGTCAAGGGAGGCTCCGAACAGTCCCGCAGGAACGCAGTGACGAGGACAATGTTTGTGATGCCCTTTACGGTCGCGAGGGTGGCAAACCCTTAGCCAGATCGGTTCGTCATCTGGCAAATGCTGTTCGTCGGTTGGTATCGCCAACGGACAATTGAACGCTGTCTATTCTTCCGGTCCGTGAGACACGATAAGCCCGTCCGGCAAGCGAAGCATGAGCGAACGGCGGGCTTTTGGTGTCCACGAGGTGCGGAGCAAACAAGCCAGTTAGTCCGCTAATTTCCTGCGGCTAATGCCGCCACTTTTTAGAGTTTGAGAGGTGGAGCCTTTCAGGCGAAGGCGTAGGACTGCACGTAGTAAGCCCAAAGGGAAAGCCTTCTCGCTGCTACTGCTTGCGCTGCTCTCCCTTATTCTGGGATGTATTCTGCAGCCATCGAACAATCTCAGAGGTAAATGGCATTTACTTTACCTAAATCCCCCAGGCTACGAGCCGTCAAGGTCAGGGAATAGATGATAAATTTTCCATCCTTTTCGAATTCTACGAGTCCTGCTTTCCTCAGTATTCTGAGGTATTGTGACGCTGTAGGGACTGGAATACCCATGACGTGAGATAAATCGCAGACACAGCACGGTTCCAGACCCAGCAAATAAAGCACCTGCAAGCGGGATGGGTGCGATAATGCCTTGTAGATTTTTGCTATGTCAACAAAGGCATCCGCCTCCAGCCCCTTTTTAAGACGAGCTACTTTACTCGTGTTCAGGCACTTAGGGGTGTCGATCATTGCAATATCGGCTTTCATTATGTAAAATTGTAAAATTTCCCTTGCGTAATTCAAGTGTTTAGTTACGTTATGCGAAATCACATAGCGTCCGCGTCACAAACAGAAGCCGTTTGCCCGCTCAACTATTTGACCTCAAATTATACAATGCCTCGTAAACTTACAGCACTAGTTATGCTGTGGTTGATGTTAGTGGGAATTTCCACTTCTCAGCCTGGCCTTGGCTATTGTCTTTGTATACAGAACTTTTTCGTGGGAAAATGCGAGTGCCTTGATATCCTTCCAGAGGGGGCCTGCTCACGTTTTAGCAATGAAGAATCTTGTGATTATTCTTCGCAAGACACCTCTGAGATTGATGTTTCTCCTAATCGAGGCCAAGATTGTTCGCTAGATCTCTACATGGAGCTAGACAATTTTGTTGCTGTAGATTCCATCCAAAGCCATAGCCGAAACGGGGCTGACCCCATGGCATCTCCAAGGTCGTTAGGAGAAATCGCCACCGCGTTTTCCCTAACAAGATCCATCCACGGAATACGTGGAAGCCCCCCGTTTGTGGGACTTATTCCCTCTGTATCTCTTCGTGTGAGGTATTCAGTGTTTCTCGTTTGATTCACTGGTTTGACAGCGAGCGCTCATTTTTAGCGCACGCTTTTTTATGCCCTAAAGCCGCAATTATTTCTCGCGGTTTCCCAGCTGTGGCCGATTCCTCTGTTGGATCAGGCACCCACTCAAACCAAGTGACTTCTAACCCACATTCTTATGCATTTAAGGCTCTCAATTTTTTTAATTTTCCCATTCCTATTCATTTCCTGCGCCTCTGACCCTCAGTCTCGATCAAGCAGGGAATCAGCCAATCGATTTACTTCCAGCCACAACACCGGATTAAAATCAGCGCCTCTTTTGAAGGGAGTCGTCTCCCGCAATAGTGCTATTCAACATGCGTTGATCTATAGCCCCAGATTACAGTCTCTACGCGCGGAACTCAGGGCTCTTGAAGCGGAGACAATCCAGGCCGGGCTTCCACCAAACCCCGAAATAGGACTGGACGTGGAGAACTTCGCCGGAAGTGGTGAGAGCAGCGGTTTCAATGGAGCTGAAATCACCGCAGCGCTATCTCAAAAACTGGAACTCGGGGGCAAACGGTCGAAGCGAACGATGGTCGCAGCACTCAAATCTGCAGCACTTAAAGCCGAGATTGCCAGCGAAGAACGTAATATCCGAATCGCCGCTGACAGGGCTTTCACCACCCTTCTGGAAGCGCGGAAGCTTCGCGAACTAAGCGAACAAAATCTTGGCCGTGCAGAGGAAAACTTGAGCACGCTGAATACTTTGCTTGAGGTAGGAAAAAGCAATCGGATCGATGTCGGTAAGGCGAGGCTAGCCATCTCCGAAGCCAAGGAAAATCTTGCCGAGGCTCGCTCTACGGAGAGCAATGCCTCAGCAGAACTGAGCCAGATATGGGGAGGTGGATCACCCAACGTCACCGCCGCCGGATCGCTTGATGCTCCGCGAGGTGCTGTCCCATCAAATCCCGAATCCGCGATCTCGCGCCATCCAGCGATGCGTGCCGCTGCGCTTCGTTTCGCCCGTGCGCAAGCCACCTACGACCTCGAAAAAGTGAAGCGTTATTCCGATATTGAGGTAGGCGGCGGAGTCCGCGAGATGCGTGATGCCAATGAGACGGCTGCGGTGGTCGGCATCCGTATTCCACTCCCTATTTTCGACCGTAATCAGGGGAATATTCAGGCCGCCAAAGAACGCCTCGACAGCGCCCAAGCCAATGGCCGCGCCACCGAAAGCGAACTTCGCTCCCGCATTACCAAACTCTCCTCAGATCTCCGTGCCGCCCGCAGCCGTTCCAGCGAATTCGACACGCGAACCATCAATGCAGCCCGCCTAGGACTGACTGACACCCGCGAAGCCTACAACTCAGGCAAAGCTTCTTTGCTCGAAGTGCTTGATGCCCGCAAAACCCTATTCAAGGTCGAGCGCGGTCAGACCCGCGCCCAGGCTGATCTTCTCCGCGCCCACAATTCCCTAAAAACAATGACTAACAACTGAAGCTATGAAACTAATCCCAAAACTAAGCCAGGCCATCGGCCTTGGCATCCTCACCTTTTTTTTCGCCGCATGTAATGCCGAGAAAAATGAAACCAACACGAAATCCGAATCGACTGAAGCCAGTGAGAAATCCTCCGATGGAGAAATCGAAGTCCACGCCGTAGCGGCCTGCCCCACGGGCGAAGGCTGCTTCATTTGCGATGCTTCAAAACGCGATGCCAAGCGCCTCTGGTGCAAGGAACATGACCGATACGAAGATCGTTGTTTCCTTTGTCACCCGGAAATCAAAGACCCAAAGCGGTTGTATTGCACCGAGCACGGTGTCTATGAAGATGAATGCTATCTTTGCCATCCTGAACTGAAGGGCGACAAAGCCGGAGTTGCCGCACCGTCAGCACCCGCCAATGCCCTGATGTGCAACGAGCATGGTGTCCTGGAAAAGGAATGCGCCATCTGCCAACCTCAGCTCGCAGCCAGCCTCAAGGCGGGTGAAAGCCTCAAGATCCGCGTCGCATCTGCCGAGTCGATGGAAAAGGTAGGAGTCAAAGTTTCCAATCCGGAAACTACCACCGGCCAGCCTGCTGTCGAAGCTTACGCAACGGTCGATTACAATCAAAACAAGGTCGCGAAAATCACTCCTCTGGTCGAGGGCATCGTCCAGAAAATCGCAGTGGTTCCCAGTCAAAAAGTTGCCGCTGGTGAAATTCTCGGCACGGTGAATTCACCGGACTTCGCGGAAATGAAAAGCCGTTTTCTCTCTGCGAATGCGGCAAAGAAGCTCGCTGGTCTTCAGGTAATTCGCGAGCGCAAGTTAGCGGATAAACAGATCTCCGCCGCCGCCGATCTCGAAGCCGCCGAAGCCGCTGCAGAAGTCGCCGATGTGGATTTGTCCACAGCACGCCAGCGATTGCTCAATCTCGGATTGAGCGAGAACGAAATCAATCTGCTCGCCTCCGACGGTCGTCCGACTTCTTTACTCACTCTAAAAGCTCCCTTTGCGGGAACCATCGTTGACCGCGATGTCTCCGTAGGAGAGCGGATCGAACCCGGCGAAGCGATCTTCGTTCTGGCCGATCTCTCGACCATGTGGCTTGAACTCTCTATTCCCGCCCGCGATGCTGCAGGCCTAACACCTGGAATGGAAGTAAGCGCAACTTTCACCGACATACCGGATACAGTCATCACCGGCGAACTTGTATGGGTCGCGAGTGCGGTAGATGAGAAATCCCGCCGCATACAGGCACGCGCTGTGGTGAACGCACCTCCAGCCGCTTTACGGAAAGGCCTATATGGGGACGCTCGCATCCACCTTGGCAAGGCCAGCCCTACACTCGCAGTTCCCACAGGCGCGATCCAGACCATTGATGGAGTTCCTTTCGTCTTCGTCCGCAAGGAACCCGCACTCTACGCAGCAACCCGCGTTGAAATCACACATGGCGCGGCTTCCGGAGAACTAACCGCTATTCGCAGCGGACTTACGCCCGGCGATAAAATCGTCAGCCAAGGTAGCTACATTCTGCGCTCGGAGTTTCTCAAATCACTTCTCGGTGCTGGCTGCGTCGATGATTGATAGCCGCCACACCAACCGCACCCCGCTCTTTCTATTTTTCAATCTATTCCGCACCCATGTTCACACATCTCATTCGCTTCTGTCTGGCCAACCGCCTGTTAGTCTTCCTTTTTACCGCCTTGATCGCAGTTGCCGGGATCTGGGCGGGATCGCGTGTTCCTGTTGATGCCTTTCCGGATACCACTCCAATCCAAGTTCAGATCAATACCGTTGCTCCGTCACTCAATGGCGAAGAGATTGAGCAACAGATCACTCTGCCCGTTGAACTGGAAATATCCGGCCTTCCCGGACTCGTCAGTGTGCGCTCAGTCTCCAAATTCGGGCTCTCTCAGGTTGTCGCCACCTTTGATGACGATACGGAAATCACCACCGCTCGCCAGTATATTTCCGAAAGACTCCTCACAGTCGAGCTGCCCGATGGAGTCGGCACACCGCAGATGGGACCGATCTCGACCGGACTCGGTGAAATCTTCCATTACGTGATCCGTAGTAGCGACGGCAGTCGCAGTCTTGAACAACTCCGAACCATCCATGATTGGATCATCAAGCCCGAACTTCGCAAAGTCCCTGGCGTTGCTGAAGTAAACTCATGGGGAGGCCTCGAAAAACAATATCACGTTGTAGTCGATCCAGAGCTGCTGGTAAAATTTGATTTATCTCTCTCCGATGTCGTAGAGGCTTTGGAAAAAAACAACCGCAACGTGGGCGGAGGCCGGGTTACTGTCAGCGGCCAAGATTTACTGGTTCATGGTGTAGGGCGAGTCAGCTCCATTAAACAAATCGAAAGAATCGAGGTCGCTTCTAGCGAAGGGACTCCGGTTCGTGTTGCAGATATAGCGGAAGTGCAGATCGGCAGTGAGCTACGTCGTGGCGCGGTTACTGCTGACGGTCAGGGCGAAGTCGTCCTCGGCCTTGCCTTCATGCTGATGGGTGAGAACGCTCAAGAAGTGACCCAAGCACTCAAAGTTCGCTTGGAAGAAATCCGCCCGTCTCTCCCCGATGGTGTGGAAGTCCAAATTGTTTACGACCGCACCGAGCTGACTGATTCGGTACTCGATACCGTGACCCACAACCTCGTCGGTGGTGCGTTACTGGTCACTCTAACACTTTTAATCCTGCTTGGGAATGTCCGCGCCGGTCTCCTGGTCGCCATCTGTATCCCGCTCGCCATGCTCTTCGCTGTGCTTGGAATGAACTATTTCGCCATCACCGCTAGCCTTCTCAGCCTAGGAGCTATCGACTTTGGCCTGATCGTCGATGGATCTGTGGTCATGACGGAAGCCAACTTGCGCGGCCTCGCTGATCGCACCCGCCAAGCCGGGCGAAAACTCACAGTCTTGGAACGCTTCAATTGCATCTTCGAGTCAAGCCGCTCAGTCGCCCGCCCAATTCTCTTTGGTATGGGAATTATTGCCGTGGTTTTCCTGCCCATTCTCACCCTGGAAGGCACCGAAGGAAAAATGTTCCGCCCCATGGCCACGACCTTCATCCTCGCCCTACTTGGCGCACTGATTATTGCCATCGTCATTTCCCCCGTCCTTGGACACCTGTTTTTACCCCGTAAATTCAAGAACAAGGAAGGCTGGTTCTCACGCAAACTCACTAGTGGCTACTCGGCTATCCTTGGTATAGTTCTGAAAGTTCGCTGGATCGTCCTCTCCGTTGTCCTCGCGCTGCTCGTCGTCACTGGCTTCGTCTCCACCCGACTTGGCGGTGAGTTCATCCCGCGCCTCAGTGAAGGTGCGGTCGTAGCGAACACCATTCGCTTGGCAGGAACCTCCATCGATACATCCACTGACTACAACACTCAGATCGAAAAGCTACTCAAGGAGAAATTCCCTGATGAAGTTCGCCACGTTTGGAGCCGTATCGGCACCGCCGAGATTGCCACTGATCCGATGGGCACCGAACTCACCGACATCTTCCTTTCTCTGAAGCCCCGCGATCAATGGACTCGCGCCAAAACCCAGGACGAACTCGTTGCCAAGATGCAGGGAACCGTCTCAACCCTGCCCGGCGTGAACATCCTTTTTACACAACCCATCGAGATGCGACTAAATGAAATGGAATCCGGCGTGCGCTCAGATGTCGGTGTTCTAATTTACGGCGATAGCTTCGAAACGCTTACCCGCCTCAGCGATGAAATCCAGAAAGTGCTCGTTGACATCGACGGACAAGCCGACGTTTCCACCGACCAGATCAGCGGCCAGCCCGGCCTGCGGATCGAGCTGCGCCCTGAAAAAATGGCTCGCCTTGGAATTTCAGCATCCGAAATTTTACCATACATCGAGGCAATCGGTGTGCTCCGTGTCGGCGAAATCTATGAAGGGCAGCGCCAGTTTCCACTCGGCATTGTCCTGCCTGAAAAATATCGCACCAACATCGAAGCCGTTCGGAACCTTGTCATTCCGACTGCCAATGGAATTCGGGTTCCTCTCTCCGAGGTCGCTGACATCGTCGAAGCACCCGGTGCAGCTACAATTAACCGCGAATGGGGTCGCCGCCTGATCCGAGTCCAGAGCAATGTCGATGGCAGAGACGTGGTTTCTTTTGTCGAAGAAGCCAAACGCAAGATCGCTGAAGAGATCGATCTTCCGGAAGGATATGTCATCGAGTGGGGTGGCCAATTCGAAAACCTGGAACGCGCTCACACCCGGCTTTCCCTAGTCGTTCCTCTGACCATGATCCTGGTCTTTGTGCTGCTCTATCTCAGTCTGCGGAACCTCAAGGATGTCGCCCTGATATATCTCGGGATTCCCTTCGCGCTTGTCGGTGGTGTTCTCTCCTTGTGGCTGCGCGACATCCCATTCAGTGTCAGTGCCGCCATCGGGTTCATCGCGTTATTCGGAATCGCTGTGCTCAACGGCCAGATCCTGATTGAGGCGATTCGTTCCAATCTACAGGACGCGACCGATGCCGTCACCGCCGTAAAACAAGCGGCGACTCAGCGTCTCCGTCCCGTCTTGGCCACCGCCATCACCGATGCCATCGGTTTCCTTCCAATGGCCATCTCGACTGGCGTAGGCTCGGAAGTCCAGAAACCTCTGGCCACCGTTGTCATCGGCGGAGTCATCACTTCGACCGCCCTCACTCTCGTTGTGCTACCAATTCTTTACCTGATGGTGAACCGTAAGCGGCAGAATTCATCAACTATAGAAACCACTCCAGCCCAATAAATCGATGTCATCTTGCGACTGCCACATCGAAGTCACCGATGCCTCACAGAAAGGAGTTCTCCGCAAACTGCTCGCCCTAAATGCTACCATGTTCCTCGTCGAACTCGTCGTTGGCATCATCGGCGAATCGACTGGTGTCTTGGCCGACTCGCTCGACATGCTGGCTGATGCGCTCGTCTATAGCGTGGCTCTTTACGCTGTCGGGCGCTGTTCAAGCATCAAGACCAAGGCAGCCTTCCTCAGCGGCGGGTTCCAATTGCTCATCGCCTTGGGAATTGGCACGGACATCGTCAGGCGGGCGATCACTGGTAGCGAGCCTTCGTCGCTCCTGATGTTCATCGTTTCCATCATAGCGCTCGCTGTGAACGCTTACTGCCTGAAACTCATTTCCAAGGAAAAGGAAGGGGAGGTTCACATGCGAGCCAGCTACATCTTTTCCAAGAACGACGTCATCGCTAACTCCTGTGTCATTCTGGCAAGCGTCATCATCTACCTCACTGGCTCCAGGTGGCCAGATCTGATCATTGGCACAATCATTACTGGGGTTGTGCTATGGGGTGGAATTCGCATATTTGTGGATGCTAGGCAACAGAGCGAGAGAGACTGAAACCCATCGTTAGAATTGAAAAGCTTGAGTGAAGTTATCTTTTTGTGAGTTATTCCTCGAATAAAATTGGCTGACCACCTGTTGATTTGAAGAGGAACGCCTTGAAGAAAAAATAAAAAAAGTCAGATTTACTCGGATGCAACGTGAAGATCTTTCGTTTTCATTCCTGTAACCGCATGACTGCAAAAAATTGAGATCAACCCACCAAATATAAAAACGCTTATGGGAAGAAGAAAACAAGCTACAGGGTCACTCCCTGAAATGATTGAAAAGAAAGCCGCTATAGTAGACCGATTGCATACTATGGAGACCGCCTTATGGGGCTTCTTGTTAGTTTGTCTGGAAATATGCACGACGCGAGCGACATCTACCAAAAAACCTGGCTCAAGGTATTCATGTCTCCAAGATTTGATGCTGAGCAGATAAAGAAAGGGACTCTAGTCTTCGTCAGCGCGAAACGTTTATTTATCGACCAGTATCGCAAAAATAAATCAGAAACGCAGAAGAGAGGTGCTCTAGCTGATTTAGTTTTCAACCCCAAATCCCTTCAGAGTCCTGTCAGCCAAGACGCATCGACTCGTTCTGAGGAGATCGAGTTAAAGAAGCGGTTTTGGGCTGGATATCCTGATCTGGATTTAGCGGAAGAGAAAAAAAGACGTCCATTGGCTCCACGCGAGATACGGATTCACTTTCTTGGAAATCGAAGCTGCCGAAAGCGAAGCAAAAAAGAACGCGGATCAAGTGCAAGCACAAGTCGAAGAAGTTGAGCTAGAAGAAGAGCAAGACGACGACTTCGCATAATCGACTAGCCGAAACTTCTGATCCGGCTTCCTATCTAACAAAACTCCTGAGTGGAACTTCCGCTCAGGAGTTTTTTTATGTCCCTATCGCTCCATCCCGCAGCCATCGCGGTTGCGGGTATGAGTGCGATCCAATTGCGGTGGCTCTTGCAAGCGGATGGAATACTGCTCGGATTTCCATTCCTGCCCGGTCTTGGCGTCTTTCGAATGCGTCCAACGCAATCAAGAACCCAGCGATTACAGGAGGTTACCATGACCAAGCTACACCACAAATTCAACCGCGAGGCCGAACGCAAGAAAGAGGACGAACTGTTTCTCTGGATCATGTTCCTACTGATCCTGCTTGAGAGGTTACAAATCCGTGAAGAGACTTTGTCTCACCTTAATCTCCCGAAGCCAAACTGGGTCTTGAGTTGAAAAAAACCGCTGAATAGGAGCACTTAGGACAAGCTCCTATCGCTGACTGCAGGCTAAATAATTTCTTTGAGTAGCATCCAAATCGCCATTCCAATCATCAGAAGGTTTTCAGTGAGGGACAGGGAACCTAGTGGCACTCCATCACCGCCGCCGGTGCAGGCGCATTCGAGATCTCGTTTTTCGATGTAGACAGCTTTGATCACTGAGATGGCTCCGATGCTGGAGACAAGCAGGGCTGCGGGGGCAGCGACCCAGGTGAAGAGTCCGGCGATCATGAGAATGCCCGCTCCGGTCTCGACAAAGGGATAGAGGTAGCCATATCTGACGTCTTTCTGTGCGAGGAGGTCATATTGAACGAAGCCGGTGGTGAACTGGCTGAGATTCTGGAGTTTCTGAACTCCAAGGATGCACATGAGAATAGCAATGAAAAGTTCCGCAACTCGGATGACCGGGAATCCGCTGCTGATAGCGTGAGCAGTAGTGATGGCCATGAGGAAGGCAACGGCGAAGATGGCAATGACCGGTTGATAGGTCTTTCCGTCTTCCTCCTCCGGCTTCATGCCAAGATGACTTCGGAGGTTTTCGTAGCCACCGACGTTTTCGCCTTCGATCCAGATTTGCGGTGTCTCGTCAAAGCCGTTCTCTTCTTTGAAAGTCTTGTTGGCATCCATAGAATCAAGATGTTCATCCTCTATCTCGAAGTTGTTTCGTTTGAGAAGATCGAGTGCTTTGATCCCCCAAGGGCAGAGGTGGTCGGGTGTGACCATGCGGACGATTTTTGCTTTTTTATTCATGGTTTCCGGTGGTGGTTAGTTTTGAGGCGCGGCGTTCTTGGTTGAAGCAGTAGAGGACGGGGACGACGAACATGGTGAGGAGTTCGATGAACATTCCGCCGAAAATCGGGATGGCCATGGGGACCATGAGGTCTGAGCCACGGCCAGTGCTGGTGAGCACCGGGAGAAGTGCTAGAAGTGTCGTCGCTGTTGTCATGAGGCAAGGGCGCACGCGGCGTTTTCCAGCCTCGAGAGCGGCGGCGCGCATTTCAGAAATGGTGGTGGGTTTAATTTCCTCGAACTTCTGGCGGAGATAGGTGGAGATGACGACTCCGTCATCAGTGGCTATGCCGAAGAGGGCGAGGAAACCGACCCAGACTGCGACCGAGATATTCACTGGGCCGACATTGAAGAGGTGCCCGATATTGTGACCGAAGAGTTCGAAATCGAGGAAACCCGGTTGGCCGTAGAGCCATAGCATGAGGAATCCTCCGGCCCATGCGACGGCGACTCCGGAGAAGACAATGGCAGTGGAGGCAGCTGATTTATTGTCGAGGTAGAGAATCATGAAAATGATTCCGAGACAGAGTGGCACCGCAAACATGAGTGTGCGGTTAGACTCCAGCGCGGCCTGATAGTTGCCCGCGAATTCGTATCGAACGCCAGGGGCGCGGATGAGTTGGCCCTCGTCTTCCATCTTTTTGAGATAGGCTTGTGCGGCCTCGACGACATCGACTTCTGCATTAGCGGGTTCGGCTCCAAAGGTCACGTATCCGGTGAGGAATGTGTCCTCGGCTTTGATATTTTGAGGCCCCCGGACGTAGCGGGTCGAGGCGAGTTGTGAGAGTGGGATTTGCGTTCCGTTCTTTGCACTCACGAGAATTTTTTCGAGATCTCCAATGGAATCTCGATTTTCGCGCATGTAGCGGACTTGCACCATGTATCGTTCCCGCCCTTCAACGGTGGTAGTCACCATGCGGCCACCAATCGCGGTTTGAATGGCGTCGTGAACATCAACGATATTCAAACCATAGCGTGAAGCGGCATCGCGGTCGGGGGTGATTTCGAGATACGGTTTTCCGACGATGCGGTCGGCATTCACGGTGGCGGTATTGAGTCCTTTAATCATACCGCTTCGCAGGTGGCGTTCGATTTCGATTCCAAAATCTTCAATCGTGCGAAGATCCGGCCCCTTAATTTTGAGGCCCATGGGGGCACGCATTCCGGTGCGAAGCATGACGAGGCGGGTTTCGATGGGCTGAAGCTTCGGCGCTCCAGTGACGCCAGGAAGCTGAGTCACGCGGCTGATCTCCGACCAGATGTCATCAGGTGATTTGATTTCTGGTCGCCATTGGCGGAAGGGTTTTCCTTTTTCATCGGGAATCAGTTGCTCGTTTTCATAAACGAAATCTCCGTTGGTATTGGTTTTAAATCTGAGGACTTGTCCCTTGGCGTTGGTCTTAAATTCGGAGACGTAGTTGATGACGGTCTCGATCATCGAAAGAGGTGCCGGGTCAAGTGGGGTTTCAGCGCGACCGATCTTACCGACGACGCGTTCGACTTCCGGAATGGAGGCGATGGCGGCGTCCAACTGTTTGAGAGCATCCTGAGCTTCTTCAATCGAAGCATGAGGAGCGACGGTAGGCATGAAAAGAAAGGAACCTTCATCGAGAGCCGGACGAAATTCCTCACCGAGACCCGGGAATTTGTTAGAGGCATCTTTCCAAAGCCGCGTTTCAGTGATGCCGTCACCGAATAGGCTTTTCGCGGGAGCGAAGACTTTTGGGAATCCCAGCCAAATGCTGAAGGCCATGATCAGGAGAAGGAGCGGAGCGGAAAGGAAGAGAGCTTTGTGATTCAGGCACCATTTCAAGATGCCGCCGTAGGCTTTTTCAAAGAGCCTAAAGACGAGCAGGAGCCCGCCGATGACGAGACACACAAACAAGAGATTGATTGAGGTGGAACGATCCAGACCGAGAGGCATCCAGTCTTTTGCGAGGAGCCAGGTGACGAAGAGGGCCACTGCGATATTGAATCCAAAGAAGGTAAACTTAAGAGCCCTGGACTTTCTCAGAGCGGCAAATTTTCTGAAGAGAGGAAAACGGTAGCCGAAGAGAATGTGCGCTACTGGCGGGATGATTGTTAGAGCGACGATGATCGATGCGATCAGGGCAAAGGACTTGGTAAACGCCAATGGCTTGAAAAGGCGGCCCGCCTCTCCGGTCATGGTGAAGACGGGTAAGAAGCTGACAACCGTCGTGGCCACCGAGGTGGTCACGGCACCTGCGACTTCAGTAACTCCACGAAAAATCACTGCTGCTTTTGATTCCTCCGGATCGGCTTCGTCCAGATGTTTAAGAATATTTTCCGTGAGAACAATTCCGACATCCACCACGGTTCCGATGGCAATCGCGATTCCTGATAGGGCGACGATGTTGGCATCGATTCCCCAGATTTTCATACTGATAAACGTTATGAGAACTGCCAGCGGCAGCATCATTGAGATGAGGATACTACTCCGGAAGTGTAGTAGCATGATCACGACTACGATGATGGTAACGAGGACCTGCTGATAGAGTGCATCATCAAGTGTGTTTAGCGTTTCCCCGATCAGCTTGGAGCGATCATAAAAAGGAACAACGGTGACTTTGGACGTGGTGAACCACTGGGGCCAGGCACGGCGTTCGCTTTTTCGTGAGTAGCTTAGCCAGGCCTCTTCATTCAGTTGGGTTGTGGAAACGAATGGTTCCTCAATTCCCTGCTGTTGCGCGAAATCGATGGCTTCACTCAGAGTGACTTTGGTCCAATCAATGACAGGCCGGATTGGAAGGGCTTCGGTCAGCTCTTCCACTTTTTGCTTGGTAGCTTTGATCGCGGCAAGCGGGTTGGTGCCATAGCGGGCAACGACGACACCACCAACTGCATCAGCTCCATTCACATCCAATACTCCGCGACGTGTGGCCGGGCCGAGTTGGACAGAGGCAACATCGGCTACGGTGATCGGGGTGTTTTCTCTCACTGCGACGACTGCCTTATTGAGGTCGTCTACACTTTCAATGTAGCCGGTGCCGCGAAGGAAATACTCCACTCCGTTGATGGCGAGATTTCGGGCACCGATTTCTTGGTTAGACTTCCGCACTGCATCCGCCACCTGAGCCAAAGAGATCCCGTGGGCACGAAGAGCATCAGGATCGACATCGACCTGATATTGACGTTGGAAGCCGCCCACCGAGGCCACTTCTGCCACGCCATTTGCGGCCAGCAGAGCGTAACGCACCTGCCAATCCTGAATCGATCTCAGTTCGTCCAGATCCCAACCGCCAGCGGGATTTCCGTCAGGGTCGCGTCCTTCCAGAACATACCAGAAAACCTGACCAAGAGCTGTTGCATCTGGCCCGAGGGTGGGAGTGACTCCACCTGGAAGAAGATTGGCCGGGAGTGAGTTGAGCTTTTCCAGAACACGACTACGGCTCCAGTAGAACTCCACCTCTTCTTCAAAAATGAGGTAGACGTAGGAATAACCGAACATGGAAAAAGAGCGGACTTCCTTGACTCCAGGAACACCTAACAGTGCCACAGTCAGCGGATAGGTAATCTGATCTTCGACATCCTGGGGAGATCGGCCATTCCACTCTGTGAAAATGATCTGCTGATTATCACCCAGATCGGGGATGGCATCGACTGCGACGGGGTCGCGCGGGTAGTCGCCAGTGTCCCAGTCGAAGGGAGCAACCTTGACTCCCCAACCAATGAAGAAGGCGAGGAGCAGGAAGACGACCAGCTTCTGATGTAGGCAAAAATGAATGAGTGCTTTCACGGTGTGTCAGGTTTGATTGGATTATTTCCCGTGATTGTGGTGCTCCATGTCCTTCATGGGTTTCTTGGGAGGAGAGTCACCGAGCGACAGAGTCGCTGTCACTGATCCGCAATTGAGCATGGCGTCTCCAAAGTATGGGTTAAGGATCTCGGGAACGTTGGAGATCCAGTCACCCCCGTTATTATCAAACGCCATGGGACAATGGACCACGTAGGCACTACCGACGCGATCAAGACCATAGGCACGAACCAGTGAAATCAAGCGGTTGCTGATTTGTTGAAAAATGGCTCGCTGAGCTTCAATCTCAACCGTCTGGGAAAGCTTCATAGAGTCTTGAAAAAGAGACTCAGATTCCTCTGGAAGCGGCAACATCCTGGCGTGGCCGGAAAGAATCTTGGCTGTGGACATCGCCTCCTTGGGCTTGTCATCGGCAAGAGCTTTGGCAAGCGGAAGGTAGAATTTAATGAGTTGCTTGAGCGATTTGGCGATGGCCGGGTCGACCGTTTGGGGAGCTTCGGTCTGGCTTGATAAACCAAGATAGCGGCCTGCTTCCTCCGTGGCCCGTGTCGTGATTCTAGCCGCTTGTTTCGTATGAGTCGGAAGCTTTCGCTTCGCGATTGTCAGGCTATTCATCAACCTGTTAGAAAACTCCCCCCACAGTTTAAGGGTATCGGGTTGAAAGGTAGACTGATCCACACTGTTGATGGCTCTCATCATTCCCGTGAGAGCTTCTTCAGCTGCAGAAGCATCATCTTCTTGAGCGGCTTTTTGAAGCCGGGCCAGTGAGCGAATCACGGGCTGCCATTGTCCAGCGAGATCTTCAGGAGCCTGATTGGCAGGAACTTCCACCAGACCGGCATTAGGATTCATCATGGATGGCTTCGCTTTGATTTGAAGCTCGGAATCCAGCTTGAAGGCTCCCTGTGTCACGACGAGTTCGCCCTCACTCAGTCCGCTCTCGACGATGAATTGATCGCCGACTTTCGGGCCGACGACGATTTCACGCCCCTCAAAGGTCGGGTCAAGTTTTTCGGGGATTCGAACATACACGACAGCTCTTTTCCCTGTTTGTAATACCGCTGAGACAGGGACGAGTAAGGGAAGAGTTTTGGAATCTGCTGATTCAGCGATGAAGCCCAGCTCGCCAGCTGGAACAAGATCCATGCCGCAAATGTCGCACTGTCCGGGGGCGTCTTTCATGATTTCCGGGTGCATGGGACTAATCCATTTTCCCGCCAACTCAGGATCTAACACTTCTCCTGATCCCGTCATTTTCGACTTCACCTCGGCCCGGGCAAACATCCCCGGCTTGAGAAGTTGCTTGGGGTTCAAAACATTCACCCGCACTTTTGCGATACGAGTGACGGGATTGATATCCGGATCGATGAAGGCAACACGACCGTGGAAAACCTGACCGGGCAGAGCCTCTACGGTGAAGGCCACGTCCTGGGCGTAGCGAAGCCATGGGAGGTCACTTTCGTAGGCTTCCATGACAAACCAGAGCTTGGAGAGATCAGCGACTTTAAACAGCGAATCTCCTGTTTTGACATACTTGCCTAGATCAACTGATTTGGAGACGACGACCCCATCTTGTGGGGAATTGATGGTGATGCGATCACTGGGCTCGCTCTGGTCAGCAATGTCATCAATCTGAGCTTCCGAGAGTTGCAGAAGCCGTAGTTTTTCCCGAGCCGCATTCAAGAGGCGCAGGCGCGTTTGTCTGGCAGGCTTTGAAGCGCCGCTTTGCTGATTACGAATCGCTTTGGTGGCCTCAATGACCTCTCTCTGTGCGACGTAGATTTCTGGAGAATAGATCTCAGCAAGATGATCGCCTTTGCGGACCAATGCTCCGGTGAAATCGACAAACAGGCGATCAACGCGACCTCCAATACGAGAGGTGATCGACGAGATACTGCGTTCATCGTAAGAAATTTTTCCGAAGAGAGAAATGTCAGCCTCAGCAATAGAGCGGACAACCGGGGAGACTTGCAAGTCGAGCAAGGCCGCAGCTTCGGGACTGACCGAGATTTCACGGATACCTCCGCCTCCGCTATCCTGCAGCGGGATGAGATCCATTTCGCAAATCGGGCAAAGCCCGAAGTTCGGCTGACGGATCTGTGGGTGCATAGAGCACGTCCAGACTTCGTTGCTCTCGGTAGCGGCGTGATCGTGTTGGTCTTTTTTTTCAGCAGGTAGACCGAACCACCAACCGGCACCAAAGAGTGCCAAAGGAAGGAGGATAGTGAGGAGCTGTCGCGGTTTGCGAATGAGAACTCCGATGAGCTTTTTGATTTTTGTTTTCATCACATGATGTGGTTGAGAAATTATTGAATGCCAGCAGCGGAATTTAGAGTGGAGACCGCTTTACCCAACTGGGCGCGGTTTTGAGCGAACTGGAGTTGATAGGTGAGCCATTGCCTCCAGGTATCGATGACGTTGGTAAAAGTGTCTTCGCCAGCGGCATAGGACGAGAGAGTAACTTCATAGGCTTGCTTGGCATCCGGAATGAGTCGGCCTTTGAAAAGCTCGGAGACTTCGCGGGCGGTCTTGGCGCGGAAGTAAGCATCTTCGACTCGGTAACGGAGGTCTGCCCGAGTCGATCCCAGAAGAGCCTGAGTTTCCGCAATCCCGGCATTGGCCTCACGGATCATAGCTCGTCGAGGTTCTTGCCAGAGTGGGATATTGAAACCCAGAGTCCCGAAGATTTGATCCCGACCATTGGCAGATGGAGCGATGCCATTAGAGGCGACAGCAGCACCTTGCAGACCGAACGTAAAGTCGGGATACTTCTCTAGCTTTGCCCGTTGGAGTCGGTGCTTGAAGGCAGCGATCTTATTCGATGCTGATATGACCTCGGGATGATTGGCTTCGGCACGAGCGAGGAGATTTTCGAGATTGCTAGGTGTTTTGACGCTTCTATTTGAAGGTGCAGGAAGAGCTGATCCTACCGGTCGATTCAGGAGAGAGTTAAGGCGGGCCTGCGCTGTCTGCATGAGGCGTCTAGCTTGTGCGAGATCGCGGTCGACCTTGGTAATCTCGTTAGCGACGCGGAGTTGATCGGCTTGCCCGCTTTGGCTAGCGGCGACTTGTGCCTCGACGGTTTCTTCGGCGACTTGGAGGAGTTCGCGGCTTTCCTGACTGATGCGAATGGTAACGGTAGCGAGGTAATAATCCCACCAGGCACTGCGGACCTGTTCACTGAGTTTCAGCGCGTAGGCATTGGCATCTGCTTGGATGGCCAGTGCTTCACTACGAGCTGCTAAAGCGGCAGATTTGCGCTTCCCGGGATAAGGAATTTTTTGGCTCACACCGACGACGGCGTCAACTTGACCAGCGGCGGTTTCGGGCAACTTTCCCAGAGCGAGACTAGCGTTTGGATCAGGTAAAGCGAGAGCTTGAGGCACCTTCTCATTGAGACGCTGCGCGCGGTGGCGGAGAGCCTGAAGACGTGGGTTGTGACGAATCGCCATGGCTGCGAGCGTTTCCGGTCCAGCTTGGCGCGGAATGGAGTAGGCTTTTGGTTCAGCAGGAATCGTCCGGGATGAATCGACTTCGACGACCGGAGCACTTTTAGAGCCGTTCGTTGAATTGGAGGAACATGCCGTCGTTAAAACAGCCGCCCAAAGAGCGAGAAGGAGTGCCTTCATAACAAGAGGTGCCCAAGCACCACGAAAGCTCCAAAGAGCTTCCGCAGTGGTGGAGCAGTGAGAGATTTACTGCTGAGACAACTTCGCGAGATACTTGGCAGGATCTTTCTTGAAGGCCGGCTCACAGCCGTCGCAACAAAATTTGATCTGCTGCCCCTCGTGGACAATCTCGTAAGGGTCACCCATCGACCCCAGCTTCTTGCCGGAAACGAGGCACGTTTCGAGCGGGTAAGGTTTCGCAACTACTTCGGCAGTAGACACGGATTCAGTATTCGTTTCTGAGGTCTGGTCATTGCAGGAGATGAATGCCAGCGGCGTGAGGGCGACAAGCGTCGCATTGAGGATAAATTTCATAATTCTAATTGTTTTGATTTCGTTTGAGATGCGGCCACGAATCCACGAAGGATGGGCCAGTTAAAAACGGCGATGAAGGGTCATCGCACGGGATTCGATGAGGACGCGGTGAGGCGTCCGATCCCGTGAATCAAAGCAAATAAGAACATTTGCGGGCGAGTCGCTCGCCCATCGAAATACCCGGTAATTCACCGGGTGGCCATTTGCTGATGCACTGAACAGCAAGAGGAATACGCGGAAGCGAAACTTCCGCATCGGTCGGAGCCAGCGGCCCCCCGAGAAGATCATCTGGGTTCGCAGGCGGCAGGACTTTATTGCTGAAATTCTCAGCAGAAATCTTGTCAAAACAGCAGTCACAGCCTTTGCGCTTCTGCCTATCATCCTGATCAGATCCGTCATCGACCGGCGTGCCACCAGAACAACACTGGGAAGCTACCTCAGTCGGCGCAGTCCCACAACCCAAGGCGCAGCAACAAACGGGATTGCCAATCAGCAATGCCATTATGAGAGCTAAAATCCTCTGAATCATTAATTGTTATATTATAGAGCGACCAGTCCTAGTGCAAACAGAAAATTTGGCCTTTTCACTTGGACCACTCCGCTACCCATCGCTGATCAACAAACCTGTCCTTCGGACCCGTAGAAAGATAGATTGAGTTGCAGGGATTGTCACGACCAGACAGAGAGATTGCTCCGGTATGAGAACACTTTGACTTGGCATTTTAGAGCTATTGATGCATGGGCTGGTCACCAGTGTGACAGGATTCGCATTCCAGCTCAACTTCGATGGTGATGTGCTCGAAGTGGTGTTCTTTGAGTAGGTCTACGACTCTGTCTTTGGTGGTAAGGATGGCGGGGCGGTCGGTGTTGCTCTCCATCACGAGGTGGGTAGAGAGGACGTGGCTTTCGCCATCGAGCGACCAGCTGTGGGTGTGGTGGGTGGAGAGGACACCCGGGATGGTGACGACTTGCTTTTCGAAGTCGGCGAGGTCGAAGGATTCGGGGGTGGTTTGAAGAAAAACTAGGATGACTTGTTTGAGATTGCGACAGACGTTCCAGAGGACGAAGAGGGAGATGCCGATGGAGAGGATGGGGTCGATAATGGGAAGATCCCAGAGCACCATGATACCGGCGCCGATGAGGACTGCGGCCCAGCCGAGGGTGTCCTCGATGAGATGCCAGCTAACGACTTTTTCTGTAAGAGAGGTGCCCTTTTTGACACGCAGGACGGCGGCGCCATTGATGATGATTCCGAGCACGGCGAGGGCCATCATGCCGGGGGCATTGACGGGCTCCGGGGTCATCAGGCGTTCGATTGCTTTCCAGAGGATGAAGCTGAGGCCGATGACGAGGACGACACCAGTGATCAGTCCGCCAAGGAGTCGGAAACGTTTGTATCCGTAGGTGTGCTGCTCGTTGCGTTTACGGCTTGAGAGTTTTTCAAAATACCACGCGAGGCCGAGCGAGGCGGTGTCTCCGGCGTCGTGTAGGGCGTCGGTGAGGATGGCGATGCTGTTGGTGAACATACCGCCTATGATCTCGATGATGGTGAAGCCGAGATTGAGGAAGAAGGCAATTTTGAGATTGTCGCTGCTGCCGTGATGATGATTGTGAGACATAAGAAAAAACGGGTGACGGAGGGAAGCCGCCACCCGCTGAGTATTCGATCTTTAGCAATCCTTAGTGATTGTGGCCTTCATGATCATCACCATGGTCGCAGGTGCAGGCGTATTCTAGGTAGTCGCAGCTGGGACAGTCTCTTAGGTTAAGGTTGAACTTGGAGCGAACTGTTTTGGCGGCTGGATTGGTCTTGATTGAAACCACGACTGGGAAGTCGTTGCCTTCGGGGAAGGCTTTGTCGGAGATGAGGGAGTCGCCTTCTTTGGTGAACTTCATTTTGATGGGGTTCTTACGGTCACCAGCGATGACGCTAACACTTTGCTCACCAAGTGGAAGAGCTATGCCATGGTCATCGACGACGGTGAGCTTCACTTTACGGTCCTTCATGACGAAGAACTCAAGGTGGGGCTCGGCTTCGGTGAGGATGCGGCCTCCATTGGGGCCTGCGAGCTTGCCGTGATCATGACCTTCGTGGGGATCGTGGGCTTTTTCTTCTTTCTTATCCTTATGCTCACCGTGGTGCTCGGCGAGAGCGACTGGGGTGGCGATGAGGGCAATGGCGGATGCTGCGATAGGCAGGATGTTTCTTGTTTTCATAATTCTAGTATTTTGGTTTTGGTTTGGTGTTTTAGGAGCAGGCTGAGGCATTGAGCCGGAGAGACTTTTCTGCGGATTTACGACAGAAAGCGTAGAAGAGAGCGGGAGTGACAAGCAGGCCGAGCAGAGTCGAGCTAATGAGTCCCCCAACAATGACGATAGCGACAGGATTGAGGATTTCCTTCCCGGGTTCATCAGCTGCGATGACGAGTGGCACGAGTGCAAGCCCGGCAGAGACGGCAGTCATGAGGATGGGCACAAGGCGCTCTTCGGTGCCTCGGATGACCATTTCAGCGGTGAAGGATTCGCCCTCATGCTTCATCAGGTGCAGGTAATGAGAGATGAGCATGATATTATTCCGCGCCGCGATGCCGCCCACGGCGATGAAGCCAACAAGGGTGGCGATGCTGATATTGTTCAGCGTCACGCCAGTGTAGAGAATCCCGCCGACGAGTGAGACGGGCAGGATGGTCAGCACGAGTGCGACGAAGCCAAAGCTTTTGAAGAAAGAGTGCAGTAGAAAGATAATGACGACGATGATGAGCGCGGAGCTGAGCGCGATGGTGCGAGCGGCTTCTTTTTGTGCGACGTATTCGCCCTCATAGGAAAGACTATAGCCTTCGGGGAGTTCTACTTTTTCGGCAACTTCCTCTTTGAGCTGATCGACTGCGGCGATCAGGTCTGGGTTGCTTGGATTGATGCCAACGACGAAACGGCGACGCAGGTTTTCGCGCTTAATCGTATTCGGACCTGTAGCCATGCGGATGTGAGCCACGGCATCGAGCGGCACAAGAGTGTCCGCCTTCGTGTCGATGTAGAGATCCTTGAGGCTTCCGGGGTTTTCCCTCCATTCTTTTGGCAGACGGACGACAAGGTCATAGACCTGCACGCCCTCGTAGATCTCGGCAACTTTCTCGCCTCCCATGAGAGCGGAAAGCTCTTCGGTGAGGGCGGCTGGAGTGACGGCATAGGCAGCAGCACGATCGATCTTTGGCTCGATGCGGAGCTGGGGCACACTGGCCTGTTGCTCAACGGTCGCTTCCTCCATACCGGGAATGTCACGAGCGACGTCCGCAATTTCATTTCCGAGACGGCGAAGTTCATCAAGATCCGGGCCAAATATTTTGACGGCGACCTTGGATGACACTCCGCTGAGCATGTGACCGATGCGGTCAGCGAGCGGCCCGCTCATGGCGCTAAAGGTGCCGGGGATGTCTTTCATGGTAGCACGGATATCAGCAATGATTTCGGCGCGATCACGAGTGGTGTCTTCCGCGAATTCGACATCGAACTCGATAGTCGAAACGGGAACGACATGATCTCCACGCTCAGCACGGCCAGCTCTGAATGCGACCGTTTTGATCCCCGGGATTTCCAGTAAACGCTCGATGGCGACGTCGGACATTTCAGAGGTGGTTTTTAACGAGGTGCCCGGGCTCATGGTGGTTGCGACGAGGGCAGTTGGTTCGCGAAATGGCGGGAGGAAATTTCTCCCCATGGCAGAATACTCGAACCATGCGAAAACGATGAGCGCACCTGTGATAAAGATCACCAGAAGCGGCTGAGAAATCGCAAAGCGGAGCCATGTAGCACGGAACCCGGCCTTCAACCAACGGACGAGGATGAAGTCCTTGTGCTCTTTTCCTGCCTTCGGGTTGAGTAGTAGCGAGCTGAGAACTGGAATAACGGTTAGCGAGACAATGAAGGATGCCGCCATGCTGACGATGGTCGCGATGGCGATGGGTGTGAAAAGTTTCCCCTCCACCCCGCTAAGCGCCATGAGCGGAAGGAAGACGAGAATAATGAGAATGGTCGCGTAGAGAATCGATGAACGCACCTCACTGGAGGCTCGTGCGATGACCTCGATTTTTGGAAGAGGCTCTTTTAAAGACGCGTTTTCTCGAAGACGGCGGAAGACGTTTTCCACATCAACGATGGCGTCATCGACAACCATACCGACTGCGACGGCGAGACCACCGAGGGTCATGGAATTGATGGTCAGGCCAAAGAGATCAAAGACCAACATCGTCATCGCGAGAGATAGCGGAATCGCAGTCAGGGTGATGGCCGTGATGCGGAGATTGAGCAGGAATAGGAAGAGAATAATCGCGACCATAATCGCACCGTCGCGGAGGGCTTCGACGAGGTTATCGATCGAGAGTTCGATAAATTCTTCCTGACGATAGAGCGGGACGAGTTCAGTGCCTTCGGGGAGTGACGCGCGGAGTTCTTCGAGGGCTTGGTCGACTTCTTTAGTCAAGGCGATGGTATCGAAGCCAGGTGCTTTACGGATAGAAATGATGACGCCGCGGCTTCCCAGTTCGCCGCCCTCATTTTTCTCTCCATCGGCGAGGCCAAAACCAGCATCTCCCCGCATGGGCTCGATGTCCCAAGCAACGGTGGCAACGTCACGAATTTGGATCGGGCGATCATTGCGATAATCAACGACGGTTGCTCCGATCGTTTCCGTAGATGATGACATCGCAAGATTTCGCACCATGATCTCCTGAGCGCGTTCGGTGAGAAAGCCCCCAGTCGTGTTTTTCACCGCTTCAGCAGCAGCATCTCGCAGTTGCTCAAAGGTGATGTTATAAAGGCGCATCCGCTCGGGGTCGGGCTGAACTTGCACTTGCTTCACCCCGCCGCCCATGGAGAGGACTTCCGCGATACCGGGAATGGACTGGAGGCGACGAGCGACCGTCCAATCGGCGAGCACGCGGAGGTCGGGCGGTGAGGTTTTTCCCGAATGATCACGGAGACCGATGAGCATGATATCACCCATGAGCGAGGACACGGGAGTCATGTAAGGCGTGATGCCTTCGGGCAGTTCTCCAGAGACTCCTATAAGGCGTTCTTGGACGAATTGGCGTGCCTGATAGATGTCGGTGCCCCAGTCGAATTCGATGAAGACGAGAGAGAGCCCGATGTCATTGACGGTGCGGATTCGGTCGACGCCAGTGACGCCGCCGAGGGAATTTTCCAAGGGGATGGAGACGAGTGTTTCGACCTCCTCCGGTGAATAGCCACTGGCTTCAGTGAGAAGAGTGACGGTCGGCTTCGTCAAATCCGGCAGAACATCGACGGGCGTTTGAGTCGCCTTTCGAGCACCGAGAATCAGGATGAGAACGGCACCAATCAAAACGAGTCCACGCTGAGCAAGCGAGAAGCGGATGAGAGCGTTAAGCATGAGATGAGTTCTCCTTTCTGCGCTTGTTCCAGAGCTGCTGGAGGCTGATTAGAAAAGCGAGCGTGATACCAGCTGCGTAGTAAATGAGCCATTTTGGAGCATTGCCTCCTTCGTGACCGTGGTCGTCATCATAGGGTTTTTCTTTCGCAGCTTTTTGCTCAGGAGTCATTTCTGACCCGTCTTCATTGTGCTCGTGACCGTGGGCAGCATCCAGTGCTTCTTTTAGCGAAATGCCACTACCACCTCCAGCGAAACCAAGCGCGTATGAACCACGAGTGACCACCTCGTCGCCGGGGAAAAGCCCTTCTAACACCTCAACCCAACCACCACTGCTCGCACCGAGCACTACGGGAGCTTTGACATAGGAGTTATCAAGCTCGAAGTCCTTCACATAGACGACTCGTGATGACGGGTTACCTTGAATTGAGGATTCCGGGACTGCCATGACATCCTCTCGGGTGGAGATGATAATGTTCAGCTCGGCTCGCATGCCGGGACTGAGACAGCCGGTGGGATTGGCGAGTTCGAAAATGCCGTGAATGGATCCAGCGGACGCATCGGCTTCCACTCCAAAACTGAGAAGTGTGGCCATGACAGGCTCGCCTTCGAGAGCGGGAAAGGTCACTTCGGCCTTGGTGCCTATTTTGATCTTGGCAGCGCGCTGTTCGGGGATTTCAGCAGTGACCCACATCATGGTGCGGTCAGCGATTGTTAGTAAAGAGCCATCCGGACTCACAGGTTTCCCTTCGATGACATTTGCCTCAGTGACCACGCCATCGCGCAGTGCTTTAAGAGCGATGACTGGAGGAGGATTCCCGGGCTGGCGGCTTTCGACCTCGACCAAGGTGTCGCCTTTTTCGACACGATCTCCGAGGCGCGTATTCACTTTGACGGCACGGCCTAGAATCCGTGAAGACAAGGCGTAACCACGTCCGGGGATGTCTTCGACACGACCAATCGCAAAGACGGATTCATTAAACTCACGCTCGTCGACTTCGATGGTCTCGAGACGGAGATTTTTCACCCCCGAGTCATTGAGAATGATGGTGTTAGCAATGCGTTCTGGATCGATCGCTTCCTCAGCGTGGAGCGATGTGAGGCAGAGAAGTGAAAGGAGAAAAAATGATGAGTGTTTCATTGGATTAAAAAAGTGTGTGAGTGAGAGTTAGCCGTTGGTCGCAGTGAGGTAGCGCGAACGGGCTTTGTGAAAATTCTGGCGAGCTTCGATAAGGGTGAGCTTGAGCGAAAGCTCCTGCTCGCGAGCGCGAAGGACATCTTGTAGCGGCACCTGGCCGTCTTGATAAGCGGTGCGGATTTGGAAGAGATTCTCGCGTGCTTTGGGAATCAGGTCCTGATTAATTCGCACTGCCAGCTTCTGCCATTGGGCCATTTCACCGTAGGCAGCGCGGACTTCGGCAGTGATCGATTTCCGGAGAGCAAGGGTCGTGAGATCAAGACGATCTCGCTCCGCATGAGCCTCGCGAAGGGCTCCGGGAGTTTTCGGATCTCTTCCCAGAGGCATGCTAAAGCGAACACCGATGATTCCTTCAAGCTCTCCACCTTCGGGCTCATCCTCCTCGCGTCCCAATCCTGCATAAACGCCAAGATCGTAGTCAGGAATTCCCTCAGCCTGTGTGAGGTGAATGTTTTCCGTAGCAGACTTTGCACGGAGCTTCGCCGCGACGAGGTCTGGTCTATCCCGTGGCACACTGACCTGCATGGGTGGCAGACTCGTTGGAGGAAGCGCGCCTGCGACAGCCAGTTTCGCTTCTGGATTGAAGCCTAAGATTGGTTTCAACTTGGCTTCCGCAAGATCGATCTGAATCTGAATTTGCTCAGCCTTCGTATGAATACGAGTCACCTCGATCTCAGCTGTAGGCACCTCTAACAGAGACGCTTCACCACGGGCCGCCGCCTCGTTAATGAAGTCGGCCAGTTCTTGAGCATTTTCAGACTGCTCCTGCAATAAGCCTTTCACCTCTCTTAGAGCGAGGACCTCAACGAGCTGTTCGCGGGCTTCGCCTACGAGCAGTCGCTCCGCATTGGCGACCTCAGCACGAGCGGCTTCGACGAGTGGTGCCGAGACGCGTTTTTCGAGAAGGAGTCGATTGGTTCTTGGAAAGCTGCGAGAGATTCCGGCGATGAGGAAGGGCTCGCGTAGATTCGCGGTCGTCTCGAATTCCACCTCCACAGTGGGGTTCGATCGCAAACCAGCTTTCTGTAGCCGCCCTTGCGCGGCATCGATCAATTTTCGTGCAGCTGCAAGGTTTGGGTTATTCCGCTGCACTAAACTACGGAGATTGGACAAAGTCAGAGCAACGTTTTCATTGTCAATGGAGCCTATCCTCTCGACCGCGATTTTCTTCGCTGGAGGTGTGGCGGGAACAATGGGAAACTGAGTTGTCTGGGATGAGCAGGAGACTGTTAGAAAAAGAGTAGGAGTAAAATAGAATAAGGCTTTCATGCCGGTAGCTGGTGAATGTGACCAAAAGTGCCTCACACCGATCATCGGGAGGGCAGGAACATCGATTCATCACGGCACGCACTTGTGCCGTGGAGCTACTGGCATCAAAGCCTCATCACACCAAAACGCAGAAAAACCGGAAGATCCGGTGGCGGTCTGGCAAAGTCCGACGGAAGAATTTGTCTCCGAGGGCGAAAATATTTATCTGCAGAGAATGAAATAAGCGATGCGCAAAGACCGTCGTCTGAAGGCGCATTCTCGCTTCCTGAAGAGGAGCGAACAAAATCATCAACCTCTAGATCAATTTCCAAATGCTGACCATCGCAAGGCTCCTGCCCATCAGTGCAATCTGGAGGAGTTTCTTCTTCGTCAGAATGCGAACAGTCTGAATGTCCTTCGACTTCATGCTGGCCGACGAAAATTTCTGTCGTGCTCACGCATAAACCCACTGCTGACACCATAGTGAGTGTCATAGACAAGATTGCGACGAGCGCTACTACAGATGTGATAAATCTTGCGATGAGTGTTTTCTAAGGTCTGGAAGGACAGGTGTCAAGAAATTTAAGATTTTCTTAGCAGCACCGCATTCGCGCTCGGAAAAGGCCTGAGCAGTTTGTTAATAAAGGTCAGATTTGATGAATCAAGGTGCTTTGACGACACTACTAAGTCTTGCTCTCAAGCAGCTACTCTTGCGAAGAGGCAAGAAGAACTCTGGCTAAGATAGCTCTCTGGCCAGAGTTCTCCCAGCAGGGTTAGCTTATTCCACCGGAACGATGAAGATTACGCCTTCGTGACGAGTAAGTTCGACGGGAATATGGTCGAGCTGGAGGATTCCACCTTTCTTGTCGCTTCGGCGTTCCCTGACGGCTCCGATTTCACGTGCTGTCCGAGTTTGTCACTGCCATCGTCATTGTTGCCGATGATGCGTGAGAATGAGACACGATGGGATGGTGAGACACGATGGGATGGTTTTGCTTTTGTTTGCTTTTCGTTTGTCATGATGAACTCCTTTGTTCTGTTTGCACCCCGATGCCCGAAACAGAAAAAGGAGAAGTCGTGCAGAGAAGCTTTTTTCAAAATCTCCTTCACGGCGAGCAGCTCCGCGATCACCTCAGTCGGCAACTTCCGAAAATCTGACCGTTTTGCTGGGGTTTTGCAGGAATGAATCAGCGAAGCGGATGAGAGCGCTCTTCTTTTCGTTTCATTCGCATGAGCGATCCCAATTTTCCAATTCTATTTCACAACTACCAGCCAAGTGGCCCTGAGGCCATTGAGCGCGATGGTCGTCGCTACGTGCGCGAGTGGCCTGCCTCGAAAGGCGAGCCGCAGGTTCCCTACATCGAAAGGGATGGTCAGCGATGCGTGCTGGATGAGTCTGGCTTGAGCACGGAGCTTAACCCTCTTCGTTTCATCAACCTCAATCCCCCGGAAAAGGCTCCGGGATACAAGATCGCCGAGAAGAAACCACCGTCTAAGAAAGTGGAGACCTTGGTTTCCTCCTGCGGCTTGGCTTTGAAGCGGGCAACCGTTTCGGCCATTCCGTTCGCTCTGAGGTGGAGGTAGATGTCCCGAGCGTGGCGAGCGGCTGCCGCTTGGTTCTGAGTGCCAAGATTGAACCACTCCTCGGACGAGCCGGAAAACAAGCGAACTTGCCATTCTTTAATTTCCACAGTCTTCCCGCCGCTCTTGTAAGAGCGTTTCTTGAGACGGCTCTTCCAGTAGCGCACGTCGTCTTTTCCTAGTTTGACAGCAGTCCCTTGCTTGTTCCACTGTCCGGTTTCTGTCCGGTTTTTCATGTCCAAAGTAAACTGCACCTGTCCGCCCATGTCGAATCAAAAAAGTCCATAAACCCATATAAAATAAGGGGTTAATGAGACGAGGTGAGACAGAGTGAGACTAGTCGAGAAGTGAAATCTACAAACTCATAATCCCTTGGTCGTGGGTTCAAGTCCCACCGGCCCTACCAATTCATCCTTATTTGGACTCAATACTACGTTTAAGGAGTCCATCATGCCGATGCTTTATCGGCTAAACCGTAGCCATCTAAAGCTCGGATTGCTCGTCGCCATACGCGCACCGTCTCTCCAGCCCTCGTCCGCGGCTGCTGCGAATCTGACTAATATGCTCAGTAAGAGTGTGCTCACTTCATTTAGTAGAGGCCAGAGCATCTCGATTGGCAGTATCACCTCCACCAGCCCCGCCTCAGGTAGCAATGGCCTTGCATCCCACCACTCCGTTCCCAGCAAGGGCGCTTGTTGCACGCACTCAAGCAAAACTAAAGTGGAAAGTCGCCTTCATAATCACATTTTACAAAACAACGAGGAACAGAAATTCCAACTTTACCTCGATTAACTCAAAACTTTAGAGGGTGAAATTCAAAAAATACTCAAACTTGCTGAAATTTTCACCATTTTGTGGTTTACTAAATCGAAAACAGTGGCACATTCCACGAAACAACACAATTTTCACCATGGCTAAAGAAAAGTTAGATGGCGCACAGGCGCTGATCAAGACCCTTGATGACTTAGGCGTTGAGTACATATTTGGTTACTCAGGCGGAGCGGCAATCCCGATCTTCGATGCGCTCGAAACAGTCAAAAGTAACATCCAATTCGTACTGGCACGCCACGAGCAAGGAGCGTGTCACATGGCCGACGGCTACGCACGAGCTACTGGCAAGCCCGCTGTCGTACTTGTGACCTCTGGCCCAGGTGCCGGCAATACCATCACTGGATTAATGACCGCGCAAATGGACTCCGTTCCAATGATCGTGATCTGTGGTCAGCAGGTGACTTGGATGCTCGGTAAAGACGCCTTCCAAGAAGCGGACATCTTTGGCATCACCATACCAGTGGTGAAGCACAACTACTTGGTGAAGAAAACCAACGACCTACCGAGAATTGCTCGCGAGGCATTCCACATCGCCACTTCTGGCCGCCCTGGTGCCGTACTCATCGACATTCCCAAGGACATCAGCTCCGCACCATTCACCGGCAAACTAAAAAGCAAGACCAGTGAAGACTTCGACCTTCCGGGATACCACCCTGAGAAAGCATTCAACATCGACCCAGCAGCCATTCAAGAGGCAGCCGCACTCATCAAGAAGGCGAAGCGTCCGGTGATTCTTGCTGGCCAGGGTTCCATGATTGCGCGTTCAGAAAAAGAACTGCTCCAGCTCGTGGAAATGCTCGATTGTCCATTCACCACCACCCTACTTGGTAAGGGGATTCTCCCTGAAACTCATCCACTCTCGCTTGGCATGCTCGGCATGCACGGCACTGCCTATGCGAACAAAGCAATGGTAGAATGTGACCTCTTGCTCAACATCGGCTCGCGCTTCGATGACCGCATCATTGGCCAGCCAGACAAGTTCTGTGCGGACGCCAAGATCATCCACATCGATATCGACCACGCCGAAATGAACAAGATGATCTCACCTGATGTAGAAATCGTAGGTGATGCCAAGGCGGCCGTGTCAGCGCTACTCACAGAAGTGGAAGCCACCAAGCATGCAGAATGGAACAAGCACCTCAATGGCTACAAAAAGAAGTACCCGCTGGGCTACCGCAAACAAGGCGGACTGCGCATGCAGCAGGTGATTGACTCCTTCAACACCCAAACCAAGGGTGAAGCCATCGTAACCACTGATGTGGGTCAGCACCAAATGTGGGCGGCTCAGTTCTACCGCAATGCCAAGACTCATTCATGGCTCAGTTCCGGCGGCGCCGGCACCATGGGCTTCGGTTTCCCTGCCGCAATTGGCGCAGCCTTCGCCTGCCCGGACCGCGACGTGATCACCTTCTGCGGCGATGGTGGATTCCAGATGACACTCTTCGAGCTAGCGACAGCAGCCATCCACAAATTGCCAATCAAAATCGTGGTACTCAACAACCACTACCTCGGCATGGTGCGCCAGTGGCAGGAACTCTTCTTCGACGACCGCCTCTCTGGTGTAGACCTCGAGGGTAACCCAGACTTCGTCAAACTCGCCCAAGCATACGGCATCAAGGCACTGAACATCAAGCGCCCTGCCGATGTGGACCGCGTGGTGAAGCAGGCACTCGAGTACAATGAGGGTCCTATCCTGATCAACGCCGAGTGCGTGAAGACAGACAACGTGTTCCCAATGATCCCTGCGGGCGCCGCACTCGAAGACATGCTCATCGAACCACCAAAACACAAGATGGCTAAACCAACTGGATCCACCTAGACCCTGCCAGTTTCGTACATTACTCGTTTTGTAATCAATCCACTTACTATTTAAGAACAATGTCTAAGAAAATTGTTACCACCGATGTTCCTGCTGAACCCAGCTTGGATCAGAGCAGCCATAGCCTCTCTGTGTTTGTCAACAACACGCCGGGTGTGCTGATGCGCATCACGCAGGTATTCGCACGCCGTGGCTTCAACATCGACTCCCTAGTGGTGTCTGAAGGTCGTGACGAACGATTCTCACGCATGACTATCGGCATCACCGGCTCATCCAACGGGCTCGAGCAAATCATCAAGCAGGTGTCAAAGCTCATCGACGTGATCCATTGTATCCAACACGAAGCCGATGATTCTGTAGTCAAGGAACTCGTCCTCATCAAACTCTTGATCAAGAGCACAGAAGACCGCACATCCGCGCTTCAGATCATCGACCACTTCAATGGCAAAACCGTAGACCTCACCCCCGAATCCATCATAGCGATGATTTCAGGAGACAGTGGAAAACTCGACGCAGCCATCAAGATGTTCGGCAACTTCGAAATTGTCGAAACCGTCCGTACTGGCAAAGTCGTGATGGCTCGTGGAGGAGCCACCACCTAAGCACTTCTGAGACCCAACCAACTCAAACATGCTAGGGCTTCGAGATCACTCGAAGCCCTCTTTGTTGGCCTCAGATGATCCAGCTATCAAAGCTGAAGTTCCTCTGCAACGATCTGCTGAAGAAGCTCCGCCCCGCGGGCAATACATTCCTCCAACGGAAGGCCCAGCCGATCTAGTGCATGGCAGGCATCAAATTCAGGTTCAGCAAGAACATCAATACGCCCCGCACACGCAATCACCCGTTTGCCCTCAGAGCGAGCCATGCGCGCCAAGCCCACAGGTCCCTTCCCTTCGAGGCTTTGCGCATCCAGACTCCCCTCACCAGTGATCACCACATCCGCAAGACGCACGCGATTATCGATTTCAAGCTCTTTGGCCAACCAATCAAAGCCATTGACCAATTCTCCGTGGGCAAAATGCATCAAGCCAAATCCTAGACCGCCGGCAGCTCCAGCTCCCTCACGATCAATTGTCCTCGCACTGGAATCGACCAAGCGCGCAAACAATGTCACCATCGCCTCCATTTCAGAGACATTCTCCACCCCCTTCTGCGGGCCAAAAACATGGCTAGCCCCACGCTCACCCAACAAGGGGCTACGCACGTCAGAGGCTATCAACACCTCAGGCAGCTTGATCATGCCAGAGAGATCCATCTCTGCCACTTGTTGGAAGTTCGCCGGAACTGGCTCTAGCTGATTCCCATCAGCATCAAACAACCTAGCCCCTAAGGCACAAGCAAATCCAGCCCCTAGCTCATTAGTGGCACTTCCACCTATCCCCATGACCACACGCTTCACTCCATGCACTTCCACAGCATGCCTGAGCATCAAGCCCACACCAAATGTGCTTGAATGCCATGGATCGCGATCCTCAGGCTCAATCATCAAGAGCCCTGCACTCGCCGCCATCTCCATCACCGCTGTGTCACCAGCCAAAACATATTGTGACACACATGGACGTCCCAGCGCATCCACCACCTCACAAGACACCCACTCCCCATCGAGCGCATCCTTGAGTGCCTCGGTAAAGCCCTCCCCCCCATCTGCTATTGGAGCCAAATCCACCACCAGAGAGGGATCCTTTTCTATCAAGCCTCGCTCGATCGACTCACATGCCTCGGCTGCTGTCAGCGATCCTTTAAATTTATCACACGCCACTAAGATTCTCATTATCAATATTTAAGTATGGATTCGTAAAAAAACTTCAACTGTTTACTTGCAAAATCCATGCCAATACGTTGTTCTTTGCGCGCAACCAAATTGCACACGGAGGGGTGGCAGAGCGGTTGAATGCACCGGTCTTGAAAACCGGCAAGGGTTAACGCCCTTCGAGGGTTCGAATCCCTCCCCCTCTGCCATTAAAAAAGCGACCCAGCTCGGGTCGCTTTTTTGTTTTCTCCACGTGTGGATCTCTGGGCTTAATCACTCGCTTTTTTTATCGCTCGTCCCTAACATCGCAACATGGATCGCTTGAACATCATTGGGGCTGGCAATGTCGCTCAGTCGCTGGCTAGGCAGTGGCATGCAGCCTCATTGCTAGAGATCGGAGACATCTATCATAGGCCTCAAAGCCAACGCGGAGAGCAAGCACTCCAACACATAGGCTCCGGAGCACTCACGAGCGACATGCGGTCCATGCAAGCTGCCAAACTGTGGATGATCGCCACTCCTGATGATCAAATTGCCGCCGTGGCACAGCAATTAGCACACAGCAAGGTGCTGCGAGCGAACGATTCAGTCTTCCACCTCAGTGGTGCACTCGACAGCTCTGAGCTCGAAGCGCTATCACCACTTGGTGTGCAGCTAAGCAGTGTCCACCCCATGATGACATTTCAAGCACCACTCGACCAAAACTTCGCCAATACCTACTGCGCCATCGAGGGACAAGATTCTGAGAGACTCAGTAATGCCTTCCATGCGATTGGCTTCGAAGCAATCCCCATCGCCCGAGAACACAAAGTACTCTATCATCTAGCAGGCGTGATGGCTTGTAACTACCTCACCACTCTAGCAGCCACTAGCAGTTCGCTACTGAAACAATGTGATATCGAAGCCAAACAACACATGCAGATTCTAGGGCCCATCATGCAAGCAACGCTCAACAATCTCATGCAAGGTAGCCCAAGCAGCGCACTCACAGGACCAATCGCCCGAGGTGATCATGACACGGTGGCCAAACATCTTGAGTCACTCCAGCTCCTAGCGCCGTCGCTGCTACCACTCTATCACATTCTAGCAAAAGCTACTCTTCCCATCAGCCAGTCTCAGGGAACAGCAAGTCCGTCGCAGCTGATAGCAATCGAGAGCTTGCTAGACCGCGACTAAGGGCTGAGAACAATCACCGCAGACAAGATTCAATTCAGGCTTTCCCCAGGCATTCATGCCACAGCTTAGGCAAGAATACTTCACTCTGTTCGAACGATTCTTTCGCAGCCCAGCCTCACGCAGCTCGAGCTCACGGCGTTTGCTCGTCTCAGTGCGCGCCACTTGGGCACCCTGATCAGAAGACTGAATGGTTAACACCACGCCAAGCTTACGCAGTCCGATGACTGATTCTCTGAAGAGCCCTTCGTCCGCCACATAGTCGTACATCGTCTGCCCTACCTTCGCTCCGCCTGGCTCCCCTGTGGATGATGGAATCAGCCCGACTGCTTCCATCTTTCTGGCCCACTCACGATTGTGGTAGCTCTTGCGTGAGGGTTTCCCAAAGCGGAACTGCCATTGGTGGCACATCTCGTGCACCAATGCCTGCCACACCTCAATATCGGGAAGCCCAACATAGGCGTCGGGGTTGATCGCAATCTCATCCAGCCGCTGTCCATGGACACCACGCTGCTCAAAGCTAGCGCGTCGGTACATCCCCACAGTGTGTGATTTGCGCTGCAATGTGATCACCACACCGGGTAAAGCGCCCTCAAAGAGGTGCTTATTAAAATGATCATAAGCCTGCTGGAAGACGGCGTAGGCTGCTGTATGGTCGGATGCCATTCGAGAATGCGTGCTAAAAGAGTTCAGTTTGCTGAAGTGGGGCACCGTCCAGCACCGCGGCAGAGCGACGTGGCATCACGCCAAACTCTATCCAATCAGTGGGTTCCTCTTGATTGGCACAAGCTAAGTTCACACCTTGAAGCCCCACATTGCCTAGGAGATCCCCAATCGTTTGGGTCGCATGCTGAGCTGTGTTGCAGTCGCTACTAAGGTGTCCCAACACCACTTGCTCTAGCAGCGAGCATCCCACCTCAGCAATCAATTCCCCAGCCTGGACATTCGAGAGGTGGCCGTGGCGCGAAGCGATTCGTTGTTTGGTCGACCAAGGTCGCTTGGTATCAGCTTCAAGAAGACCTTCATCGTAATTGGCCTCGACAAACAATCCATGAGCTTGCTTGAGGTAAACTCGCATCGCCTCAGTCACGTAGCCCACATCTGTCACCAGGCCAAACTTTGTTTCACCAGCGTGCACCGTGAAGCCCACAGGTTCGGCCGCATCGTGAGGGATCGGAAAAGGATGCACCGTGAGCTCTGCCAGCTGGAAATCCGTGCCAGTCTGGAACACCTTCCAATCAACGTCACTTTTCATCCCCCATTGAAGCGCTTCTTTGGTCATCGCATTCACATACACTGGGACTTTACGTTTGCGTAAAAAAACATCCAAGCCACGCGCATGGTCGCTGTGCTCGTGGGTGAGTAAAATCGCGCTGAGTGAATCTGGAGCCACTCCCATCGCCTCCATCCTGACAACCAATTGCTTGGCGGACAATCCAGCATCAATAAGAATCATGGACTTACCGCAATCAAGTAACGTTGCATTGCCGCCACTACCACTCCCTAACACTGCCATCCGCATCTTCACTGCAATCAGAATAGCCATTCATCAGTTCCTCTCAAGCCAGATTCTAAGGAATTGTCTAACGACATTCGTTTTCCCACATTTTTCGCTTTCTCAGATCCTGAAATAGACTACATCTCCTTGTATGAATATCATGAATGTGATCATCGGTGCGACTTGCGCACTGCTCATCGCCGGTTTTTTGCTGTCAGCTAGAGGCCCTATTTCCTCAAACAACGGAGCCTCGACTGACGCGCAGATCCAACAATTAGAAACACGGCTTTCCCAGCTTGAATCAGCGCTACAGAACGCCCCGATGCAGACGATCACACTCCCTTTAGCAGCCTCAACACCCAGCACAGCATCAGTGGCTAAATCAGATGAAAATGTGGCAGAACTCGAACGCGTCCGCGCCGAGCTTAAACAACTGAAAGAGGCTCAAGACCTGATTGAAGAGCAAGCCGTGGCAGTTATCGAAGACGCTCTCAGCACCCACGAACCAAAAAAGCCTGACCGCCGAGGTCAGCTCATCAAGTCAGCCCTAGTGATGGCGCGTGTCACCGAGTATGACAACGTCAACAAAATCATTGGCATCCAGATCGACCGCGTTGGCAACGTCAATTCTGGCGATGTCCTCGGTATCCGCCGCAATGCTGGAATCATCGGCCGCATCACGGTGGGCATGATCGACCGCAACCAAGGTGTCGCCGATCCCGTGCCCGGCTCCTTTTTCGGTGGCACGATCGACATCCAACCAGGTGATGAGCTTATTCTCCCGCCGCTCTAGGCTGGCTTAATCGATTGGCACACCATCATACTCGATCATCGTACGACGAAACTTCAACGGTTTCGTCGTATTTTTTTCGGGTAACAAGGCAAAATTGACCCACTCAGTCTCCGAGTAGTCAGCACTCGATACTTGAATCTTGGCAGCCACGGTAATGCGCCCATCCGCAGCAGGGAAGAGCTGCAGCACCGAAGGTATTTCGAAGCTTGCCATCCAGCGCGGATCAGGCAATTCGACAGGTTCCTCAAGCTTCTTCACTCGCTGACTTTTCAGCCTACCAGCACGTTTCCGAGTCGAGGGTTTACGGATTTTCTCCATCGCAAATGGACGCACACCGCCCAAGCCATCAGCATGGATCACCACCTTACGACCTGATTCCTCAGTTTCAATTTGCACCTGCTTCACCTGCATCGTCACCTGCTCACCTTGCTGGCCTTCCGCCACAAAGCGCCAGCGCATGGGGCCCTGGAATTCTGCCTGCGACGAACGATAGACTAGCTGAGCCATGTGTGTTGCAGCCTCGCCACGCAGAGCCAAGACTTCGCTATACACCTTCGCACCATTGAGCTCTACCTCTGGAGACCGTTGATAGGCCTGCCCGGGTGATTGTGGCGACTGATCGACTTGCTGGGCACAACTTGCCAATCCAGCAAGCATCACAAGAATGAGGAATCGTGAAATCATGCCCTCCTTGCTAGCACGAATTTTGCACATGCCAACTCCTGATTTTCTGGCTTGCCAGAGTGGCAGTGAAGTCCCACTACTCATGTCCATGGATAATCTTCTGGGACTCATCATCGCCCTCGTTCTTTTTTTACTTTGGAAAATCGATCTTGCAGCCACTTTGCTCAACCTCAAAGCGCTAAAGCCTGAGCTGCCTGACGAGTTCAACGAAGTCTTCACTCAGGAAAAATACGCCAAGTCACAAGAGTACACGCGTACCAATTCTCGCTTTCACTTAATCGAATCCAGCTTTAGTTTGGCCCTCACCCTTGGCTTCTGGTTCAGTGGCGGCTTTGGCTGGCTCGATCAGTTCCTCCGCGGCTATGAGCTTAGCTCCCTCGTTACCGGTCTTTGCTACATCGGCCTATTAGGCTTCGGCCAGATGATTCTCAATCTACCCTTCAAGGTCTACTCCACCTTCGTGATCGAGGCGAAGTTCGGCTTCAACAAAACGACAGCAAAGACATTCATCATCGACCAGGTTAAAGGCGCTACGCTTTCACTTCTGATCGGCATCCCGATCTTGGCTGCCATCCTCTGGATTTTCAATTCTGTAGAGCACGCCTGGCTCTGGGCATGGATCACGCTGACGGCCATCCAGCTGCTACTCACCTATCTCGCACCAACCTACATCCTACCACTCTTTAATACATTCGAACCCATGCCTGATGGGGAACTCAAGTCTGCCATCAATGAGGTGGCCAAGAAATGTGAATTCCCACTCACCGAAATCCACGTCATGGACGGCTCCAAGCGATCCACAAAATCCAACGCCTTCTTCACTGGCTTCGGTAAGAACAAAAAAATCGCGCTATTCGACACCCTGATCGAGGGCCACAGCACTCAAGGCTTGGTGGGCATTCTCGCACACGAAATTGGCCACTTCAAATGCAAGCACATCATCCAGAGGCTCATCACTGGAATCATCCAGACGGCAGCCATCTTCTTTCTAATTGGCCTCGTCACCGATCCAGATAGCGCGATCGCACAAACCATTTTTCATAGCTTCTACATCGATGACGTGACCCCATACGCAGGCTTGGTCATCTTCTTCATCCTCTTCGCTCCGGTACAATCACTTCTTAGCATCTTTGCCAACATGAGCAGCAGGAAACATGAGTTTGAAGCTGATGCATACGCCGCCAATGCCCAAGGCAGCTCAGAGTACTTGATCGACTCACTGAAAAAACTTTCCGCAGACAATTTGGTGAACCTCACCCCGCACCCCATGGTGGTCTTCATGGAATACTCACACCCGCCCATGCTCGTGCGCATCAACGCATTGCGCGCTCTCAAATTCCCCTAATGACTCAACGCGCGCTTCTGCCCATTGGCATACACATTCACAAAGGAAATGTCCGTAGAGAAGATTTGTTCGGTAGACTGCCCAGCCGTGACGCTGATCTCATAACTTACCGATGTCGTACCACGCTTGCTCTGCACAGCCTTGAGACACAAAATCGCTCCATTCTTCACCGGCTTCTTAAAGGCCACCTCACCCATACCTATGGTCACAAAGTTGGCATCGGGAAAGTCGTTGCTTGCCGCAATATAGCCAAGCTCATCCGCCCAGCTCAATAAGCGCCCACCGAATAGAAACCCATATTGATTGAGGTCCTCAGTGAGGACAAGTCGGTGAGTTTCCATATTTACGATTGCGGTGTTATTTCAATGCGCTTATAGCGCGCATCACTCTTCGGGCTCTGAGTCGCAACCCCCTCGATATCTGTCAATGCGTTGTGCACCACGCGGCGGTAGTACGCATTCAGTGGACGCGTGCGCGCTGACTTGCCTGTAGACGCCACACGCACAGCCAATTCTCTAGCTTTCTCTATCAGCTTTGCTTCTTGTTCACTGCGGTAGTTATCACAATCTACCTTCACTCGCGGGGCATCTGGATAATGTTTATTGAGCGTGCGGTTGAGTAGGTATTGTAGGTCTTCGAGGCGGTCACCATTGCGTCCGATGATCAACTTGGAATCCTCGTACACCACTTGCAGGCAGAGGCCATCATCTCCCTGCTCGCGCTTCACTCCCACCTCAAATCCCAAATGGCCAAGCATCGTCACTAGAATTTTTTCTGCGGCATCCTCCCAAGTCATGCTGGCTAAGCTAAATTCTATCGCTGCGGAGGTCAAAATTATTTCACCAATTTTAACGCCCCGCATGAAACAATCCTCCTCATCGAAGCATCACTGACCACCAGCGGTGTCACCAGAAAGGAATCGGCAAGCAAAGAATGAGGAACATTCATTTACAAGACATGGTACGCTTCCTGCTCCTATGAAATGAATTCCATTCATCTCATCACGCCAGCCATGAACTTACCAGAAATACGCCAACTTAAGATCTTTATCGCACTCGAAGAGACACGCTCATTCACTGCTGCAGCAAATAAAAACTTCATCACCCAGTCGGCAGTATCACATTCAATCAAATCACTTGAAAAGCAGCTCGACTGCGAGTTGATCCAGCGCATGGGCAAACGCATCACCCTCACTCCCTACGGTGAAGTCTTTTTACACCACGCTCGCCGCGTGATCAACGAACTCGAAACCTCCATCACCAAGATCGAAACACTCAAGCACTGGGGCTACACTTCAATCCGAGTCGGGGCCTCAGACACGATCTGTCAGTACGTCATGCCTCAGGTACTCAAGCGCTTCGCCAAGAAACACCCGAAGTGCGAAGTCACCATCGACCTAGGTGACACACTGGAAATGCAAAAGAAACTAGCCCATGGCCGCCTCGACCTCGCAATCGGTATCCACTTAGCTCCAAGCGACAACAACTTCATCTTCACCCCGCTCGCAGAAGATTCATTGTGTTTCATCACAGCCCCAGACCACGATTGGGTGAGCACCCAGACCAACCGCGGCGGCTCCCTCACCGATATCCGACTCATCGCCTACAGTGCTGAGAGTGAAACCATGCGCCTCATCACCAAGCACTTTCACGACAACACCGTGAAATACCGCCACCCCCTCACACTGGGGAATATGGAAGCCATTAAGGAAATGACACAAAATGGTCTCGGCGTCGGCATCATCCCACCATGGGTTGCCCGCAAGGAACTAGGAGAAGGCAAACTCGTCGCACACACGATCTCATCACCTGCCCCCAAGCGGAACTGGGGCGTCTTCTCTAACAGCGGCAAAACCTTCTCACTTCCCGAAGAAGAATTCATCACCATCTGCCGCGAAGAACTGAATAATGCGATTCATAAAGGACGTGAACTAAACCACGCATGAATCCAACTCATCACTGACTCCCTTTAAAGTAATCAACCAAGCCAAAACTTGGCACAACAATTGTTACCAACTCAATTGCTATGAAAAAACACATACTACTACCACTAGCAGCTGCTCTCCAGACATCTGCAATTGCTGGTCCAGCACCAGTTGTTGAAGCACCATCCGCTGAAGAGCCATGGTACAAGTTTAAGTTCAGTGCTCGTGCACGTATCGAACAACGCAACCAACAAGGTCTCGATAACTCATGGGCAGGTACCGTTCGCGTACGCCCTGGTTTCCAAGTAGGTAAAGACGAAGGCTTCGCAGCTTACGTTGAGTCTGAGCACACACTTGCATTCATCGATGACTACCAAGTAGGTACCCCGCAATCCGCAATCCTCTCTCCATACACAGCAGGCAACACGCCAATCGCTGACCCTGAAAACAACGAGCTCAACCAGCTCTACGGTCAGTACAAAGGCCACGGCGCTCTTCTCCGTGTTGGTCGTCAGCGCGTCATTTACGACAAGGCAGCCTTCATCGGTAACGTTGGTTGGAGACAGAACGAACAAACACTCGACGCAGGTCTCCTCGACTACAAGCGCGACGCATTCACCTTCAAATACGCATACGCTAGCCGTGTGAACCGCATCTTCGGTGCTGACGCACTCGGTGCTGTCAGAGCCCTCAAAGGCGATGCACACCTCTTGAATGGTTCCTACAAGTTCGGAGACCACAAGTTCACTGCATACGGATACCTCATGGATTTCTCCGAGCAGCAGTTCGCCCGTGCAAGCAGCAACACCTACGGTGGTGCATTTGACTTCGGTCTCGGTGGCGGCAAGCTCCACACAGAGTTCGCTTACCAAACAGAAGCTGGCAACCAAGCGAGCTATGAGGACTACTACGGTCACCTCTTCTACGGCAACAAAGTTGGCAAGGTAAGCTACAAGCTCGGTGCTGAGTACCTCGGCAAAGACACAGTCACTCCTCTTGCCACAGTGCACGCATACAACGGTTTCGCTGACGTATTCATCGCAGACCGTCTTGGTCTCACTTCTGGTTCCGCTCAGTGGGATGGTCTAACAGACCTCTACGCAATGGTTGGCACCAAGGTACCTGGCGGCGTAGCACTCAAGGGATTCGTTCACGGATTCTGGGACAAAGATGTGGACCAGTTCTACGGTTTTGAATTCGACGCAGTAGCTGCTAAGAAGCTTACCGACGACATCAAGGCAGTGGCAAAGTACGCCTACTTCTTTGGAGACAACGACGCTACCAACAAGTTCAGCAACAACGTTTCTCAGTTCTCTGTTGAACTCAACTACACCTTCTAATCACTGATCTCAACGACTCAGATTGATTAACTCAACTCAAACGGTGCATGAACTCAGTTCATGCACCGTTTCTATTTGTGGCACGCCCCATGCTGAGTAAGAGCCAACACCAACACACAGTTTTATGAAAAAAAGAGTTATCGTAGTAGGAAACGGCATGGTCGGATACAAGTTCTGTGAAAGGCTTGTAGAAAAAGACACTGAAAAGGAATTCCAGATCGTGACGTTCTGCGAGGAGCCTCGCCCTGCATACGACCGTGTGCACCTTTCCGAATACTTCACTGGCAAAACTGCTGAAGACCTCAGCATGACCCACTTTTCCTGGTACCAAGAAAATGATGTAGAACTCCACATCAACGACAAGGTGGTCAGCATCGACAAAGAAAACAAGACAGTCACCAGCTCCCAAGGTAAAGTTCTTGAATACGACAAGCTCGTGCTCGCCACAGGATCCGCACCGTTTGTACCACCAGTTCCCGGCATCGACAAAGAAGGTGTGTTTGTCTACCGTACCATCGAAGACCTCGACGACATGCAGGCATTTGCCAAGCAAGCAAAAAGCTGTGCTGTCATCGGTGGTGGCCTACTCGGTCTAGAAGCAGCCAAAGCAGCGCAAGATCTCGGCATGGAAACTCACGTGGTAGAATTTGCCCCACGCCTCATGCCACGTCAGCTCGACAATCAAGCAGGCCTGCTACTCAAGGGCATCATCGAGGACCGCGGCATCAAGGTACACCTCAGCAAATCCACCTCCTGCATCACAGGTGATAAGTCGGTGGAAGCCATGCAATTTGCAGATGAAACAAGCCTCAGGGTAGACATGATCATCGTCTCTGCAGGCATTCGTCCACGTGATGAGCTCGCTCGCGAATTTGATCTCACCGTGGGGCCGCGCGGTGGTATCGAAGTCGATAGCTACCTCCTCACCAGCGATCCCAACATTTTTGCTATTGGTGAATGCGCTCTCTACGAAGGCATGATCTATGGCCTTGTTGCTCCTGGCTACCAGATGGCGGACGTTGTTGGCGAACTCCTCATGGGCCGTGAAGCCACCTTCACCGGAGCTGACATGTCCACCAAGCTCAAACTCATCGGTACGGATGTCGCCAGCTTTGGCTCCATTGAAGCTCCAGAGGGCTCCAATGCACGCGAAATCGTGGTCAACGACAACCACACCAAACAGTTCAAGAAACTCGTCGTCAGCGAGGACGGTAAGAAACTCCTCGGCGGCATCCTCGTAGGTGATGCCAGCGCCTATGGCTCACTCCACCAGATGTACATCAATGAGATGGAAATCAAAGGTGACCCGTTGCAGCTCATCCTTCCAGCATCCGATGGCGAACCCGTTGGAGCTGGTGTGGGCGACCTCCCAGACTCCGCTCAAATCTGTTCCTGTGAGGCAGTCACCAAGGGCACCATCTGTAGCGCCATCGAAAATGGCTGCACCTCTGTAGGTGAACTCAAGGCCTGCACCAAAGCTGGTACTGGTTGCGGTGGCTGTGTGCCACTCATGACTGACCTCTTCAAAACCAAGATGAAGGAAATGGGTGCCGAGGTGAACGATCACCTATGTGAGCACTTTGAAATGTCTCGCCAAGAAATGTACCAAGTCGTCCGCGCAACAGGGATCAAAACCTTCGACGAACTACTCGGAAGACACGGCAAAGGGGGCATGGGTTGTGAGATTTGTAAGCCCGCTGCGGCATCTGTCTTTGCCTCGGTCTACAATGACCCAATCCTCAATAGCTCACGACCACTTCAGGACACGAATGATGCCTTCCTCGCAAACATCCAACAGGATGGCACCTACTCGGTGATTCCACGTATTCCTGGTGGTGAAATCACCCCAGACAAGCTCATCGTCATCGGCGAAGTTGCCAAGAAGTACAACCTCTACATGAAGCTTACTGGCGGCCAACGTATCGACCTTCTCGGAGCACGCGCTCACCAGCTTCCTGATATCTGGAAAGAACTCATCGATGCAGGCTTCGAATCAGGCCACGCCTACGGCAAGGCCCTACGTACCGTCAAGTCCTGTGTGGGCTCAACTTGGTGTCGCTTCGGAGTGCAGGACTCAACCACCCTCGCCATCGATCTCGAAAAACGCTACCGCGGTATTCGCTCACCACACAAACTCAAGTCCGCCGTATCTGGCTGTACCCGCGAGTGTGCTGAAGCACAATCGAAAGACTTCGGCGTCATCGCCACGGAAAAGGGATGGAACCTCTACGTCTGTGGTAACGGCGGCATCGTGCCACGCCACGCAGACCTCTTCGCTACCGACCTCGACCGCGAAACCCTCATCAAGTACATCGACCGCTTCCTCATGTACTACATCAAGACTGCGGACAGACTCGAACGTACCTCCACCTGGATGACCAAACTCGAAGGCGGCCTCAAGCACCTCCAAGACGTAGTCATCAACGATTCACTTGGCATCTGCGATGAACTTGAAGCTCAAATGCAGCTCCTCGTAGACAACTATGAGTGTGAGTGGAAGAATGCTATTGAAGACCCAGAGAAACTCAAGCGCTTCAAGCACTTCCAAAACACGGACGATGTCGATGAAACCGTCGAATTCGTCGACCTACGTGGCCAGATCTGCCCCGCTCGCCTCAACGAATCAGATGAAAAAGAATCTGGTGAACTCGCTAACGCATAACTCAAACTTTAGAACGTACTATGATCACTAAAGAAACAACTTGGACAAACGTGGGACCAAGCTCCAACTTCCCACTGCATCTCGGTGGCTGCGTCAAGGTAGGTGGCAAACAAATCGCCATCTTCCACCTCTCTACCGAACAAAAGTGGTACGCAGTCCAAAACTTCAACCCACAGAACCAACGCATGGTTCTAGCGCGTGGGCTCACTGGCGATGCCGATGGCACACCAATCGTCATTTGCCCACTCCACAAATACCGCTACGCTTTGGACACTGGAGCATGCCTCACGGACGATCAGTTCAGCCTAGAGACATTCCCAGTCAAAGAAGTAGACGGCGAACTCCTTATCGAAGCATAAGAACGAACATAAAACTGTTGTATTATTAGTGGACGGGCGATCAGCCCTACTGATCGCCCGTTATGCTTCTACTCTCTCGGCAGGAGACGAAAAACGGCCAAGGTTTCCACCTTGGCCGTTTGTTGCACAAAGAATCCTTCTTCCTAAATTAGCTCTGAAGAAATCCTGTGAGCGGGCTAGTGGCTGAAGCAGTATTGCAAACTTCAGGTAATCCCATCTCATAGGCTGCGCGACCCGCCTCTACAGCATGCTTAAAGGCCAGCCCCATACGAACGGGATCACTGGCAATCGCAATCGCAGTATTCACCAAAACAGCATCAGCACCGAGCTCCATCGCCTCGGCTGCGTGTGATGGTGCCCCTATACCAGCATCCACCACCACTGGCACAGTCGCTTGGTCCACAATGATTTGAATCTGGTCGCGAGTAACCACTCCCTTGTTTGAACCAATCGGCGCCCCGAGTGGCATCACTGCGGCAGTACCCACCTCCTGCAAGCGCTTCGCCAAGACTGGGTCAGCATTGATATAGGGTAGCACCGTGAAGCCTTCCTTCACCAACACCTCAGCTGCTTTCAAGGTCTCGATCGGATCTGGAAGTAGGTAGGTCGGATCCGGGTGAATCTCTAGCTTCACCCACTTCGGCAGCCCAGCAGCCACTGCAAGACGAGCCAAACGCACTGCTTCCTCAGCATCCATTGCACCACTCGTGTTGGGCAACAGCAAGTACCTCTCGGGATCAATGAATTCTAGAATATTTGCATATGGATCATTCCCGCCACTGAGGTCAGCACGGCGCAATGCCACCGTGACAATCTCGGTGCCTGAGGCATCCAGTGCCTCCCGCATCATCAGGTTAGAAGGAAATTTCCCAGTACCTGTCATGAGGCGTGATTCAAAGCTACGATCAGCGATTACGAGTGGTTGATTAGTCATGGATGCTCAATACTTAGTTGTCAGATGATTCTGACTGAAATGAAGGATGGTTGCGCTTACCCTTGGTAAGCAAATGCTGGAACCCCTTGGATACCTAGCCCCGTAATGCGGAACAATCGGCCAGCGTGGTCTTCGACTTCTGACTTGTGCACGCCAGTGGTCACATAAAGCTCATCCAAGTTCTCACCACCAAAGGCACAGGCAGTAGTCTCCAGGCAGGGGATCTCCACACGGCTCAGTTCTTCGCCGGATTCAGGACAGAAGCGTGCCACACAAGCACCATGACAAAATGCCACCCAAAGCTTCCCCTCGGCATCAATCGTCATGCCATCTGGCGAGGAATCTAGATGCTTGGTGTCAACCACCTCACGCAGGTTGCTCAAGTGGCCCTCGGCGTAATCGAATGCCAAAATTTCGCGGCGCGGCGTGTCGATGTAATACATGGTCTTGCCATCGAGTGACCAAGCCAAGCCATTGGAATTCGTCACCGGTCCAAAGGCCTCTGAGAGTTCACCCTGCTTATCGAGCTTATAAAGTCGCGCATCCCCCGTCTTCTTCACCAAAGAAATTGTCCCCGCAAAGAAATGCCCATCAGGCGAGCATTTCCCGTCGTTGAATCGATTGTCTGGCTTTTCTGGCTCGGGATCCGCAATCGCTTGCATCTCGCCTGCTTCACTTAAAAAATAGAGTCCATTGTCACCCGCGATCAAAAAACCACCAGATGTTCTGGGAACCACCGTACCCACGCGCTCACCCACCGGGATTTCCAATTCCTCACCAGTGGATGGTGAATACTTGATCACCTTGTGCGCTTCGATGTCTACATACAACAACGAATCCTCCCACCAAATTGGGCCTTCACCCCAGGTTGCACGGTAGTTTCCTATAGGTTCAACAGTCATGCCATTCACATACGAGCATCTGCTGACTTTGTCCAGTGAGCATTGATAGAATGACGTTGCAGAATTGGTCAGGATCTACTCATGATTCGCTGCGTTACCGAGCCAAGTTTCATCAACTTCAAATTGAGCCTATCTTGCATCCCTTTCCTCGGTAATAACAAAAGAATCAAAAATGGTACCGCCCAGTGGCTGCTGCGCACCAAAAGCTCAGCGCCCCAGCGGTCGAGTCCGTACCAGTCTAGTGAGGCACTGCAGAATACGTAAGGCCGCGCCAGAGCCGTCACGGCACCCCAGAAAATCATGTAGTACAGCCCCAACTTTCTCAAGGGAGGGATCCACAAAACAACACAGGCCACCACAAAATCCAACCATCCAGCAAGCATCAAAAAACTGCGGGCTCCATCCTCGTCCAGCGGCAAGATAGCCATCGTCATATTGATGAAATGCGCCGGTACTGGATGGAAGTCCGCGGCATAGAGACCGTGGCCAGCAAAACAACAAAACACGAGAAAACACGCAAACCAACCAGCAACACGGTCTTTGAACGGCCACACGAGATTCAGCCACAGCAACAGTGGCACTCCCACCTGCAGCGCATGCTCTACCAACATTCCCAGTTGATGATGGACATCCACATAGCTACTCCAAGTATCGATCAACATGATCACACTCGCAAGCGGTAGAACGATCAACAAAAGCGCTCTCAGGCGAGAGAAAGCAAAACAGGCCAACAGCCCAGCTAGCATCAATCCAACCCCAATTCCTTGCGTCAATACTGTGATCGCCTGATCCGAATGCGCCACGTATTGCTGCCAATCCCCCCCCAGAAGGCCTTCCACGATCGGAGACATACTCTCCTCATTCCATAGAAGCCCCCGCACATGACTCCCCCATCGGAGAATCAAGTAGCCTCTGCTCAGCAAGGTGACGCCGACTACCAACTGCAGTACCACCGTCCAAATCGTTCGTAATTGGTCGTTGAGACTGCTCTCTTCCCCTTGGCAAATCTTGCCTTGGAACAATAGCGAATTTGCTTCCCCTCTTTTGCTGCGGTTTTTCACTCTACTGATTGGTTGTACCAGAATTCATATGGTAAACTCGCAGAGGGTAATCGATATCCACCAAATATATGATTTCACGATATCTATATCATTGGCATATTATTAGCAAGATTGTAGATGTGAAATTTTAGTCATTATCGGCATTAATCTCCATCACCTTGCCCCCCTTGGCATTCCATTCCACAAGCCCACGGGGCGATTGGAAGTCGCCAAGATGACGTACCGAATCAATCCCTTCGGCTCCTGATTTCGTCAATACAACAGTCTTCAATGCAATCTTTTCAGGGCTCACTTGCACCCAATCAAACCCATAAAGCATGGCGCAATCTAAAGTCCACGATTTACCATCATTGGCTTCGCGTAAAGGAGCTCCCCAGCTTCCCTCACCTGAGTACACGGTAGCATTTGCGTCATTAGGCTTCGCCATGAACCCCTCCTCCCCGCTCGTACTCGGGACGAGCGGCTGCGTGCGCTTCAAGCAATGCGAGTCTGATTCGAACACCAAGTCCATCCCATGCTGGTAAAAGAGCTCCGCCCACTGATAGGTATTGTCCCCTTCCTTCTTCTTGGCCACATGCGGACGCATCGGCTTGTGGTAGCCAGCCACCAAGAAATTCACCTGCTCAGCGTGGGTTTCGAGGTCCGCTTTGAGCCAGTCACCTTGCTTACCCATCGCCGGAATTTCAGAATTCAGCGCGTAGTAACGCATCAAATTGCCCGCCACATTAAAGGAGAAGTAGCTCCCTTTGGGGGTATCAAATTCCTGGGTCATGACGCCACGCTTGTTCTCATGATTGCCTCGATGCGGGATGATCGGCACCATGCGCCCATCCTCATCAATGGTAAGCTGCCAGTCTGTGAACCAAGTGTCCCATTCCTCATCGCTCGGGACATTCACCATGTCGCCCGAAAAAGAAACGCAAAGCGGCTTGAGCTTCGCCACCAGTTTATTCAACTCTTGGCGCGTCCAACGATTGCTGCGCGAATCTCCACCATTGATGAATGTGAAAGGCTGAGCTTTAGCCGGGGCAGTACGAAACTTGAGCCTACGACTCACCTCTTCACCCTGCACCACCACATAAAAATACTCAGTATCTGGACGGAGCCCGCGGAGTGTCACAAATTGGTTACTCCCATCATGAACCTCCACACGACGCTGTGCCTCGATACGCTCTGAATACTTGCGAAATTCGTCACCATGGTCCTCACTACCGTAGTACACTGCCGCAGCTTCACCACCGCTCTGGAACCATCCAAGCGTGGCCACGGACGAAGGGTCTTCCATCCACATCAAACGATGCTTAGATACCTCAGCCGCAATGGCCAATGGCATGCAAACCAGCGTTCCGAGAAGACCCACACAAAGTAGCTTTTTCATAATAACTAACAAGCTGCTGCAGAGGCTGCGTCTTGAAAAGACAGAAATTTGCAATTTCTTAAGAATCTAAGTCATTTATTCTTTCATAATAAGAAAAATCAGCCTACTTCCCTCATATGTCTTTCAAAGATCTAGGACTCGCAGAGCCAATCGTACAAGCTGTGACTGAGGCGGGTTATGAAAACCCTACCCCAATTCAAGCGCAGGCCATCCCACTCGTACTGGAAGGTCGCGATGTCGTAGGTGCCTCACAAACAGGAACCGGAAAGACCGCCGCTTTCGCACTCCCGTCACTTTCAAAGATCTCTGCACTTGGCACACCACAGATCCTTGTGCTTGAGCCGACTCGCGAGCTCGCACACCAGGTGGCCGAGCAATTTGAAGCATACGGCAAACACACCGGCTGCAAAGTCGCTCTCCTCTATGGTGGTGTCGGCTACGGAGAACAAACCGACAAACTCAAAAATGCAGACATCGTCGTCGCCACTCCCGGCCGACTCGTCGATCATTTCTTCCGCGGCACCATGCGCTTCGGCTCAGTCAAAATTTTGATTTTGGACGAAGTCGATCGCATGCTCGACATGGGCTTCCTTCCCATCGTTCGCAAGATCGTGAACCTCTGCCCGTGGAAGGCCTCGGACAACAAGCCACGTGAAGAACGCGAGGAAAAATACAAGTTAAAGGAACTGCCTGACCGCCAGACCTTATTCTTCTCGGCTACCATGCCACCGGCGATCCAAGGGTTTGCTAATTTTTGCTTAGACAACCCAGCTGAGATCGAAATCGCGCGTCGAGAAGTGGCTTCCACCATCAAGCACGCCTTCTACCCGGTTTCCATGGACCAACGTGACGACCTCATTGTCGAGTTGCTGAAGCAATCAGAAACTCAATCCGTGATGGTCTTCACCCGCACACGTAAAGAAGCTGATACTGTTTGCACGCTTCTCAACGAAAAACTAGATGCCAACGTCACGGCAATGCATTCAGACATTGGTCAGAAAGACCGCATGAAAGCCCTCGCTGGCTTCAAAGATGGCACCTACGATATCCTAGTTGCCACTGACGTGGCTGCACGAGGCATCGATATTTCTTCTGTCTCACACGTCATTAACTACCGAGTTCCTGAGAACGCGGAAGACTACGTCCACCGTATCGGCCGCACTGGCCGTGCCGAATCCGAGGGCGACGCCTTCACCATCCTCACTGCCGACGAGCTCGACTACGCAAACTCTGTGGAAAACTTCATCGGCAAGAAAATCGAACGTAAAAAGTTAGAAGGCTTCAACTATAAGTACACCGCTCTGCTCGACGACAAACCAGCAAAGCCGGTGCGCAAGAAGCGTCCACCAGCACCAAAGCGCCGCCGCCGCTAATAGATCGAATTTCAAACTTCCAATCACCCAAACCTCATTGCTAGATTAGCCACATGCTTTTCTAGCATTTTTTTATGAAAGTTCTCGCTGTAGACCCCGCCATCCGCAACACCGGCTACGCCATCATCGAGGGCGACCAACACAAACAATTTGCGATCGACTACGGCGTGATCCGAATCCCTCAAAAGTTACCTCAATCGAAGGCTCTCGCTGCGGTGCGCACCGGGCTCAAGAACCTCATTCAACAATACGAGCCAGAGGTGGTCGCCGTGGAAGGCATCATCTATGTCCAAAGCATGCGTACTGCCATCAGCATGGGAGCGGCACGCGCCGCCACCCTCATCGCAGCCGCCGATGCTGGGCTCGAGATCTACGAATACGCGCCTAAAAAAATCAAACAAGCTGTCGTCGGCAATGGAAACGCCGGCAAAGACCAAGTAGCATTCATGGTCCGTGCCTTACTTGGCCTCAATGAAACCCCCGCTCACGATGCCGCCGATGCGCTCGCCATTGCACTAGCCCACCTAGCAGCACAAGACCCACTCAAGGCGAGTATTCTTCAGATGAAAAACATCTAGACCCTCGTTTACTGACAACACGGGGGCAACTGTTTGCGGTCAAAGAGCTCCTCTTCCACATAGCTCGCAAGCATACCATCCTCACCCCACACATGCACCCGAGCCATTCCATAGCTCTTCAACGCTATGTAGAGTGACTCCCATTGCTCCTCTGGAGCCGCTAGAAATGCTGTAGCAAAGGCATCCGCAACAGCAGCGCCGGCCTGAGATTCGACAGCCACCGTGAGCTCGCGTGTCACGGTAGTTCCAGCCAAGGGATCAAAGCCCGGAGACTCAATACTCTGCGATGAAATAGCCAATCCTCGATCGCTCAGCTCAACCACACCTAAAAGCTCTCCACCCTCAGCAGACCGCACGGCCAATGCCCATGCTCGTCCTTCTGGGTGTTGGCCGATAGCGACCGTTTCACCCAATTCTAGCAACGCTGATTCAACGCCCATGCCGCGCGCAATGGCAGCCACGGCATCGGCAAAGTCCCCCTGCACCAGAGCATTAAAACTCAGCTTTACCCGCGGTTCTACCAGTTCAATCGCCGACTCTTGGATCAGCACATGAGAGTACGCTGCTGGCACATGCCATCGCTGGATGACCTGCTCAGTATCAGCCACGTCTAGCGCGTCCCAGAGCGCTTGAATCGCCGGATCAAAGTACCCGCCGCTCATCGCATGGAGGTGTTGCGCGCGCGCGCTCAGACGCAGCATCAAGGCACTGGGCTGACTGAGCACTCTAGATGCATTCAGCTGGCTCAGCTCAGAGCGATCACTGTACAGAGAAAAGCTCGTTTCATACTCCCGCGCGGTACGCTCGATTGCAGCATGCAATTGTTCAGCCTCGCTTGCATCGAGACCATAGAATTGCGCTTGCATCGGTATCCCAAAGACAATGCCACTCCATCTGGAGGCTGCCACATCCGCCGTCAATGCCTGTTCAGAATCAACATGCTTCTCACGGCAGGAACTGCCCAGCATGATGGCACATGTGAGAAGCACGCACTTACTAATGCCGAGCCATTGTGAGCCCTTCATAGCTTGGCGTTGCTAGCGCGGCCGCGGCCACTGCTGCGCCATTGCAGCACCAAGCCAGTTCCAATCAACACCAAGGTGCACACAATCACTAAATCATAAAAATACTTGGCGAACGCACCTAGAAAATTGCCTGCATGTAGATCAAGCATCAAACGTGACATGCTAACACCTCCACCGCTCCACTCACGCTGCAAAAACTCCAAACTCGCAGTATCATTGACGAGTTCAAGCCCAGCGGGTTCGAGCACCACATCCACCTTGTCATATTCTACCCAATCCGCATCAGGCAAGTACCAATCTCCAGCCGCCAGGAGCGCTACCTTTCCTTCGTAGCTCGCAAGCCCATCAACTGGCATTGCGGGAAAACTAAGCTCGTCCAATCGCTCGATTTCCTCTCCCGCTGAATCGAGCCTGATAATCGTATCATCGAGTAACAACGCGAGCCCGGTAGTATCTCCCGCCACTGCACGCAGACCTGTAGTGTTTTCTAATACTCTCGTATGATAGAACACCACACCATCCCACTCCGTGACTACCACCCCCTGATGCTCAGCACGATAGGCCTGCCCCTCCGGCAGCATCCCGTAGGCAGCAAGAACCCATGGGTGGCTCACCTTCGTCGTGTCTAATTTGAAGTCTTCAGCATGGTTCAAGAAAAAGCCAGTGATCAAGACCCAGACTAGCGGCAATGCCGTGAAAGCACCTAGCAAACGATGCGCTGGCCTACTTTTACGCTTCCTCCTTTTCGGCTTCCGAACCACGTCACAAACAGGAGAACAGCCAACGGCGAATTCTACTTGGTCTGGTTGCTTCCCTTGTGACGACATTTCTTTACTTCTCAACTTGTGAGCTCAAATACAAGGCTGCAGCACCAACTTTTTTCATCGCATTGACCGACAAGGTCGCACCAACGATCCCGTCGATCCGCCTATCCAGCTTACGACCATCGAGTTGGGCACCTTTAAATTGTTGGGTGAAGAATGATTTACTAACTTCCCAGCCGTGGCTCTCTCGGTACACAAGCACCTTGATTTCATGGATTTTTCCGCCTTTGACCACCACTCCAGTGGTGATGAACTCACTTTTACCGGTCTCATTGAGAATCCAGGCGGTCTTGCCAGCCCCCTTCCAGTAGCGTACCTGCTTTTCTTTGAAGCGATGCTTTAAGATCGATTTTAGCTGCTTGTGCTGTTCCTTCGATAAGACCAATACCTGCGTCTTTGGCACAGCACCAAATTGGCGCTTCATGAAGCTCGATGGCTTCTCATACACCTTGGCCGCTGCCTCCGCTGTCATGCTAAAACAGCCCAATACTAGAAACGAAAATACCGCTCGGCCAAAAAATGACCGAACGGAGTTTTTGAATAACAAACTTGTAATGATCCCCATAATCATTGGAATAACTAGCCAAGCCTCATGACCTGGCTAGTAAGTTGATCAGCTGATTAGTAATACCAACCGAAGCCGAAGTTGTATGTTTCAGTGCCACCTTCTTTACCCTTGGTGCTCACTGTCTGATAATCTGCTTTAAGAACGAGGTTTTCGTTGATCCAGTAGTTACCACCTGCGTTGTACTCAGTGTTCTTCTTAGCAGTGGATCCTGCCTTGAGATTTGCGTACTGGTATTGTGAGTAACGAGCGAAGACACCGACTTTGCCAATGGGTGTGTCCCATGCGTATGATGGCTCTAGGTAGTAACCCCACTGGTTGTCGCCTTCACCCTCTACATCGATATTCCATGCGGAACCGAGTGCGATGAACTGGAAACCACCGTGGCTGAAGATACCGTGTGCCTCAGTAAGAACACCGTCTTGTGAGCCATCCACTGTGCTGTCCATGTCAGATTGGTACTGCACAGATGCTGCAAGGTTTACCTTCTCAAAGCCATTGTACTTTGCACGACCAGTGAGAGCCCAGCTCTCGGTGTTCTGGTTGAAACGGTTACCTTCTGAGTTCACAGTGAAAAGGTCGATACCATACTTTGAGCGACCACCTCGGATAGAACCACCCTTGGTGTCGTTGCCACCGTGGAAGAGACCATCTAACTGCCAGTCCTCGCCAACATTCTTAGTCACACCAGCACCGAGTAAAGTCCAAGTAGTCGGGATGATGTTCTTCTCAACATTAGGACGCTCCACACCGTAGAATGTGGTGGGCTCGTGCACCTCGTTGATGCGGCCTACTGGCGCAAGAATCAAACCACCTTTACCCACGATACCATTGTCGAATGTGTACTCGAGGTACGCCTGCTCAAGCTTCAGCTCTACGCCACTGCTTGTGAAATTTTGACCCGGCTTCTTACGGTATGCGTGCTCAAGCTCAGTCTCAGTCACCAACTTCAATTTGTCGGTGATTTCGAAGTCTGCAAAGAGAACGATGCGGTGAGGGTCAATGTCAGTGCCGCCATCTTTATAAAAGGTGGAGTGAATTTCACCGTAGGTTCCGAAAGAAAAACGATCCCAAAATGTTTTTTCAGTACTCACGAGTGCTGCGTCCAATGCCTCTGCATCTGACCCTGCTACTGCCATGCTTGTCGCGCTTGCTGCTACAACAGCTGCGGTAAGAAGTGATTTGCTCATAGTATGTAATTATCCGTGTTTCGAGCATTCTCTCATCACCACCGCTCACTACCAGATCCACACATTTCCACTAGCGAACTGCAGGATGAGAACCTGCTGCTGCACGCAAACTAATGATACAGAGTCTCAATAGCAAGAACTTTCTACACATGAACCTCTCACGGCAGCGCATTCACCCTTCATGAATAATTAATGTTGAGCCACTTACAACTTATAAAAAAATCTCATTCCCTGATTCAATAGAGTCCCTGCTAGGTTTCGATAGATTGGCTGGCACAATGAACTGATTTTTCTTGAACCAAGGCTGTCAGCTTTCTACCCTGTAACAGTCTTATGAAAAACATCGCCCTTATTGCAGCCACCGCGCTTCTCAGCCTCAATGCCGCTCAAGCAGCTGACGGAGCAAAAGTCTACGCTACCTGTGCAGCCTGCCACCAAGCTACTGGTCAAGGCATCCCGGGAGCTTTCCCTCCACTTGCTGAGTCTGAGTGGGTCAATGGCCCAGTCGAAAACCTCATTCGCATCCAGCTCCGCGGTCTCATGGGACCCATCACTGTGAAGGGCACTACCTACAACTCTGTGATGCCACCTAATGCATCCATGAGTGATGAAGACATTGCCGCTGTTCTCACCTACATCCGTAGCAACTTCGGCAACGATGCTTCAGCTGTCACACCGGATATGGTGAAAGCGCTCCGCTCAGAAGTGGGCAAGCCAATGCTTAAGGCAGAAGAACTCGTCGACCCGACCAAGGTTGAGGAGAAGAAAGAAGAGGCAGCTCCAGCGAGCTCCAGCACTGAAACCCCAGCTCCAGCAGCTGCAGCTGTTCCTGCAGAGCCAAAGTCAGGTGAAGTGATCAAGTCCGAGAAGCTTGCTGGCCCTAACTACAAGGTTTGGGGTGGCTTAGCCGCATGGGGCGCACTCTGCATCATTCCTGTAATCACAGGTATCGGCCGTCGTGCATAAGGCACCTATCGGTTGAGTAGCTCTCGATAGAGCGACACACACTTTTCAGCGGCATCTGTCCACGTGGCAGATGCCGCTTCTTTTTGTACTGCCTGCTGGAGCGCTTGGCGTCTCGATTGCGTATCGAGCAGGCCAAGTATTTGCTTTTCCCAAGCATGCATCTCACCCGCCTTGAGTACCGGCGCACTGGGGAGGACTTCGCGCACGCCGCAGGCCTCTGTGAGTATTGGAACGACCCCCTCGGCAGCTGCCTCCAGCGCCACCAAACCAAAGGGCTCGGACGACGAAGTCATGCACAGTAAGCTTGCATCTGCATATAGCTCAGGCATCCACTCATGCCCGATCGTCGGCAACAACTGAACAGCATCGCGTAGGCCACGAAAGTCAATCAATTGCTGCAAGAGTTTCTTTTGCGTCCCCTCACCGACCATGCGCAGACGCAAGCGGGGTTGCTTCTTCCAGAGAAGCCTGAATAGTTCGAGCATGAAGACTGGGTTCTTCTGTAAGCACAAGCGCCCCACCCATAAGATATCAATGCGCTTCTCCTCAGCCCCTTCATCATCGGACGGGCTTACTCGCTTTTGATGGATCCCATTGGCAATGACAGTCAGCCCACGTTCCTGCAAACCATAGCTCTCGCTGAGTACTCCTGCTGAGAGACCACTCACAGCGACCACCTGGTTTGCCTGCTGCATGGCCCAATTCTCAAAACGATACAAGGCGTCGTTCACCTGCAACCCCATTCGCTCGACATGACTAGAATGCATGTGCAGGACCAAGGGAATACCAAGCAGGCGCTGAAGTGCAACACCTGCAAGTGCCGCGTGCCAATCATGCGCATGCACTAGACTTGGCCTCCCATACTTCAGTTGCGCAAGCACCCACCGGCTAAAACGCAACACCTGTTCCTCCCCAGCATTCCCGTTCAACCACTCACCCGCTAACATCTCCTCGAGCCATCGCTCAGGGTCATTCGTATTCAGTGAGGGTCCACAGTAGGCATCGATCGGCTCTCCACCGAAACCTACCTCCCCCATTGCGCCTGGGTAGAACACACGACATGACACCCCAGCCTCGATCAGAGCCTCTGTGAGCCCTAGGCAAGCAATCCCAAGCCCACCGCGATGATGCGGTGGGAACTCCCAGCTGATGTGCCACACCTCCCCGAGGTTCTGGTTCGAGATCTCTCCCATAAATGAGGTCCCACCAGTATGGAGAGTCGCTGGGGGGCGTAAACCATAAAAGCGACTGGGCGCAACTCCCTCAGTGGCCTGACGACTTCTTTTTCTTCTTTGCGCGCTGTGGCCCAAATTTCGCGTATGACTCAGCGGGATTGTCCAGATCCATTGGATCCTGCATCGCCAGCATTTGTTGCTTGAGCTTCGCCTGCATGGTCTCGAGCACCGATTGGTACTCTGGGTTCTTGGAGAGATTTTTCTTTTCAGACGGGTCGGCACGCAGATCAATGAGAAGATCTTGAGAGAGCAATGGATAGCTGATGTATTTCCACCTGCCATCTGTCACCATGCGCTGTGAATCACAATAGCTCGAGTAGATGTCGCGCATGCGCGTGTCAGCATGGATCAATGGCAAGAAGCTCTCAAACTCGAGTCCCTCAGGCTTCTTCGCCCCCGAGAGTTCGAGCGCGGTTGCCATCGCTGATTGCAGGTAAATCGGACTGCGCACTGTCTTGCCAGCTGGCAATTTGGGCCCTACCACAATGAAAGGAACTCGAACCGAATGGTCATACATATTTTGCTTCCCCAAGAGCCCATGTTGGCCACAACCGAGCCCATGGTCAGCTGTGAAAATAATGTAGGTATTCTCAGCCTTACCACTGGCTTCGAGGTGGGCGAGGATCTTGCCAATCTGAGCATCCATGTGGGAGACTAAAGCATAATACTCACTCTGGTTCACTTGAACGCTATGCTTGGTTCTCGGGAAGGGAGCTAGCATTTCATCGCGGATCTTCTTTTCCTTCAAATCGTATGGATACTCACTGAGAAAATTGTCTGGCACCGGGATGGTGTCATAGGGATAAAGGTCTTGGAATGCTTGTGGCGCTTGACGCGGGTCGTGCGGCGCGTTGAACGCCAGCATCATACAGAATGGTTTCTCTGATTTTTTAACCTGTTCAAAGAATAGCTCTGCATCGTCGGCTAGCACCTCGGACCAATGCTTGCCACCTTTCCAAAACCCCTGAAAATCTGGGTCAGCAGGATCCCAAGTGTCACGCCCAGGGGTAAAGTCTCGCTCATAGCGCGCTTTGGTTTGGTTTGGCATGCCAGGGCGGATGTTCCGGGTATTGCCCCAGGTCTTTTCACAAAAAACCTGCGGACCGACATGCCACTTCCCTGCATAGTATGTGTCATAGCCAGCGTCGGCAATTCTCTGCGGTAGCATCTCGCGATTGTTCACCGCTGTAGCCACATTGAACTTACTTGCTCCCCAAACTTGCTTCCCCGTCATCAGCATCCGCCGGCTAGCCATGCAAACCGCACCATTCCAAGCTCCTGAATTGTAGGCATGACTGAAGCTCACCCCACGTTCAACAAGCTTATCTAAATGTGGTGTCTTGACCACGGAATTACCGTGTGCATGCAGCGCATCATAGGCGTGGTCATCAGCAAAAAGAATCAGGATATTTGGGCGCTCATCAGCGCGCGCCATGAACGAGAGAGCCAATGCAATAAGCCCAGTGAACCATAGAATTTTCCGTGAATACATCCACATTGCTACTCCTACATATTAAGGATTCTTTCAATCATTTCAATGAACACCACATGGCCAAAGCACCATTGACTCAGCAACCTAGCACAATCGCCACCTCGCCTCAATGGAGCCCAACAACAGATACATCTCTGCCAATACTAATAGTTGACCCACCACCGAATCACGTCTATTTAGTTCAGCGATGAGCGTTATAGCATCTGAATATCCCGTCATGATTGCCGGCACCGGCAGCTACCTTCCAGAACGCGTGATGACCAACGCGGATCTCGAAAAGATCGTTGATACCACCGACGAATGGATCACCTCCCGCACTGGAATCAAGGCTCGCCGTATAGCCGCCGAGGGTGAAAACACCTCAGACCTCGCGACTAAGGCCGCAGAAAATGCACTCAGCCAGGCTGGCATCGCTGCCGCAGACATCGAACTCATCATCGTTGCCACTATTTCGCCGGACACCATCACCCCGGCCACCGCATGCTACGTGCAACATAAGCTCGGAGCCACTCAGGCCATCGCCTTCGACATCTCTGCAGCATGCTCTGGTTTTCTATATGCCATGAAAATGGCCAAGCGCATGATCTCCGATGGTGCCTACAAAAACGCACTCATTATTGGTGCTGAAAAGCTTTCAGCCTTCGTCAATTGGGAAGACCGCAACACCTGCGTGCTCTTCGGTGACGGCGCAGGCGCTGCCGTACTTCGTCGCTCCGAGGAAGGTGAAGGCCGCATCCTCGCCACCGAAATGGGAACCGACGGAGCCCAAACTGGCATCCTCAACATTCCTGGCGGTGGCTCAGCTTGCCCCACAAGCTCTGAGAATGTGGATCAAAAACTCGCTTCTCTTCAAATGTCAGGCCGCGAGGTATTCAAGCTCGCAGTCAATGCGATGAAAAATGCCTCTGAAAAGGTCATTGAACGTGCAGGCCTCACTGCCGACGACATCAAACTTGTCATCCCACACCAAGCAAACCTCCGCATCATCGACGCCATCGCCGACCGACTCACCGTGCCCAACGAGAAAGTCTTTGTGAACCTCGATAAATATGGAAACACCTCCGCTGCAGCTGTGGCAATCGCACTGGATGAAGCTCATCGCTCCGGTCGCTTTGAACGTGGTGACACCATCATCCTCGTAGTCTTTGGAGCCGGCCTCACCTGGGCTGCTAGCGCCATCGAATGGTAATCACAGACAAGAAAAAAGCTCGATGCTATCTAGAGCATCGAGCCGGTGGGGGCCGCATGCCAGTGCCGCATTCCCCTACGGGTTAAAATCAACCTTAATGCGAAGGAATTTTTCGCTTGCCCCCCAGTTACCTAGGTCTGGAGTGATCTCAACGGTTTCGAAGTCACCATCAGTACTCAATACAGTAGTGGTGATCCCAGAATTGATGTCAGCCCAATCGTTAGATAACAAGGTGCTAGATTCTTGCACGGTATAAATGAGGCCAGCAGCCGATCCTTCACGACGCGTGAGAGTTACCTTTCCAGCGTCAAAAGCCATCGGAAACACTCCCGGGTCTGCTACGTTCGGATCACCATTGAACGCGTACTCATAGAGATTGCTCTGACCATCATTGTCAGGGTCTGCCGTGATATCAATCTCAGCACCACTGAGGCCTTCCGATTCCGCCCAAACGCCGAAGGAATTACGCACAATCGCCACACTCAGTACGGTACTCGTCTGCGACACTGTCGCTGTATAGCCATGTTCTGAAAAACCGCTAGGTGTCACACTCACAGGGTCGCCTAGAACACCACCAGTAGCATTGATGAGGTTAAAGCTCTGAGCACCACCTGTGTAGTCAGAACCGTCCACAGTAATTGTACTGAAGAGGCTAGCATCCACCCAGTTAGCAAAGTCCAGGCTGCTAATGCCCGAGCTATCAAAAACGAAGCTGAGGCTAGGCCCGCCTAGGGCAATCATCCCACCAAGATCGACATCCGCGTCATCTCCATTGATGGTAATATCACCATATTGCCAGATATAGCCGGTGACGTCGATATCGCCGCCTGAAAGATGGAGATCAGCATGGATGGTGGCGACATTGGTACCCACCACTCCATTCATAATTTGGAAGGCACCCGAGAGCACCTCCACGCGACTTCCTGAGCCCAAAGCCCCAATATCCATCGTCGTTGAGCTCGAATTGTACACTTTACTGGCCGTGCCACCTTGCACGACAAGGGAGCTATTTAGACCAATCTGAAAGCTCGCCGCCTCTGTGAGGCTTAAAGTACCGCCAGTAAGGTTGTAGGTGGAGGGCTCCCCTGTGTTACTCGAATTGATCAGCAGGCTTGGAGTGGTCAGCACCCCAGAAGAATGGTTCACCACCCCTGAGCCAGTTCCAGCGCCAAGCAGCAAGGAGCTCGTGACCTCCACATTGTTGGTCACATTCAAGGTCGCCGTGCTAGGGCTGGCTTCATCACCTACCGTCAGAACAAAGGCAGCAATGTCTTGAACTTCTTGCACCACCACATTGTCTAAAACGCCCCCCCAAAAACCGTTGAAGTAATCCCCCGTGAAGGTGAGCGTCGTACTCGTGCCAGCCTCTGCGACAAAGTCAAAAGTCTCACTCGTCCAGCCGATATCGTTTGCATCAGAAGTGAAATTGACCGAGCGATTCAACGAGCCAATCGAATACTCGAGCGTCGTTGATCTCGCGGAGAAATCCACAGCACCATAGGAAAAGCTCAATCGGTAGGTCTTCCCTGCCGTAGTCGCAATTGTTTGAGTGAGGGTTCCTGTGCCGGTGTTGGTGAAGCTTTGAAGAGCCACGAACTGATCGCCGTCAGCCGCCTCGGTTGTATAGTTCCCAGTGTTGAATGTGTCCACAAGCGTCAGGCCATCCCCGCCAATCACCCATGGAGAAAGTGCACTCGCACCAGCATCCAGAGCCTGAATACTAGCGGTCCCATACGCTTCAAAACTACCATCAGTCACGAGGTTAGGACCCAAGATGCCAGAAGCATCTGTGGTCACCACGGCATTATTTCGAATCGTTGCATCATCATAGCTATTCACCGTCTGAGCTGACCAATCAGAGGTACTGTCGTAGACGACTTCTTGGTTTTCTACCACCGTGGCTGTAATCGCAAGCGATGTGGTGCTAATCGATTGGTCGACATTTTCATATTGGATATTGAGTGTCGCTGTGGCCGACTGCCCCACGGCCAAGCCCGCTGTACTATTATCGAACTGGACATTGATCGTGTCATTCGTGCCTGCATCATCAGGGTCGTTGTTCTGCACCAATGGAAAACTGGTGAGTACCGAAAAGGCTCCGACGTGAGATTCCCCAGAGATCGTTGCCGCAGTCATATCAATATTGTGCGGATAGCTGTAGCTCAGGGTGATACCCGATTGGGTCTGCGTGTTGGAGATGACATGATCGATACTCAGGTCGGCAGTCACCGCGTTCACAGAAATCACCTCGGTGTAGTCTGAGCTGATCACCGCATCCCCAAATGGAGGCGTCCCGGAGCCATCAGTCGCATTCACAAACCACGCACGCGTGCCCGCTGGAAGCGTGGCGGTCACAGTGTAGGTCCCGTCGAGGTTGTCGCTTGGAGCCGTGAGCACAGTTGATGTCCACGTCACATCGGTCGCATCACTATAATTCGGCGTGGTACCCCAATCTGTAGTGCTCAACAAGGTAGCCCCTGTGAGTGGTCGCGTCGACTGAAAGACCACTGTGGCTGTACTCCCAAGCACATTCTTACTCACCTGAGTGGCCCATGGTGCCGCAGTGGCTACCACCGAATCCGCAAAATCAAAGGCTGACTCAGTTATCCAGCCAATCGTGTCGCCATGTCCAAGATTATCCGGCAATGACATCACAGCCGTCCCCCCTACTTCGTGAAAGCTGTACACGAGACAATCGAGCTGGAAGTTTGTCTCTTGTGGGTAGGAAAGCCACAGAGACGGCTGAGTGAAGTTGGCCAAACGTAGGATAGGATCCCAGACGTTTCGATAGGTGTCATTCGCCCCTAAGTTGGTTCCATAAAAATTGAGTGAATCGTACAAGTGGCCACAACCGTATATCGGAATAGCAAACGCAAAACGATTATCCACTCCCATCGTTGTGCTGGTGATCACACCACCCCAAGAAGTCCCCACGATACCAACCTTGGAAGCGTCGACGAAATCCAAACTACGCATCAAAGAATTAGCCAGCACAGCACCACTGACGGCATGATACATCCATTGCTCTTCGATCGCGTTGGCACTGTCACCATAGATACCCGGACGAATAGGACCGGCCATATTATGTTGGTTCCACCCGGTATTGATTTGAGTGAAATTGGTGTCTTTGGTATCTACCTGACCTTCTGTCGCAATACTGATCGAGGCGTATCCCTTAGCCTCCCAAGCAGTCACTGCATTCTTGTATGCGGTGCCTCCGCCACCATGAACATATACGATTGCGGGCACCTTATTGGCCGCACTCGCTCCTGCTGGAATCTTCACACGTGCGTAGATGCGTGTGCTTGAGCCATCGTATGTGAGCCCATCCATATAAATCCCCTTGTTGTCTCCAGGGCTGAGGGTTGTGGAAGTGGCAGCCTGAGCGTCAATCAAGACAGAAACATCATTTTCATCAGCGATACCATAGATCGCAGGTGCCGTTGTGAGGTCTCCTAAAGCTGCTACTGCAGCTAGATCAGAAGCGGTGTCGCCTGAGGCTACTCCTATGCAGCTAAAGCACAGCAGAGCAGCACGCGTGAATTGTTTAATCATCGTGTATTCGGGTGGAAGAAACACTTCTCACCACCAGCAATCATACAGGTGATGCTCGACTTCACCGAGAAGTGGAATGTTGTGTTTCTTTGAGTGTGGGTTGAGCATCCAATGATGCTCGGGGTTGATTGCCGAAAGAGCACAAGCTTCTATCAGCAAAGGTTGTAGTGTGTCAGACGGTATAAAGACGCTGATCATCTTTGCATAGCTTAAATTCCTACACCTCTTTACTGATCGAGTTCATGAGAGCCTCGAACAGCTGAAACACCCAGTAAATTGAGGATATTTCAGTTCAATCAACCGTTTGACAAATTATTTCAACCAGCAGCAAAAACATCGGTCATACAGGTCCCTGAAGCACCGCTGAACCACATCGCTTATGGCAAGAGTCACCCTACCGGCGCTCTACTTTTTCTTGCGGATGACACCTACGATGATACCGATCCCACCCACCGAAAATAAGGCGGGAAACCAAATACTGTACCCTGCTGCGAGGGTGTCGTGCTTCAGCACCGCTTGCACTCCAGGCTCCGAGGTACTGAACTCTGGATTCACGTAGCAGGTGGTCTGCAAGCCCACAGGGTACTGCTCCACCATTGACTGAACATCTTTAGGGTCTTTTCTCCAGCGTTGGCCGCGTGGCTTAAAGTGCTCACTAATCAAATCTTGGCCTTCAAACTGGTATTTGTAGAGGACCTTCCATTGATACTCCTCTGGGCTAGTCCCAATGACTCTGGTGCGCATTTCCGACTGAATCACCAGACACGGCACTTCCTGCCATGCTCGCGTGTCCTTGGCAGATGCGTAACTCTTCCACATCAGCCAACAAAAGCCCCCACCAAGAAAAAACAAAAAGCACCCCATGCCGATCAAGTAGATCATGCCCGCCGTGCTTGATGCTTTGGATTGGGGTGTCGCGGCCATGCTTAGGCTTCTTCTTCAGGAGCTTTAGGAAGCTTCTCTACCTCATCGAGGAGGTTCACGATATCCACGCCACGTGAGGCCGAATTGTCGACCCTAAAGCTAAGTACCGGAGTACAACGCAGGTTAGTACGCTTGTTAATCACGGACTGGAATACCGACTTGCTCTTGGTCAATTTTTCAAGCACCGGCTCAGAGTCGCCACCGAGCACACTGACAAATACCTTAGCTTCGCGGAGGTCATCAGTGACTTCAACATCACTGATGGTTACCAAAATGTTGCGGAACTCAAATTCCTTCTGAGCCACGCTACTGATTTCACGTTTGAGGAGCTCGTTGATTCTGCTGAGTCGTTGTGACATGATCGTGGATCTTAGCTTATTTATTGGTGAGAAAAAGCCCGCAGAACCAGAGTGGCTCTGCGAGCTAAATAATTCATGAGTTTGAGGTTAGAGCGTCTGCTCTACCTTCTCAAGGTTGTAGCACTGGATAACGTCGCCTTCTTCGTAGTCGTTGAAGTCGCCGAGCTTGATACCACATTCGATACCTTGCTTCACTTCCTTCACTTCATCGTGGAAGCGGCGGAGCGTGGACATCTTGCCATCAAATACCGGAGTACCACCACGCAGCACACGGGCGTGCGCCACACGGGTGACTTTACCATCCTTAACGATACAACCAGCAGCTTTGCCCTTGTTGACCTTGAACACCTGCTTCACCTCAGCGTGACCAATGATGGTCTCACGGGTTTCAGGTTCCAGAAGTCCGAGCATCGCGTCGTTCACAGTGTCGATCAATTCGTACACCACTGAGTAGAGTTTAATCTCCACCCCTTCGCGTTTTGCTGCTTGTACAGCACGGCTTTCCACCTTGGTGTTGAAGCCGAGCACGATGGCGTTGGCTGAGCTTGCCAAGAGAATATCAGATTCGGTAATGGAACCAGCAGCGGAATGGATGAAGCGAGCTTCTACCTTTTGCGACTCGATATCCTCGATCGCACCAGTAATAGCACCTACTGAACCTTGTACATCGGTCTTGAGAATCAACTGCAGGCGAGCCTTCTGGGCATCACCCTTCGCCATCGCCATGAAGTCGTCCAAGCGACTCTTCTGGGCACCACCGAGACGTTCACTACGCTTCGTACCTTGGCGCTCAGCCGCGAGCTTCTTCGCAGCTCGCTCAGAGTCCATCTCCACCATCGCATCACCCACATTCGGGAGTTCGGAAAAACCGAGAACCTCAACAGGAGTGGCTGGACCAGCCTTCTTCATTGAATTGCCATGGTCATCGAGCATAGACTTAATCTTACCATTGAATGGACCACAGATGAATGGCATCCCCACTTTGAGAGTGCCGGATTCGACAATGACAGTAGCGGTTGGCCCCTTGCCTGGCTGCACGCGCGCTTCAATCACAGAGGCACGAGCATTGGCATTCGGGTTGGCGCGGAGTTCAAGCACCTCAGCTTGCAGCGCAAGGAGCTCAAGTAAGTCTTCCATACCGTCACCAGTCTTGGCTGATACGTCGACACATTCCACATCACCACCAAAGTCCACTGGCGTGAGACTGTGCTCCATCAGTTGCGTGCGAACACGCGTTGGGTCAGCACCCGGAACGTCGCACTTGTTGATCGCCACGATGATTGTCTTCTCAGCCGCCTTGGCGTGATCGATTGCTTCCTTGGTCTGAGGCATGATGCCATCGTCCGCAGCCACAACCAGCACCACAATGTCTGTGATGTCTGCACCGCGAGCACGCATCTTTGAGAAGATGGCGTGACCTGGAGTATCGAGAAGGGTGATCGGGCGACCTTCACTGTCTTTCACCCCATAGGCACCAATGTGCTGGGTGATGCCGCCAGCTTCGCCAGCAGCCACACGTGAATCACGAACCGCATCAAGCAAGGATGTCTTGCCGTGGTCAACGTGTCCCATGAATGTGATGATTGGCGCACGAAGCTCGAGCTTGTCCTCAGGAACATCTTCCTCTGGCTCTGGCTCTAAGAAGACTTCTTCTACCTTGTGAACACCTGCTCCCTTTTCACGCTTTTCGCGCTCAAATTCAAACCCGTGTTGTTGGCATAGCTTCTCAGCCACTTCTGGATCAATCGCTTGATTTGGCGCTACGAACACCTGGAGTTTGATGAGGTCTGCCATCAACTGGAATGGCTTGAGATCCATGAGATCCGCAAGGTCGCTCACAATGATAGGTGGTTTGATGTGAATCACCTTACCATCACTCACAACTGGAGCTGCAGGAACTTCTTCTACCGGAGCAGGAGCAGCCTCTTCAGGACCATTGCTTGGGGCTTCTTCAGCGGTTTCGTTGAGTTTGGAAATACTTGGTAATGCGGCATTGCCCTTACCTTTCTTAACGACAGAAGTCTTCTTCTTGCCTCCATCATCAAAGATATCGAGTGCTTCGGCTTTCTTGTCATCAAGCGTCTTCACTTTTGAAGCTTCTTGCCTCTGACGCTCACGTCTGGACGGCTTCTTGGACTTGCTGTCGTCCAAGAGGTCGAGCACTTCTTTCTTTTCGTTTTTGTTATCTTTCTGATCAGCCATTGAGCTGTCTTTCGATGTTTAGTTGGTATGATTGGCTCCCTCCGAATGTTCCGTGGACAGGAGCCAGATGTGTGCAATATACCTAGCGAACTAGGAATTTGCGTTTTCTTGTGCTGCTTGAGCTTTCGTGAGAATTTCTTGAGCTTCTTCTTCGCTCACTTCGATCGCGCTAGCGATGTATTCAGCTGGCATCTGGCATACCAACTCGAGTGTGGCTCCACCCGCGCGGAAGAGCTTGTCTGCCAACTCATCGTCGATACCGAGTTGGTCACCAACTCCATGTGACGCATTGCTGATGCGTGCTTCAAACTCTTCCTGCTGGCTCTCGTCTTTGCGAACCTGCACATCCCAGCCGATCAGGCGGGAGGTAAGACGAGCGTTCTGCCCACGGCGACCAATCGCCTTGGAGAGTTCCTCCTCGTCCACAGTAACATTGATCACCTTCTTCTCTTCATCCAGTGACACGGAGCGAAGGGTTGCCGGCTTGAGTGCCTCGTGAATAAATTCTTCAGGATTGTCGTTCCATCGGATGATATCGACTTTTTCGTTGTTGAGCTCGCGTACGATGTTCTTCACGCGTGCACCGCGGAGTCCCACACAGGCGCCTACTGGATCAACATTCTCATCGACACTAGAAACAGCTACCTTGGTACGGTAACCTGCCTCGCGAGCAATGCCACGTAGTTCCACAGTGCGGTCCGCAATCTCGCTAACCTCAGCTTCGAACAAACGACGCACAAAGTTCGGGTGGCTACGGGATAGAATGATCTCAGGTCCACGTTGCTCATTCTCAACCGCCACAACGTAGGCGCGGATACGGTCGCCAATATTGTATTCCTCAGTAGAAACACGCTCACGGGATGACATCTTGCCTTCAAACTTTCCGAGATCGACCCACACATCGTTCTTCTCAAAACGACGCACTGTGCCACTCACGATATCGCCCGCACGGTCTTTGAACTCGTCATAAATCATTTCCTTCTCAGCCTGACGCAAGCGCTGCATCATGGTCTGCTTTGCAGTTTGCACCGCGATACGCCCAAAGTTCTTAGGAGTGACATTGAACTCGACCTGACCATCCACTTCGACATCCGCATTGAGTTTTTTAGCAACACTGAGAACGACCTGGTTCCACTTATCGGTCTGCTCGCCATCTGCTACCACGTTGAGTGTCGCGTAAATCGTCGTATCACCCTTCTTGGTGTCGATCGCAGCACGCAGCTCAGTGATGTGCTCAGCTCCAGGAACCATCTTCTTGTACGCCGACAAGAACGCAAACTGCAACGCAGCCAATACCTTGTCGCGATCGATTCCCTTCTCTTTCTCGTAGTAGTCAATGAGAGCTACAATGTCGTTTGTCATAATCTCTGTTGTAAATTGTCGTGGATTACACCGCAGGATTCGCATTGAAGCTTTGATCTTGATACGAAAAAGAGTGGGTAAAAATCACCCACTCCTCCCTGACGGCTGAAGTTGTTGCCACTTCTTTAGCACATAATCCCCTAGGTGCAAGACTTATCTCAGCTGCAAAAGCACCACCAAAAACAAGTTAATTCCCCTATTCTACAATGGATTACACACCTCACTCTGGACCACCTCAGAGCCGCCACCGAAAAAAACCATCGCCTTCACATTATTTTTTCTTGCAAGCACCCACCATTCCCACTATCTCGTCTCCGCCCACCAGCACATGCGCAGATAGCTCAGTTGGTAGAGCAGTTGGCTTTTAACCAATTGGTCCTGGGTTCGAGTCCCAGTCTGCGTACTTTTAACCAAGAAGGCCGTCCTTTCAACAGGACGGCCTTCTTGGTTTTAACACAATACCCTCCAAGTCCTCCCTCTCCAGATCTATTTCTCCCTCTCCAGATCTATTTCTTATATTAGACTATTTCTTATATTAGACAGACTAAATACAGAGGATCGTTGATGCCATGCACTCTCCCGTGCTACAATCCTTTCTATGTCCTCCCCCAGAACACTCGCTCCTTGGCTTGGCAAGTTACCCAAGCCCGCCATCTACCACTGTGT
>NZ_KB899247.1 GCF_000378105.1 Rubritalea marina DSM 17716 | reverse complement strand
TGGGTAAGCAAAAGCGTTGCGGTTTCAGCGATGCAGAGATCGCCGCTGTTCTGAACAATGGCGGGGAATTAACCCTGCGCGAAAGCCTTACCCAGCGGGTTCGCTTTTTCAGCAAAGCCGCGGTGATCGGCAGTCAGAGTTTTGTGGAGGACGTGATCGAGCAACTTCAAGAAAACCACTACTGGCCAGCAGCCAAAGAAGGAAAGAAGGCGAGGCAGCACAAGCCCCAGAACACCAACTTTAGTATCAACAACGAGCCGCTCAACACCCTTCGATCGAGGCGGCTAGAATAGGCCAGGCACTGGTCATTCGAGTTTCAGACCAGCATATACACCAAGCTCAATCAAACACGCTTCAGAATATACGAAGCTCTGGCACCACTTGGCCAAATAGAAGGTGTTTTCAGGTGTTTCGAGTCGAATCGGCCAAGATGGTCGCAGATAACGGCCCATGAAGTCAGCAGGGGTTGATCATTAGTAAAATCACAGTGTTAGGCTCAGATCTTCTCTAAAGATAGTCTGTCTATGTTATTTGGTCTATGTTATTTGATGTTATTCGATGATGCGGTGTGCTTATGTGCTTCCCCTTCAGGGAAGGGATGCTTGGTGTGTGGGGGCCTAGGGTTGCGGCTCATGCTTCGCCTTACCCTAGGCTGGTATGGGATTCGCCTTCAGCGAATGGGGTGGTGATTTGTGATTGGTCGCAGGCTCGGGGCTGGACGTGGCAATGGGTGGTGCTTGGGTGGTGTCATCTGGAGTACTTCTCAGTTTTCAGATCTTAGTTCTTACTTGTCTTTGCGGTAGAGTGACATTCTATGGTCTGGTGATGCAATTACTCTTGGATTGAGTGTGTAAAGTCTTGCAGTGCGGGGTATTGGAGTAGAGAAGCCTCTGGTCTTGGAAGAAGCTCGTACAAACTCAGCAAGCAACCTTTGGATCGGAGTGGTATATTTCCTGATCTTTATCCCACTAGGATTGTGCACTCCGGCATTGCCGAATATTTTAGAAAGCCATGGTGCGCTCTGGGTGATTCCATTTGCGACGGCTGTGGGGCCGGTGACGGCCATTTTTTCTAGTTTGATGTTTACCTCGATGGCGGACAGGCGCTGGGAGGCTCAGAAAATATTGGGTTGCATCACAATACTTGGCTCCGTGTTTGTTTGGTTGCAGTTTTCGGTGCTGCAGTGGGGGTGGAGTCCATGGTGGTATGTGTTTTTTCAAGGCTGCAACGTGTTGATCTCGGCACCGATGATTCCATTGATCTCGACGATCACCTTAGCCAATATCAGCGATCCGCAGAGGAATTTTCCCTTGTACAATCTGTGCGGGACGCTCGGTTGGCTATCAGCGGGGGTGCTGGTGAGCTGGCTGAGTCTGGACGCATCGACCCGGGTGGGAGAAATAGCGGCTGCTGTGAGGCTTGGTCTAGGGGGGATTTGTTTCCTATTGCCAATGACGCGCCCTCGTGGCCAGCGTGCCAAAAATTGGAAGGAAGTATTGGGCTTCAAAGCATTCACACTGATGCGTGATCGATCATTGAAGGTGTACTATATCTCAGCCTTTCTTTTTGCCATCCCACTGGCAGCGCACTACATGTACGCACCCAAATTGTTGAGTGAATTGGCGGCCCTCAGCCAGAATGAGGTGGCAATGCAGTCGTTGTTGGTTCGTGTGTTGCCTGGCCCAAGTGCTCAAATGGCACTAGGGCAGGTGTCAGAGATCGGGGCGATGTTGTTGCTGAGCTGGCTGGGGGCGCGTGCGAAGGTGAAACCATTCATTGTCACTGCCATGATCCTAGCGCTTATTCGCTATGGCTTCTACGCTGGTGCAGGCTATTCGGGGATGATCTATTTGATGTGGATTGGCGTGGCATTGCACGGGCCGATCTTCACCTTCTTCACGGTCACTGGAAAAATTTTTGTGAACCGCAGGGTCAGCGAGAGTATGCGCGGGCAGGCGCAGGCGCTTCTGTCTTTAATGTCGAATGCCGCTGGACAGACCTCTGGCGCCCTCAGCTGTGGCTTGCTATTCCAAATGACAGGGGCTGGGCGAGTATGGATTGGTTGGACCTTGTTTTGGTCGATCCTATCGCTGCTGATTGTGCTGTGTCTGGCGTACTTTGCGTTCGGCTATCGGAGGAAGCCAGACTAGCTGCGGGGCTGATCAGGCCAGCAATTTGGGCTGATCAATGCCTGAGTCCGCGTGATTTAGTTGGTTTTACTCAGCGGGCTTTTCAAGCGGCTGAGCGAGAACAAATGGAGTGACGACGACGGCGGTGAAGCGTGTTTGGTCGTGCTCCCACCAATCGGCGTGGAGCGAGGACGGCTTGACCAGATCGGCTTTTTTCATCCAAGCGTCGACGGCTACTTTGTCATCTTGGGTGAATGCTTGAGCCACCTCTTGGAGGTCGAGGGTGGGGTCAACGTAGACCATCGCACCAGCCTTGAAGTGTGGGCGCAAGTAGGACCAATCCACATCGCCGGTGTACTTGGCGATTTTTTCCTCTTGGCTCATGGCGTCGTCGCCTAGCATACCGTATTCCATCGGGCCGGATTCTGAATCACTCATGTATTTGGAGGTAGTCGATGCTGGCCTTGCGAGCAAGTGATTTGTGTGTGGGAAGGGAATGGAAACGATCTCATGATTGGAGATTATCTAAGCCAGAGGCTGAAGTGGATGTGACCACGGCTTCCTTCATAGTCGAAGTGAAGTTTACCAATTTGGCAATTGAAGTCCCACTTGCCACCATCTTCACAGCGTTTGAGTGGGGTTTTATTGTAAAATGCTATGTTGGCGGCTTTGATACCGCCATTGTATTGGAGGTGTTGGTTTAGAATGCTCTGGATCTGGGGAGTGAAGATGCGCAGGCGTAGGTTCCAGATTGTTTGAAGCTGCTGCTGGGCGGCTGAGTTGAGTTCTGCGTAGGGCGTGCCATCCCCTTTGGGCATGGCTTCACTAGCGATGGCTTTTTTGCCCTGGATGAGTAAAGATGGGTCTTGGGCGTCTTTCCATAGCTTTAGCAATGCCTTTTCATCTTTTTTCCAAAGTGTTGGTGGGTTTGCGCCTAACAGGATGGGGCCAAATTCATCGGCTTTGCCGTCTCGGACCGAAAGGTGGATGATGGTGAGGTGGTGCTCTGCGAGGCGGAAGGCAAAGTCCTCACCATGACGCGGGTCGCCAAAGCAGGCAACATAGTAGTTCTTGATGGCCATGTTGCCGTCCTGTTGGATCACTTGTTTTGCCATGTCCCATCCTTCTGCTGAGAGAACCAATCTGATGGTTTTTTCGAAGGCCTTTCGTTGTTCACGATTGAGTTTACCAATGGCGATACCAGCACGCTTGCCTCCAGTGTACTGCATTTTCCAGCGCAGCGGGTCATCCAGTTTGTGCAGGCATTCCTCACTTTGCTCATCATCTAGGGTGTTGAGAAAGGCGGAGACTTGTTGAGCAAATTGTGTTTCAAAGGTACTTTCTGCATTCAGCGTGAGCATGCTGAGGGTGATCAAGGTGAGTAGGATGGATAGGGTTTTCACGGCTGTTGTTAGGTTGTTGGTGTGAACTATTTCATAAGATGCCATCGAGCATCAAGGACTATCATGAGAACGGATGTGGGTGTCGCTACTGGGTGGGGGCTGATGATGCTAGCTTGTATTCGATTTGCTACTTTGCACTAGTAGGCAAAGTTCTACTTGCTAGCGCGTGATTGTTGAGGCATGAGTGAAGCATGCCTCTGCTATTTTACATCGTTGCCGCCTGGGTGTTCTCGGGAGTGGCCACGGCCATGAGCTTTCGTGCGGTTCGCGCAGGAAAGCGTAGTCGTTTCACGGTGTTGCTGATGTTTTTATCCTTCGTGGCGCAATCGATGGTTTTATCGCAGCGTGGTGAACTACGAGGTCAGTGCCCACTGGGCGATATGGGCGAGATTGTGGTGTTTCTAGCATGGTCGATGAGCATATTTTACCTGATCATTGGATCGACATACCGTCTTTCATTGCTGGGTTTGTTTTCGGCGCCAGTGGTGACGCTTTCGCTCTTGGTAGCGACGATTCCTGGTGTTTTTGAGGCGAGTCCAGCTCGCGCTCTAGTGGTGGAGCCATGGTATGAAACCCATGCTGCTCTGTCGGTGTTGTCGTATGGAGCATTTGCTCTTGCTGCGATAGCGGGGGTGATGTTTCGCGTGCTCAACCGCCGACTAAAAATGCACGAGACTAATTCGGGCTTGTTTGCAAACATGCCGCCGGTGACGAGCCTGATTGCTTCGATGGTTAGGCTGACAGGTGTTGGTACTCTGGTACTTACGGGAGGGGTGTTGTGTGCGATGATGATGCCTCATGAAACTGAATCTAGTTGGCTGCATTTTTGGGTAGCCGTTTTGGTATGGCTTGCCTACACAGCACTCTTGACAATTTGGCAGGTGAGAGGGATGACTCCGTCGCGGATGGCTTCTAGCGTGGTGCTCATGTTTGTGTTATCTTTGCTCGTTTTCGCCGTATTATAAACCATGCAGCTGTTTTGTTTAGGATTGAACCATCACACGGCTCCCGTTGAGGTACGGGAACGCTTTGCCGTGGCTGCTGAGCAGCAGGCTGATGTGAGCAAGCGGATCGCCGAGCTAGCTGGTGTGGGTGAGTCTGTGGTGCTCTCCACATGCAACCGTATGGAGGTCTACGCCTGTGCCGAGGATAGCGAACAGGCCCAGCTAGAAGTGAAACGCTTACTTTCTGGTGGTGCTGGTGTGGATGCCGATGACGAAAAGCATTTTTATATTCACGTGGCGGGCGAGGCTGTGCGGCACCTGTGCCGGGTGGTTAGTGGGGTGAATTCCATGGTCTTGGGTGAAACCGAGATCTTTGGACAGGTGAAACAAGCATACAATGCGGCGTTGCAGGCATCTGCGACAGGTTCGGTTTTGAATAAGTTATTTCAGAAATCGTTTAGCGTGGGCAAGAAGGTGCGTACCGAAACCAGGATTCAAGGTGGACAGACATCGGTTGGGAGTGTGGCGGTGGACCTTGCAGAAAAGATTTTTGGCAACTTGAAATCCAGTGAGGTCATGGTGATTGGTGCTGGTGAAATGAGTTATATCACTGCGCAGAGGATGATGGAGCGTGGTGCGAAGAAAATTTATGTGGTGAATCGATCTCTCGAGAATGCGCAAAAGCTTGCCGACCAGATGGGTGGCGAAGCGGTGGCATTTAGCGATTGGGAACCGGTGCTAGCGAAGGTGGATGTGGTGGTTTCCTCTACAGGAGCCACCGATCCAGTGGTGCGTGTTGAGCATGTGGAGAAGGTGCGAGCCAAGCGTAAGTACCGCCCATTATTCATGATCGACATCGCCGTGCCTCGCGATATTGCGCCAGAGGTAGGGGAGATCGAGGAAGTCTACGTGTATGATCTGGATACCTTGCAGGCGCAGGCTGATGAAAACCGCCACATGCGCGAAGAACAAGTGCGTCTCTGTGAAGGGATCATCGACGTGGAAATCGAGAAACTTAAAAATTTGGTTTAATTATGAAAGAAAAACTCATCGTAGGTACCCGTGGTAGCGCCTTGGCATTGGTGCAAGCAGAAATGACTGAAGCGCTTCTACGTCAAAGCTTCCCTGAATTGGAAATTGTGCGTAAAGTGATCACCACGACTGGCGACCGTCGCACCGATGTTTCGCTTGCCCAAGTGGCTAAAGTGGAGGGTGTGTTCGATAAGGGAGTGTTCATCAAGGAACTTGAAGTGGCTTTGGAGGCCGGCGAGGTGGACTTGGCCGTTCACAGCCTCAAGGATATGCCTACGGTGCTCGATGAGGGGTTTGAGGTGGTTGCTACGCTAGAGCGTGCACCAGTGGCAGACGTCTTAGTGACCAAGCAGGCTGGGGGACTCGATGCCCTGCCAATAGGGGCTAAGGTAGCTAGTAGTTCCTGCCGCCGGCAGAAAATGCTGCGTCACTTGCGTCCAGATATTGAAATGGTAGACATTCGTGGGAATGTCCCAACTCGCTTGCGCAAGCTTGCTGAGAACCCTGATTTGGACGGCATTCTTCTGGCTGAGGCTGGCTTGGTGAGACTGGGTTACGATGCCACTGGCACCATGTCCACTGAGGCTGGTGATGTGTTTGGTCAGCGAGTCGAACCCGAGACATTTTTGCCTGCTGCAGGGCAGGGTGCGGTAGCACTTGAGGTGCGCAGTGGTGATGATCGCGTGCGCAAGTTTGCCGAGGCCTTGAACCACGCGGAGACCATGACCCGTATCACGGCTGAACGCGAATTTCTACGCCTGCTCAATGGCGGTTGTCACACCCCAGTGGGTGTTGCAACACAGCTTTTAGGTGACAAGTTGATGATGGAGGCGATTGTGTTCCCAGAAGGTGAGGGTGTGGGGGTGCCGATGCAGGCGCAAGTCGCTGGTGCAGCAGATCAACCCTTGCTCGTTGCGGAGACTCTGTTTAAATCATTATCATAATGGCTGAAGGGATTTGTTATTTAGTAGGTGCTGGCCCAGGTGATGTGGGCTTGGTCACCTTGAAAGCAAAGGAATGCATCGAGCAAGCTGATGTGCTTGTTTACGATGCCTTGATTGCCGACGAGTTTTTGCGCTGGGCTAAGCCAGATTGCGAGCTCATCTACGTTGGCAAGCGAGCTGCAAATCACGCTTTGCCGCAGCAAGATACCAACGAGTTACTGGTGGAGAAGGCTCTGGAAGGTAAAGTGGTTGTTCGCCTCAAGGGGGGAGACCCGACCATGTTTGGACGCGGTGGCGAAGAGGCGGCACGCCTTGCCAAGTCTGGGGTACGCTTTGAGATCGTCCCTGGCATATCTTCAGCGATTGCAGGTCCAGCGTATGCAGGTATTCCTGTCACGCACCGTGACCATTGTTCGCAGCTCACCGTCTTTACTGGACATGAAGATCCCACAAAAGAGGAGAGCAAACTCGATTACGCGAAGCTCGCCAATGCAGACGGCACCAAAGTCTTCCTGATGGGGGTGAAGCGACTACGCTCCATTTGTGAAGCCTTGATCCATCACGGAGCAGATTCAGACACACCAATGGCATTGGTGCGCTGGGCAACTACCGGAAAACAAAAATCATTAGTGGCCACAATCGGCACCATGGCGGGTGTGGCTGAAGAAGCAAAATTTAAAGCGCCCGCAGTGGCAATTATTGGCGACGTTGTGAAAGAAAAAGAACATTTAGATTGGTTTGAAGGCCGTCCTCTCCACGGTAAAAAAGTGGTGGTGACTCGTACTCGCTCGCAAGCGAGTGAACTCAACAAGCAGCTGAGCGCGCTTGGTGCTGAGGTGATCGAGATTCCAACGATCAAGATCGAGCATCCTGACGATCGTCAGGAGTTTGCTGAAGGGGTAGGGTCTGTGCACACCTATGATTGGTTGGTCTTTACCAGTCCAAACGGGGTGGAGCGATTTTTCCAAGCATTCTTCAGCATTTACGATGACGCTCGCAGTATTGGAGGTGTGCGCATTGCTGCCGTAGGGCCGGGGACAGCCAAAAAAGTGAAAGAGTACCGACTTGCTGTCGATCTCGTTCCCGAGAAGTTTGTGGCCGAGGGATTGGTGGAAGCATTTGCCAAGCATGAGCATATAGAAAATCAAACGGTTCTCTGGGTGCGTGGAGCGGAGGCTCGCAATACGGTCACCACCGGGCTATCTGCATTAGGGGCAATCGTCGATGAATGTATTGCCTACAAAACGGTGCCTGAAATGGATGATCCGAATGGAGCGAAAAAGCGTTTCGAGGAGAGTGGGGCTGACCTCATCACTTTTGTGAGTTCATCTGCCGCTAAACATTTCTTTGCCCTCAATCTTCCATGGCCAGAACATTGTAAGGTTGCCAGCATTGGGCCGATCACCAGTGCCACTTTGGAGGTTATAGGTAAGCCTGCAGACATTCAAGCTGAGGAGCATCATATCCAAGGCCTTGTCGACGCCGTGGTTAATCTTGCGCACCAAAAAGACTGAAAGTTCCGCAGATTATTGCACATTACTTAACCGTTATTCGTGCCCGCTGACTGTCTCGTGTGGCGGTAGGTAGAATCGTTCTGAATCGCTTGATTTATTTGATCTATCTATCGATTGCTGGCTGCAATATGGTTCGAGTATTTTTGAGGTGAATGAGGTCATTTTTTCATTTCATCCTATGACAGATTCTCGAATGAGTTATACTAACAGCTGATGAAGTGTGATTACTGTGATTCCCCCGCAACCGTCTTCTACACACAAGCGATTGGAGACGGCATGAAGAAGATGAATTTATGTGATGCATGTGCTGCGGATCATGGATTGACGGATGGGGATGCTTACCCGATGGTAGAGAAAATTATGGACGACATTCCAGAACATGTTGAGTTGCTGGCCGACGATTCAGCGACAGTTTGTGAGCGCTGCGGCTTCAGCTTAGAAGACTACCGTAAGGTTGGGCGTCTAGGTTGTAGTTATTGTTACACCACCTTTGCGAATGAGATTCAGGGCGGACTTGAGAAGTTGCATTCTGGGATCACGCACGAGGGGAAGGTGCCTGATGGCATAGTGCAGGACATCGTCCGCGAGAAAGAGCTTCAGTCGATGCGTGATGAGCTCGAGGCGGCCATTGCTGCTGAGGACTTTGAGAAAGCTGCGAAATTGAGAGATTCAATCAAGGAGAGGGAGTCCTAAAGTTATGATGCGATTTTCGACATTGATGAAGCATCCTGCTGACTGGATGACCGGTAAGAACACGAAGAATGAAGTGGTGATCACTAGCCGGATTCGCTTGGCGCGCAACCTTTCTGACGTCCCATTTCCGGGGTGGTCTAAGAAGACCGAGCGCGTGAGTACGATGGAAAAGATATTGCCTGCTGCGGAGTCTTTGAAGTCGATGAAGAATGGCTTTATTCACGAGCTTTCAGATCTGGATGCCTTGCAGAAGCAAGTGCTTGTTGAACGTCACCTCATCAGCAGGGAGCAAGCAGCCCGAGGGACGGGGAGTGCGGCGATTATTGACCGAGGTCAGAGGCTTTCTTTGATGGTGAATGAGGAAGATCACCTGCGGATGCAGGCGATCCGCCCTGGACTCAAATTGAAGGAAGCATACGGAGCTTTGGCTAAAGTGGATGAGCAACTTGAGCAAGATTTGAAATTTGCTTACGACCAAAAGCTAGGTTATCTCACTGCTTGTCCGACTAACCTAGGTACTGGTATGCGGGCATCGGTGATGTTGCATTTGCCAGCATTGGTGCTGACCGAGCAGATCGGCCAGGTATTACAAGCGGTCAACAAGATCGGATTTGCAGTGCGCGGATTATTTGGTGAGGGAACCGAGTCACTGGGTCACTTGTTCCAGATTTCCAATCAATCGACGCTGGGTGAAAGTGAGCAAACTATTATCAGCAGACTAGAGCGTGTTATTTCACAAATTGAAAGTCATGAGAGTAATGCTCGACTAAAAATGCTGGAGGATGAGCCAAATCAGCTAAGCGACAGAGTGGGGCGTGCATTTGGCACACTAGGCTATGCCACGGTATTTGATTCCAAAGAAGCCTTTGCACACATTTCAATCATGCGAATGGGGGCTGCTATGGGTTATTTTCCAGAGGGAACCATGCAGGCCTGTGATTCGATGATGATGGATATTCAACCCGCTCATTTGCAGTTACACGCTGGTGCTGAGTTAGAACCAGAAGAACGCGATTTAATTCGAGCAGAAATCTTACGCAGTAGGTTGCAAAAGCTCAATGCACCTGCTATTAGTTTAAGAACTAGTGAACATGCTAGTGACCTCGATGTTACTGGCGACCTTAATTTAGAGAATGAATAATTTTACACCACGCGCACAGCAAGTCTTGGCCTTGGCTAGGAAAGAAGCCGATCGGTTTAACCATAACTATGTTGGCACGGAACACGTGCTCCTCGGACTCATCAAATTGGGTCAAGGGGTCGCTGTCAATGTACTAGAGCGCATGGGGCTGGAACTCGACACTGTCCGTGAGGAGGTGGAGAAGCAAGTTGGCTCAGGTCCTGAGCAAACGATTGCAAACCAGATTCCATACACTCCACGTGTGAAAAAAGTTTTAACTTTAGCAAACAAAGAAGCCAAGCAACTCAACCATTCCTATGTGGGTACTGAGCATTTGCTCTTGGGGCTTTTGAGAGAAGGTGAAGGCGTTGCTGCTCGAGTGCTTTCCAGCTTGAATGTTGATATCCAGCGTACGCGCCAAGAGGTGCTAGCGGAGATCGATCCAAACTTTAGCCCTAATGACGAAGATGAAAGCTTTGAAATGTTCGAAGAAGGGGAGGAAGAACCTGAGGGCAATGAGGAGGCAAAGACCAAGACTCCTGCACTCAAGGCGTTTGGCCAGGATCTCACCAAGAAGGCTGAAGAAGGTGAGCTCGATCCGGTGATTGGCCGCGAAGACGAAATTGAGCGCGTCATTCAAATCCTCTGTCGTCGTACCAAGAACAACCCAGTCCTCGTTGGAGAAGCTGGTGTTGGTAAAACCGCAATTGTTGAGGGCCTCGCTCAAGAGATCGTATCAGGTAATGTGCCTGAATTGCTTCGAGACCGTCGGGTAGTCACCCTCGATCTTGCTTTGATGGTTGCCGGTACCAAGTACCGTGGCCAGTTTGAAGAGCGTATCAAGGCGGTGATGGATGAAATTAAGAAGGTGAAGAATGTGATTCTCTTCATTGATGAGATCCACACCATCGTAGGTGCTGGCTCTGCTGAGGGTGCCATGGATGCCTCGAACATCATCAAACCTGCATTGAGTCGTTCAGAACTTCAAGTGGTGGGTGCCACCACGTTGAATGAGTACCGTAAGTTTATCGAAAAAGACAGTGCACTAGAGCGTCGCTTCCAACAGGTGAAGGTGGATGAACCGACTGTTGAAGATGCTATTGAGATTCTCAAAGGCTTGCGAGCCAAGTATGAAACCCACCACAAGGCAGAATACTCTGATGAAGCACTTGTGGCTGCTGTCAAGCTATCCTCTCGCTACCTAACCGGTAGATTCCTGCCAGATAAGGCGATCGATGTACTCGATGAGGCTGGCTCACGTGCGCGCATCGCACAGATGACCCGCCCACCAGTAGTGAAAGATCTTGAAGGGAAAATCAACGAGATCAATGAGCTCAAAGTCGCTGCAATCAATGACCAAGACTTCGAAAAAGCGGCAGCGCTTCGCGATGAAGAAAAGCAGGCCAAAGAAAAGCTAGATCAGACACTCAATCAATGGAAAGCGGATAGCGAAGAGAGCACCGTGCCCGTGGGGGACGAGGAGATCATGGCTGTTCTTTCCAAGTGGACTGGAGTGCCTCTTCAACGCATGGAACAGAAGGAAGCTGAACGTTTGTTGATGATGGAAGACCATCTCGGTGAGCGCGTGATTGGTCAAGCATCGGCAGTGAAGGCCATATCTAAAGCCCTGCGCCGCTCAAGAGCTGATCTTAAGGACCCACGACGTCCGATTGGTTCATTCTTGTTCCTCGGCCCAACGGGTGTGGGTAAAACCTACCTAGCACGTAACCTTGCTGACTTCATGTTTGGTGATCCGGATTCTCTCATCCAGGTCGATATGTCGGAGTACATGGAGAAGTTTGCGACCAGTCGCTTGATTGGTTCGCCTCCAGGCTATGTGGGACACGATGAAGGTGGCCAGCTCACTGAAGCGGTACGCCGTCGCCCATACTCTGTGATTCTCTTTGATGAGGTTGAGAAAGCGCACCCAGACGTGATGAACCTCTTGTTGCAGATCCTGGAAGAAGGGACCGTGACAGACAGCTTAGGGCGCAAGATTGATTTCCGCAACACGGTCATCATTCTCACCTCAAATGCAGGTGCATCATTAGCAAAGCGTCAGACCTCACTAGGCTTCGGCGCGATGAATGCTGAAGAGAGCGACTTTGAGGCGATGAAAGAAAAGATCATGGAGGCTTCACAGAAGTTCTTCCGCCCGGAATTCTTGAATCGACTCGACGAGTTGGTGGTGTTCCACATGCTTGAGAAGAAGGATCTCGATGTGATTGTGAAGCTAGAGTGCAAGAAGCTCTTTGAGCGCCTTGAAGAACGCGGCATCAAACTCAAGCTCGATAAGGGGGCTATGGACCTACTGACGACCAAGGGCTACGACCCAAATTACGGTGCGCGTCCGATGCGTCGTGCCGTGGAGCGCTACCTCGAGGACCCGCTGGCTGAAGAGTTGCTTCGTGGCACCGTGAAAGAAGGTGACTCTGTCAAGGTTTCCTGCCGCCGCGGGAAAGAGGAGCTAGTGTTCAAACCTGTGAAAGCGCGTGGCGAGTCTGGCGAAAAGGCCAAGAAGTAAGTGCTAAATCATCATTCTATTCAACCCGCTTGCAGCGAATGCTGTTTGCGGGTTTTTTTGTCGATAATCGTTGAAAAAATAAAACCTACAGTTGCTAATTCGGTAGCATGGGGCTATCTGTAAGCCATGAGCTTATTAGCAGAAGATACCAGCTTGATGTCATCTACAAAGTCATTTTGTGAGGCACTTGCATCCCAAGACGAATTTAAAAAGCTTCACACACATGTTGAAGCGTTCCTGACCGATGACGAAGCACGTCTGCAGTACCAGTCAGTACACGAGAGTGGTGAGGCACTCAACGACAAGCAACGCTCAGGTGTTGAGTTGACTGATGCCGAGATCAATGAGTTCGAACAAGCGCGTGAGCAGCTTCTTCAGAATTCTGTTGTGACTAATTTCATGGACGCTCAGCGTGAACTCCAGACCGTCCAGCAAACGATCAGCAAGTACGTTGGTCTGACGCTTGAGCTTGGTCATGCACCGACTGACGAAGACCTCGCTGCTGCTGCTGCTCAAGAAAGCGGCTGCTGTGGTGGTTCTGGTGGTGGTGGCTGCGGTTGCTAATGCCCACTAACTTTAGTTAATTTCTAGCCACTGGAGATCTGTCCAGTGGCTATTTTTTTATCCGAACATCGAAATAAAAAAAGCACCGCTCATGAGGAGAGCAGTGCTTCAGTTGAATTCGTTCTACTAGGACGCCTACTAGTGTAGCTCCTCGGGGAGCTTGCCCACCAGTTTTTTGATTTCATCAGCCTGGTGCTTGTTCGCAACGAGCAAGGAATCACCAGTTTGCACGACGATCAGATCGTCCACTCCGAGTAGCGCTACTTGAGTCTTCTTATCCTCAGTGAAGATGATGTTGTTGCTGCTGTCGATTTGTACCAATGGGCTGTTGGTCTTATTCTCCTCCTCGGAATCATCGAGGTATTTCGCTACGGATAGCCAGGAGCCGACATCGTCCCAATCGAAGTTCGCTTGTATGTTGAGCACATGAGCTGCTTTTTCCATGAGGGCGTAATCGATGGAAATTGGTGTGAGTCGGTCAAAGTCGTTTTGAATGAGTGATTCTATACAGTCGGTGTTCTCAAATTTGTCTACAAAGCTAGCGAGTTCAGGGCAATGTGCAGCGAGCTCGTGCTTCAAGGTGGGGATGGACCAGATAAACATTCCTGCGTTCCATGCAAAGTTGCCACGTTTCAAGAAGCGCTCAGCCAAGAGTGTGTCCGGTTTTTCTCGGAAGCATGTTACTTCGTGGGGGAAATTTTTTATTCCAGCTGGAGTGAGCGGGCTAGGGCCAGCGCGTTCAATATAGCCGTAGGATGGGCACGGCCATGTTGGTTTGATGCCTATAGTTACCAAGGATGGGGACTCAGATGCAACTGCCATGGCATCTGATAGTACCTGTTGAAAGTTCTCAGTGTCTTCGATCATGTGATCTGCAGGAAGAACCACCATGGTCGCCTCTGGGTCTCTTGCAGCAATAATGCCGGCTCCCAAGGCAATGGCCGGGCCAGTGTCACGCTTTGCCGGTTCGGCATAAATATTTTCTGTTGGGAGTGTGTGGGCTACCTCTCTAACGAGTTCTAACTGGATCTCGTTAGTAAGAATGATGATGTTCTCATTGGGCACAAACCCTTCTAGGCGTTCAATAGTTTGCTCTAACAGAGTTTTTTCTCCGAGTAAGTTGAGTAGCTGTTTCGGTTTTGCATCACGTGAAAGTGGCCAGAATCTTGTGCCGCTACCACCAGCGAGAATGAGTGCGTAACTATGATTGTTAGTCATGCTGATAGAATCTACCAAATCCTTGCTTCGTAAAAGAAAGAAAAGTTCTTCACCAACGATTTGGGCTTTTTTTTACAAGAATGTGGGCTTATCGTGCAGCATATGGATTACGGAAAATCAGAAACCTCTAAGAATTGGACTGAAAAATCATCTGCTGTATCACCAACGATTTTTGGTGTGGCAGCTGGTATCATCCTCGGTGATATGATGCACCGAGGTGCACGTCGTCCAGTAGCAGCTTCCTTAATTTGTTTGGGTGCTGCAGCACTCGCTCCAGCAGTAGCTGAAGCAGTCCGTGATAAGGTGGTTGGCCCACGCACTCGCCGTGGTAGTCAGCGCACGCTCTCGAGCATTCGTGATGCTGCTATTCCCAGTGAAGACGTGGATGTGTACCGTGAAGATATAGGTATTTAAAGGCCCTCCTATGGGAGGGTTTTGGCCCACATAGCAGGGTTAGATGCACAAGCATTTCCGCATAAATAGAGCGGGAATGCTTCTTTTCTTTCGTAGTATAGAATATTTAGAAATTTGAAGGTGAAGCGTTTTTCAAAGTTTGGCGAGAAGCTCTGCGGTGGGAGTGGGATTGAAGAATTGATGGATGATTTGGGGCATGCATTGGCTCAAGGTGGTGATCACATGCACATGTTAGGTGGCGGTCAACCCAGCATGATCCCTGAGGTGAATACCATCTTTCGAGAGGCGCTCGATGGCGTGATGTCGAGTGAGGGGGCGCTAGAGGCGATGCTAGGAAAGTATGACCCTCCGCGTGGGAATCCTAGATTCATTGAGGCTCTCACGGTGATGTTTCGTGAGCAGCTAGACTGGGATGTGAAAAAGGAGAACATAGCAATCACCTCAGGTGGGCAGACCGCATTTTTCTTTTTGTTCAACGCTCTGGCGGGCTTACACCATGATGGCACTCGGAAAAAAATCGTGCTGCCTTTGGTGCCAGAATATATTGGATATGCTAACCAATCTGTTGGGGAGGACATGTTCGTGGCTTTTCCGCCGAAAATTGAAAAAATTGGAGATCATCAATTTAAATATCGGATCGATTTTGATCGATTAGTGATTGATGAAGATGTGGCAGCTATCTGTGTGTCTCGCCCCACGAATCCAACGGGTAATGTGATCACTGATAATGAGATTGCAAAATTGCTCGCGATCGCAAAATCGCATGACATCCCATTGATCATTGATAACGCGTATGGGGCGCCTTTTCCTAACATCTTTTTTGCAGATGCTGAGCCACTATGGGATTCATCAATGATTCTAACGATGAGTCTTTCCAAAGTCGGATTGCCTGGGACCCGTACGGGTATTGTGGTTGCGCCACCCAAAATTGCCTCAGCAATGGCTTCAATGAATGCCATTGTGGGGTTGGCAAATAGCAACGTGGGGCAGGTCTTGACTGAACCATTGATTCGAAGTGGCAAGCTTATGGAGCTCAGTAAGCATGTGGTGAAGCCGTTTTATCTGGCAAAGTCCTTGCGTGCTCAAGAGTGGGTGAAGGCTTATTTTCCCGATGACATCCCATATCGTGTGCATCTTTCTGAAGGGGCCTTGTTTCTATGGATTTGGTTTGAGGGGCTACCGATCAGTTCAAAGGCATTGTATGAACGTCTCAAGCAACGAAATGTACTCGTCGTCTCAGGCGCTTACTTTTTCTTTGGTCTAGATGATACTGATTGGAAGCATCAACATGAATGTATCCGTATGACATACACCATGGATGCCGAGATCGTTGAAAGCGGGGTTCAAATAATAGCTGACGAAATTGCGGCGATCTACCGCAATGCTTGATTGAAGTGGGCGGCGGCCAGTCATTTGATCCATCTCGTGGTTCTAGTTCCTTGGCTTTAGAACGTTTAGAACGCTATCTGGACCTTGTCGATATTGCTCAGGATTGTTAGCGTGGAATCCTATAAAATAAGGATGGAAGGGTGTGGGTATACCTCCTAGGTTTAAATTTCAGTGTTTCTAATAATAACGACACTGCAGACCATACCTCACACTACTCATGTCCTCCAACAGAATCACCCGACGCCCTTTTCAAACGACGCTTAGCGCGATACTTCTCCAAAGCTTCCTTGGCATAGGAGCTGCATCTGCTGCCACAGTCACCTGGGATGGAAGTACGGACATGATTTGGACAGGTGGGTCTGATGCCACTAGTTGGGGTCTTGATACATACAATGATGGCGATGATGTTCTGTTTGGGGATACAGGTGCTGGTAACGTAGCAATTTCTGGAACCACCACTCCGAATGATGTCACATTTGACACTACTGGCACCTACGTCATTGTGGGGGATGGGATTGCTGGTTCTGGGGCGGTGACGAAAAGTGGGACTGGCATTTTATTTCTCTACACAGCGAATACCTACACAGGCGTTACCACCCTCAATGGAGGATCTTTGTTCGTTAACAATGGTGCGAGTCTTGGTTCAGCCGCTGGTAACACGGTTCTCAATGGTGGCCAGCTCGCTATAGTCAGCGGAGCCACTGTGGCGGATGATATTGTGATCAACCATAATGGGGCTGGTTCAATCAATGGTGGAACTGGTGGAGGTACGGTCACAGGTGCGATCACACTCACCCCGACTGGTAATGTTGATTTTCGTGGAGGAGGAATTACCTTGAGCGGCGGTGTGACTAGCACGAATAATGCAGGCTTGGGCTTGAATGGTTCTAATTTTATCGTCGATACAAACTCTGTGAACCTTGGGACGGGGCAATTCACCGTTACGAGTAGTGGCAATTCCGAAGCAAATGCATCTGAGTTGAATGTTGCTGGCAACACCTGGGGGAATACCACTATCAATTTTGGCGGTTACTTGAAGCTTGGAGTCACCGATGCCATGCCAACCGGTACGGACGTGTTTTTTGGCTGGAGCACGCACGGTCAATCCAGCGGTACCTTGGATTTGAATGGGCAGGATCAGACCGTGGGTTCGTTGAATATTTACAGCTTTTTTAGTGATGTAGGAGGGGATCAAAAGGTGACCACAACAGGTGGAGCTAGCACGCTCACCCTGAATACAGACGCAGGAATATTTGAATACCAAGGTCGCTTCGAAGGTGATTTGAGTCTCGTGAAGAATGGGGCTGGTACGCAGATCTTAAATAATAAAAGTAGTGCTACTGATGGTGGCGCTGTGATCGGAAGTTCCTATACCGGGAGCACGCAGATCAATGCTGGGGTGTTAGAGATTCGATCAGGTCTAGATATTGGCGACACTTCGATTGTCAATCTAGCGAATGCTTCAGGTGCTATTTTTCACGTTGGTGGTACTGGCAATACTGAAACGATTGGTGGTTTGACTGGTGGTGGAGCTTTGGGTGGGTGGACTCAGCTTGATGCGGGGAACGAGCTCAATATTGCAAATGCTGTCGCGGGTTCATATGACGGCATTCTTTTTGGAACAGGGGGGATTAAGAAATCTGGTGTGGGAGCTCAGACATTCACGGCTCAAAACATTTACACCGGTTCTACAACAATTGAAGCTGGTACCATCATTGCCGATGCAGCAGATAATGTTGGCGTGTCGGGCGCGCTTGGTAATGGTGGTGACATCACGTTTACGGGTGGTCAGCTTGAGTACACCGCTAATAGTGCGTCTACTGATTATTCCACGCGTTTCGCGAACAGCACATCAGCAATCACATTGGATACAAATGGCCAGGATGTGACTCTGGCAGGGATCATTGATTCTACCAACACGGGTGGACTTACGAAAAACGGTACAGGTGTGTTGTCGCTTGGCGCTGCCAACACTTATACGGGTACGACGACCCTTGCTCAAGGAGTGCTTGAAGCTGATGCTGCAGAAGTGGCGGGAGTTTCAGGAGCATTGGGTAACGGTGGTGACATTACGTTCACTGGTGGCACGCTTCGTCACACCGCGAATAGTGCGGGTGCCGACTACTCTAGCCGTGTGAAGAATAGTACTGATGCGATCCGTATTGATACCAACGGCCAGGATGTGACACATGCTCAACAGATGGATGTCACCAACGTTGGCGGCTTGGTCAAAGAGGGTGCAGGTAGACTCACAATCAATGATAATGTGGCTCCTGCATTTGATACCTACCAGGGAGACACCACGGTGAATGGTGGTGAACTTAGATATGTGAGCTCGCTGAACGACTTGTTCCAGTGGTACTCGGCATCTAATATCAATATCAACAACGGAAGCACCTTCCATGCAGAGAATGCAGGTGGGTACTTGGTATTCTATAACAAGAGCTTCAATTTTGATAGCAATGGGGGGAATACTTTACAATTTACAGGAGCCTCGATATTTCAGACTCTAGATGAAGTTGGCACGGACCTCACCACCAATGGAGGTGCTACCAATTACATCAGCGGTGGCGCAATGTCGCTGCAGGATGTCCAGAAGTTTAATTTCAACGTGGCAAGTTCCACCGATGATGTGGCACTTGATGTGTCCACTTCGATCACCGGCGGTGCCAATGCTGTCGTGGTGAAGAATGGTGCAGGAACGATGGAGCTCTCCGGCAACAGCGCGTCATACATTGGTGATACTGAAATCAATGATGGGCTACTTTTGGTCAGTGGCACCTATTCCGGAGCGACTGGTACAATCCTCGTCAATAGCGGGGGTGCTCTCGGCGGGACTGGTACGATAGGTGGTGATGTGACGGTTCTTAATGGTGGAGCCATCGATCTCGTCGATGCGCAAATCAGCACTGCGCTGACAATTTCTGGTGCACTAGACCTTACTGACGTAGCGGCAGGCGACCTGCAATTTGAGCTTGGCGCAGCGGGTGCAGATATGATCACAGCGGGTAATTTGATCATTGATGGGCTAGAGCTCAATGACTTCACTTTCACCAATCTTGGAGGCTTGAGCGCCGGTCTATACACGCTCATTGATGCTGCTGCTCTGACTGGATCACTCGGAGCCATCACGGAAGGTGTGATCCATGACATGAATTTTCAGCTGATTTTATCTGGCAATGATGTTATCATCAATGTCACGGCAGCAGTACCTGAGCCATCCACTTCCTTCCTCGTGTTGCTGGGCAGCACATCGATGTTACTCAGGCGCCGCCGTCAGTAAGTGCTATTCGCTTACTCATTATTTTCTCCCAGCACCACCACCTAATCCCCACTCAGTAATTTATCTGTGTGGGGTTTATGAATTATTCGAAACAATGCGATAGATACGATCGTATTAAAGAATGCAACACTACAATTAAGAGCGCAACAATGAGTATTAAAACACTATTACCCCTTATGTTTGCTGCTGGAAGCATCGCCAGTTACGGCAATGAGTCTCCAGTTCCGCAGACCGATGAATCGTTATATGCCAAGGTAAAGCCTCTCTCCCCGGAAGAGAGCATGAAGACTATCCAGGTGCCTAAAGGCTACAAATTGCAACTTGTTGCATCTGAGCCGATGATCAAAGAGCCTGTAGACTGTGTTTGGGATGGTAACGGAAATATGTATGTCCTCGAGATGACTACATACATGCAGGATGCGGATGCTACCGGCCAAGCTGAGAAGAAGAGTCGTGTGATGAAGCTCCAAGATTTGGATGGTGATGGCAAGATGGACAAATCCACGGTGTTCCTCGATGGCTTGCACTTACCGCGCATGATCTTACCGCTCGATGACAGAGTTCTCCTGTGCGAAACTGACACTCTAGATATTTATTCCTATCGTGATACCACAGGTGATGGCAAAGCAGATGAAAAGGTGCTTTGGTACAAAGGTGGGCCACGTGGTGGTAATATGGAGCACCAGGCAAGCGGCCTCATCTGGAATATTGATAACTGGATCTACACCTCAAAAGGTGGCGAACGCTTCCGCATGCGTGATGGCAAAGTAGAGCGTATTTTTTCACGTTCTTCCAACACTCAGTGGGGACTTGATCACGATGATGATGGTAACTTCGCTACAGGGTTTTCCGGCTTGGAAGTGAGTTTCCAGTATTTCCAGACTCCAATTGCGTATTCCTCAAGTAAGTTCCCTGGTGAGCTCGAAGAGGGGTTCAACGAGGTTTGGCCTATCGACAATATTCCTGATACACAAGGTGGCCGTCGCCGTTTGCGTGAGAATAACACGCTAAACCACGTGACAGCAGCCTGTGGTCACGGAGTCTACCGAGGTGATCTTATGCCTGAATTTTATGGCAGTTATTTACTCTGCGAACCAGTGGGTCGATTGATCCGCCGTGCAAATGTGGATACCTCAAAGGGATATAAGGTGATGAAGAATGCGTATCCTAAGTCAGAGTTTATTCGTTCGACTGATGCCAACTTCCGCCCAATCAATTTGAGAACTGGCCCAGACGGAGCTCTCTACATTGTGGACATGTATCGTGGTATCATCCAGGAATCTGCTTGGACACAGAAAGGCACATACCTCCGTAACGTGATTGATGAGTACGGTCTTTACAAGAACGTCCAGATGGGGCGTATCTACCGCCTCGTGCCTGAGGACTTCAACAAGAAAACGCCTGCTCCTAAGTTGCTCGATAAAAGCAGCACTGAGTTGATTGCTTATCTTGGCCATAAAAATGGTTGGCATCGTAGCACCGCAAGAAAGCTCCTCGTGCTTCGTAATGAGAAGAACCTTATCGAACCGCTCAAATCAGCATTCTCGAAGTCTAAGGACAGCCAAGAGAAGATTGAAATCCTCTGGACTATGGACGGTATTGATGCCGTGCCTACAGAGGTGTTGAAGTCACAAATCTTTGGAAGTGATCCAAGAGTGGCCGTTCACGCACTGCGTATCCTTGATCCATTGCTGAAGAAGAATGACCCAGCGGCGATGGCGATTTACGATAAACTACTACTTGATGTCTCTGAACCACAGGTGTTGGTACAAGCATTCTTGAGTGCTAAAGAAAATGCTCATTCTCCAGCAGTCGTGAAGTATCGCGATGAGATGGTGGTGAAGCATGAAAACCATCCTGTGGTGAAAATGCACATCAACCAATGGAAGGAAGACATGCGTAAGGCGCGTGAATGGAGAGAATTCCAACAAGCCCTCAAAGGTAAAGGTCCACACTTTGAACGCGTCATGCAGAGCGGTGCCAAGCATTACAAATCACTTTGTTTTGCCTGCCACGGTAATGACGGATTAGGAACTCCGATGGCCGGGACTGATTCTACTCTCGCAGCTCCTCTCGTTGGCTCACCACGTGTGACTGGCGATCCTAAGAAACTGATCAAGATTGCAATGCATGGATTGATTGGCCCTATCGACGGCAAGACTTACCCGGGTGCAATGGAGTCGCTGGCGAGCCACGATGACAAGTACATCGCTGATGTGTTGACCTACATTCGTAATACTTGGGGCAACTCTGCGAAGCTGATTACTGATAAGGAAGTAAGACAAATTCGTCACCAATACAGAAATCGCAAGAGTCCTTGGACGATTGAAGAGCTAGAGAAATAAGTCTCCAAGCATACCCTTACTCGCCCTGGTTTAATTCCAGGGCGATGTTTACCAGCTCCATGGCGAGGCTTGTTTTAGAGGCCTTCTCCAAGGAGCTGACTTTTTTGGGGAAGACGAGGTTAAGTTCGTTATCGGCGGTATTGAAGCCGATGTCTTTACGAGAGACATCATTAGCCACAATCAAATCGCATTGTTTGCGCTCGAGTTTGCCGCGCGCGTTCTCGATCACATTCTCTGTTTCGGCGGCAAAGCCAATCAAGGTTCCATTGAAGCCAAACTGGCTGCGTGCTGAGGCTAAGATGTCCGGGTTCTTCACCAATTCGATGGTCATCGTGTCAGAAGATTTTTTGATTTTCTGATCAGGGACAGCAATAGGACGGTAATCAGCCACCGCGGCTGCAAAGACCGCTATGTCGGCTTTTTTGATATAGCGCTCCGTGGCTTCGTACATCTCTTGTGCGGTCTCTACGGGCAGGAAATCAACGCCGTGTGGCACATCCAGAGTGGTAGGGCCAGAAATGAGCGTGACGCGATGCCCTTCATGAGCGGCGGCCCCTGCAATGGCGTAGCCCATTTTGCCTGAAGAATGATTGCTAATGTAGCGAACTGGATCGATAGCCTCGCGAGTCGGGCCGGCAGTGATAAGAAAATGTTTAGGCATGGTGGGTAGATGGGGATGGGCTGACTTTATTCCGCCAGTAACGATAGAATAATGGTCGTGTGAGATGCCTAGGCCAGAGACTTTCGGATGTAATCTAAAATCTCATCCACGGGCATTAGGCGGCCTTTCCCTTCATACCCGCAGGCTAGCATGCCATTACTATCGGGGCCGAAGAAGTCCGCTCCATCGAGCTTGAGCTGTGCGACATTACGCTGGGTGGCGACATGGTCCCACATTTTGCCATTCATTGCTGGGCAGATCAAGGTTTTGGCACGTGTAGCCAAATAGATGCTACACAGTGGGTCGGGTGCGAGGCCGTTAGCAAAATTGGCAATGGTGTTGGCACTAGCGGGAACGACTACCAGCAGATCAGCGCGGTCAGCGAGATCGATGTGACCCGGCTTCCAGCTATTCTTTTCATCTTGTAAGGAAACGAGTACTGGGTTGCGCGATAGAGTCTGCAAGGTGAAGGGCGGGATAAACTCAGTGGCTGACTTCGTCATGACACAATGCACTTCATGTCCGTCTTTATTGAGAGCAGAAGCAATGTCGGCAGCTTTATACGCTGCGATGGAGCCAGAAATACCGAGTAAGATCGTTGCCATGTAGGAATGCTGTAGCAATTCTGCTGGGCTGGAAAGCGAAATGTCGTAGCAGTGACGTGACACTGGCTTGTTGATCAAGGAGGCTAAGGATTGCTAGGCACACCGAGACGTCGCGAGTTTCCTCCGCTGTTGATTGGGGTGCTGGTTTCATTCAATTCTTTATTTGAGGGAATACCGTAAACATCTGGCTGGATGAATGGTGAACTAGCACTTGAGCTTGGTTTGGGTTTTGGTGGGGCAAGTTCCTGCGCGACAGGTGCTTTGACTTCTTTTTTGTTGATGGCCGTGGCTGCTGCCACATCAGCTGCCGCTTCTACTTCCACGGTGCTTTGTGGCACAGGAGCATGAGCGATTGGTGCGTCAGAGCCTGCGCTTTCTTCAGATGCAGTAGTGTCAGCCTTATCAGTTGCCGACCGAGCTGGTTGAAAGTTCGGGTCTAGATAAATGGTTTCGTTCATGCTGCCACAGTGCGCGCTAAGAAGAACGATGCCACTGAGGCTTAGGTGCTGAATCGTGCGGTGCATGGCAATATATGTAGGAAAAATCCGCCTCCGTGCAATAGGAAACTTTTTCAGATATTGTTAGATCTTGCTTCAAGGATCGCTTGGCTGGCTAAAAGTAGGTGGATGAGGGCGATAGGTATTGCATGGATCAGATAATTGACGCATGAACGTTGCAGCACGTGCGATTGACAACAACATGAGCAATTCAGAAGCAAAGAACGACTTTATCAGAGAGATTATCGCTGAGGACCTGGCGAGTGGCAAACATGCTAGTATCCTTACCAGGTTTCCTCCAGAACCGAATGGCTACCTTCACATTGGCCATGCCAAGGCGATTTGTATCAATTTTGGAATTGCCCAAGAGAATCAGGCGGTTCAGGCAAAGTGCAACTTGCGCTTTGATGATACCAACCCGATCAAGGAAGACATTGAATATGTCGAAAGCATCAAGAAGGATGTGGCGTGGCTGGGCTTTGATTGGGGGCAGGAAGCTTACTACGCATCGAACTATTTCGATTACTTCTATGAGTGTGCACTGCACCTGATTCGTGAAGGTGACGCATATGTGGATCTTCAGAGTGTCGAAGAAATGCGTGAAGCTAGAGGTAATGTGAATACTCCAGGTTCAGATTCACCCTACCGTGATTCTTCCGTTGATGAGAATCTTGCCTTGTTTGAGAGAATGCGTGATGGCGATTTTGAGGCTGGAGCTGCAGTGCTTCGCGCCAAAATCGACATGGCAGCACCGAACATGAACATGCGCGATCCGGCAATTTACCGCGTGTTGAATGTCGACCACCACAACACAGGTGATCAGTGGAAAATCTACCCAATGTACGACTTTGCGCATCCATTGGAAGATGCGAAAGAGGGGGTCACCCATTCACTTTGTTCTCTAGAGTTTGAGGACCATCGCCCGCTCTACGAATGGGTTGTAGAGCATTGCCCAACACCTGCTACGCCACGTCAGATTGAGTTTTCTAGGCTCAATCTGACCAACACAGTGATGAGCAAGCGCAAGCTTCTTCAGCTCGTAGAGGAGGGGATCGTGAGTGGCTGGGACGACCCACGTTTGCCAACGTTGTCAGGCATGCGTCGCCGGGGTTACACGCCTGAATCGATTAAGCGTTTTATCCATAAAGTGGGTGTTACCAAATTCAATGCGACCACGGATGTGGCGCTATTGGAGTTTGAACTACGTTCTCATCTCAATCAAATTGCATCACGTCGCATGGGCGTGCTTGAGCCACTCAAGGTAGTCATTGATAATTGGGAGGATGGGCATGTTGAGGAGATGGAATGCCAGAACAATCCTGAGGATCCTGAAGCTGGCACGCGGAAGGTGCCACTTGCTAAGGAGGTGTTTATCGAGCGCGATGACTTCATGGAAGACCCACCCAAAAAATATTTTCGCCTCGGTCCCGGACGCGCGGTGCGATTACGCGGTGGCTATATTCTCCAATACACGAGTCATGACACCGATGCTGAAGGCAATGTGACCGCTGTGCATGTGGATTACCTTCCTGGCACAGTGGGGCAAAATCCGCCAGAAGGAGTGAAGTGCAAGGCGGCCATCCATTGGGTTAGTGCCGCGCACGCACACACGGCCGAAGTGCACCTCTACGATCGACTCTTCACCGAGGAGAATCCTGACGCTCACGAAGGTGGATTCATGAATTGTCTCAATCCAGAGAGCATGCAAGTCATCAAAGGGGCTAAGCTCGAACCCACACTTGCGGATGTGAGTCATGGCGCTGTCTTTCAGTTTGAACGTGTTGGCTATTTCTGTGCTGACACGCTTGATGGTGAGTTGCGCTTCAATCGTACGGTTGGCTTGCGTGACTCATGGGCTAAAAAGAAATAAACGCTTCCGATTGAGTTCGCACTTATTCATCCGTCACGGGCTCGATTCCATGGCGGATTTTTTATCCCAGAGCTTCGCGCTCTCTAAGCTAACAAGAGGTTGACTCGTGAGGACTTCTTGCCCATAACAAGCGCAATGAAGCACCACAACAATTTGCCGTACTTGGCGTCACTAGCAGCTGTCGTTTGTGCGCTTTCCTCAGCATCGGCTAAGGAAGCACCAGATGCTCTTGTACCACTGACCGTAGAAGATGAAGCGCTTGCTCCTGAGTGGGGCTTGGCGATGGCCGTGCGTTATGCCAATGTGCCATACAAGTCTTCATCCTCTAGTACTGATGACGTGATGCCATTGTTTTACTACGAGGGAGAGCGATTTTTCCTCCGTGGTGACTATGCTGGAGTGAAGTTGTGGGAGAACGAGTACGCTGGCTTTAATGCCATCGGCCGCTACCGCTTCCTTGATATTCCGAATGAATACAAGCAAATCGATAGTGGAGTGGAAGGTGATCTCGGTATTCAAGCCTTCTACAAGTTAGATGATAACAGCCAAGTGCAGTTTGAGGTCTTGAGTGACGTCCATGGCCGTATGCAGTCTGCAGTACGTTTCGCTGGTGACTATAGGACTGGAGGGTGGAGGTTTTTCCCTGAGGCGCAAATAGGGGTGCTGTCCTCAGATTTTAATTCTCATTACTATGGATTGGATTCGCAGAGCCTGAGCGCAGGTCTCAACAGCAGCGCCAAACTCAAGGTACGTCGTCAGCTCATCAGTAACCTTCACCTTGAAGGTCAGGTCAAAGGTTCTTGGTTAGGCAATCAAGCCGGGAAGAGTGACTTCGTGGAAGATAACTTTGCCTATGAACTTTACCTAGGACTTGGGTTTTTCGATGCCGAACCAGTGAAGAAGTCCTCACTAGAGGCAAAGCCGTTCTGGAAGATTGCCCATGGCTGGGGGACCACCTCGAATTTTGAGAGCATCCCTTCTGGTAGTTTTGACACCGAGGATGATGCCGATGTCACGATGACTTCGATTTTCTATGGCCACCCACTATCCGACACCTTATTTGGTGCTCCTATCGAGCTCTACTTAACTCCGGGCTTTGTGGTTCACCATAGCTCAGATGTTCAGGCTTCTTCTTACGAAGGTGTCTTGGCCGTGAAACTTTTTTACACCTTACCGACTCCATGGAGAATCCGACTTGGAGCTGCTGAGGGTATTTCTTATGCGAGTAACCTGAATTACTATGAGCGCACTGATCTCGCTGGAAAAGGAGAAGACGAAAGCCAATTGATGAACTATCTAAACATTAGTGCTGATATAAACCTAGCAGATGTGTTCAACTTCGACCCATTTGAAGAACTTTGGTTGGGTGTTGGCGTTCACCACCGTTCGGGTATCTATGGAAGCTCTTCAGCGTTCAATAGCATTTCTGGGGGCTCAAACTACGGCACTGTGTTTCTGCAGTGGCATGGTGGGGGTTTCTAAGCCGTTAGGATAAAAATTCTACATCTTATTCAAAAAAAAACGGGGCGTGAGAAATTCACGCCCCGTTTTTTTGAGTTACAAGATGGATAGAGAATAATTATTCAGCCACTTTGTGTTTCTTTTCTAGGCCGAGCTTTTTCATTTTGGGTTCGATGACAAAGCGACAGTAGCCATTTTTTGATTTATTCTCTAGATAATAGTTTTGGTGGTAGTCCTCAGCGGGGTAAAACGTTTCAGCCTTCACAATTTCGGTCACAATCTTATCTGAAAAGTCAGCTTGTGCATCTTTGAGAGAAGCTTCGGCCACCGTTTTTTGAGCGTCATTGTAGTAGTAGATCCCAGAGCGATATTGGGTGCCTACATCGTTACCTTGGCGGTTGAGCGTGGTGGGGTCGTGTGCTTTCCAGAACCACTTTAGAATGGTGTCGAGTGGGACGACTTTAGGATCGTAGGTGACCAGAACTACCTCTGCGTGTCCTGTCTTCCCGGTGCAGATGTCCTTGTAAGTGGGGTTTTTGAGATGACCGTTTTGGTAGCCAGATACAGCTGATTTGACTCCTTCGATGCGGTTGTAGATCGCCTCAACGCACCAGAAACAACCAGCTCCCAGTGAGATTTTTTCAAGGGCTGCGTCTGGTTTTGGTGCTTCGTTGGCCATGGTGAATGAAGTGCTTGTTAGTAAGCCTAGTGCAAGGGTTAGAAAGGTACGTTTACTCGGCATGATATGGGTATGAGTGGAGAGCAATGAATCTTATTCCTCGGTAATTGATACGTTCTAACGCTTGCGGTACTGCTGCATGGCTGTAGGCATGAAGCTTTGAAGTGCTGAGATCCTTGTCTGATCGAGTGGGTGGGTACTGAGGAATTCCGGTTGTGAACGTCCTTGTTTGACATTGTAAGCCTCAAAGCGACGCCACATTTTGACCGCATCGCGAGGGTCGTATCCGGCGCGAGCCATATAAATAGCTCCCACTTTATCAGCCTCTAGCTCATGGCTACGAGAGTAGGGTAGGGCAAGACCGAGTGTTGAAACGGCTCCGTAGCCGGCGGCCACTGCAGCGCGCTCGCCCCCACTAGCACCTTGGTTTTTCACTACTTGATCCAGTGCGATGGCCCCGATCAAGAGTCCGATCTGCTGTGTTTGACGCTTGCCTGCATGGTTTGATGTCACGTGGGCAATTTCATGACCCACCACCGCAGCGAGACCTGCATCAGTCTGGGTGATTTTAAACATCCCTGTATGGATACCCACTTTGCCACCAGGTAATGCAAATGCGTTGGGAGATTTGTCTTCAAAGACGACAAATTCCCACTTGGCCCCGGGGAGGTTGATGACAGGAGTAAGTCGACGCGCCACGCGCTGAAGTTGCGCATTGTATGTCGAATTCTTTGAAATCTTTTTGGCTTGTTTTAGCTTTAGGAACTCTTGAGCTCCTTGGGATTGAAGCGAGCTACTTGTTGGGGTAACCCGGACATTTCCCTGAGGATCAATAGCTGGCGGTGCCACACAGCCGCTGAAAAGAAAGCTGCTTGCTAACAGTAATGAGGTTAGTGCCTTGCGCATACTTCATTGTATACCACATTGGCTGGGTGATCGGAAACGATTTGTAGGGATGGCAGCACTTTTTCCTATGCATGGCAGTGATTCTCGATCTCTTGGTGGCTGAGAACCAAAAAAGCGACCCGAAGTGGGTCGCTTTATAGTGGCAGAGGGGGAGGGATTCGAACCCTCGAAGGGCGTTAACCCTTGCCGGTTTTCAAGACCGGTGCATTCAACCGCTCTGCCACCCCTCCGAGTGCAATTTGGCTGCGCCAAAGAACAGCGCATTGCTAGGAGTTTGGCAAGCACGCAGTACAACAAAGATACTATTTATGATGAGATCTCTAGCTATTCGTTCCGAATTGATATAAACTGACCGGTATGTCAAAAAAGAAGCACGTTAGAGTTCCGCAGGAAAAAGATTTTACAGGAGGAGAGATACTAGCAGCCTCATGCAATTATATCGGGAGTACCGGAGATCCCAAAGTGGATGAACAGGTGATGCAGTTGTCGCAAGCCGTGGGGACGGATCAGAACGTTTGCCTGATTGCTGAAATGATCACTACAGCCTTACGTCTCGGGCGCGAGTCGATTTCCATGGGGGACTTTAAATTAATGAACCGAGCGCTCAAGGAAATGGCGGAATCCAGTCGAGTCTACCATCCGTTCCGTTTTGAGAAGAAGGTCGGGATTTTTGGTTCGGCAAGAACTAAGCCGGACGAACCCGAATACCAAACCACGGTGCAGTTTGCGAGGCGTATCGTAGAGGAGGGGTTCATGACGATCACGGGTGCGGGTCCAGGGATCATGGCTGCAGGAAATGAGGGTGCTGGCCGAGAGAATACCTTTGGCTTGGATATTAGTTTGCCATTTGAGACCTCTGCCAATCCATTCATCAACGGTGATGAAAAGTTGATTGAATTTAATTACTTTTTCACCCGTAAGCTCGCTTTCGTGAAGGAAGCCGACGCGGCTGTTGCGATGCCAGGTGGGGTGGGCACGATGGATGAGATTTTCGAGGCTCTGACATTGATTCAGACCGGAAAGAGCACCGTTTATCCATTGGTGTTGCTTGACTGTAAAGGTGGGACATATTGGAAGTTTTGGCTGCAATTTATGGAGGAACACTTGATGCGGTTGAAGTTGATTTCAGAATCAGATTTCTCCCTTTTCAAGGTTACGGATGATGTGGAAGAGGCGGTTCAAGAAATCGTGCAGTTCTACAAGAACTTCCATTCCTACCGTTATGTAGGCGATCAATTGGTGGTGCGCATGCACCAGGCGCTCAGCAAGAAAGCTTTTGCAAAACTTTCTGAGGATTTTGCAGACATTGTGTCTGCAGGGAAGATGCGCCAGAATGGTGCACTCAAGGCTGAAATGAATGAGAAAGAGTTGCTAGACCTTCCAAGGATTGTGTTACGTCATGGGCGCAACGATTTCGGACGGCTCCGAGAGTTTATCGATGCGATCAATCTCGCTGAAGTCGAGACAGACAATTAGGCTTTCTTAGCAGCTCCTATTCGCTAGCTGAGCGATCAGGGAGTTGCTTGATTTGTTTGCGTATGCGCAATAGCACGGTGATTTGGACGATCACAGCAAGAATGCTAACAATGAAACGTTGCATCTCCACGGCTGTCTTCGAGGTCATCATCATGGTGCCGACGCTGCTCGCCAGAATAGCCATGAGCATGAGGATGCCTGATATGAGGCAGGGGAGTACCCAAAATTTGCGGCTATTGTAGCCCTTTGCCTTTGCGGATTTTCTAAAAAAGATGGCTGAGAGAACCGCAATGATAATGAGAATGGTCAAGGCTCAGGGGATTGCAGATGTAAAAAAATACCGGCGGCCGGGATCGAACCGGCACTCACAAGGAACTCGATTTTGAGTCGAGCGCGTCTACCAATTCCGCCACGCCGGCTACTCCTTAGTGCGGGACGGATACTGTCGACTTTTACGAAATTGTCAACGTGTGAGATGATCTTTTTTTCTGTTGCTTGAGACTCAGTGATCATGACATGCATCGGCGGCTTAGTTTCCCTTGTATGAGGTGCGCTTGGAGCCAAGATTTCCTGCAAATCGCCTTTTCAAGTTGGTGAATGACGTCTAAAGCGGGGCATGCGTCTGTTCAATACATTGCAACGAGAAGTCACCACAGTGAGCCCCAAATACGGAGAACGTTATGGTATTTACTGTTGTGGACCTACGGTGTACGGGCCAGCCCACATCGGAAACTTCCGTACATTCGTGCTTCAGGATGTTTTTCGTCGTGCTTTGGAGCTCAGTGGGACGCCGACGAAACACGTGCGCAACCTTACTGACGTGGATGACAAAACGATTCGTGACTCGCAGGCTGCGGAGATGACACTGAAACAGTTCACTGACATGTGGACTGAAAAATTTCATGTCGACTGTGCCGCCCTAAATTGCCTAGAGCCACACGTCGAACCAAGCGCTGTGGAGCACATGCCCCAACAAATCAAGATGATCGAGAGCTTGATCGAAAAGGGACATGCCTATGCCGCAGATGACGGTTCCGTCTACTTTAGCATCAAGTCCTACCCAGAATATGGGAAGCTCTCACATCTTGATACGCGTGACCTAGATCTAGGGAAGACTCAAAACCAACGCACCAACGACTCCGACGAGTACGAGAAAGATAGCGTGGCAGATTTTGTCCTATGGAAGTCACGACGTGATGAGGATGGTGATAATTTTTGGCAAAGCCCTTGGGGCGAAGGGCGCCCTGGGTGGCATTTGGAATGTTCAGCGATGATTCGTGAGCACCTAGGTGCTAGCTTTGACATGCACTCAGGCGGTGAAGACCTGGTATTTCCGCATCACGAGAACGAGATCGCACAGAGTAAATGTTCCTGTGGCGGTGACTTTGCCGCGCATTGGTTTCACATCACGCATTTACTCGTTGAGGGTAAGAAAATGTCGAAATCACTGGGGAATTTCTTCCGTCTAGATGACCTTTTGGAAAAGGGGTTTGCTGCAAATGCCGTTCGCTTCACCCTAGTGGGGGCACACTACAGCAAGCAGCTCAATTTCACCCTCGATAGTCTGCATGCTGCTGGTGAAGCACTCGATAAGTTGCTCAAGGCTGAGCGCGCTTTGGCGGAGCTCGCAGGTCAAGACGAAGCACCAAGCTATGAGTCCTTGATCGGACTCGAAGACAAAGGTTTATTCGAAAATGCTTGGGAGGGACTGTGCGAGGATCTCAATACCCAGCGCGCGATTGGTGCGATGTTCGGAGCTCTCCGGCGCGCGCAAAACGAACCGAACCCTCTTACTCAGTGGAAGGGGCTGCACTTCATGCTTCATGCCTTGGGCTTTGAGCTTCCAGTGGTGGAAGAAGAGGTGGTGGTTGAAGCTCCCCCTCATATCCAAGAGCTCGCTGCGGCACGTTGGCAGGCACGTTCAGATAAAGATTGGGCGAAGTCTGATGAACTACGCGATCAACTGAAAGAGCTTGGCTGGCTTGTCAAAGATGGCAATGAGGGTTACAGCTTAGAGCAACTTTAACAACCATACCTGAACTTCTACCATGCTTCAACGACCACGCCGCAACCGCAAGTCCGCCGCTATTCGTAATCTCGTGCGCGAGACAAGCCTAGATGCTGGCGATTTCATCTACCCGCTCTTCGTGCACGAATCTGATGAGGATGTGGCGATTGAGTCGATGCCAGGCTGCACTCGTTGGAGTGTTGAGGGCTTGGTGAAAGAAGCTGGTGAAGCATACGCCCTAGGCGTGCCAGCAGTTGTAATTTTTCCAGCAGTTGCGGACGCATTGAAGACCTCTCAAGCTGATGAATCCTATAATGCCAACGGCTTGGTCCCTCGTGCCATCAAGGCGCTTAAGTCTGCCTATCCTGAGCTCTGCGTGATCACTGATGTGGCACTTGATCCATACAATTCTGATGGGCACGATGGTCTCGTCAAACAACGCGAGGATGGGGAGCTAGAAATTCTCAATGACGAAACGGTGGAGGTGCTCTGCAAGCAGGCGGTGAGTCATGCTGTGGCTGGTGCGGATATCGTATCGCCAAGCGACATGATGGATGGCCGCGTCGAAGCGCTGCGTTGCGCACTCGATGCTGCTGGCTTCCCAGATGTTTCTATACTTTCCTACACGGCTAAGTACGCCTCGGCGTATTATGGACCATTCCGCGGCGCTCTTGATTCTGCGCCCAAGGCTGGCGACAAGAAAACTTACCAAATGGATTACGCCAATAGCCGCGAGGCAGTGCGTGAAGCGCTCTTGGATGAAGCTGAAGGTGCCGACATGATCATGGTGAAACCTGCCGGAGCTTACCTTGATATCATCGCTCAGCTTCGCGAAGCGACTACGCTCCCTATCTCCGCTTACCAAGTCAGTGGCGAGTACCTGATGATCAAGGCTGCTGCCGCTGGCGGTTGGGTTGATGAAAAAGCTGTCGTGCTTGAGAGCCTCACTGGTATTAAGCGTGCTGGTGCCGACTTTATTCTTTCCTACTTCGCCAAAGACGTCGCTCGTTGGCAAAAGGAAGGGTAGATTCCACAATGGTAGAGCTACCTTCGTGGCTTTCTAGCTCAGGCTTTTCGAGCTTTATTCATATCTCATCATATCGATGAGTTGAATTCATCTTTTGAGCTTTAGTCGTCTAGCAAATCACACCGTGTCATCCTTGATGCCAGTAGGCCTTACGGGCTTTGGCTTGAGCTGGCATTCTGGCGCGTAAAAATTGCTTGAATTCTTGGGGCTTCGGTGGACAATCGCGCCGAATTTATGAGCTTGTACACAGAATATTTAAACGAAATCGAGCAGCGCAAAGGCGAGGGTCTCAACCCGAAGCCGATCGACAGCGACGATTTGCTCGCAGAGATCGTAGCCCAGATCAAAGACCTCGGCAACGCCCACAGAAAAGAGTCCCTGAACTTTTTCATCTACAACACACTTCCTGGTACCACCAGTGCTGCGGGTGTGAAGGCACAATTTTTGAAAGAAATCATCCTTGGTGAAGTATCCGTGGAAGAGATTTCTGTTGAGTTTGCTTTCGAGCTTCTCTCACACATGAAGGGGGGTCCATCAGTGGCTGCACTTCTCGATCTCGCGCTTGGCGACGACCAAGGTATTGCTGAACAAGCAGGTGCAGTTCTTAAGACTCAGGTGTTCCTCTACGATGCGGATACCGAGCGTCTCGAAGCTGCATTCAAGGCTGGCAACACAGTTGCCAAAGAGATTCTCGAAAGCTACGCACAGGCTGAGTTCTTCACTAAGCTTCCAGAGGTTCCTGAGGAAATCAAAGTGGTGACTTACATCGCCGGTGAAGGTGATATCTCCACTGACTTGCTTTCACCGGGTGGTGAAGCACACTCACGCTCCGACCGTGAGCTTCATGGTAAGTGCATGATCACTCCGGCTGCACAGGCTGAGATTTCTCAACTTCAAGCAGACAACCCAGGCGCTCGCGTGATGCTCATCGCGGAGAAGGGCACCATGGGTGTGGGCTCCTCCCGTATGTCTGGTATCAACAACGTGGCTCTCTGGGCAGGTCACCAGGCGAGCCCATACGTGCCATTCGTGAACATCGCTCCAGTGGTAGCTGGCACCAATGGTATTTCTCCAATTTTCCTCACGACTGTTGGGGTGACTGGTGGTATTGGAATCGACCTGAAGAACTGGGTGAAGAAGACGGATGCTGAGGGCAATGTCGTATTTGATGCTGATGGCGAGACCATCCTTGAACAGACCTACGAGGTATCCACAGGCACCGTTCTCACGATCAATACCCAAGAGAAGAAACTCTACGACGCAGCTGGTAAGGAACTCGTAGACGTATCATCGGCATTCACACCACAGAAAGTGGAATTCATGAAGGCTGGTGGTTCATACGCCATCGTCTTTGGTAAGAAGCTTCAGACATTTGCGGCTAAGACACTGGGAGTGGATGCTCCACTTGTGTATGCTGCTTCTAAGGAAATTTCGAATGCTGAGCAAGGTCTCACAGCGGTAGAGAAAATCTTCAACCGCAATGCAGTGGGCGTTGCTAGCTCCGATCCATTGTTAGCTGGCTCAGACGTTCGTGTTGAAGTAAACGTGGTAGGTTCACAGGACACAACGGGTCTCATGACTTCTCAGGAACTAGAGGCGATGGCTGCTACGGTTATTTCACCTATCGTGGATGCGGCGTACCAGTCTGGTTGTCACACTGCTTCCGTATGGGACAAGAAGGCTCAAGCAAACATTCCGAAGCTCATGAGCTTCATGCAGAAGTTTGGGCTCATCACAGCACGTGACCCAGAAGACAAATATCACGCCATGACTGACGTGATTCACAAAGTGCTCAACGACCTCACCGTGGACGACTGGGACATCATCATTGGTGGTGACTCTCACACGCGTATGTCCAAGGGCGTGGCCTTCGGTGCTGACTCCGGCACGGTAGCGCTGGCGCTCGCTACTGGCGAGGCTACGATGCCGATCCCTAAGTCTGTAAAAGTCACCTTCAAGGGTGAGATGAAGGATCACATGGACTTCCGTGATGTGGTGCATGCGACTCAGCTTCAGATGCTTGAAAAATTCTCTGGTGACAATGTTTTCCAGGGCCGCATCATCGAGGTGCACATCGGCACACTACTCGCTGACCAAGCATTCACCTTCACTGACTGGACTGCGGAAATGAAGGCGAAGGCTGCTATCTGTATCTCACAGGACGAGACACTCATCGAGTCTCTCGAAATCGCGAAGAGCCGTATCAAGATCATGATCGACAAGGGCATGGACAACGGGAATAAGGTGCTCCAGGGCCTCATCGATAAAGCAGACAAGCGTATCGAAGAAATCCGCTCCGGTGCTAAGCCACCACTCGCACCTGACGCGAATGCGAACTACTACGCTGAGCTCGTGGTCGATCTCGACAAGATTGTTCAGCCAATGATCGCTGACCCAGACGTGAAAAACGAAGATGTTTCCAAGCGCTACACCCACGACACGATTCGTGACCTCGACTTCTACGGCGGCGAAAAGCACGTGGACCTCGGTTTCGTTGGTTCCTGCATGGTGCATAAAGGCGACATCAAGATCGTTGCTAAGATGCTCAAGAATCTCGAAGAGCAACAAGGTGACGTGCAGTTCCAGGCTCCACTCGTGGTGACAGCGCCAACCTACAACATCATCGATGAGCTCAAGGCTGAAGGCGACTGGGATATTCTTCAGAAGTACTCGGGTTTCGAATTCGACGACAACAATCCTAAGAACACTGCGCGTACTGAGTACGAGAACATCCTCTACCTCGAGCGCCCAGGTTGTAACCTCTGCATGGGTAACCAGGAAAAAGCGGAGAAGGGTGACACTGTTCTCGCAACATCCACACGTCTCTTCCAGGGCCGCGTGGTAGCTGACTCCGACCGTAAGAAGGGTGAATCCCTCCTCGGTTCCACGCCACTCGTGGTTCTTTCTGCGATCCTCGGACGTATCCCAACCATCGAAGAGTACAAGGCGGCTGTAGTTGGTATCGACCTCACGAGCTTCGCTCCAGCAGTAGAGGAAATGACTGCTTAAGCAATCATTCATCAAAGCAATATTTCAAAGTGCGATCCTTCATTGGGTCGCACTTTTTTCATTTAAGGGGTAGACGTAAAAAAACACCCAAGCCATTGATGACTTGGGTGCTGTCGGCATTCAAATTTCATGAGTGACCTTAGGCTACCTTTTCTTTTCATAGAGCTGGTCAGCGAGTTTGACTATCCGCTTACGCCAAGCGATTTTCTTAAGCCAATGTGAAGGGATGCCGTCAGCTCCATAGTAAGCTCCTGCAATTTGACCGTAGATTGCTCCAGTGGTGTCAGCGTCATCGCCAAGATTGACTGCCAGAAGTGCGCCGTGTTCAAAACTTCGACTGTGATAGAATGCCCATAGCGCGGCTTCGAGGCTCTGAACCACGTAACCAGTTCCATGAATCCCGTCTGTTGTTTTGCCTTTGTACTCGCCGTGGGCAATTGCAGCGATTTTGGGTGAGAGATTCTTCAAGCTTGGGTTTGAAGCAAGATGATAAGTTGAGAGAATCTCTTCTTTTGATTTCCCATAGAGAGCTTGGATAATGAGGTGGGCAAAGAGTCGGCAGGCATCGACGGCTTCCGCAGCGCCGTGCGTACTACGTGATGATTCAGCCGCTGCTTCACTGGCGGAGTATGGGTCTTTGGCATAGAATAATGGTACGGGAGCGAGGCGCATGATGGATCCATTTCCTGCGGTGTCAGGTCGGGTGGAACCTGAGTGTGGGTCGTCAGTGTTAAGATAGGAAGTGAGTGCTGCGCGGACAGTGCCTCCAATGTCAAAGCAGGATCCAGTGGGACTATTGTGTCCATTCTTCCACCAGTCGACATAACGATCGAGTTGGTCGTGTAGGTTGATGTCCTCACAGGCTACAATGCTTTGGCCGAGGCAGAGGGCCATGGAGGTATCATCTGTCCATTGCCCGGGTTTGAGTTGGAAGGGGCCACCGCCGACGATGTCGGTGAGTGGGGGAAAGGCTCCGCGAGGTGCGAATTCGACGGTGGTTCCTAAGGCGTCGCCAGCAGCCATGCCTAACATTGCCCCACGGTAGCGATCTATCTCCAGTTTAATAGGAGTGAGTAGGTCGGTGTAGATATCTGCGTCACCTTTACTGAAGCAGCAAAAGGTGATGTTAATGTGGGTATGGGTGAGGAAGTCTCGACATGCTTGTACGGCAATTTGAGCTGCGCGTTCCAAGGGAAACCCGTAGATACCTGTTGAAATACCTGGAAAAGCGACTGAGGTGATTTTGTGCTCAGCGCACAGCTGTAGGCTGCTCGCGTAGCAGGAGTATAGTTTGGCCTCTTCATCCATGTCACCACCATTCCAGACTGGGCCAACGGTGTGGATAATGTATTTGGCTTTGAGTTGGCAGCCTTTGGTGATTTTCGCCATCCCAGTCTTGCATCCACCAAGGAGGCGACACTCGTGGACGAGTTCGGGACCTGCAGCATTATGAATGGCTCCATCGACTCCGCCTCCGCCGAGAAGGCTCGAGTTGGCGGCATTGACGATGGCTTCGCAGTTAAGGGTGGTGATGTCTGCTTGGATGACTTTCATGTGAGTGCTTTTCACTTGATTAACGCTAGAGGGTTCTAAATTTCGAAGTTGATGCCTTGTTTGCGGAGTTTTTTATAGTGTTTATTGTCGAAACAGTATAGGCGAGCGGCACGGTGGGCGACGTCTTGTTCAACTTCATCGGTCTCTATCAAGACGCCAAGTTTAAGTACTTTTTTGCGGAAATTTCGTTTATCGATTTCTGTTTTGAGAATGATTTCATAGAGCTTTTGGAGTTGGGTGAGCGTGAATTTCTCAGGAAGGAGCTCGAAGCCGATTGGTTGGTATCGGACCTTTCCTTTAAGTCGCTTGAGGGCGGTATTTAGAATTGTCTCATGGTCGAAGGCTAGCGAGGGGAGATCATCTAATGCAAACCAGGCAGCGTTGCGAGCATCTGTGGCTGCTTTTGGCGCGTGTTCAATGAGGTTCACAAGAGCGTAGTAGGCGACGGTGATTACATGTTCTCGGGGGTCGCGGTTAGGTGCGCCATAGCTATAGAGCTGTTCGAGGAAAATGTTCTTTAAGCCAGTTTCTTCTTCGAGCTCACGCTTTGCGCAGTCGTCGATGGATTCACCCACACGGATGAAACCCCCAGGGAGGGCCCACTTACCCTCAAAAGGTTCAATGTCGCGCTGAATTAGAAGCACTTTGAGATCCTTTTCGTCTAAGCCGAAAACCACACAGTCTGTGGTGAGAGCGGGACGTGCATAGTCGTAGTAAAAAGACATAATTTATTTTATAGTGTTACAGTTACACGATGTAAATGTAAAAGTGTCAATTTAACACTTAGTGTCCCATGTAGTCTCGTGGTTCTATAAAAAAACACCCAAGCCATTGCTAGCTTGGGTGCTGGGTAAAAGTAAGTTTTCTAAAGGGCGCTTTAAATGTCCATTTCTTCATCGCCTGGGACCGGTGGTAGCAGGTCTTGGCGCATGAGAAGGCGCTCGATGCTCAGGTCGTCGAGGAGATCCTCAGCGGTTTGTTGAACAATGGTACAGAAGGGGGTGATGCGGTCGACTTCGGCAATCGTGCAGTGTACCATCGTGGAGACGATATCCTTATCGAACTTTTCGCGCTCGAAGATGTTCGTGATACGGAATACGAGTCGTTGGCGGTCGAGATCGTACTCAAGGCCACCGAGGTTCATTTGCTTGTTCGCCCGGTGGAGGAGTTCTAGCAGGAGTGGTTGACGGAGCTCATCGATTGGCATCGCGGTTTCACCTACAATGGTGAGCGAGTTGAGCTGGTTGAAGACTTGGGCGAAGAGTTGCACACGAGTGTGATGTGCTTCGAAGGCTGTGCTGAGCACTTCTTGTCCTTCGATGATTTCGTGGGCCCAGCCCTGTTCATTGAAGGCCGTGACGACGGAGTTGAGTTGGATCGATGGTGGTCGCATGGTGGAATTGGGAAAGTGGATCGCTTAGCTGACTGAATGTGCCTGCTCTGCGCCATTGGTTCTGGATTGGATCGCTTTGCGAAGCAAGGAGATTTGTGTCTTGTTGAATGGGGCTAAGCTGAGGACCACACCGGCGCTTTCATCCTGATTGAAGTGCAGGGTGAGGTGGCGTGATGTGATGGTGGCGTGATCGATTTGAGCCCAGTATAGAAGTTGGTGGTGTTGGCTTGGCTTCCACAAGGGCAGAACCTCCACGCCCAATGGGGTGAGGATCAGGTAGGCGTGCCTGAGGCAATAGATGGCAATACGCAGGCATAGGAGGGTGGGAAGCAAGGGCGCTAGCGCCCACCAAATATAGCGTTGGAAGTCGATGTCGAAAGGCCCCCAGTGGGTGAACATGGTACTCGCAAGAGCCACAGCTAAGGCGCCAAAGATGGATGCGAGGAGAAAGAATTGGCTACCTTGTTTGCTGCGAGTGAAGCGGATCTCTTTGTGAGATGCGCTTACCGGGATCGGCTTGCTGCCAATGAAGAGGCGTCTGAGTTTCTGAACGAATGGTTTCGGTTCTGAGCTAGAAAGGTTGGTCATTTTAGGGCGCTGGAATGGAAGATATGACAGATATTCATGTTGGGTCAACCGGCTAAGTCTTGTTCTTTGTGACTGTGATGTTATGTGCATCGAGACTTATGCAGAATCGTGGTGCAATTTCAGAGTGGATACACAAGCGGCTAGACGATAGTCAGCGCTTTCTTCTGCTGTGCATCTTGATTGGTCTTTGCTGTGGTATTGCAGCGGTGCTATTCCACTGGAGTATTCACACGATTTTCCACGCGTTGTGGGATTGGGCAACGAGCTGTGGTGGTTGGAAGTTCTATGCAATTATGATTGGCGCTCCAACGGTGGGCGGGCTGACTGTCGGGCTAGCAGTGAAGTATTTCACTCCTTCATCGGCGGGATCTGGAATCCCTCAGACGAAGACAGCGTATTACAATCACAGTGGCCATATCCCGATTGGTGCAGGGTTCTGGCGTTTTGTGCTTGGTTCAATCTTCTGCGGCTTGGGCAACAGCCTAGGTCGAGAGGGGCCAACCGTCCATTTGTCCTCTGCCATTTCCTCCAGATTAGGGCGTTTCATTTTTAAAGATCAACGCCGCGTGCAGGCTTCATTGCCAGTGGGGATGGCGGCTGGTATCGCGGCTGCATTCAATGCACCACTTTCAGCTATAACCTTTGTGTTTGAGGAGCTTTTGGATAATTTTTCCATGAAGGCATTAGGCGGGATTGTCGTGGCTGTTGTCATTGCTGCTGCGGTGTCTCGTAGTTTGTTGGGAGAGGATCCGATCCTCGCTAGTGAGATCATCGATGTCGACTTCATCACTTCGCCTTGGATGATCGTGGGTATCCCTCTAGGAGTCATCGCTGGATTCCTCGGACACTTTTTTGTGCGTTGCGTGATCCAGGTGCGTGGCTATTGCAAGACTGGGCCTTTTAAGAATATTGCCTGGGCGACCCCCGCAGTTGGCGGCCTATGCTGTGGCCTTATTGGTATTTTGGCCTACCAGATTACTGGAGCTTTCGGTGATCCTCAGAATTCTGTGTTCTCGATTGGTTACGATAGCTTGCAGGCGGCCTTTGAGGATAAGTTGGTGTGGCAGGTTCTTTTGGCACTTCTGGTGTTCAAGTTCGCTGCAGTGGTACTCAACTACGCGAGTGGTGGCTCAGGGGGGATTTTTTCACCGACATTATTCCTCGGCGGGATGCTGGGTGGTTTGATGGGGATGGCTCTGGTAGGGCTGGAGCAGTATTGCAATTTCCCAAATTGGCCAGGCAGTTCCCAGGTAGTGGGTGGGTGTGTTCTCCTCGGGATGGGGGCGATGTTCTCCTCAGTGATCCGTTGCCCATTCACCTCGTTGATCATTATATTTGAGATGACGGGGAACTATTCGCTGATCCTACCCCTGATGGCTGGTAATATGCTTTCTTGGTCGATCGCAAAGCATTTCAATCCAGTGGCGCTCTACGATGCCTTATTGCTTCAGGATGGTGTGAATCTGAAAAAGTTCTCAGCCTACCGAGGGAGCCAAGATTACCGCAAGCTTCCAGTGTCAGCGATTATGACCCACGAGGTGAGGACGATGCGTGGCAACGATTCTGTGGCAGAAAATATCAAAGCGCTAGGTGCTAAGGGGTTGATGTACCACGCCTATCCCATAGTCGATGCAACCGATGCACTCATTGGGATCGTCACTCGCCACGAGCTTGAGGAGGCAGATCAGGAACTAACACTTCAGCATTTGATTGAAAACCAACAATTGTTGGTGGTGCAGCCCGACACCTCGATCCGCGACGCGGCTAACATGATGATTGGTAAAAATTTTCAGCAAGTCCCAGTGGTCTTGGCAACTAGCCCTGAAAAGCTGCTAGGTTTGCTGACCTTGAATGATATTGCCCGCCAGCAAAATGCTAGCGAGCTCTAGTTTGATCGTCCTTAGTCTAGGAGGTCATCCTTGGCTTCGATCAAAGCGTGGTGGCTGATAGATCCTTCGGTACGCGCATCAAAGTGCTCTTTGTACTCTGGGTCAGCGAGGAATGCTTCAGCGTCTTCCTTGCTATCCCACTCGATGATCACGCGTAGACCTGGTGCCTCGCGATCACCTTCTTTAGTCTCGTGAGAGGCGGTGCGTGCGAGGTAGCGGCCATGGTGTTTTTTCACGAGATTGGTGGTGGGCTCGATGTAGGCAGGGATCCATGCATCGGTGGTGGGAGTGACTTCTAAAACGGAGTAATGCTTCATTTGGTTTTTCTATTTTAGCACCGACGATTTGCGATGCTGGATTATGGATACGCTAAATTTTGATTGTGCGCCATCACACGTATTGACGACCGTTCAGGGTATTGCGCGAATGGGAGAGGATCAGAATTGCTGCACTGCGGCATTGACCGATCTCAATTCACTAGCCTATATTGTTAGTAATCTACTTATGGCCGACATTCTTGATCACTCCCAATTCGACAGCTTAGTCTGTGGCGACGCTGAGACATTCACCCTCATTGTCGACGACTATGAGCTCAATGCCACTACCTTGATTAAAGCGGTTGCGGATGCGACTGCTGACTCAGGCACCCAAGTCAAAGATGCACTGCATCAACTCAAAGGATCTTCAGGGATGTTGGGTATGAGCGCGCTCTATGAACGCTGTGCTGAATTGGAGTCGATTGGCGCAGTCACCTTAAGTGACGAGCAAGTGAAGGCACTTGAGCAATTGTTCGTGCAATCAGTCGCGGCAGCAAGGGACGCCTTAAGTAAAATTTAAGACGTCGCTGCTGAGCAGTTACCCAACCTGTATCAAACTGTAACCACTACGACAGGGAAGATAGAGCGATAATGCTGGGCCAAAGGCGCCATCCACAGTGTCGAGCTCCATCCCGGATTGGATCCGGTCGTGCCCACCAAAGCTTGGGTCATCTGAGTTTAGAATGACTTTGTAGCGACCTCCGTGTGGGACGTGGATGTGGTAGTCTGTGTAGGATTGAGTCGGGTGAATATTGACGGCCGTGATGACGTTGGCGCGTTCGAATGCGAGTACGTGATCTCCTGGGTGTGCGCATAGTTGCTTAGCCTGTGGAGCGCTTAGAATTTTATGTTGCTCTAGCGAGTGGATCATCGCGGCATCAAAGGCATTGAGGAGCTTGTATTTGAGCTCTGGGTGATCGACGAGCGACCATTGACGGCGGCAGTAATGGTAGGACCAATTGTTGCCTTCACGCGGGAAGTCGAGCCACTCTGGGTGGCCGAACTCATTCCCCATAAAGGTGAGGTAGCCTTCACCGCCAATCATGGAGGTGAGTAGCCGGATAAGCTTGTGCATGGCGATGCCGCGGTCAATCACTGGGTGTGGGTCATCGAGAGCCATGTGCCAGTACATCTCCTTGTCCATCAGCCAGAAGGCGAGCGTCTTGTCGCCCACGAGTGCCTGATCGTGTGACTCAGCGTAGGCAATGTTTGCTTCCATGTGGCGGCGGTTGGTGAGAGTTTCCCAAATTTCTTCGACATTCCAGTCGTCGTCACGTTTGTGCTTGAGGAGTTTGATCCAGTAATCTGGCAATCCCATTGCTAAGCGATGGCTAAAGCCAATCCCGCCTTCATGGATAGGGCGGCAGAGACCTGGCATGCCGGACATGTCTTCTGCGATATTGAGCACCCCAGGTTTGATTGATTCAGCAAGGGTGGTGGCGAGTTGGAGGTAGAGCACACAATCGTGGTCGACACCATTGCTGAAGTACTTGTCATAGTGATCGAAGGCAATGTTGCCGTGATGATCATAGAGCATTGATGTCACACCATCAAAGCGGAAGCCGTCGAATTGAAATTCTTCTAGCCAGTAGCGCACGTTGGAGAGAAGGAATCGCTGCACCTCTTCTTTGCCATAGTCAAAGCACTTAGAATCCCACTGCGGGTGGTCGCCTTTGCTGCCGCCGTGGAAGTATTGGTGGTCGGTGCCATCAAATTCATTCAGCCCTTCAGCAAGGTTTTTAACCGCATGAGAGTGGACGATATCCATGATCACGGCGATACCGTGAGCGTGTGCTGTGTCGACCAAGAATTTGAGGTCTTCTGGCGTTCCAAAGCGCGAACACGCAGCGAAAAAGTTAGAGACGTGATAACCAAATGATCCATAGTAAGGATGCTCCTGAACCGCCATCAATTGGATGGTGTTGTAGCCTAGCTTTTTCACTCGAGGAATGATGTTTTCAGCAAATTCTCGGTAGCTATGCAGTCGAGCTTCTTCGCCAGCCATCCCAGTATGCGCTTCGTAGACAATAGGCGCCTCGATAGATTGTGGATCGAAGTGGTGTTTCCATTGGTAGTTCTCTGATGGGTTCCAGATTTGGCCACTAAAGTCGTGTGTTTTGGGGTCTTGGAGTGCACGAGTGATCGTTGCGGGGATGCGGTCGCGCAGTGAGTTGTCTGCCCCCAGAATACGAAGCTTGATTAGATCTCCATGCTTGAGTGATGCCCCCGGCACTGTGGCCGTCCAATGGCCGTTTGCGTCTTGAACCATCGGATTAGCCTCGCCGTCCCAATCATTGAATTCGCCAACAATGGCAAGGGCCTTGGCATTGGGTGCCCATTCACAAAGCTCCCAACTGTCTGCTTTAGCATCGTAGTGTACGCCTAGTCGTAGCTGCGTGTCTGCGAAGTTTCGTAAGCTGCCAAATTGGGATTCGATCTCGGCCAGCTTATGATGGAAGCGGTCGATTCGGTGTTGGATCGCGCCACTTTGATCTTTAAGCCAAATGTCGTTCTGTACCAGAATTGGAGTTTCTTGATGGTTCATCTAGGAGTAACCTAACAACATCGTCGCTGAGTGCGATACTTTTGTTCTGGGTTCTTGGAATTGTGGTGCAGTATATTGAGGCAGGTGTGTGCTTGCTCAACTAGGTAATTCAATGAAGTGCTCGAAAATTCTAACGAAACAAAAGATGATACCGCTGCGTAGTCTCTCATGTGCTCGAGTAATCACGCGACCTGATGCTAGATCGAAGGATTTGTGCCTCTCTGGTTAGTGAGCCAATAAATGACGTGGTATTCAGAACAAACCACATTAGTTTGTGAGCAAAAATAACTCGAAACCTAGGTGTTATAAATTAGATGCCTTGGGGGCCTTCCAACTTGAACAACATGAGAAATAACAAAACAATGAAACACAATCAGTATCGCCCCAAAAGTCTTCTCGGTGGGTCTCTGAAGGCGATTAAGAAACAGGGGAGGATGCTTGTTGCGTTGGCATTCGCGCAATCACCTGCACTGGCAGACTCCGAGGTGGTACCCTCGCCAGTGGATAGACCTAACATTGTACTCGTTTTTGTTGATGATATGGGCTGGGCGGACTTTTCGTGTTATGGAAACAAGGATGTTGATACTCCGTGTGTCGACAGCATTGCTGCAGAGGGGATTTCATTTGAACAATTTTATGTGAACTCGCCAGTTTGTTCACCTTCGCGAGTTGCCATCTCTACTGGAAACTACCCTGATCGTTGGCGGATAAGCTCGTTCTTAGCCTACCGTGGCAGTAATCAGGCTCGGGGTATGGCAAATTGGCTAGACCCTAAAGCACCGATGCTGGCGCGTAGTCTCCAGCAGGCTGGTTACGCCACGGGTCATTTCGGAAAGTGGCATATGGGGGGACAACGTGATGTGACGGATGCCCCTGCCATCACCGAGTACGGCTTCGATGAAGCTTTGACCAATTTTGAAGGAATGGGGCCTAAGTTACTTCCACTCACGAAAAACCCGAATGGTCAGATCGGTAAAATCTGGCAGGATGCCGAAAAGCTAGGTGGGCCAGTCACGTGGATGCAACGATCTGAAATTACGGGCGGTTTCGTTGACGCCTCGATCGAGTTTATGAAGAAAGCCCAGCAAGAGAACAAACCATTCTACATAAACGTCTGGCCTGACGATGTGCATTCTCCATTCTGGCCACTGGTCGAACATTGGGGAGATGGTAGCAAGCGCGCCAAGTATCTAGGGGTGCTGCAAGGTATGGATGCTCAGCTTGGTAAATTGTTTGCAACAATTAAAAATGATAAGGCTCTGCGTGATAATACGCTCATTTTGATTTGTTCGGACAACGGCCCAGAGCCCAATGCTGGACGAGCTGGCGTGCTTCGTGGCTACAAGTGGCAGCTGTATGAGGCAGGGGTTCGATCCCCGTTGATAGTCTGGGGCCCGGGGTTAATAAACCAGAAGGAGGCTGGGAAGCGTAATGCTGAGTCTGTCTTTTCAGCGATCGATCTTGTGCCGTCACTAGTGCGCCTGGGGCGCGCGTCTAAACCGGCGGGTGTAAGCTATGATGGGGAGGATGTTTTGGGCACACTATTAGGTAATAGTGTGAATTCCAGAAAGGAACCCATCTTCTTTGCTCGGCCTGTAGGGTTTAAAAAGATGCCATTACCTGGCTTCAAGGAACAGCTTCCCGACCTAGCCGTGCGGCAAGGCAAGTGGAAGTTGTTGTGTGATTACGATGGCAGTCATGTGCAACTTTATGATCTCTCAGCTGATCCTGCTGAATCTAAGAACCTGAGTGATTCCCATTCTGATGTGGCCGAAGACCTTATGGGTAATCTGCTGGCGTGGTACCGTTCAGTAAAGTAATGCGGCATAACCGCACGGCCACTTTTCGTAGCTCTAAATCACCAGCAATCAGCACGTGTGTTGCTGATTAGCATTGTCGCTTCCCGGGGGGGGAACCTCCCAGCTGCTAGGCTGGTTTGAATAGAAACTTGTGATTGTAAAAGAGGCATTGAATCTGGCTTGCAGTCTGGAGGGAAGTCGTTACATTGCGCCTCTCAAATAACAACATATGGCAACAGCAGAAAAACAACAACATGGCTTCCAAGCTGAGGTAAAACAGCTCTTGGATATTGTGATTCACTCGCTTTACACCGATCGCGAGATTTTCATTCGTGAGTTGGTTTCCAACGCATCGGATGCACTCGAGAAGGTGCGCTTAAAGCAGTTGACTGAAAACTCCGTCTACCAAGGTGATGCAGAACTCAAGATATCGATCACCACAGACGAGGAGAACAACACGCTCACCATCGCTGATGCAGGCATCGGCATGAACCGCGATGAGCTCACTGAGAATCTCGGAACTATCGCGCATTCTGGCACCAAAGCATTTCTCGAAAACCTCAAAGAAAAAGGCGACAGCAATGCCGACGTGATCGGTCAGTTCGGGGTTGGGTTCTACTCAGCCTTCATGGCTGCCGATGAGGTAGAAGTCTACACCCATTCTTGGGACCCATCCGCTGAGAACCTCAAGTGGACTTCAGACGGTGCCACTGGCTACACCATCGAAGAAGCTGACGAGCAAACTCGTGGCTGCAAGATGGTGATCAAGCTCAAGGAAGGCCAAGAAGAATTTGCCAAGGCGGACCGTGTGAAGGAAATCCTTGAGAAGTATTCTAACTTTGTGACCTTCCCGATCGAGCTTAATGGCGAACGTGTGAACAAGGTCGACGCCCTTTGGCTCAAGTCCAAGAGCGAAGTCAGCGATGAAGAATACAATGAGTTCTACAAGTTTGTTGCGCACGCATGGGACGAACCAAAGTTCACCATGCACTTCAGCGCCGACGCACCACTTGCGATCAACGCGCTTCTTTTCGTTCCTAACGAAAACCAAGAACAATTCGGCATGGGCCAGATGGAAGCTGGAGTATCACTCTACTGCCGCAAGGTGCTCATCGACTCGAAGCCGCAGAAGCTTCTCCCTGAGTGGTTGCGCTTCCTCCGCGGGGTGATCGATTCCGCTGACCTTCCACTCAATATTTCGCGCGAAACGATGCAGGATAGCGCGCTCATTCAGAAGCTCAACAAGCTCATTACCAAGCGATTTCTCAAGTTCCTCGATACTCAAGCGAAGAACGAGCCAGAGAAGTATGCTGAGTTCTACAGCAAGTTCAGCCGCTTCCTCAAAGAGGGGGTCGCGACGAGCTTTGAGCACCAAGAGCCACTGGCGAAGTTACTGCGTTTTGAGTCTACCATGACCGATGCTGGTTCCCAAACAAGCTTTGCTGAGTACATCGATCGTGCCAAAGACGGACAAGAAGAGATTTACTTCCTCACTGGTGCATCACGCGACATCCTTGAAAAAGGCCCATACCTCGAAGCGTTCAAAGCGCGTGGTCTTGAAGTGGCGCTCTTCACCGACCAGGTCGACCAATACGTGCTCGATTCCTTGCCTGAATACAATGGCAAGAAGCTCGTGCCAGCTGACCGTGCGGACCTTGAGCTCGACGATGTCGATGCAGAAGGTGAAGCTCTCGATAGCGATGCTGTTGAGTCGCTTTCCAAGTTCATGAGCGAAACCCTTGGTGAGCGTGTTGAGAAGGTAGAAGCAGGCAAGCGCCTCGTGGATAGCCCAATCGCAGCACTCGCACCGAAGGATGCGCCAAACGCACAGATGATGGCGATGATGAAGGCGATGGGTCAAGATGCTCCTACGCCGAAGGTCACCCTTGAAATTAATCCTCGTTCTGAGGTGATTAAGAATCTTGCAGGCCTGCAACAACGTGATGAAGAACTAGCAGCTATTGTCACCGAGCAACTCACCGACAACGCACTCCTCGCAGCAGGTCTTCTCGAGAACCCACAAGAAATGGTTTCTCGTCTCAACGACCTCCTCGCCCGCGTGGCGAAGTAGCGTGTAGAATGCGTTCGTAATTTTAAAACCTAGGGTTCTTCGTTGGACCCTAGGTTTTTTTTGTCAAGGTGTCATGGTTTGAGAAGCGTGGGTGGCATAAATTGATGAGATGGCCTATCACAGGGTGATTGGGGTGAATGATCGTGCTGTTTATCGCATCATTTTGAAACAAGGCCGCTCAAGAGATAGTTATTTAAACGTCCTCTAGATAGCTGCGTGTGAGGTGTTGAATACGATGCTGCGGCACAGGCAACGGAGGGATGCCCGTTTCGTATGAATGGGATGTTTCATTCTCCAAGCAACTCGTCCAGATAATCCCAAGCCTCAACCGAACTCATGAAAGCATTCCTCATCTCATTCTTGCTCGTCCTTCCCATTTGTCTGCACGCAGCGGAGAGACCTAATGTCATTGTGATCATGGTGGACGATATGGGGTTCTCTGATCTGGGCTACCATGGAGGGGAGATCGATACACCGTATCTTGATGCTCTAGCACATGGTGGTGTGCGGTTCTCCCAATTTCATAATAGTGGTCGCTGCTGCCCAACACGAGCCACATTGATCACCGGGCTCCACCCTCACCAAACAGGTGTCGGCCACATGACCAACCCGCCAAACCATCCTGCGCATGACAACGGAGTGGCTGGTTACCGTGGTTTTTTAAATCGACAATGTGTGACCATTGCTGAGGCTCTGAAGGATTCAGGCTACGCCACCTTCATGACAGGGAAGTGGCATCTAGGATACAACGATAGAAGCCGTTGGCCGATGCAGCGTGGGTTTGATAAATTCTACGGATGTGTCTCTGGAGCAACGCGTTTTTTCCACCCTGTAGCGCCACGTGATATGGTCTTTGGGAATGACCCCGTCATGCCGCTCGAGAGTACGACGGATGAAGCCTTTTACACCACTGATGCTTTCACTGACTTTGCTATCCAATTCATTGATGAACACCAAAAAGAGGGTGGCGAGCGACCTTTTTTTCTCTATCTGGCATACACTGCACCTCATTGGCCATTGCAGGCATTTGAGGACGATATAGCCAAGTACCGTGGTAAATACACAATCGGCTGGGACAAATTGCGCGAGCAGCGCTTCCAACGACAGAAGGAACTAGGTCTCATTGCGCCGCACATCAAGCTTTCGCCAAAGACAGCCAATATTCCTGACTGGGATTCCCTTGATGCAAAGAAACAGGATGAAATGGACCTTAAGATGGCGGTCTATGCAGCGATGGTCGATCGTGTGGATCAGAATATTGGCAAGCTGGTGAACTCGCTCAAGGACCTAGCACTGTCGGAAAATACGATGATTCTCTTTTTATCGGATAATGGTGGGTGCCAAGAGGGTGGGATGCTCGGGCAAGGGGAATTCTATGATGTCGAGAAAAGGAACCTTCAGCTAGGAAATAGTTACGGTGAAGCTTGGGCCAATGCCAGCAACACACCTTTCAGGTTCTACAAGCACCACACCCACGAAGGGGGGACTTCCACACCATTTTTCATTCACTGGCCGGCGGGTATTCAAGCACAGCATGATTGGTTTGAATCTCCAGCGCAGCTGATTGATGTCGTCCCCACCATCCTTGATGTTGCTGGGGCTGACTATCCGCAGAGCTATCACGGAAATGCTATCCCAGAGCTTGAAGGTGTCTCACTCAGGCCTGCGTTCCAGGGCGAAGCACTGCAGCGCCAACAACCAATCTTCATTGAGCATGAGAACAATGCCTCAGCGCGAGAGGGGGATTGGAAAATTGTTGGGAAGAGCGTCTCTCCGCCAAGTGGGGTTCAGTATCAACGTTGGGAACTCTACAATATTGCCCAAGATCGTACCGAAACCAACAACCTAGCAACCAAGTATCCTGAAAAGTTAAAGACACTCAGCGCCAAATGGGATAGCTGGGCGAAGCGTGCGATGGTCTATCCCAAAACGCATCCATCGAAAGGAAAGGCACCTAAAAAGACCTTGAAGCATTGAGCTAAGGTGGCGGATTGTCTTAAAATTCAGCATTTGAAGCTGACACAAAAAAAGCCCGGGTCTCATAGTGTGACCCAGGCTTAGTTTATGAATCGTGTGTGTTTAGTGCTCGTTTGGGTTTTCGCCTGAGGCGATGGCGAGCGATTGGCTCTCTGGTGGGAGAAAGTTTTTAAAGCGCGTTTTATCGATAGCTTTCATGTAGGCTTCTTCGGGTGTGACCAGTCCTTCGCGGAGTTTGTCCCAGATTGCCTCGTCCATGAACTGCATGCCGTCAGCCTTACCTTGGGTGATGACATCAGTAAGCTTTTGGGTTTTTCCTTCGCGGATGATGGAGGACACTGCGGTGTTGGCGAACATGATTTCATTGACGGCAACCCTGCCTTTGCCATCGGCTTTCTTCATGAGTAACTGGGCGAGTACGCCACGGAGAGAGGCTGCAAGCATGGTACGAACCTGTGATTGCTGCTCGGAGGGGAATACGTCGATAATACGATCGACAGTCTTACGGGCGTTGTTGGTGTGGAGCGTGCCGAAAACAAGCATGCCAGTCTCGGCCGCAGTGAGGGCGAGAGATATGGTTTCGAGGTCACGCATTTCGCCAACAAGTACGATCTCCGCATCTTCACGGAGTGAGGCGCGGAGCCCATCAGAGAATGTGGGGCAGTGGTGCGGGACTTCGCGCTGGGTGAAGATGCACTTTTTATTGGAGTGCACAAACTCGATAGGTTCTTCCACGGTGATGATGTGCTTGCGCTGCGTGCGATTGATATAATCAAGTAGCGCGGCGAGGGTGGTGGATTTACCTGAACCGGTGGGTCCGGTGACAAGGATGAGGCCAGAACGAATGTCGGCGAAGTTCTTGACCACTTCGGGGATGCCGAGGTCTTCGAGGCTAGCAATTTCGGTGGGGATGAGGCGGAATACCGCGCCGAGCCCGTGACGTTGCTGAAGGTAGTTGCAGCGGAAGCGAGACTTCTCGTCCATCTCGTAGGCGAAGTCGAGGTCACCTTCCTTGAGGTAGTTTGCGAATGCTTTGTCGTCGCAAATCTCGCTGAGCATGGTCTTCAGTTCGTCGCCGCTGAGCGGTGACTCACCTTCAATTTCACTGACGCCGCCGTGGACGCGGATTTTAGGAACTTCTCCTTGAGCGAGGTGGAGGTCTGAGCCTCCAGACTCGACGAGGATTTGGAAATATTTATCGATGATTGCCATAGTGGATGGTCTTGAAGCTTGGGTTTAAAAGAAAGATTCGATGAACTTTTTGTCTTCGGCACGGAAGTATGCTTCTTCCTTGGTGATGAGGCCTTTCTGGAAGAGGTTCTTGATTGACTCATCCATGGTGATCATGCCGACATTTTTGCCGGTTTGCATGATGCCTGGTAGCATGAAGGTCTTGCCGTCGCGGATCGTTGCGGCTACTGGTGCGGTGTTGACGAGTAGTTCGAGCGCAAGCTCTCGGCCCGCGCCATCGGCACGAGGAATGAGCTGCTGTGAGATGATGCCGCGCAAAGATTCGGATACCATGATGCGGATTTGATCACGCTGGTCGGTGGGGAATACATCGAGGATTCGGTCGAGGGTACGTGGTCCATTCCCAGTGTGCAAGGTGGCGATCACTAAGTGACCTGTTTCAGCGGCGGTGAGTGCCAGTTGGATGGTCTCGAGGTTGCGCATCTCACCGACGACGATTACGTCTGGGTCTTCACGTAGGGCGCCGCGCAATGCACGTGGAAATGACTCGGTGTGTGTGTGGACCTCGCGCTGGGTGACATGGCAGCCTTTTGAATCAAAGGTGTATTCGATGGGATCCTCTAGGGTGAGGATGTGGTCGTTGCGGTCTTTGTTGATAAAGTCAACTAGTGCGGCAAGTGTGGTGGATTTGCCTGAGCCGACTGACCCTGTCACTAGAATGAGACCATTGTGGTAACGGGTGAGGGGGACAATGTGTTCTTTGGGGAGCTTGAGGTCATCGATTGTGCGGATTTCGGTGCTGATGATACGGAATACAATGTCGTAGCCTAGGCGCTGCCGCACCACTGAGGCTCGGTAGCGGCCATCTGCATTCTGGTAGGCAAAGTCAACGTCACCACGGTCGTGGAGGATCGCTAATTGATCTTCACCGAGAAAGGAGTGCACTAACTTGTGGGTGTCGTCTGCACTAAGTACTTCAGCACCTTCCCAGATGGGTTGCAAGTTGCCAAAGCGACGCCAGTTGGGCGGGCTGTTTGTGGCCAGATGAATGTCGGAACAATCGTACTCTATACCTACCTTGAGGTAGGTGTCTACGTGATCGTATGTAGGAATTTGAGACATTAGGTTTTCTTTAGTTTGTGGCCAATAGGCAAGTTAAATACAGGATGTCTAGCAGCTTAAGTGAGGCGGAATATACGCAAAATCGATTTCAATGCAACAATCAGATCTTGACCAATGGCGATTAAATGATTTACATGTGTTCATATGAACAAATTAATTAAAGTTGGTCAGTCACTGTGTCACGAATTGTTTCAGCAGGTTGCCACTGTGATCCATAGGACGCCAGCAGTAAAACACTACGAACAGTTAGAATTTGGTCTCGACCTCGGTGAGGAGTGAAGTGGTTAGGTGCGTGGCGATTCGGGTAGCTGAGCACCTATCATGTCGTGTTAGATATGCACATTCGACCAATCTATCTGATAGTTGTCTTGAGATTTGTTGACCGGATCCTGTGGGGCTGGGGCATAGGTGGTATGGTATTAATTATGTAAGAAACCTGAAACTTTCTCATTTTTGAGCTTACGGAATGGTTAACTTATGTATATAAGCACTTTCAATCCTATGCACAGAATCAAACTCAACCACCCATCGCCCGTGTCGAGAGCGAGTGCGAAGTTCGCGCAACAGCTCTTGGTAGGTATGGCAGTCTGCGCCAGCTCGTCTTCATTGATAGCGGGAGATCGCAGTGCGATTGGTGCGAGCGTTCAGATGGCTGGTGTGAATGAAGTTTCTGTGTTGGCTACCGAGCTATTAGCTACTGGTGATGCTGCATACCAGGCAGCTGCCTACGACAAAGCGGTGAAGGATTATCGAGAGGCTCATGCACTTGTGAGTCAGAGCACGCAGCCTCAACAGGTGAAAGACGCTGTCGCATTGCGCTATGCGCAAGCTGCAGTAGAGCAAGCCAAAGTTCTAGTGCGCGTGGGCTCTTATGATGCTGCGCGTGAACAAGTGGCTGCGATAATAGCGCCTGGTGTGATGCCATCATACGGTCCCGGTAAGCAATTGCTTGCGGAGATCGACGACCCTATTCGTACCAATCCAGCACTCACATACGAGCACACACAAGCTACAGATGAAGTGCGTCGCTTACTATACAAGGCACAAGGCTACACCGATTTGGGGCGTTTTGATGATGCCTTGGTTAGCTATGAGGAAGTGTTATTGATTGATCGCCACAACTCAGCGGCGCGGCGCGGCATGGAAAAAGTAGTTTCGTTAAAAAGCGAGTACTTCAATAGTGCAAAAGATCACACTCGTGCTGAGATGTTAGCGGAGGTCGATGGATCCTGGGAAATCCCTGTCACACCCAAGGCATTCGCAGGTGGATCAGCCAAGCAGGCGCAAGTGGATCGAGTTCAAGAGGTCTATGCAAACCAGCTCCGCCAGACCGTGGTGCCAGTGGTCGATCTTTACGATGCGACCCTTGAAGAAGCCTATGATATGGTGCGTGTCTGGTCGCGCGAGTATGACACCACAGCACTGGATCCGGCAAATCGTGGGATGAATTTTGTGTTGAACCTAGGTGATTCATCAAACCCAGCATCGCAAGAAATTCGCAACAAACGTGTGACCCTTAACTTGCGCAATGTGCCCTTGATCGACGTTTTAGATTTTATTTCCAAAGCAACTAGCACGCGTTGGTATAACGATCAGCATGTGGTGCGTGTGACGCCGATCGGTGAGGCTGACTCTACAATTTTTACACGTTCATACAAAGTGCCGCCGTTGTTCATGAAAGATGCTGTGGCTGCAGTGAATGCTGCGGTGGATGATCCATTTAGCGACGGTGCGAGCAACTCAGCTGGTGCGGCCAGCGCGCAAGATCTACTCCAGCAGGTGGGAGTGCAGTTTCCCGATGGGGCATCAGCTAGGTACATCAAGCGCACCAACACGCTGATGGTTGCAAACACCCAGTCAAATCTAGGGCTGATCGAAGAGTATGTCCGAACCTTTAGTGACCAAGAACAGGCACAAGTTGTCTTGAAGGTGACAATCATGGATGTGAACCGTGATGATCTTGAGGAGCTTGGATTTGATTGGTTGGTTAATAATAATCAAGGTTCTGGCACCGTGGTTGCTGGTGGTGGGACGCAGGGCAATGGTTTTGCTGTCGCACCTCCTGGGGATGCTAGTTTTGATGGGTTCAATCCAGTCACATCAGGGTTGCGCAGTGGTGATACGATGTTTGATACATCAGTTGACGATCTTGTGGCTGCAGGGGCTACTAGTTATTCTGGGACGGATTCGTTGGTGAATAGCACAAGTCGCGCGCCTGGTATTCTCACTTTGCGTACCGAAGATGTTGCTGTGATCATGCGTGGTCTCAGTCAGAAAAAGAACACCGATAGCATGGATCGGCCTAGCGTGATCATGCGTTCTGGCGAAAAGGCATCGATATTCAGTGGCCGTGAAATGCTGTACCCAACTGAGTACGAACCACCAGAGCTTCCAACACAGGTCGACTCTCTTGCTGGTGGCGTGATCCCCGTTTCACCATCTCACCCTACAGCGTTTGAAACTCGCTTCATCGGTGTGGAAATGGAGGCTGAATGTGTGATTTCAGAAGATAAGAACTATGTTGACGTGCAGTTGGTGGCTTCCACTACCGATTTTGATGGGTTTGTCGATTATGGTTCACCAATTTCAACATCAGCCACTAATGATCAAACTGGTGAACTATCCACTGGTGTCATCAATAACAATTCTATTTTGATGCCTATCTTCCGTCCCTTCCGAATCAACACAGCAGTCACGGTGCGCGATGGCTACAGCTTTGTGATTGGTGGTTTGAATCAGAGCGATGTGGAGTCGGTGCATGATAGTGTTCCGATTCTTGGTGACATCCCATTGCTTGGGCGATTCTTCAAGAGCGAAGGTGTTCGAAAGACTGATCGAGCCTTACTTTTCTTTGTGCATGTAGAGCTCAAAGACCCTACTGGGAAGAACTGGAATGAGCAGGTTTCCACTGACTTTTAATCCACTTTGTTGCCTCCCGTATGTTGGATCCCGAGTCACTAGATCAAGCGGAGCCAAGCGAGTCTGCACCTGATAGTGTGCCTCCAGAACGCCGTAGGCACCGTAAGAAACGTCGAGTGCCCAATTCAGGAGGTCTCGACCCCCAGCGCTTTCGAGTCAATGAAAGCAAGCGGGGAGTTAGTGGGCGCTCCATTGCATCCTCTAAAGCGACATCGTCGTCGGGGGAGAATAATGAGGGGGGGAGTAAGCGTAAGAGACGTCGCCGTTCTTCTTCATCCCAGACCGCTGACCCGAATGCGGCTGGGTCTCACTCCGTCTCTCCGGTGTCGGCACGCATAGATCATCCACCCAAGCGTCGCAGGCGCTCGAGTCGACCTAGCGAGGGTCGACAGGATTCATCGCGATCCGCTCGGCATTCTACTAGGGTGCGCAAATCACGCAGATTGCCGAAAATTCCTGCACATGTGATTCTTTTTCTATGTATTATCGTTCCTCTGTTTACTGCAATTGCGGGCACTTTCATGATTGGTCTACACAATGGCAACACCTTTCGCAATGAGGTGAATACTGAGCTGGCAGCCCGTTCCGGCGCCCTTACTGAAATTAAATATCTTAGCATGAGCCCGATTCAGGGGGCTGCTCAGAGTGTGGCTTTCGACTGGTCAAGTCAGGGGATGCTTGCTGAGTCATTGAGCGTTGAGGGTTTGGTGTTCAATCAAAGTCCGCTCGATTTTTTTACTGGGTGGAGCGGCATACAGGTTAAGTCGCGCAGAGGTAAGTTGAAGCTAAACTCCCAGATCTCCAAGGCGCAGTTTTTCGGGCAATCAAGTCCAGGCTATGAATCTGAATTTGAGGCCGAGTCCTTGAGTAGCGATGGGATGGATTTGTTTCTCGACGGCTTTATGCTGGTAGACGATGCAATGGCGTATTGGCGATGGGCTGGATACAGCACGCGCTTCTTCTGCAATGGTGGCAGCTTGATCGGGGCGGTGCTGCCTGGGTACGCGCTGGAACAATTCATGATCGAAAAGCAGGACGGGGTCGAACACCTCAGCGCCTTGGTTCGGAAGGATGGATCACGTAGTGAGATTTCTATTGAGGGAGCATTGTTCGACGAAGCAGGTGACCTGAATAGCTGGGCCACACATGCTCAAGATTTACCGAGTAGTGACTTATTCGATGAGCGTCTTGAAGCATGGGTGAAGGTGAGTATTCACCAAGCGGAGGGGTCCTTCACGCTTTTATCCGCAAGAGAAGATGCTGCGGGGAAGCGTATCCCCTTGGCTCGCCGCATCGATTTAGACCTCGAGCTTAAGGCGCACCGGGTCGAGCTGGCGGCCTTTGATTGCCTTGATACGCTGGCGAGCTTGTTACGCAAGAATTCCTACCGGCGCCCTCTATTTATCGAGCCACCTTCGATGCAGTTCTCGCGCGTTGGGCCGGTGCAATCACTCTCTGATATTCGCCTTTCCACAGTCGAAGGTTTACAAGTTCGCGGCGCATTGCAGGTGGGGCAGCAAGGCCTAAGTGGTGAACTCGAGCTTGGGATCCCAACTCGCTACATGCGAGAGGTTGAAGAACATTTTATCGCTTCGGCTTTTACTAAAAAAAGTGGTGAGCATCTCTGGCAAACAGTCAAGGTTTGGACAGAGAAGGGGGAGGTTCGCGATGATCTCGAGCATTATTTAATTAGTGAGCAGAATCGCCTAAGTGGCTATGTTACCCCTGAGGTTGAATCAGACGAGGCTGAGGAGGCTGAGCGTGTGATGGATGCGCCGCAAAGCCAAGAAGATATGGAGCGCGCCTTTGATGAACTGATTTCGAATTGAGGCCATGAGATGTCATTGTGTGCTGCAGCCTTGAGGCTGAATCGCCTTGACCTGAACGGTGGATTGTTGAAATTAAGATAGATTAACTAGTTGTTTATGAGCGAAGAAGAATTGCAAGAGGTAAGCCTCCGAGGCATGTATGCCGACTATTTCCTAGATTATGCGAGTTACGTGATTCTTGAGCGTGCTGTGCCATATGTGGAAGATGGCCTCAAACCCGTGCAGCGCCGCATCCTGCACTCGCTCAATGAGCTAGATGACGGCCGCTACAATAAGGTGGCGAATGTGGTGGGGAACACGATGAAGTACCACCCGCATGGCGACGCCTCGATAGGGGATGCAATGGTTGGGCTTGGTCAGAAGGATTTGCTAATCGATACTCAGGGTAACTGGGGCAATGTGTTAACTGGTGATCGCGCTGCGGCTCCTCGATATATTGAAGCGCGACTCACGCCGTTCGCAAAGGATATCACCTTCAACCCAAAAACCACCAAGTGGACGCCTAGTTACGATGGGCGCAATCAAGAGCCTGTCTGCCTCCCTGTGAAGTTTCCGTTGCTGCTTGCTCAAGGGGTAGAGGGAATTGCTGTTGGCTTGGCCTGTAAGATTCTCCCGCACAATTTCAATGAACTCATCGAGGCTAGCATTGCTGTATTGCGCAAGCAAGAGGTGGATATACTGCCTGACTTCCTCACCGGCGGTATTATGGACGCCAGTGATTATCGCGATGGCTTGCGCGGTGGTAAAGTGCGCGTGCGTGCGCGCATTGAGGTGGATAGTAAAAAGTTATTGCGCATTACAGAGGTGCCTTATGGTACGACGACGGGCGGGTTGATGGATAACATCGTAGCAGCCAATGAAAAGGGGAAGATCAAGATTTCCAAAGTGGTGGACAATACTGCCGCGCATGCCGAGATATTGGTCTTGCTTCCTGCAGGTTCTGAGCCGGAAGTGGTGCGCGATGCGCTCTACGCTTTCACTGACTGTGAAGTTAGCATTTCTCCCAATTCATGTGTGATCATTGATGGTAAACCGCAATTCATGGGGGTGAATGACATCTTGCGTTTCAGCGCTGAGCACACAAAGGATCTGCTGCAGCAGGAGCTTGAGATTCGTCTTGGAGAGCTCAATGATAAATGGCACTTCAGTTCGCTAGAGAAGATCTTCATCGAAAATGAGATCTACCTGAAGATGAAGGACTGTAGCAGCATGGAGGAGGTGATTCAGGTGATTGATCAAGGGCTCGAGCCATTCAAGAACTTGCTTCAGCGCGAGGTGGTGGAAGAGGATATTACCAAACTCTCAAAATTGCCATTCTTACGCATGACTCGCTTTGATTCAGCGAAGGCCGATGAGGCGCTGCGCGCTCTGGAGGAAGCGATTGAGGAGGTCGAGCGCCACTTGCGCAACCTAACCCGCTACACGATTAGCTACTACAAAAATCTACAGAAGAAGTACGGCAAAGGTCGTGAGCGAATGACTGAGATTTCGAGCTTTGAGAAAGTGGACCGCACTCAAGTGGTGGTGGCTAACGAGACGCTCTTCGTTGATCGTAAGAACGGTTTTGCTGGTTATGGGTTGAAAAAGGAGGAAGCGCTTGAGAAGTGCTCCGAGCTCGACGATATCATTGTGATCGCAAATGACGGCACGATGAAAGTGATGAAAGTGGCTGAGAAGCTTTTTGTAGGGAAGCGGCCTCAGCATATTGCTGTGTTCCGTAAAGATGAAGACAAGATCTACTCGATCATCTACCGTGAGGGGCGGGAGGGCCCGCTTCGGGCGAAACGTTTCCGCATTGGAGGGGTGACTCGTGATAAGGAGTACCCGCTGTGTACGGAGACCAAGGGGACGCGCATTATGTATTTCGCCATCCACGAAGATGAAAAGGTGTCTTCTGATAATGAGGTGCTAGTGCACCTCAAGGCTCAATTGCGCCTGCGCAACCTAGCGAGGACCTTCAAGTTTGAAGATATTGCGATTAAAGGTCGAGCTGTTCGCGGGAATATTGTCACCAAGCACGCAGTGGATCGCATCGTTCGTGCACCGAAGAATCCTGAGCTCGATCTAGGCGAGGCATAGGTAATGGCGGGTTTGTCGGGTTTGTCGGGTTTGTCGGGAGTCAACTCGGTACTTGGTTTAGAAGCGTTGTTCGCCGTCAACAAAGGTGGCTCGAACTGCGAAATCACTGTCTAAAATGGCGATGTCGCCAGTGAAGCCTACTTCAATTTTACCAAGCCCATCAAGCCCGAGGGATTTGGCTTGGTTCCAAGAGCTTGCTTTCACTAGTTGGTGTAATGGAAGCTCTGAAATCTCAGCAGCCAGCTTGAGCCCATTGTTGAAGACTAGAGTTGAGCCGGCTAGTGCGCCACTGTCTTTCAAGCGGGCTACGTTGTCATTCACGATGACTTCTAGCCCACCTAGAGAGCATTCTCCATTCTCGATCATAGAGCCAGCCATCGAGTCCGTGATTAGGAGGATGTGCTCGATCGGCTTGAGCTTGAACACGAGCTTGAGGAATTCGGGTGCAAGGTGGATGCCGTCGCAGATGAGTTCCAGCTTGAGCTCGTCATCGATCAAGCCTGCACCTACCATGCCAATTTCGCGGTGGTGGAGGCCAGTCATGGCATTGCCAAAGTGGGTAAGGTGGGTGAGGCCTGCATGCTTGGCATCACGGATTTGTTGGTAGCTCGCCTCGCTATGGGCGGCGGAGGAGGTGATGCCTAGTTGCTTAGCTTTGCGAATGATATCACTTGCGCCATCTTGGCAGGGTGCGAGAGAGATCATGAGTGCGGGAGTGATCGCGTGGAGCTCGGCCAGTTCCTCAATATCTGGCTGGCGGACAAATTCTGGATTCTGAGCGCCAGCTTTACTGGCATTAATGAATGGGCCCTCTAGGTGAATTCCTGGGGTTTTTGTAAATGATTGGTTTTTAGTGTAATGAGAGCATTTTTCCGCAATTGACTTAAGGTATGATTGCGCTTGGGTGAGTGTGGTGGGGAGCCAGGTGGTGACACCTTCGGCTAGTTTTGCTTTGGCGATTTCACGAATGGAGACGAGCGAGTTGTCGCAGACGTCGTACCCATTGGCACCGTGGGCGTGGATGTCGATAAAACCAGGAAAAGCATACATGCCCACCGCATCATAGACGTGGTCAGCCACAGGGAGTACATCACCATTCTGGTAGACACAGGTGATTGTGCCATCGTGAATAGAAATGGCGCCATCAAGAATTTCGAGGTCAGGACTCACGATGTGAGCATTCTTGATTAGCGTGTGCATCTGGTAGCTTGGGTGGCGGCTATTGCTGAAGCAAGTCCCTGTTCTTGGCGATGTAGTTGTAGCCAGAGACGATAGTGAGTCCAGCAGCAAGCCATAGGCAGGTTTGGATGAAGATTCCGCTTGGCTCTGCAATCGCGATAAGTGGCTTCATCGCATCGCATGGGCATTCTGCCACGGTGAGGTGGGTGAGGCATCCTATAACAAAGGTTAGCTGGAAGGTGGTTTTCCATTTTCCTAGTTTATCCGCAGCAATGACCTTGCCTTGCTCGACGGCAATTTGGCGTAGTCCAGTCACCATGAACTCTCGGCCAATGATAGTGCAGGTAAGCCACACCGGGCAAAGCCCTTGGACGGAGAGGTAGATGAAGCCAGCAGCAACTAGGATCTTATCGGCTAGGGGGTCGAGTAGTTTGCCAAGTGAGGTGACAAGGTTGAGTTTGCGCGCGAGATAGCCATCAACCCAATCAGAGATAGCAGCGATGACAAAGGTGAGGAGCGCGACGACGGGAGCCCATGATGCCTCAATCGAGACGACACCAATAAAAATTGCGGTCAAAACGAGGCGAAAGACTGTGATGGAATTGGGGATGTTCAAAGCGTTGTGCTGGTGTGGATTGAGTGATTGCCTTGTGGCGACGGAGAGTAGGTGTTCATCGTTTTATTTCTTTGGGGTACACAAGGTGTCATTAAAATCTGGGCTGCTGGATGAGCACCTTGAAGGCGCTCCCGGGGCCATCTGGGTGGAGCAAGTATAGATCTTGAGTGGTGCCGCGTGCATGGGGTTTTAGGAAGTCGTGTTGCGTGCAGAATAAGCAGGTTTCGAGCCCAATGGCATCCCCCCAATCGATGAGATCAGAAAAGTTGACATCGGCGGTGAGGTCTTGGTGTCCTACATTTTGGTAAACCTCTGGTCCTGTGAGGTTTTCGTGGAGACGGAAGGCGCGGATCGTTCCATGGGGTCTGCGGTGGTAAAGCTCTGGGTAGCGATCTCCGTAGTCGATGGTGATCATTTCACCTTCACGCCAGCCCGAGATCCATTGTTCGAGCCACTCACGGTAGCTTTGGTGGATCTCCACGCGGTGTTTTTCTGGGTGCTTGAGGTTGAGAGCTGATGAATCTGGGAGTGAGGTGCTGCATTCAAATAGTTCACAATTGCCGTCCCAGTGGAGTTCTTCGAAGGAATGACCATGGCGCTGGAAGATGCGTACCGGGAAGGCGTCGACGAGTTCATTGGAGAAAATGATGGCGCGCCCGTTGCAGGCTTTGAGTGCTTCGCTTGGGTGTTTGTGCCAAGTCACACGGTGGCGTTTGAGTTTAATCTCTTGCTGCGTGGTAAGCGGCTCCGAGGTCTCGACGATGTGGTAGTGTAGCTTGAGACGTTGAATGAGTGGGCAGTGCTCAATCACGGCTTTAGCTAGCGAGCCATCACCAGCTCCAATCTCGATTAAATGAAAGGAACCTGGATTGTGCTTGAGCCACTCAGATGCACGGGCGGCAATGGCCTTGCCTAGCGTGGGGCTGAGGGTGGCGGTGGTTGAGAAATCCCCTTGATGGCCTACTGTGCGGATCTTGCGAGCGTAGTATCCATGATCCGGATCATGGAGTGCAAACTGCATGAACTCGTCGAAGCGTTGTTTCAAGGCGGTCAATCGATGGTGTGGTTAGTCCGCCGCCGCAAGGGCAAGATCGGCACAGGCTTTGATGTCCAGTTTGCCCGATGCTAGAATCGGAATTTGATCCACTGGGATGATTTGTTTCGGGCACCATAGGGAGGGGATTCCCTTATCAAGAAGGCGGTAACGTAAGTCGAGGCATTCCTGCTCAAGCGCTTCGCCAGCAATGATCGAGAGTAGGGCAATGGATTCACCTTTCTTCTCGTCTGGAAGCCCTACGATCGCGACCTTACGTTCGGTTTCTTCATCGAGCCCCAGAGCTTGATTGACTGCTGCTTCGACAGCTTCATGAGGAACCATTTCTCCTCCGATCTTGGAGAATCGCGAGATCCGCCCCTCAATGGTGAGGAAGCCATCGTTACAAATGTAGCCAACGTCGCCGGTCTTGAACCATTTACCATCGAATACCTCATCGCTCTTAGTTTGATTGTTGAGATATCCAGAAAAGACGTTGGGTCCGCGCATCCAGATAATACCAGCCTTGTTGATTGGTAATTCCTCATTGGTGCTCGGGTCTGTCATGCGCACCGCGATCCCCGGAAGGAAATTACCAACGGTGCCGAGGCGTGTGGAGTTGATCACTGGAGCCTTGCTGCCTTGGCTGCTCAGGTCTGGCAGGTTGACATTGGTAGCTGGAGCAGTCTCGGTGAGTCCGTAGCCTTCCTGGGGTGGGATGTTGAATTTCTTTTCGAAGGCGAGAGCCAACGATTGAGGGAGCTTCTCGGCTCCGGTGACGACGAGCTGCAGAGGCTGCAATTGCTCAGGAGCGATGCGACGCATGTAGCCGCGCAGGAAGGTTGGTGTTGAGAGCAGCATTGCAATCTTATGTTGCTCCACAAGCTCTGCAATACGTTTGGTGTCCAGTGGGCTTGGGAACGTCACAAGACCCAAGCCTTCGATGATTGGGTAGAGCAAGGTGGCAGTCAGTCCAAAGCTGTGGAAGAGGGGAAGTGATCCCAGGATTTTTGCCTTGTCCGGAAGGTTGAGTCGGGTGCCAAACTGGCAAACATTGCCAAGGATGTTGCGATGGGTGAGTGGCACGCCTTTGGGGTCACCTGATGAACCTGAGGTGAAGAGTAATACAGCCTCTTGGTCACCTCCGACGTTCTTTACCCCAGCGAGCTTTGCAAACAGTGGGGTGGGTGTGACTCGAGAAAGTAGCACCCAACGGGTGATGCTCTTCCGTAGCGTGGGAAGAATGCGCTCGATGAGGATGAGGTCGCGGTTGGGCGGCCATGAGAAGTCGGGGAGTTTGCGAACGAATGGGTCTGCGGTGATAAACTTATCCACGTCAGCTTGTCGGATAGCCGACTCTACCGCTCCCTTACTGGCGGTGAAGTTAATATTCACTGGAGTCTTTCCAGCGAAGAGTGCCGCGATATTGGCGATGAGCCCACCTGGCCCAGGTGGTAAAATGATGCCGATTCGCTTTTTCTCAGTCATGGTCTTCAGGACTTTTGAGAAAGCGAGTGCCGCCCCAAGCATGACTTCGTATGTTTTGATTTGGTCGTTGGTGCCATCGATGATCTCTATCTTGGCGTTCCTCTTCAGTCCCGCTAATGCTGCATAGGTGAGCGAGCCATTCAGGAATGTGCGCGATGAGAATGCTTCTTCATAGCTGTTGATTAGTTCTTGGCGAATCTTCGCAGAGCTGCATTGATCAGCATTGAATGACTCAGATAGGGCGATGATGGCACTTGGGAGATTTGACTCATTTTCAATGCTGAGGCTAAGCTCTTTAGGGTGGTGTACCCCAAGCCCCTGGAAGGGTAGTTTGAGCTTGGCAAGGGCTTCCAATGTCTCACCGGAGATGTGTACTGTGGTGCCACTGTGGGCGATTGTTTCTCCTGTGACGAAGATGACGAGCCCTTGCTCGCCTGCATCTTCACGGAGTTTCTTCCCCACACCTTCAAGCTGCGTGTCCTGGTTGCTGAAGGCAATGGCTTCACGCTTTGTGAGAAAGGCTTCCACGCTAGGGCTGAGAACCACATTTTCCTCGCAGAGCCAGAGTGTTTTGCGTGCACCAGCTAGTTTCTCAATGGGAGCAAGGTCCGCTTCATTGATCCTACTCGGGATGAGGAGGGTGAAGGATGCGGATAGTCTGTCTTGGTAGAGAAATTGTGGCGCTTTACTCATGGGTGGAGAGGGTCTGGGACTGCGGTGTTTCTAGCAGTGTGAGCACAGCATAATCCAGCCTTTAATCAGGAATCCAGTAAATATGTGATACACCTAAATGAATCGTTGCTAGAATACTGCTAGAAACAAAAAAAGCCCGCCTAGCGTGATCGCGTGGCGGGCTGATTCGGATTGTGAGAGTTTGGCAGCCTAAGCTGAAACTCGCTAGGCTTTAGCAATTTTATCGAGCACGCCATTGATGAAGCGTGGTGACTCGGTTGAGCCAAAGCGACGTGAAATCTCGATGCACTCATTGATCGTGACTGGCGCTGGAATTGCTTCTACATGCATGATTTCGTATGCACCTAGGCGCAGGATGGCGCGATCCACAGGATCAATTCGTTCAGGCTTATAGTTATCCACCACGGTTTCTAACGCTTCATCGAGACTTGCCTTTTGCTTAAAGATCCCGCGAGCGATACTATCTGCTTCATCGCGGAACATCTGCATGCTTTCAGCGGTTTCCTGAATGCTTTTGATGTCTGGGTGAGTGGCGAACTTGTCTGGGTTCTTCACCATGTGGATGCGGTCGCTGACGCGTTGTAATCCATTGATGGTGGCGACGATCGGGGTGAGCCTTTTGCTGAGCGCAGGGAAGTCTTGGAGTTGGAGTTCCAATCGTTTACGTGCCTCGCTGAGTTGACTGTTCAGTGAGAATAGCTCCTCAAGTCCCTCGAGAAGTTGTGGGACTGGAGTCTCGACACCTGGGTCGTAGTTGCGTTGGATTTGATCGATCAAAGACTGCCACTTGCTCTCCAACTTTTGTAATTGCTTGAGAGTGGTTTGCACCTTTTCTGCGCCAGACTCGGCAGTGATAAAGGCGCTAGCCTCGTCTAGGCGGTTCACGAATTTGCTGTGACGCGCTTGGCGGCCTTGATTGAGGTGGAGTGCCGCTTTGGCACTCGCTTTGATGATTTTGTTGGATTCAGTCTCAAGACTTAAATCCCAGAATGAATCAGACAGGGCGGGGGCATCAGCGCCGCCTTCTAGATCTGAACAATAAAGGAATTGGATGACTGACTCTCGGATGGCGCGTCTACTATGCATTGCTGGGATAAGATCGAATTGGTTTCTTGTTTTTCTCTTGGTGAAAGCCAAGTTGGGTGAACAACTCAATCATCGCATAAGCGGAGCGTGCTGCTTCGCGGCCACGGTTGAGTTGATCGCCGATACAGCGTGCGTACGCTTGCTCGTCGTCATCTACAAGAAGAACTTCATGAATTACTGGAATTTTTGACTCACAGGCTAGTTGTTGGAGGCTGTTGGTGACAGACTCGGCTACTAGGTCGCCATGCTGTGTCTTGCCACGAATAATGAGCCCTAAGGTGATTAGCGCATCAGGTTTATTGTCACTTGCTAAAACGGCGGCGGCCGTGACCGGGATCTCAAATGCTCCTGGAACGCGTGCGATGGTGATGCTGGCGCCGGGGATTATAGTGGCAATTTCATTCTTCGCATTTTCCACCAATGCATCGGTGAATTGATTGTTATAGATCGATGCCACAATCGTGATGTTGGCCTTGGAGCTTGAGGTGTTCTGTGGACGTGGTGGAAGTGCCGTGGACATAACTACTGTATGTGATCTTGAGGATATTTTGTCAATTCAGCGATGGAAGATTTAACAAGCCGAACTATCACAAGGGATCGATGATAAATGAGTTTGCATGGAGAGCTCATGGGTGACAGGATGCAATGAAAGGTCTTGATCTGCTGGTGTTAATCATTTATGCCGCCATGCACTGCGCTGCCTAACTTGGTTAGAATGAAGTGACGCACACCGACACATTATGAAATTAGCTAGCTTACTTACAAATGATCAGGTCGTCCTCGATATGAAGGCTGACGAACATTGGCCAGCCATTGTTGAGTTGGTAGATCATTTGGAGTCACACGAGTTTCTCAAAACCTGTGACAAGGAAGGTGTGCTAGAAGCGTTGCACACGCGTGAGGACCAAATCAGCACAGGGATCGGAAGCGGTGTGGCGATTCCTCATGCATTTTCTGAGACGATCGAGAATGTGATTGCCGTCTTTGGACGTTCCAAAGAGGGAATTGACTTTGAAGCTCTCGATAACGCACCGGTGAACTTTGTCCTTCTGTTCATCGTGCCGAAGAAGGACTACCACCTACATTTGCAGACACTCGCAGCGATCGCGAAACTTTTTAACAATCGTGAAGTGCGCCAGCAACTGGCTGATGCGGTGACCCGCGATGAAGTACTAGCGATACTAGCATCCCGTCCCTCCCGAGTTTGTAGCGAGAAGTAAGACTCAGTGTGTGGCGAACGAGTTAATTCTCTGGTGTTCCCAGAATCACACGAACAATTTTGACCATGAAGACAATCTTGGAACTTTTGGAAGCTCGCCTTGTGGCGGCATTGGAGCGGGCGCAGATTGAGGTGCCTGAAGGATTCCCAATTAAGGTAGTGCCAGCACAAGATGTGCGCCATGGCGATTATCAGGCGAATGCTGCTATGGCATTGGCGAAGCGATTGAAAATGAATCCACGCGAACTGGCTCAACAGGTGCTTGAGGCGCTCGATGTGGAGGGGCTTGCGACGCTCGAGGTAGCGGGGCCTGGTTTTATTAATTTCACCATCACTGAGTCAGCTTGGTCAGATAAAGTGGCGGCACTCTTTCATGACGAGCGCATGGGGGTCTCGCTGGTGGAAGAACCGCAAAATATTGTGGTGGATTTCTCCGCGCCCAATGTGGCTAAGCCGATGCACGTGGGGCACATTCGTTCGACTATCATTGGGGACTCACTCTCACGGATTGCGGGATTCTTAGGTCATAAGGTAATTACGGACAACCACATTGGTGATTGGGGTACTCAGTTCGGCATGGTGATATACGGTTGGAAGAATATGCTGGATCAGTCAGCTATTGATGCTGACCCACTTCAGGAATTGCTACGCATCTATCGTGCTGTCAATAGCCTCTGTAAAGAGGACCCAAGCATCAAGGACACTTGCCGGGAAGAACTAGTGAAGCTGCAACAAGGTGATGCAGAGAATTTTAAGATTTGGGAGCAATGTGTCGAGGTTTCCAAGATCGGATTGAACAAAATCTATGATCGTCTCGATGTGAGCTTTGATCATTGGTTGGGCGAGAGTTATTACAACCAAGCCCTAGCACCGTTGGTTAAGGCTTTGGTGCATGAAGGGTTGGCGAGAGAGAGTGACGGAGCGCTTTGCGTTTTCTCCGGAGAGGCGATGCCGCCAAAACAAGATCCGTTCAAAGAGAAACGCGAAGGTGAGTGGGTAGATTTCCCAATGATTGTGCGCAAAAAAGATGGTGGATTCAATTATGCCACCACGGACATAGCCACAGTGGATTACCGACTCAACGAATGGAACGCGCATAAGGTTTGGTATGTGGTGGATGCACGACAGAGTCTTCACTTCCAACAGCTTTTCGACGTGTCAAAGCGCCGCGGCTGCGGTGCTGAGCTCGAGCATGTCTCGTTTGGTACTATTCTCGGAAAAGATGGCAAGCCATTGAAGACCCGTGATGGTGACTTGCCGCAGCTTGCTGACGTACTCGACGACGCCATCAAGGCCTCAGCCGCAGTGCTCGAAGAGAAGAGTGGGCATCTGCCCCAAGATGAGAAAGATGAGCTAGCCAAGCTGATCGGCATCGGCTCAGTCAAATTCACCGAGCTCAGCCACCATCGCAGTTCAGACTATATTTTTGATTTGGATAAAATGGTGGCTTTACAGGGCGATACAGCGCCGTACCTGCAGTATAGTTATGTACGCGTGCAGTCGATTTTCCGAAAGCTGGAGGAAGAGCTTGCTCTCGATCCAGCAGCGGTGAAGGTGTCAGAAGCTGGTGAAGTGAACCTTGCGCGCACTCTGGCCAAGTATGGCGAGGTGCTCCCTACGGTGCTCGATGGGTTAAAGCCTAATATCTTATCCAGTTATCTTCTCGATCTGGCTAAGGCGTTTCACAGCTTCTTTGAAGCATGCCCGGTGTTGAAAAGCGAAGGGGAGCAGCGTAATAGCCGCCTCATTCTCTGCGCCACTACGGGTAAGGTGCTTAAGCACGGACTCAGCCTGCTCGGTATTCAGGTGCCTGAGAGAATGTGATTAGATCACGGGGCTTAGCCTTGAAAATTTAAACTCCGCATGACCATGGGTGATGCGGAGTTTTTGTATGATCGGCAGGGTGGCGTTCTGCCTCTCTATTTAAAACTTTTTTCCTACGACCCGGTCGATCCCTTCTTTAGCAAAGCGCGATTGTGGGTAGATCTCGCGCGCTTTGAGGTACCATGAAAGTGCCGAGCCTGATTGGGTTGAGACTTCGTTCGTCTCGAAGGAATGCGCTTTGTTGAGCGCGGTGGTGAAATTACCCACCTTACTGATCAATTGGGCCTTTGCATTGGCGATTTTGGGGTCGTCGTAGTACTTGTTTTGAGTTTCATAGATCGCCTCCCAGGCTGCATAGGCTTGGCCTGCAGCCTCTAGACTTTTAGATTTGGCGAGAGCCGTTTCAATTTCACGCACACTATTGGCAATTTCCTCTAGAATTTTGAGTCTTTCCTGGTCGTTGAGTTGGCCCAGCACGGTGACAAACTTCGATTTACGTGGTTCCTCTACGATGGCTCGGTAATTCTTATCTGAGAGAAGGCGATCAAACTCCTTGATGGTGCTTGAACCCATATCTGATTGTTGCTGGCCGGCGTAGAGTCGCTTATCGAGTTGCTCGTTAAATTCTTGAATCGCTGGGTTGGTGGGCCAATGCTTGAGGGCGCTCTCGAGGGCAACTTTAGCGCGACGTGAATCATTCTCAAACAGTGCGAACTTGGCGTCGCGCACGTAGCCAGTGGAGGCACGCTTGTGTCCAGCGATGTAGGCGTTGGCTTTGGATCCATTGTAGTCACGCGCTTGCTTCTTGAGTAGATCATTGAGCTCAGTGGCGAGAACGAGCTCTTTGGCAGAGAGCGCCTCGATCAGATCGTTGGCATCTTGTACGTATTGTTGGATGCGTTCTTTGCTGCCGTATGACACAGTCTGGACGCTCGGCATAAACTCACCCAGAGCGTATGCCTCAACAAGTCGCTCAGAGGCAGCATGGATGCGATTGGTGTTGAGATTGTTCTGGAAGGCGTCCACCAGGTTTTCCGTTTTGTGAATAGCTTCATTGGCTGCAGCATCGAGACCTGAGACGGTAGGGTTCACTCCCATGCCTTCGCTAAAAAACTTCTCAGTGTCAGAACCTTTTTTAATCCGTAGCGCTTGGTCGCCATCCTTGAAGATAATATTATAAGCACGAGCTGCCATAACCACGTGTTCGTAGCGGCGTTGCATGAAAAGCTGCAACATCATTGCTTGGTACTGGACCTTCGATTGGGTGAGGCTGATCACACCAGACGCCTCATATTTTTTCTTGATTGCAACGATTTCAATCAAGCGTTTCTGCATGATTTTATACTCAGTTGAGTTAGGTGTTTTGGTCGTTGTGGTTGTTGCGCTATTCCCACTTCCGACTTTAATTTTGGTGCTTCCTCCGAGTTCACCTTTGGTTTCCAGTACCTTCATGTTGTGAGCTAGGCGCTTCTCTTCACGCTCGAGCTTTGCGATTGCTTCCTTCTTCGAGCCGATGCCCTTCATGGCGAGCCGACTGGAATAAATTGAATTCGCAAGCGAATCGCAGATCCCACCGTCTCCTTGGTAATCGATCGTTTCTAAGATCGTGTATGCTTGCTTCAGATCAGGTCCGCCTGGGTTAAGTGGCGATAGGAGGCCGAGGATCTTTTGGATGTTCTCACGGTATTCGACGGCATCTTTGGTCTCATATTCTGAGGAAGCTAGGTAGGCTTCGAATTGTCCGCCTAAGTTGTTATCCATGAGTGAATAGGTGCGCCCTTGGAATGTGAAGGTCTTGGAGGTTGGGTCGAGTAGTGGGACTTCTTCACCGTGAATGGAGTTTCCCGATTCCTTGTTACGATGGATCGTGGTGTTGCTGGCGTCTGCGCTGTTGGAGTTTCCTTTGAATGAGTTACTTGATGGGCTTTGAAGCGACGACGGACTGAGCACTTGAGCGTGAGCTGCTGCACTTAGGATGGATAGTATGATGGGGCTGAGGCGTTGCATGGACAGAAATTGAGTGGGTGCTTAGCTGGCGTTAGCGCGCGGAGTATTTACTGGCCACAAGGTAGCCTTCTTTGCGCACTTCTACGATGAAGCTATAGTTTTGGCGGGTTTCGATGTTTGGGCCAGTGAGGTCGCTTGGTACGAGGATCCCAACTTGCTGAGGCGTGTCACTCGGAGTGTCTCTCGGGACGTTATCGACTCTTAGGAAAATAAATTTACCGACTGAAGGATCTTGTTGTGCGTTCTCGGTGATTTCGCCAGAGATTTGGTACTGATTTCCTCGAAGTGAATTACAATCCTCCACGTAGATTGCGAGTGGGAAGTCTCTAGCCGCAGCTTCTTCAGGTGATTGGTCAGACTTGAAAAAGAAGCTGATGATTGCGAGTGCAAGTGCTGCGCCACCCATGATCATAGGGATGTTGACGGAACTGCTTTTTTTGCGGCTCTGGGGGGTTTTACGACGGGCTCTGCGTGACATAGGATTATAGAACTAGGTGGATGGTTAAGGGTAGATGAGTCTGATGGTGCGGATCAATGGTATACTGGGATGCTCGCAGGGTTAGTGGGTCCATTGATCACGTTTGATGCCAATGAAGGCGGCGATGATACCAACGATGATTTGGATGCCTAGTACCTGCATACAAAAGGCATTGTCAAAGTTGAGGCTAGTCTCGGTGACTGCTTTGGCTGCGGCTTGGTAGCGGTTGGCCAACGAGTCGATGCTGCCCGCCCATGCCCAGTAGGCCGAAATGAATGGTCGCGTGATGGCGGCAACTAGGTCTGGCAAAGCGAGCACGGCGCCTGACAGAGGAAGCTGAAAGCCCACTAAATAAATCGAGAGTAGGGATGCTTGCTCGGAGGTCTTCATCAAGGAGGAGATGCCAAGACAAATCGAGGTGATGGCGGCATTGGCCATGGTGAGCATGATCAGGTGTTGACTAAAGCCTCCACCAACTTCAGCGCCAGGGAATGGCCAGAAAAATTGCACAAAAAACGCCATCCATAGCGACTGAATCAAGACCATGCAGGTTAAGAAGACTAGCTTTGAGGCGAGGTAGGCAATCGGGCTCACGCCACCGAATTTTTCTTTTTCAAGAATTTGGCGTTCTCCAGCAATTTCTCGGGCTGCATTGTTCGAGCCCATCAATGCGAGAAGGACGACTTGGAACATAATAATACCGGAAACGGTGCTACCGATACTAAGCCGATTTTCACTGATGATAGTCAGTTTTCTAATAGTTTCTGTAGAACTTTGGTCGATAACGTCGGGATATTGCAATAGAGGTTCATTGCCCTGAGCGCTAAATAATGCCACTAAGCAGGGGAAGCACAGCAATATGGCCGCTTGGAGGATGAGTTGTCCACGGTCGCGGCTGAATATCTTGATCCGACGCTCAAGCAAGGTGAAGAACTGACTCACGAGGTTTGGTGTTTCGACTAGATCTAACTCCTCTTGCTGGTCGTCTGGTGAGGTGTCGTGTTGGTCTTCCTCGATGACGTGTGCAGCAGGAACCTTGCTGCGTTTGCGGCGTCGCTTGCCACGAGGTGGTTTCGGTTCTTCGCGAGTCTCGCTTGTGTGATCGACCTCGAGTGGCTCGGATGCTTGGCCGTGATTGATCTCGCTTGTCAATTCATGATGTGCTTCTGGGTCTTCCAGTTTGAGTAAGTGGGGCGGCACCTTGAGTTCGCCAGTATCAAGTAACTCACGACGCTTCTTTGCCATTTTTTGGTAAAAGGCTTCACGGTGTTTGAGCCAGGAAAGTCGCCACTTCTCAGCATTCTGTTTGGCGAGCTTTGGGTAGATTGAATCAGTGTCTTCTACTGAGAAGTAATGATTCAAGCGGTCGGGCGGACCGTGGTAGACCAACTTTCCTTCGTGTAGGACGATGATCGAGTCGTACAAATCAAGGTGGGCGAGCGAGTGAGTGACTGACAGAACCACACGCCCATCTTGGCGGGAGAGCTCATGCAACCTACGAACGATGTCGTGCTCTGAGCGCGGGTCTAAGCCTGATGTCACCTCATCACAGAGTAATAGCTGTGGGGATGTTACCAATTCCATGGCCAAGGAAAGGCGGCGTTTTTGGCCACCTGAGAGGACCTTCACTGGTCGGTCGGCAATCTGAGTAAGCCCAGTGTCTTCGAGCACTTTGTCAATGCGCTTATCCAGGTCCTCATGACCATAGGTCTTCACCTTAAGCTTGGTGGCGATTTCAATTGATTCGTCTACGGTTAGGGCGTCGTAGGCGATAGAGAACTGAGGGACATAGCCAATATCCGCGGGCTCGATGTCTCCATGTTCTTCTAGGTCTTGTCCGCGCCAGGCAATGGAGCCTTCGGACATGGGGTTTAAGCCTGCGATCGTGTTGAGTAACGTGGTTTTACCACAGCCAGATGGGCCGACAATGGCAGTGAAGTGGCCTGACGGAATCCGCAATGATACACGATCGACTAAGTTGATGAGTTCTTCATCCTTTTCTAGAGTGAAGCAAAAGTTTTCGAGTTCTAACACTGTGTGCTGTGTGGGTTGTGTTTGGTATATTAGACAATCTGATCGGTGGCATTTTGGCGAGAGATTTCTTGCCGACGGTGGTTCAACGATTAAGTATCATGACTATGCCATCCCGGAGGAAACGCCGAAATATAAGCAATAAACCCGCGGGGACTTCATTCGTTGCAGGTTTTTCTAAACTTTTGTTCATTGTATTAGCCATCAGCATTCTAGCTGTGGGTATAGGATATTGGAAGATTAGTGAATACATTCACAGTGCCTCGTTGAGGGATAAAGTGCAAGATGCTGCATCGGAGATGTCCGGCATGGAGGTGCGCATTGCTCCATGGCAGCTAAAGGGACTTACGGTGCAGACTGAGGCTGTGGAGGTGAAGGAGCTAGACTCTGATGTCGGCGTGGCTCTCACGGATGTTTCTGCGTGGATCAGCACGGATCTAGCATTGCGCGAGACTTGGGATGTGCGCGGGATGAGGATCGGTGATGTGGACGCTACTATTGATCTCACTCGTCCCTTTGTGGTCCCTCGCTCAAATCTTGAACCTACTGGACCTTGGTGGATGCATTTTCTACCAAAGGAAGCAAAGCTCCACGACTTGAAGATAGATAATCTAGACCTTACCGGCATTAGCTCAGTGGGTGAGGTGCGGCTTGCCCAGGTGAGGGTCGATCTAGCTGCTGCAGGGAGTGGTTATTTGGTGAATTTGGAGGGTGGGGCGTGCCATTTGCCGCTCTTTAGGTTGCCACTAGTGAGAATCAAGGACGCTGAACTTCAAAGCTTAGGTAATGAGGAGTTAGTGATTCATGGATTGAATCTTGAGGTGTTTGATCACGCTAGCGTGGCCGCTCATGGAGATATTGTGAAATCGCCACATGGTGGGTGGGAGCTCGACTTGCGTTCACAAATTGATGGGGTGATGTTAGGGGAGTTACTTGAGGAGGATTGGGCACAGCGTTTGCAGGGGGCTGTGAGGGGGACTGTTAACTTTCAATCTGATTCAGATGCTGCCTCCGCGCATGGGGTGTTCGATGTCAGGGAGGCGATGGTTACAGCATTACCCATTCTCGATACGGTGGCTAAATACACTGGGATGCCTGAGTTCCGACGACTCAAGGTGGATTCACTTACTGGCAATTACAGCTACCAAAATGGGATTTGGTCACTCACTGAACTCAGTGGTACGAGCCTTGGTGTGTTGGAGGTTGCTGGTTCACTGACGTGGAGTGATTCTGAGCTTAATGGGGTGCTTGAACTTGGCGTGCATCCGCGTGTGCTGAAGCGCATTCCCGGTGCGGAAGGTGGGGTGTTTCAGCTTGGCAAGGGTGGCTTTGCTTGGACTACAGTGAATTTATCTGGCTCACCCCAAAAGATACGCGAAGACCTCACTGAGAGGCTCAAGGCAGCCGCGATTGGTGAGGTGATTGACACAGTAGTGAATGCTCGACCGGTGCGCGATACGCTGGGGGAGGCGACCAAGGTGACGAAGCCTGCCCTAGAAGAAACTCGCAAAGTCATCCGAGACACACGCGTCCTTCCTGGTTTGCTTGAAAAGGATTCCTTGGGAGTTGGGTCACGCCTGCTGCATGACTTGCTGGGTGGTGAATCTGAGCAGGCGGCAGAGAGATCATTGGGGGAGTGAGCCCCGCTGTCAGGGTGGGACTGTGGGCGAGATGGTTGAATTTTCTTGCTTCTCAGGTCTTCACCCTTAGATTGCGACCGCATCGCTCTCCGGGTGATCGCTAGCCCCACGCTTTGGCATGAGGGTTAGAGGAAAGTCCGGACATCATAGGGTAACGCGCCTCGTGAAGAACGAGGGATGCTAGCTTCAAGGCTAGTAGACGGACAGTGCAGCAGAGAGTATACCGCCGATGGATCTTAGGATCACAGGTAAGGGTGAAAGGGTGGAGTAAGAGACCACCGCGCAGCAGGTGACTGCTGTGGCACGGTAAACCCCGCGTGGTGCAAGACATAACAGAGGAAGGCTTTCCCGGCCGACTAGGATCCTCGGGTATTAGTCGCACGACAGTTTCGGCTGCGTCTGGCAACAGGAGATAAATGATCACACAGTCCCGTCAGGCGGGATGGACAGAATCCGGCTTACAGGAGAGCGATGCAATACTCTCAATAGAACGACGATGCGGACCTTGTGCGACGGCTCTCAGCGCTGGAGTAACCGCAATGGCTAGTCTTGACGTGTTAACTCAACGAAGACCTCTTCGAGCGTTGGTTGGTGGCGGTGCAAAGAGCGGATTGTCCAGGCGCGTTGCTGCACAAGTTGAGCGACCCGTTCCCGCGAATCAGTACCGGAGTCACAGAGGATGGAATAACTCATCCAATCGGCAGTGGTGGGATTGGCGATGACCTTTTTAACGCTGGGCAGACTGATGATGTGTGCTTCAATTTCCTCTTGGTTGCCGCGAATCTCTAACTCCACACGTCCAGCTGCACGCATGTTCTTGATGAGGTTGGTCGGTGTGTCAGACGCTTTGATTTTACCTGAGTCAATGATGACAACATGATCGGCCACCATTTCAACCTCACTGAGGATGTGAGTGGAGACTAAAATGGTGTGTTTTTCACCGAGGCGCTTGATTAATTTACGGATTGAGCGAATTTGGTTCGGGTCAAGACCATTGGTTGGTTCGTCTAGGACGAGTAATGGTGGTTGGTTGATGAGCGCGTCTGCTAGACCGACACGCTGGCGGTACCCCTTGGAGAGTGTCTTAATCATCTTGCGGCGCATGTGTTGAAGGCCGCACATTTCAAGTGCTTCACCAACATGGTTGCGTGCATCTCTGCCGCGCAGGCCTTTGAGGTGGGCGCGGAAGCTTAAGTATTCCTTCACTCGGACGTCATTATAGAGTGGGACGTTCTCAGGCATGTAACCAATCGACTGGCGCGCTTTGAGTGAATCTCTAAAGACATCTTGGCCGTTGATGGTGGCTGTTCCGGATGTCGGAGGGTGGTAACCAGTTAGTACTCTGAGGGTTGAAGTTTTCCCCGCGCCGTTGGGTCCAAGGAAGCCCACGACTTGTCCACTACCAACTTCAAAACTAATGTCGTCGACGGCTGTGAAGCGGCCGTATTTCTTGGTTAGGTTCTTAACTTCTATCATGTGAGTTGGATTAATGTGAATAATGAATCATCCTTAATATAAGTGTCGAAAATGTAAGATGGGAGATTGACTCTTCAGAGTTAGACTCTAAAACAAGTGCATCTTCTGCGTTGACGATGCAGCTATAGCATAGCGTGGATAATCACACATACTAAAATTTGACGAAAATGAAATCATCTGTTTCTGCCCGACTTAATGCAGACTTACTTGACGAAAAGTACGAACAATGGTGCGACGACCCGCGTAGTGTCGAGGAAATCTGGTCGTCATTCTTCGAGGGTTTTGAACTCGGATCAGCACAGGTGAAAGGGAAGGGAGCATCAACTCAAACAGCGACTCCAGCTCAGTCAAATCCAGTCAGCCCAACAGGCTCAGATCGCGATTATAATCTTAATTTTCACGGCAAATGTGTGAGCTTGGTATACAATTACCGCACCCTCGGTCACACCCAGGCACAAATCAATCCGTTACACGATTCAGCGCCGCGCAATCCACGCCTACAGTTGGATCAATTTGGAATCTCTGAAGCAGACTTAGATCAAGAGGTCTCCACTCAGTATTTCCTTCAAGGCAAGTCCATGAAGTTACGCGATATGGTCGCGGCGCTTGAGACTTGTTATTCTAGTAAGATCGGTTTCGAATTCATGCACATCCATAATACGGAAGTGCGCAATTGGATTCGCACGCGCATTGAAAACCGCTTCACTAATCCAGCCTCACCAAAATTTGACGCCAAGAAGTCACTTCAGTGGATTCTAGAGGCCGAATTGTTTGAGTCATTCTTAGGTAAAAAATTCCTTGGTGAGAAGCGTTTCTCACTAGAGGGCGGCGAGGGCCTCATGGTGCTTTTAAATACCATCCTCGAATCATGCCCGTCCAGCACGGTGAAGGAGATTGAGCTTGGCATGGCTCACCGTGGGCGACTCAATGTTCTACGCAACTTCTTGAAGAAGTCGCTGACGACCATTCTATATGAATTCACCCCAGACTATGTGCCAGCGATCGTAGCTGGTGATGGCGATGTGAAATACCACCTTGGCTACGAAAATGTACGCCAACTAAGTGATGGTGATGTGCGTCTTAGCCTCGCAGCGAACCCATCGCACCTTGAAGCGGTGAATGCCGTTACAGAAGGTAAGGCTCGCGCTCGTCAGCGCATCATTGGTGATGACGGTGTCCAGACCGACCGCAAGCAAGTGCTTCCTATCCTCATTCACGGTGATGCCGCATTTGCTGGCCAAGGTTCAGTGGCTGAGGTGCTCAACCTTTCCCAGCTTCCTGGCTACCGTACTGGTGGTACGATCCACCTCATCGTGAATAACCAGATTGGTTTCACCACAATGCCTGAAGATGCGCGTTCATCCGCTTACGCGACGGATGTTGCTAAGATGATTGAAGCGCCAATTCTTCACGTCAATGGTGAGGATCCACAGGAACTTGTCTGGGCCGCAGCCTTTGCTCTAGAATTCCGTCAGCAATTTGGACGTGACGTGGTGATCGATATGTATTGTTACCGTCGTCAAGGTCACAACGAGACTGATCAAGCTGCATTCACCGCCCCACACATCTACGGCAAGATTGCTTCGCGTCCGACTCTCGGGAAATCCTACAAAGCGAACCTTATTGCTACTGGAAGTCTCAGCCAAGCTGATGCCGATGGTGTTCAAGATGCGATTTGGAATGGTCTAGAAGAAGGCTATGAAAGAATGCGTAGCATTGAAAAAGAAGGGGATCGCTCCAAGTTTTCAGGCTCTACTGCTGAGGCTCAGCCAGATTACAGCCACGCCCCTGTGGATACTGGGTTGAGCATGGATCGCCTCAAGCACATTGGCGGCACACTCACCAACGTGCCTTCACATTTCAACCTCCACCCAACATTGGCAAAGCGCTTCGTGCCACGTCGCGCAGAAGCCCTAGCCACAGGTAAGGGGATTGATTGGGCGTTTGCAGAGTCGCTTGCGTGGGGTGGACTTCTCATGGAAGGCAACCCAGTCCGTCTGTCTGGGCAAGATTGCCGCCGTGGCACATTCTCACAGCGTCACGCAGTGTTCTATGATAATCAGACACGTGAGCGCTACTTCCCGCTACAAAACCTCGCAGAGGATCAAGCGAAATTCTGCGTCTACAATAGCTTCCTCTCTGAGTTTGCGGTACTTGGTTTTGATTACGGTTACTCCCTTGGTTGCCCGAACATGCTTACTATGTGGGAAGCCCAGTTTGGTGACTTCTCCAACGGTGCGCAGGTGATCATTGACCAATTCATCTCCTCCGCCGAGTCCAAGTGGCAGACTCCATCATCTCTCGTGATGCTTCTGCCGCACGGCTACGAAGGTATGGGGCCTGAGCACTCAAGTGCTCGCCTAGAACGCTTCCTTCAGCTTTGTGCAGAAGATAACATGCAAGTGGGTAACTTCACCACACCTGCGCAGTACTTCCACGCGCTCCGCCGCCAGAAGAAGCGTGGCTTCCGCAAGCCGCTCATCTTGATGACGCCAAAGAGCCTACTCTCACGCGCTGAAGCAGTTTCACCAATCGAAGATTTCGTCGAAGGTACTTGTTTCCAAGAAATTCTTCCAGACGACATGGTATTCGAAAATCCAGAGCAGGTTGAGCGTATTGTACTATGTTCTGGCAAGGTGTTCTACGATCTCGCACAGCATCGCGACGAGGCAGGTATCACCAACACTGCAATCCTTCGTGTGGAGCAGCTTTATCCGTATCACGAAGAGATGGTTAAGGCACTCGCTAGCCAGTTCCCGAACGTGAAGGACTACGTATGGTGTCAGGAAGAGCCCAAAAACATGGGGGCTTGGAGCTTCATTAGCCCACTTCTTATGGACACCTTCGATGCTCGCATCAAATATGCAGGTCGCAAGGAAGCCTCCAGCCCAGCGACGGGTTCGAAAGCGAGCCATAAGCGCGAACAGAAGACGCTTCTTGAGAAGGCTTTCACACTTTAATCCCTTTAATCACACAATCTCTACCTAGAATACAGATACATGTCATTCCAAGTTATTATCCCAAATGCAGGTGAGTCAGTTACATCAGCAAACGTTGCCCAGTGGCACGTAGCCGATGGCGCTTCCGTTGCGAAAGGCGACGTTCTACTCACAATCGAAACTGACAAGGTTTCCTCTGAAATCGAAGCCGAGGAATCCGGCACCCTATCCATCCTCATTCAAGAGGGCGAAGAGGTTGCCATTGGTACCGTAGTGGCCAACATCGAGGCAGGAGCTTCCGCACCTACTCAAGCAGCGGCAATCCCAGCACCCGCAGCACCAATCGAAGCTGCCGCAGCGCCAGCTGCTGCGACCAATGCATCCGCTGAAGTGGTGGACGTCATTGTGCCAAACGCTGGTGAGTCTGTCACATCCGCAAATGTGGCAAACTGGCACGTCTCTGACGGCGCCTCTGTAGCCAAAGGTGATGTGCTCGTCACACTCGAAACTGATAAGGTATCAAGTGAGCTAGAAGCTGAGCATGCAGGCACATTGCAGATCATCACCGCTGAAGGTGAAGAAGTTGATATCGGCGCTGTGATCGCTAAGATCTCTGTCGGTGGAGCGGCTCCAGCTAGCGCACCAGCCCCAGCAAGCCCGGCTGCTCCAGTTCAGCCTGCAGCCACACCTGCGCCGGCTCCCGCTACTCCTGCTCCAACACCTGCTCCTGCTGTGGCATCGAAGCCAGCGGCACCGGCTAAGCCTAACCTCAACGTTGCTTCTGGTTCCGGCGAGAAAGCTGGCGCCCCAGTCGAAGAGGGTCGCACCACTCGTAAGAAGATGTCCATGCTTCGCCGCAAGATCGCTTCTCACCTTGTGAATGCTCAGCAATCTGCGGCCATTCTCACCACCTTCAACGAGGTGGATATGTCTGAAGTGATGAAGCTTCGTAAGGGTGTTCAGGATCAATTTGTAAAGAAACATGGCTGCAAGCTAGGTTTTATGTCCATCTTCGTGAAGGCTGTGACTCAAGCGCTTAAAGATGTGCCACAAATCAATGCACGCATCGACGGCACGGATATCATCCAAAACAATTTCTACGACATTGGTTGTGCGATCGGCACTGAGAAGGGCCTCGTAGTTCCGGTCCTTCGCGACTGCGACCAGAAAGGTTTCGCAGATATCGAGAAAGACATTCTCGGATACGCTGAGAAGGCGCGTGATGGTAAAATTGAAATGGGCGACCTACAAGGTGGTTGTTTCACGATCTCGAATGGCGGCGTTTACGGCTCATTGCTCTCAACACCAATCCTCAATCCGCCGCAGTCTGGTATCCTTGGGATGCACACCATCCAGCAGCGTCCTGTGGCGGTGAATGGTAAGGTTGAAATTCGACCAATGATGTACCTTGCGCTCAGTTATGACCATCGTCTCGTTGATGGTAAAGAGGCCGTAACCTTCTTGATTCGCATTAAGGAATGCCTTGAAAACCCAACACGCATGATGTTGGAGGTCTAGAGGGGAAAAGAAATTTCTAATTAAATCAACAGCGTACTCGACTTTTGTTGGGTGCGCTGTTTTTCTTTACTGTAGATGAATTTGTTAGGAGTTTTCTTTAAAGGTTTTGCGATGGGGGCTGCCAATGTGGTGCCAGGTGTCTCCGGTGGGACCGTAGCATTTATTACGGGCATCTATGAGCGACTGATTAATGCGCTTAAGTCATTTGATCTTAGTGCTGTGAAGTTGTTATTACGCTTCAAAATTAGAGATTTCATCGACTACGTTGACTTCTGGTTTCTTGCCACCCTAGGGCTTGGGGTTGTCACGAGTGTTTTCACTCTGGCAAAGGCACTAGACTGGGGCTTCACGCACTATCCAGAATATGTGGCATCTCTGTTTTTTGGTCTAATTATCGCCTCGATTCCATCGCTTGCGAAGATGGTCAGATCTTGGTCAGCCTCCAGAGCTGTTTTCCTCGTCTTGGGGCTTATTGCGGCAGTGCTTTTAGCGTATGCGCCTACTGCCAGCGAAAACTCTCATGTGATTTATCTGATGTTGTGTGGGGTGGTGGCGATGTGTAGCATGATCATCCCTGGTGTCTCTGGCTCTTTCGTGCTCTTGTTGATGGGGAACTACCAGCTGATTATGATTCATTCGGTAAATCAGCTAAGAGAAGGTAATTTGGAAGAATCTCTACCAGTGATTTTACCAGTTGGCGTTGGTGCTGTTCTTGGGCTCATCACGCTCTCACATCTTTTAAGTTGGTTGTTTAAGCGTCACCATGATTGCGCTGTTTCCGTGATTGCTGGCTTCGTGACAGGTTCATTGGTGATCGTCTGGCCATGGAAACGTCCAGAGGAAGTCGTGATCAAGGGAGATGAAGAAAAGGTGCTTAGCTATGCGAGCTATTTTCCTGAAATGGATGGTAAATTCGCCATCGCCGTTGCCATCATGCTGCTCGGTGCGGGCCTGATGTTGATGACTGAGAAGCTCGGTTCTTCCAAGCCATAGCCAGGGCCTTTATGCCTGTTTCCTCTTCAGTTTACTTGAAGAGGGGGTGTGCTGGGTTCATCAGTTGAGGAGCCTCTCTTCATATGCACTGATGTCTCACATTTTGGTGCCTGAAGCTAACATGTTGACATTTCGTCACGTTCGGCTGTGAATGTATCCTAATAATTGAGGATTACGGACTATCTGATGGTCTGGTAAATTAATCCCTTATACCCTGATGAAAAACCCTAACAAAAACACCCTATTCAAGTTGGTGGCTGGACTTTCTGTGCTCTCGGCCGGCATTATCTGGATCACGCATGATCGTGACCTCTCGGAATCGACGCAGTTGCAACATCAAGTTGATGAAGCCAAGTCTGACATGGCGGATGATGATCACCATCACGAACATGAGGCATCTGTTGACCCTTTCGATCCATTGGCAATAACTTCATCGGTTCCTCGCTACAGTAAATCCTCCAATCAGGTGCGATTCAAAGCGCAGCCTGAACGTGACTTGAATCGTGCGATGAAGGAAACAATGTTGTATCCAGAAATGCAAGTTCGTGAGCGCGTGTACCAACCAGGCAAAGTCTTTTCTGCATCACCTCTGCAAAATGTCAGCACAACGATTACCGGGAGTTTGAGTCAGTCAGAGATCACGGCATCGGTTGTGGAGGCTGAACTCGATTTGGGTGTGATTGAGGAATTCATGCAGTCGGATGCAGAGTTTCTATCTTTACCGATCAATGAGGAGGATTCGCTAAATGTCAGCGTTCAGCGCACTTATGACCGTGGTGAACACACTGTGACTCTTTTTGGTAGTAGCTCAGACCAGCAGACCAACGAGACTCTCTTGGTGTTTCACGATGGCGTGATGTACGGCACGATTCACGAGGTGAATCCTCATCGTATTATTGAGTATGCTTCTGCTGGGAATGGATTGACCGCCATTCGCGAACTCGACACTGAGGGGAATGTGTATGGCACATGTGGCCTCGGCGCAGATTGCCCTACGCATGGGGTTGAAGGGGGCAGTGATGCGCTCGAGTCGGCCATTGAGCATGGTGCCATATCGCCTGAAATCGACGGGCTTCCTGCGGGGGTCTCTGCAGACATCCAAGAATCCGCAGGCACGTCGTCGGATCAGGCTGGTGTGAACAATGATGGCATTACCTACAAAGTTGATGTAGTTGTCACCTACTCACAATCTGCCGCTGATACGCTCGGCGGCGTAAGTGCAACCGAAGCCAAAATTATTGCACATATCGATTCTACCACTGAGCTCTTCAACAACAGTCAGCTTAATGACACCGCTTTTTACCTATTGGGTACCGGCCTCGAAACCGTTGCTTCAGGTGGAATCGTTCGCCCAAATGAAGCTGCAGACCATAACACCCTCCAGGCACAACTGGGTGCCGATATTAGCGGTAGGATGTACGTAGGCGGCGGCGGATCTGCTTGGACCCCAGGAGGGAATTACGTGTATGAAGGTTTTATATTTGGATCAAATTTTGCGGCATCGACTGGTTCTTCTTTCCCGCATGAAATTTGTCACAACTTTGGAGCCAACCACAGTTATGGTGATGGTGGATACAACAACGACCTAGTGAATGAAATCCACTATGGCTGGAGGATGCGGGTGCAGGGGTATAACTACCGCACCGTGATGTCCTACACCACCGCTGAAGATGTTTACAACAATTCACTGAATAGTGCTGGCCCACGCATTGGTTACCTCTCTGATCCAGATCAGAACTATGATGCTGTGGCTGATAATGTTGGCGGCACTATATCTGTTCCCCTTGGTGCGGCTGTGGGATACGATGGAAGCTTAGATCCTTACATGGATCCCAGTCTGCTCTATGGAGGGGGGAGCGCAGCCTTTTCCTATGCTGATAACCCAAGCTTCCCAGGTGACTTCTCCGAAGGCACTTTCACATATGTGAGCGGCGGCAACATCACCAATGGCTACGATGGAACTTATACCACACTTGGCGCAAACAACAACGAACGAGTGGGGGGGAGGAGAGCGATTCATGCGAACCACCAAACACGCGCGACTGAGCAATTTGTCATCCAGCCACTAGCGTCATACAGCTCGACTGAAGAAATCGATTACGCCGTATTCGCTGGTGACCACACGACAACTGTATCATTCGCTCTTCACAAAGCTGGGCAGTTTGTGATGCAGCTTGAGACCGACGTGTCAGCTTCCCTCAGAAACTATTCTTTCTTGGTGCCCGAGACTGGGCTCATTAGCGGTAATGATTATCAAATCTACGCAACGATAGACGGCGGAACCGTGCTGCAGAGTAATACCTTCAGTCTAAACATCCTCGAAATGGTCCCGTTTGCACATTACAAGCTGGATGAAACTTTAGGAACCACACTTCACGATAGCTCAGGTAATGGCTTTGACGCCACACTCTTGAGTGGTAACTTAGGGGCTATTGGCGCCATCGATGAAGCGTTAGAGATTGATGCTGACGATAGCAATGCCAATCGTGGATTCAGCATCCCGAGCGCAGCTCGGAGCCAGATTTCCGACGCAATCACCGTCATGTTCTGGGCATTTGGGGACGATTCTCTTCCACGTGCCAACTCGATCGTGAGCGGCCCAGGATTGAACCTTCACTTACCGTGGGATAACGGCTGGATCTATTGGGATGCTGGATCTGGTTCTGGCACTGATCGACTTTCTGGTGCCGCAGCCACAACTCAGTATAAAGAACGCTGGAATCATTACGCATTCACCAAGAATTCTAGCACCGGTGAAATGAAGATTTATATCAATGGTGAAGAATTTGCTACGAGCTCAGGGAACACATTGGCACTCGCGGAAGTAGGAGACTTCTATATCGGCTCCGCAAATGGTGTGGGGGTCAACAGCTGGGATGGCTTAATCGATGATGTTCAGTTATTTGATGTGGCAATTTCCCAAAGTAAGGTGCAGCAGATCTTTAGTGCTACCACGGTGCCAAGCATGTACTGGACGGGAACCGCTGGTGATAGCCAATGGGAAACTGCCAACAACTGGTCAACGGGCGTCGCACCAGTGAGCGGTGACGTGGCAGCAATTGATAATGGTGACAACGTAGAGATGATTTCCTCTTTGATCTTGCCAGAAAACTCCACCATTCTAGTAGATGATGCGACGCTAGACTTTCAGCCATCAGCAGGGATCAATCTACCTTCTACAAGTGCGATGACGATTCGTGGAGGCAATTTAGTCAAAGACTACGCCAGTGACCCAACCAGCGTGAGTATAGGGTCAGGATCGTATAGAGGTGCTTTTGTTATTGAGTCCGGGGCAATCCAGTTGACAGGAGCCAATGTCGCCACATTGGCCTGTTCGCTCCATGCGGGTATCACTGTCAAAGGAGGGGATATAGATATCAGCGTTCAAACATTGTTTTTCAACACGTTCACCGTAGACGGTGATGAGGCCGATATCAACTTGGGCTTCCTAAATGCTATTTCTGGGTCGACTCTAGAATTCCAGCTGGACGCTGATGGCGTTAGCCCAATGGTAACTACCAGCTGGGCCAGCGTGGCAAACGCAGCCCTCGTGGTCGATGGTACAAATTACAGCGGCGGAGCAGCTCGGATCCCTCTGGTGCAAGCCGGTTCGCTCCTCAACACCTTCACGAACATCACTCTTCAAAACTTTTCACCAGATTTAGGACTTGTGGTCACTTTGGATCAAAGCAGCGTAGCCAATGAGATTGCTCTGGTGCTCACCGACAACACGGTTGATTCGGATGGTGATGGGGTCTTTGACTGGCAAGAAGATATTGTAGGCACCAGCAATTCTAGCCCAGATTCTATATTCAAGCCAGTTGTGCTTCCCGGAAACAACTCTAATGAGATCACGATGCAGTGGGAAACAGTAGCTGGTAGATCGTACACGATTGAATATGCTGAGACCCTCGGGCCCGACGCAACTTGGCTGGTCTACCAAGAAAATGTCCCGTTCAATACGGGCGAAGGGGTGTCCATTAACTTGCCAAGCGACGCCGCAACCAACCCCAAACGCTTCTACCGAGTCGTGATTTCTCGCTAATGGGGAGAGCGAGTTTCTAATTTCTAGCTTGGATATTTCCGAGCTAGAAAGCTAGTCCTCGAGCGCTTCATCATCAGTCTCATCAGCTGAGTCACCCTCATGGTGTTCATCCTGGAATGGTGCTGCGTTTTCGGCTCTTTGTTTCTCTTCCTCATGCGAGAGAATTTGCAGCGTGGCTGTGATGCCATGCTTGATAGCTGCTGCTTTGAGGACATTGCGAATGGCGCTAGCGGTGAAACCATTGCGACCAATGAGGATGGCTACGTCAGTATGGTGCAGAACGATACGAAAACGGACGTGATCCTCAGCAACTTCTGCCACCTTCAACTGAGCATCCTGAGGACGCTGGATAAACTGGAGTGTGATAAACTGAAGGAACTTGTGAATTTGATCCGTAGCCTCTTGCATACTCAGTATCATTACTGATTTCTGATCACGCTCAAGATCGAATTCTATCAAGTGCGAGGTTTTTTGATAGGCCCATATTCCAGTGATTATGCTTGATCAGGACTTGGTGATACAGCATGACTGAGACCATGCGCTACGCTGAGAAATTAAGCAACCGAATCACCCAGACCGGATCCCGCCTTTGCGTGGGCTTAGACCCTCGCCCACAAGATTCTGGAGGTGTCGATGCTATTCCTGAATTGCTCAAACGCGTGATTGGCGAAACTTGGGAGCAGGCAGCCGCATTCAAGCCGAATATGGCATATTTTGAAGCAATGGGCTTGCGTGGCTTGGAGATTTTAGAAGAAATGTTAGGAGAGATGCCAGCAGAGGTTCCTGTGATTCTAGACGCAAAACGGTCTGATATCGGAGAGACTCAAAAGTACTATGCTCAGTCCTATTTCAAAAACTGGAATGTGGACGCCGTGACGCTCAACCCATTTTTAGGTTATGACACGATTGAGCCATTCCTCGATTGGGAGGGGAAGGCGATCTACATTCTTGCGGTAACATCCAATCCGGGTTCAGCGGACTTCATGCGTCAAATGGTCGGCGATCGCTACATGTTCGAACTGGTTCAAGAGATCTGCACGCGAGCCAAGAATGAGGGTAGAGCCACTGATGTGGGCATGGTGGTCGGGCTCACGAATGCCTCTGCCGACGTATTAGGGCGCATCCAAGACTATCCATTGCTTATCCCAGGCTTGGGTGCTCAAGGTGGTGACCTGGACAATTTTGCCAATAGCACACGCACCGCGCCAGATACGATCAACGTGTCTCGCGGCATCATGTACAAAGAACCTGAAAAAGGATACGCACAGAAGGCTGATGAATGGGCGCAGATGATCGCGCGCGCTTACCCAGTGGCGTAGTTCACCAATCAATCGCATGCTCACAGAACTTAGGCTCTTAAATTTTCGTTGCTTCGACGGCTTGAGCCTAGAGTTTGATCATGCGTGCAATGTCTTTATCGGTGAGAACGCTCAAGGGAAGACCTCTATTTTAGAGTCTATATGTATCCTTCAGAGGTTGCATTCACCGCGCGCTAAGTCGCTTCGCTCAACCGTGAAGTTTGACTCCTCAGGTATGGGGGTGGCTGGATTACTTGGTGATGTCGAACTGCAAGTCGGCTACAACCGTGGTGGCACCAAACACACGGTGGATGGAGAGCCTCTCGAGAGGCAGTCTGAGTATTTACAGGAAAGCGGCTTAATCGTCTGGATGGGCAATGATGACATTGACCTCATTCGCGGTAGTGGCAGTGTTCGCAGACGTTACCTCGACTTTTTATGCTCTCAGCTCGATCCACGCTACCGTCAGGCGCTGTCTCGCTACCGCCGTGCCTTGAAAGCTCGTAACATCGTGCTCAAGAGCCAGCAGCCAAGCGCGCAGGAGCTTCAGGCATACGCAGTGGTCATGGCGAGCTACGGCGATTATTTGATTGAGTCACGCAAGAAGGTCGTGGAAGCCTTAGGGCCAGTCGTGCATCGCGCACAACAAGCCATCAGCGGGAAAGATGAACCAATCGAGCTAGAGTATCTTTGCGCATGCACTGGAGGAGTGGAAGCGGCTTTGCAGGAGTCCCAAGAAAGTGAACGCAGACAGAAGCAGTGCGTGGTGGGGCCTCACCGCGACGACCTCAAGATCACACTCAATGGAATGCCAGCAGATGAGTTTGCCAGCGAGGGGCAACAACGCACATTGGCTATCGCACTCAAGTTAGCCCAAGGAGATATGCTCTATGAGAAGTTGCTTCGGAGTCCCATCTATTTGTTAGATGACATCTTTGGGGAGTTAGATCCCGGGCGTAGACAAGCGCTGATGGACTACCTACCCAGTTCTGCACAGAAATTCATCACCACGACATCGATCGATTGGTTCGATGGGGACAGTCAGAATTGGGCCAAATATATGGTGCGGGACGGCGTGGTTTGCCCGGCGGTGACTGGCGAATCCTCGTAATCATGATTGCCACTTGGGGCGATTGAGTCCACTTTTGATCTATGCCAGACGATCGCTTCATCCAGTTTATCCAGCTGATCTCGCGCGGTGCCAAAGCTAGCATCAAACCACTATTGATACTGCTTTTCGGGCATGCTGTTATGGCTCTCTGCTTTTTTGTGTATCTACTCGGCGCATGGGGGGCTAGTTTAGCTTGGTCTTTGGTGCCAATCTATTGTTCATTCTTGCCGATCCTAGGGCTCGCTTTTTATTGGTTCAGTCTCGATGGTGTCGCGGGGCTTCCCAGAACTCTGGCAAATTCTCGCGAAACGTATGAAGTGCTTCAAGAGCGATATGCGAACCGACGGTCCAAGTCTGAGATCAAAGGGAAGGGTATTGTGGCGAACACACGTAGGATCATCCTACTCGCTGGGCTCACCTGGGACTCACGCGACGTGATCGACACCTCACTCAATGTTATTGGTCTACTAGATCTCATGAATCCGATCTTCTGGATCTTTATGATTGCGAGTGTGGTAAGCAGCATTGGTCTGAGCTTCCTCTACTTCTCGATCACTCTGGCACATTACTTTTTCGTTCTATAAAACGAGCCCTAAAAGTAACCATAGAGTTTTCGAATCACCCAAAAGCTGGTGAGCAATGAAAGGATCGCGAAGAGATAGATACCGTCTCCCCACAGAGGTCGCAGAGTGATGCGCGGCTCAGGCGCATCCAAAGCGTCGATGAGGCTGGGGAATGACCCTAACTGTTCTGGCCTTAACATTGCCCCGTCCGTCAACTTAGCCATTTCAGCAAGCACCTCTGGGCGTGCCTCTTGCGATATTTTTTCTTTGTTGATCGCTGGGGAGATCAACGTGGTGCTCAATCTAGATTCTACATCGGTTCCAATTTGTGCCTCGATCCTCCAAACTCCAGATGTGTCAATCAACGCTGAACCAGTGAAGCCACCCCAGATGTCATCGGATTTGCTCAGGTCGATCAATTGGCTCTTGTTGGTAGGAGAGATCAACATGAGAGAAATTTGATCGTCAGCGAGTGGGGAACCATCATCTGCTGTGGCGTTCGCAGAAAAGTAGATAGTTTGACCTGGCTCAGGTTGCTCTGGGGTGTAATAAAGCCTGATACGATCCCCAACGGCCATCTTCCTCTGGTATGACATCCATCGGGCCACTTGCCCCCAGAATCGATAATGATAGAGGTCTTCGACTCCACGCCTCCAACGCCAGGCTGAATCGTGAGCTAGGTAGAGTACTTTGCCATTGCCAGCTTGTGAGGTAACGAGCAGAGGAAGGCGACCGAAGCGATTGCGACTGTGCCCGTGTGTGGCCAGTATTTGGCTTCCAGCTTTAGCTTTGAGTACCGCAGAGTGCCAGTAGAACCCAGGCAATGACTGCCAGATTTTGATATTCTCGGCGGCTGAATCACCTAGGGTGGTGAGGAGCGAACTTTGCCCTAGTTTGGTGAGTGAGAGGCTGACAGGGGCGACGCTAGTGACTCCCTCAGGTGCTGATTCGTCCAAGACGACAGGGATCAATTCCCCCAAGGGGCTGCCCAATAAGCTTTGTTGGTGTCCTCGTTGACCTGGGATGAACACAATACCTGTGGCCTGATTCTTAACGAGTCCAGCGAGTAGTTCCGCTTCTGTGGCACTGAGTTGATCTTCGCTGATACCCACATCTCCGACAAAGACGACATCGTACTGCTGGAGCTGCGTCGGATCCGATGGGAATGTCGCTAGGTAATCCGTACCACCACCAGGAATTGCACTCGGGTGGTACAGCAGGCAATCAATCGAAACTCGTTGATCACGAGACAAGGCATTGCGGATGAATCGGTATTCCCAGCGTGGCGTGGAATCGATCACCAACACGCGTAGCTCTTCTTCCTTACCTCGCACAATAAAGCTGCCGGTGTTGTTTTCTAGATTGACCTCATCACTCACTGGAGGGATCAGGACGTTCACTTTGGATTCTGACTCACGCTCAACCTTCCAAATGACACTTTCTTGAACTTCGCCTCGTGGCGGAATCGTGAGTTGCTTGGTGACTCGTTGTCCAGATTCACTACAGGTGAAATTCACCATGCGCACGATTTCGCGATCTATGGTGGATGTTACTTTGAATGAAATTTGAATAGGTTCTCCTAGGATGCCGAAGCTTGGGGCGGCAATATCGCTTAAGATGAGATCGGGCAATGGTGTTGCTGATCCTATCGGAATGGTGAAAAGCGGTACTTGTTGGGTTCGCAATTTCTGAGCCGCATAAATCGGTGGTGACCCTGCATTCCAATCACCGTCACTGAGCATGACCACCGCGAGAAGGTTATCGTTATCATTCACTAAATCCACTAATGGCGTGAATAAGTCACTTGTGTTTTCAATTCCATCAACTGGTTCTGAGAAAGCACTCACTAGCAAGTCAGCGTCCTCATTCGTGGCAATTTCTGACCAAAGTTCTGAGGCCAACAGTTGAGAGACTAATTGCTCCCGAGCAATGACGGAACCATCAGCAGAGGAAGGTACATCTACTGTTTTCATGGATTGTGAAGCGTCCCAGAGCACAGCAATTTTGGGAGACGTTTCAGGGATTTCGATCGACTTGAGGTAGGGCTCCCAAAGCAGTAAAATCACGCATGTCACACAAAGGAATCGAATCGCCTCCAAAAGACTTACTTTCAATCGGTTCTTGGATTTTTTTATTGTGAGGTAAGAGAACACAATGAGCAAAACCCAGCAGACAATGCCGATCACGATGTCTGCATTCGATGGGTTGAAATAGATCTCTTGGAATTCTCTAGACAAGGCTTAGGTAGCTTGAGGTTGACGTGATTTTGAGAATGGCGTGCTCAGCGCTGCTTCGCCGAGTAGAATTAAAATCGTAAGGTAAGCAAAGGTCTTCCAGATCGGGCTGGGCGATTCACTCAACTCAGCATCTGAGTATTCCGCGCGAGGAAGCAACTGGTTGACTTCCTGCATGCTGAGGTAGATGGAATCGATTTCACGTGGATCTCCGTTAATTGCGAGGTAGTCTCCATTGTGTTCAAATACGCCAGTCCGATACTCGATTGGGTCGTTATTTCCCGTGTCTTCATTCACCGGGAGGATCCTCTTGAATGGATGAAGTTGCATTTTCTCCAGCGTCTCAGAATCACCAACAACCATGAATGTAGGGGTGCCGTATACCATTTTGCTAGTAGAAATGAGACGCTGGACAAGAGGGAGCAAAACGTCTCCGTCGCCAAGTGATGACCAATAGTAATTGGGTAAGGTGTTGAGGAAATAAAGTTCACCCGCTCCGAAAAGGTGGCGAGTGAGGGCGGGGGACCCATCATCCCAAGCGGCGACCACCGTGGAGTCGTGACTCAGGTTGCGGCGTTGGATCATCCGAAGTTTATCCACTGGCACTGCTACGCCGTCATTGCCGTCTCTGAGTGGGCCAGACTTTCGGTCCCATTGAGAGATCACAAATTCCACGTTGTCAGGGGCACTCAAGACCTTGCCCCATGTGTGCCCAGCTAGAGAACTCTGAGGCTCTGAGCTTGGGGGGAGACAGAGCATCACGCCGCCACTCGATAGGTAATCACGGAATGCCTGAGCTTCTGGCTCGAGAGGGAGTGGGGCCTGCCACACAATGAAAGATGCAGTTCCAAATGGTAACAAGGCATTGGGGTCATAGCGCTTAGATTCTACTTGGAAACTTGTTGAGATCGAGGTGGCGCGTTGCAGGTAACTAGCAGATTCGTCATCTTCAGCCACCAAGGCTATCTGTATTGGTGAAGAACGGTCGTAGGTGAAATATTGAGGCCTGGAATCGCCGACCGTTGACTTGCTGAGCATCGATCCATACCCAGCCTCGTCGCCGACTTGGAAAACTTTTTGGAACTGAGTTCTGGTGCCATTAAGTGGCACGGTTAGATTGTATTCACGTCCATCAATGTTGAATTCTAACACACACTCTTCAAGTGTTGAGGATGCGTCCTGATAGACAGCAGCATCGATTTGGATGGTCTTGGCTTGTCTCGTGACATGCAACACTTCACTGCGCAGAGCTTGTGCCGATGATTCTGAAAATGGGATGACTTTGAGTGTGCATTGTGAGTTATTACGCGTGAGTTCTTGTTGAATTTCAGACCAGAGTGGATTCGTGGTCTCCCAGGCGCTGTCTTGCAAATCACTCAAGAGCCAGATCTCGGTATTCCCTGTAGCATTCGCTTCGAGGTAATCCAGAGCAGATTCTAGTAATTGCGGGATATTGGCTTCAGGATCACTTGGGCCAGTTCGTTGAGTATCCATCAAAGACTGCTTCTTCGGAATGATTTGCGGTGAATAACTTGTGCTATCGATTAACACCAGACGCACGGAATCTAGTGCGTTTAAATTCTCTTGGGCAATTCGAATGGCGGCTTCACGCTTTTTGAGTCCCGTGTGTGGGTCCGTGAGCTCCATACTAGGCGATCGGTCTAGCAAGACGATCACAGTGTCTAGCTTGCCAGAGTCACTACTCAATAAATCGGAGCTTGTATGGGGGCGGGCAACAAGGAGGATGAGGCAGGCCACCGCTAGGGTCCGCAATGCAAGAATGATCCAATGTTTGATTTTGCGCTTCTTATTGCTGCTTCTACTTGCTTCAAACAGAAAGGATGTGGCAGCCCACTTGATTGTCTTGAACCGTCGCTTGTTGAGTAAATGGATTGTGACCGGCAAGATCACGGCCAGCAAGGTCCAAAAGTAAGTGTATGAGTTGAGGTGTGGGAAATTCAAGATGTCAGTGGGCGTGAATGGCTATGAATCGAGAAAGTTCTGTGAACGTGAGTGAAGGAACTTTGTGAGGACCTCCTCTGCAGAATCAGAGCTGCGGATCAAGTGGTGTTCCACAAGTGCTTCAGATGCCAAGCCTTCCACGCCTTGGAGAAAGTCTTGCATGAGTGCAAGGTATTCGTCGCGGATCTCCTCACCTTCGATATGCACATGGGACCCATCCTCAAGGTCGATGAAGCGATGTGCTTGGCTAAAATTGAATTCCAGCTCCATCGGGTCGAGTATCTGAAAGAGGCAAACTTCGTGTTTCCGGTGTTTGACATGAAGAAGGGCCTCTTTCAGTGATTCGAGATCACAAAAAAAGTCTGAGAAAATCAGGACTAAACCGCGGCGCTGGATGCTCTGAGCTAATTGATGGATGCCGTGGCACAGGCCCGTCTCACCGGAAACTTTCACCTCATTCAAACTTTGGTAGATTTGATGCAAGTGCGAAGGTTTCCGTTTCGGGCGGATCTGAAGATCTAATGAGCTAGATACGCAGTGGATGCCAGCAGCGTCTCCCTGCCGAATTGCAAGAGCACTCAATGTGGCCACCAGCTTTTTGACGAGATCAATTTTGCTGCCATGCGATCCATCGAAGTTCATCGAGCCACTACAGTCGATGAGTGAGTGTACTAACATATTGGTGTCAGCCTCACTTTGCTTGATGTAGTATCTGTCTGAGCGTGCGAAGGCTTTCCAGTCGAGCATTCGAATGTCGTCTCCTTGTACGTACTTCCGATACTCTGAGAACTCTACAGAAGATCCGTGATTTAAGGAGCGATGACGTCCCGTCACGCTCCCTAACATCGCCTGCTTGGACTCAAGTGGTAAGACGCTAAGTTTTGCTTGCAGTTCTGGGTCGACAAAAGGGTAGCTCATCAAGAGTGGGGGGCTTAGTGTGCCGCTTGAAGTTCTTCAATCAATCGAGCCACCACTTTTTTTGGTGTCATGCCGATGGACTCGGCAGTGAACTTCGTGATGACACGATGTGAGAGCACCGCCTCTGCAACTGCTTCTAGATCCTCAAAGCTCACCATGTAGGAGCCTTTGAGGGCAGCTCGCGCCTTGGCTCCAAGCACCAAATATTGGACGGCACGCGGACCCGCTCCCCAAGCCACATATTCTTTGATCCAATCCGGGGAAGACTCCAGCGAGGGACGAGTTGCTCTGACTAGCTCGACCGCGTAATCATAGATGTGGTCTGGTACTGGAAGGCGTCTTACGAGTTCTTGGTATGCAATGATGTCGTCTCTTCCCAGCACCTTGTTGATTGCCGTGTGAGTGGCTCCAGTAGTTTCTCGCGCGATGCGGCGTTCTTCATCTTCACTGGGGTAACCGACCTCAATTAAAAACATAAAGCGATCTAACTGCGCTTCTGGGAGTGGGTAAGTACCTTCTTGCTCGATGGGGTTTTGAGTCGCCAACACAAAGAATGGTTTGTCGAGCTCATAGCTATTCCCAAGAGCGGTGACGCGCTCTTCCTGCATCGCCTCAAGCATGGCTGATTGCGTCTTCGCCGGAGCACGGTTGATTTCATCAGCTAGCAGGAGGTTGGCGAAGACGGGGCCTCGTACAAACTCAAAGTTACGTTTCCCAGACTGATCCTCTTGAATGATGTCTGTCCCGGTAATATCGGAGGGCATCAGATCAGGGGTGAACTGAATGCGGTTGAAACTTAAATCGAGACACTCGGCAACCGTCGAGACTAACAAGGTCTTAGCAAGTCCGGGGACACCCATGAGTAAGGCGTGTCCCCGAGCAAATAGAGCGATAAGTAACTGCTCAACCACAAGTTCCTGGCCGACAATAGATTTGGATATTTCATCGCGCAGGCTCTTGTAATGTGTGCCAAGCTGATCGATAGCTTCAGCATCATTACTTGGTATGCTGGATCCCGAAAGTTCGTTCTTGAGTGGGTCTGAAATCATAGAAATTCGATTTACGCCCACTATAAAGAATTACGCAGGCATAGCGAGCTATACCTGCGTAAAAATACATGTGCTAACATTTTCTACCAGGTCGCTAGATCTGGTTTAGAATGGCAGCTTAAATATCTGCGGAATCGACACCGCGAAGTTCGAACACTCGCTTGATTGTTGATTCAATAAGATTGTTCGGACATGAAGCGCCAGCGGTGATGCCCACGGTCACCGGCTTGCTAAGATCCAGAAGGTTGGTGTGTTCTGTGGTTACTTCACACTTTTCCTCGAGATCAAAATGAAGAATTTCTTCTAAGGAGGTGAGTCGGTCGGAGTTCTGGATGAAAAAGGTAGGGAGTTCCTCTTGTCCAATTTCTACTAGGTGAGAAGTATTGGATGAATTGTAGCCTCCCACTACGAGGAGCACATCCATGTGGCCTTTAAGCATATCAAAGAGTGCATCTTGGCGCTCTTGCGTGGCTCCACAGATCGTGTCAAAGAACTGGAAGTTGTCTGATGAACCGTCGCGTTCCTTGATGGCGGTGTGGACGCGGCGTTGAATTTCCTCTGTTTCACTTTTCAGCATGGTAGTTTGGTTTGCCACGCCAACTTTCTGTAGGTGTTTCTTCGGGTCAAAGCCATCTGAGGTGGCATGCCCGAACCGCTCCATCAGTGCCTCAGCAGTGGTCTGGCCGGTGAGGTAACTGCAAAGGAAGTCGGTGTCATCCAAGGTGAGGATCACGATGTAGTGTCCATCCTTGGCGTCACCAAGAGCTCTGGATGCGGTAGCACGCGTTTCTTCGTGACCCGCTTTGCCGTGAATGATTGAGGTGTAGCCTTGCTTGGCATAGCCGCGGACTCGACGCCACACTTTCATCACATCACCACAGGTGGTGTCGATAATCGCAGCTCCTTGGCTTTCAATTTTATCGATATAGGAAGTGGGTGCGCCGAAAGCTGGCACAATCACCACATCATCCTCACCCAGGCGGTCGTATGTCTCATCCATTTCTTTCCAAGGAAGTGAGACGATGTTCATGTCTTGTAGTTGGCGGTTGACCTCTTGGTTGTGGATGATCTCACCAATGAGATAGATGTTATTCTCTTCAAACACCTTGCGAGAGGCATAAGCGAGGTCGATTGCGCGTTCCACTCCATAACAAAAACCGAATTGTTGAGCCAATTTGATGGTCGTGTTTCCCACTGTGATTGATCCATCATTCGAGCGGATTTTCTCAACGATGGATGATTCGTAATGCCTCTGGACTTCAGCCTGAACTTTCTCCATCACATCGGGGCGACGAACATTGATACGCTTGCGCTTTTGTTTCGGTTTCGGGTCACTCATAGTGTTGAGTCCGCACTGTAGGGGATGGATTTAAAATTGCAAGCTGCGTAGCGCTCATGCAGATAGATTAAAGATCTTAGCGCTCCTTTAAGTGGACAAACGTGTGGAGGGACAAAAAAAGGCGAAGCTATGGAAGCTTCGCCTGACTGAGTTGCTTGAATAGTGCTTTTTCTCTTTAGAGAAGCGCTTTAAGTCGCTTACAGACTTCCTCAACGTTGGCACGTGAGTTGAATGCCGAGATGCGGAAGTACCCTTCACCAGCAGCACCGAAGCCAGAGCCTGGAGTGATCACCACGTTCGCTTCTTGGAGCATCTTGTCGAACATATCCCAGGAGGTCAGGCCTTCTGGACAAGCAACCCATACATACGGTGCATTTTCACCACCAAAGACCTCGAGGCCGAGTTCTGTGCACGCATCGCGAAGGAGCTTCGCGTTGGCCATGTAATGTTCCACAAGAGCAGCAACTTCAGCTTTACCCTCTGGCGAGAAGATTGCTTCTGCGCCACGTTGCACTGGGTACGATGCACCATTGAACTTAGTAGACGTGCGACGACTCCAAAGTTGCTTGATGCTGATTTTCTCGCCGGACTCAGTCGTTCCGAATACGGAATCTGGGATCACGATGTAACCACAGCGTACGCCAGTGAAGCCACCATTCTTAGAGAAGGAACGGAACTCGAGGGCGCATTCCTTAGCTCCTTCGATTTCGTAGATAGATCTAGGAACGTCTGCATCTTGAATGAATGCTTCATAGGCGGCATCGTAGAGGATGATGGCGTCGTTTTTAAGCGCGTAGTCCACCCATGCCTGGAGTTGCTCACGCGTGGCGGAGGCGCCAGTTGGGTTGTTCGGGTAGCAAAGGTAGACGATATCTACTTTCTCTTCTGGGATGGCAGGAACGAAATCGTTTTCCGCAGTGCATGGAAGGTAAACAAGGCCTTCGTAGCGGCCAGCTTCATCAGCTTCGCCAGTGTTGCCAATCATGACATTGGTGTCCACGTATACTGGGTACACTGGGTCGGTGATCGCAATCGTGTTGCCTGGGCCAAAGATGTCTAGGATGTTGCCAGTGTCGCACTTTGAACCATCTGACACGAAAATGTCGTCGGCGGAAATGCCGAGGTCAGCAAAAGCATTTTCCGCCACAGCTTCGCGGAGGAAGGCATAGCCCTGCTCAGGGCCGTAACCACGGAAAGTGTCGCGATCACCAAGCTCGTCCACCGCCTTGTGCATTGCGTCTTGAACAGCCTTCGGGAGTGCTTCGGTCACATCACCGATGCCACAACGAATGAGTGCGGCGTCTGGATTTGCCTCGGTGTACGCAGCCACACGGCGGCCAATTTCTGGGAAAAGATACCCAGCCTTAAGTTTGAGAAAGTTATCATTGATACGTGCCATAACGGCCAGGATGCTGGCTAGTATGCTTGAAAAGTGCAAGGCCTGAATTTGGGATTTGAGATTTACAATTCCAGCCCTAACCTAAGCCACATGCACAATGCCACGGGGATCATTATCCGCCTCACAAAACTCAGCGACACAAGCCTGATTGTGAACTGGTGTGTCGATGGTGTTGGTTTGGTGCGAACGGTGGCCAAAGGGGCTCGAAGACCTAAAAGCAGCTTCGCTGGAAATATTGATTTATTTTACCTAGCAGAACTTCAATGGAGTGAGAGCACCCGCTCGGACTTACACGGGCTGAGAGAACTGCGCGTTGAGAATCGTTTTGAAGGCTTGCGGGGGGATTACAAAAAAACTCTCATGGCCAGTTATTTTAGCGCCCTTGTTAGTCATGTGCTAGAGGAGGGGGTCTGCGACGACGCAATCTTTGACCTCTTAAAACGCGCGCTTGCCTATGTCAGTGTGGAGGAGGCCAATCTCAAGGCATTCGACCACTTTGAAAAGCAACTCGCTAAATGCACCGGCGTGTGGGATGGGCGGCGCCGTGCGAATCTTGCCCTTGAGGACGCCTTTGGTAAATTACCCATACTGCGGAAACAATGCAGGGATAGCGTCTGTGACTAAAGCATCCGCCACTCGTAAAGCGCGGCGGCTTGGCCGTGGTAGGATCCAAGCTCATCAAATAGGTTCCAAACGATCGCGTTTAGCAACATGAAGCGTTGTCCTTTAGCGGAAATGCGCACCCCTTGATAGTCGTCGATGAAGCCATGCAGAGTCACCCGCTTGAGCAAGGCATCACGTTCCGCTTCGGTCACTGGCTCGGCAGAATGCCGGGAAGGAGTGCCGATTAAATCAGACCAAGTGGTTTCAAATAACTGAAGCGCAGCCAGGTTCGCATAATTGAATTGCGGGTCGCTTTCCGTGCCATGGGACAAAATAGCCACCTGCGAGCTTGCTATCGCTGTGGCTGTGGAAAGGGGAGAACTGCGTACCAAATCACGACCGAGTAGACGCCTAAAGCTCGATTGCAGCAACTCGGCGTGTGATTCAAGCTCTGGTGAGTTGTAATTTTCTGACATGAAATCGTCCTCGGATATCTAATTGCTAGAGCGGGCACTTATCAGCCCACTCGAGAGTGGTCTCATCGATGAATGCCTCATCCAGCACCTCCTGCGCCCAAGCTTCACTTCTAGCAATGTGCCGCAGCAAGCGGATGGCTAGCACCTGTATCACCTCTAGCTCCGACCACACAAGCTCTGGTAGGATGCCGCGCCAAGTCTTAGCATTTATATTCTTTGGCTTTTGCAATTGCTCGATCACAAGCTCGGACAACATCACGCAATGCTTAAATTCAGGCTCCTTCGGCACCGGTTCCACTTCATAGATCTTCAATGGAACTCCTGACTCGCCACTGAGTTCACATTTTGATTTCGCGCGTCGCGCCAAGTCCTTGCCAAATAAGTTCAGTTCATTGAGCCGCGCTTGGTGGGTGTCGAATCCTTTTGCCATATGGGATTACTTGAAATCAATTCTAGGAAACTAGCAATAGCTAAGATCCTTGGTCGCACTGCTAGTGCTCCACTACTTATTGTTCACCCATACTTTCAAGCACTGAGACATCAACTCTATCTTTCTCTCTAACTGTGCCTGATTTTAACTGAATAAGACTCTTTGAGCCTAAATAGGGGATTTCTGTGGTGTCGCCAGCTTCGAAATATTGAATGTCTTCTCTGAAATCCTCAAGGTGTAATCCTCGCATTCTCACGAAAATGTTGATCTGGCAATTCTCCACACTTTCTATAATGCGAATAGCTCCTTCTTCATCAGTGAAGTCACCCACCTCAAGTTCAGAAGCAAAACCTTCTCCAAAACCACTAAGAGCTTCAATAAGCTTTTCAATGTTAGATTTGTCTTTTGCTATTAGAATATCGACATCTTCTGTCAGTCGGACGTAGCCATTCAAGCAAACCGCAATCCCATCAACCGTGGTAAATTTAATGCTGTTTTTAACGAGCAGTACCAACAGTTTTTCGAATGAGGACTCGATGGGTGCTGTCATTTCGTTTGTTCTTGATGAATGGGGCCGCATTTTGGCGCAGACGTTCGAGCCTCTGAAATGGACTGAGCGATTCGAGAGGGCGGCCAACGGACTTTCGAATTGTTCCTGCTGAACTCATAATTAAACTCTAGATTAAGGAATGCCATCGATAAAGAAGAATTTTTCTGCCATCGTTTTCACTTTTCCAGACACAACATCAAAGCAATATTCTAACATATCACTAACAAAAACCATTGACTACGATTTATTTCGTAGTACGAATTGGTTCGTAATGAGAAAGAAGCCTACACCAACGGATAGTGAGTTAGATGTTTTGAACCTGCTATGGCAGCAAGCAGAGCAGACGGTGAAGGAGGTACACGAGAATTTGGCGGCGGCTAAGGGCTACACCACAACCTTGAAAATCATGCAGATCATGCAGGAAAAGCAACTCATCGAGCGCGTTTGCGAAAAGCGACCACATCGATACCGTGCCTTGGTTTCGCAGAAGAAAACCCAGACTTCCTTGCTCTCGCAGTGGATGGACAAACTCACGTCAGGCTCAGCTGCGGAGTTCGCCATGAAGGCGATTGATTCCAAACCAATCAGCAACGACGAAGTCGCGCAGCTCCGCGACCTCTTGGATCAGATTGAGGAGAAGAATGGGAAGAAGTAGGGGAGTCTCAAGTTGGTAGTTAGATTTTAGAAAGATGTTTGAGCATTTGATTTACGACCATGTCGCGACGTGGTGTTGGGCTTTGTTGTTGGCTGCTTTGCTGGGTTCGGCGGTGGTTTTGGTGGGCTTATTGGTGGCGGCGCTGCTGCGATCGAAGTCGTTGAAGTATGGGGTCTTGTTGCTGGCGCAGCTGAGTTTTGTGCCTTGTTTGTTGGGTGCTTTGCTTTTAAGCGAACCCTTCATGAAGCCCTTCGAGGTGCTAGTGGAAAAAACCGTTGCCGACTCTGTCGGGCAAAGCGCTGCAGTTGGTGAAGACTTAGAAGTGCTGCAGTCTACCGAGAGCCCTGGGTTTTCTGCGGTGACGGATTCGGAGAGTGTTGTGAATGCTGAGGTTCCCGCCTCAGAATCTAGGGTGCTGATCCAGCAGGCTGATGCTGAAACCCAGGGTGTTCATGGAGATCATGGTGATAATGAGCTTTCGACTGCAGAAGGTACCCTAGGTTTTGATTTGTTGGGCAATGTCCGTGGATGGGTGCAGGCGCATTCTTTGTGGATTGCTGTGCTCTGGGGGCTGGGGGTCATCGTTCTGGCTTTGCGTTGGTGTTTTGGTGCTTGGGAATTGCGCGCCTTGAAGCGTGCCGCGGCACCAGTGTCGGCTGAAATGCAAGCTCTGCTGGCTAAGGCGCAGGCTGGGTTTTACCTAAAAAAAGTGCAGTTGCTAGAATCTGCTAGGGTGCACTCACCGATGGTGGTGTCGTGGCTCAAGCCAGTCATCCTCGTGCCAGTTGGCATGCTCAATAACCTGAGCCCGCAGCAAGTGGAAGCGATCTTGGTGCACGAGCTCGCACACATCCGCCGCCACGACTTTTTCTTCAACATCCTGCAACGTGCGGTCGAAACCATCTTCTTTTTCAACCCACTCGTCTGGGTGGTAGGTCGCGAGCTGCGCCAAGTTCGCGAGGAACTCTGCGATGCCATGGCGGTGGAGCGCAGCGAGGCACCCCAGGTGTATGCCGAGGCTTTGCTCAAGCTCGGCGAATCCCAGCAAAAAGCATTCGCGATGGCAGCGAAAACCAAAGGTGCTCCGATGTTGCGTCGCTTCCAAGCGATGCTCAATCCCAAGGCGCAACTGCGTGGTTTCAGGCTCCGCGCCACCCTAGGCGAGCTCGCCTTGTTAGTGCTCGTAGGCGCCCTGTGTTTCATGCCAGTAGCTGCCGATCTCAATGAAGACCTCAACCCTGAGTCCCTCCCAGAGTTCGTAGAAATCCCAGCACCGCACGGAAAGATCCTAGACGCCGACGGCAACCCCATTGCGGGAGCGAAGGTCGTGCTTTATTATGACAATTTCAAAGATGCTATTCCGATAGATGCTGGTGTGGTCGAGGAGGTGACCTCTGCCGCAGATGGAAGCTATCGCTTTGAGGGATTAATGAAATTTAAGTACCGAGAGCGCTACAAGTGGTTAGATAATTACAATGTGCTGGCCACGCATTCCGACTGGGCCGTTGGCTGTGCTAAAGTTAAGAACCCTAGCTTTGATGTCGGCATGAGAACCCAGGGTTCCTCACAAGAGCTAGATGTCTATCTAGATCAGCCAATGAGCCACCAATTCATCGTCAAAACCAAGGGTTTCACAGATCCTGATGGCAATACGTTGGAACCTAGGGCGCTTGCCGGCGCTAAGATTTATCTCCGCTATTTGCAGGATTACCCAGCGAAGTTAGAAAATATGTCTAGTGACTATTCTAAGTCGGACTTTCGAGGCAGTGTTGACATGGGGATTTGTGTAGGAATCACCGATGAAAATGGCGAGTGTAGCATCGACAACTTACCGCCAGCCAAGTGTGGATTTATGATTGAGCACTCGGAGACCAGTTTGGCAAGAGACTGGAAATGGATCGGTGTTAAAGCGAACGATACCACCTATTGTTATCCACGAGCCAGTCTATCAGGAAGTCTGCATGATGAAGCAGGTCAGCCATTAGCCAACGTCACACTCAAGGCTCAAGCTACTGACTACGCATCGGTGAATTGGTTCGCGACCACTGATGAGAATGGCCGTTATGAATTTCCAGCTCTCTATGGGAAAAATCAAAATGGCACCTCAGGTAAGAGCAAAAGCAAAGGCGAGTGGAAGATCACTCTGCATCACAGTTCGAAGCTTTTGCTAGACGGTGAGTACACCTTCAAGCTGAAGCCCACCGAGCAAAAACAAGGTTGTGATCTGGTTGCGATTCAAGGCGTGCCGCTCCGGGTGCAAGTACTCCGTAAAGATAATGGTCAACCCTACGCCTTCGGCGAGGTTCAAGCTGGTTACCATCCTAATGATCAATACAAGTACACAGATGCTCACGGACGTGTGGAATTTAGGATGCACCCAAGGACGATGGCACGATGTGCGGCTAGACCGAAGCCTAGTGAGTGCTGGATTTCTGAGAGAGTTTCCCATTCGAAAGGTAAATACAGTGCTCTGACTATAAGTACTCCTCGTACGGCTAAAGGGCGTTCGATAGAGCTCTGGGTTGAGCCTCAAGCTATGGAGGGAATGACAGGTGAGCTCGTGCTGCCTGATCAGATTAGCAAATTCGATGGCACTGTCCATGTGAAGGCTCTCACGAACGATAGAGTCGTAATTTCTACAGATTATTTGCATGCTGTAGTGGAGGATGCACAGTTCACAGCGAAACTTCCATCAGCAGTTCAATGCAGTGTCTTCGCTAAATCAAAAGATGGCAAATGGAGTAGTGCTCCTACGATCGTGGATAGCAAGCACATGCAGCTAGAATTGAAGGAAGTCTCACTTCAGAAGATCAAGGTGCTACTCAATGGAAAAGCGTGTGAAGTCAAAGAATTAAATTGCTCCATGATTCTCCATGGCCACCTTATAGACCGCACTGAGTTTAAGGCGTCAATTGATGGACTGTTCGAAATCCCCGTGGTCGATGGATGTGATTATCAAGTGCGGATCAAGGATGCAACAGGCAAGGATTGGGTTAAGGACTTTAGCGCAGACACTTCTGAATTGATTGAGCTAGATCTGGGCCAACCGCTGACCGAATGTTACGGCCTCAATGGTAACGAAGTCAAAATTGTTGATTGGTACTACTCTACAATTGTGGACCTAGCTACAGGCCAAGGAATGATTGATCATTCCAATGAAAATGGAGCCCGCGATGTTGCATACTTTAGCGTCAACCCCGAAACTGGCCTTAGGTTTGATCGAGAGAGATTACAGACATTCAGGTATGGTGGCCGCGTAGCAAATCCAGAAAACTCTGGGTTAGAAATATTCGGAAAAACATCAGAAGGTGGAATCTTTCATTTTGTGAACTCACTGGAGGAACCCCAAGTTTTTAGAGCGACCTACGAGGAATTTATCACTAACTCACTACATGGAATTTCTGAGTGGCCTGAGAAAGTAGAAAAGCACTGGATCCATCTCAAAATTGTGGATGGCCAAGGGCAGCCGATCGAGGGGGCTAGAATAGCTGGCAGAAAAGACGAGATCCCTTCTTTCCTTCATGAATATCACCTCCATCAACGGTTTGAATCTACTGAGCAATATCAGGAAGTTGTTACGCGAAATATCGTCGACCACCGTAAGGTCAGCGATACAGATGGTCTCGTGAGCTTCGACAATATACATGGGTTGGGTGAATTTCGAGTTGACGCCCCTGGATATGCCACACGACTACTACCGAAAAGGTATTTGGAGAACGGGGCGCTTATCGTCCAGTTAGACAACTCGTCACGCTGCAAAGGAACCTTACTCAAGGCCGACGGAAGCCCTGCAAAATTTCATCCTTACGTATTGGAGTATAAAATGGCTACCGAAGGAGGGCTTCGGCGAGGTCCTTACTTTAGAGATAAAATGGGTGTCACTGGGATTACTGATGAATATGGTAATTTTGAGCATTTAGTCGAACCTGGTGCGTGGACATTAGAGGCTTCAATGAGTGATGAGCACATCATTAGGCATTCATTTATAGTGGAGCATGGCGAGACGGTCAGTCTTAGACCTTCACTTAAGCAAGCTTCACAACTGAAGGTCACGTTTAAAGATATTCAGACTATGGAGCCAATCGTGGGTCTACCTATGAAATTGAGATTTTGGATTGGTACGTTTGAACACTCGGCTATTGCTGGGTGGGATGGAGATAATAAAAACAATATCTTACACACCGATGAGAATGGACAGATTTCAATTACTGGTTTGTTGCCAAACAGGTACAATATTCGTCCGATTGTAGGCAATTCACCAGCTTGGCTGGATTCTGATACCCATTTTCAATGTTACCAATCAGCCTATTTCGCTGAGATACCCATAAGTAAACATACCAATACAGGTGATCTGGCGAACCTTAATTTTTGCCTAAAGAAGACAACCTTTGAGAAAGTGATCCTTCTCGAAAAAGGAGCCCAGGTCAGTGGGGTAGTAACGGTTCCAGATGGTGTAAAACATAGCAGCCTAGCTATTGGTTACATCGCTGACACGAAGCAGTGGAATTACCGCAGTATCCTAGTTAAGGAAGATGGAAAATTTTCTGGATTCTTGCCCAAATTGGTCGGCCAGAGTGTGCAGGTTTGTGCGTATGAATCTACCAACTCATGGAAGAAAACCTTAGCGGCGACATTTTCGAAACCGTTCACTCCAAAGCCAGGTGAAGTGTATGAGTTTAAGCTGAAGATGACTTCCGGAGGAACCGTAAAAGGAAGGGTTGTGGATCAGCAGGGCTCGCCAGTTCAATCAGCAAGAATACGATATAAGAATTTGGATGGTTTGGACGAGACTTCGGGGTTGGTGTGGGCTGAGCCTAATGAAAAGGGCGAGTTCATAATGTATGGGGTGCCGACTGGAGAGTTTGAACTTCAAGTGTCCTATTCGAAATCAAATGCTATGCGACAAAATGGGACTGAGTTCTTCACAATCCGTGAAGGCAAAACCACCGAAGTGCCAGACATCGTGATGGAGAAGGTGAAGAAGTAGTCTGGAAGCGGAAAACCTAGGGTGCTCATCCGGAGGAATCCTGGGTTTCACCAAAGCTTCTATTGTTTGGTGGTGACTGTGGGGCGCGGGGATGGGGAGCGCGTTCTTTCTGCGACTCCTCCAGAGTCGGCTTTTCTCCTAATCACATGACCCCGAGTGTTCACTGCGCTCGACTCGGGGCTACCTTCTGCGACCACGCTGTGGTCGGATAGATAAAAGCTAGGGGGGGTAAATCTAGAATATTAACTCTGGATTTGAATGAGGCTTTCTACTGACTACTTTCTACCCGGTCGCGGTGAAGCTATGCTTCCCGCACCGATTCACCCCATGATTTTTTTACCGAGCTTGGCGCCGCCGAGTTCAACATACTTGAAGAGCGGCGCGGCTAGGGCGAGTGCGTGGACGAGGTAAAAGCTGTAGGAAACGGTTCCCACCCATTGCATGGCTTTTGAGTTGAGGAATGAGCGGAGCGTCTTCGACACCCAATCGAGTTTGCCAAAGTGGCTATCGAGCACCACACAGAAGAAGATCGCCCAGAAGCTCAGCGGCAACCACCAGTGGTCTTTGTTGAGGTCGAGATCATCCCAAAGGAAGATGTCTTTGACCTGTGGGAAGAGCAACAAGGTGGTCATGAGTGCGAAGCCAGTGAGCGGGAAGGGGATACGCCATTAGTGGCCGGCGAAGAGTTTGAATAGCTTGTAGGAGCACGCACCGATGAAGAGGTATTCGATGTGGAATGGTAGGAAGGCGCCAGTGCCGACGGGTGGCAGGTAGTGGCGGAACCAGACGATGGCGGCACAGCCGAAACCTAGGGTGATAAACTTGGCTTGTGACTTGTTCAACATGAACATGAAGGGCGCCACCAGGTAAAACTGCCAGACGTTGGAAACAAACCATGCTGGCGGCAAGAATGCCCAGGGTGCTCCCGATGGGGAGCTGGCTTTGGGGACGACGCCGTGGAGCATGACTGCGTGAAGGCCAATGTGCGCCCACATCCAGTCGAACCACGACTGGATGTGGGCGACTGATGCGGTCTGACCAAGAATTGCAGCACCTTCCATCTCAAGCTTGGCAATGGGGATGGCGACGAGGAATAGTAAGAACATCAAGGGGAATAGGCGGAAGAAGCGTTTGCCTGGGTAGCGGAAGTATTTGTCGTTGCTGTGATCAAGCGCATACCACATCGCAAAACCTGCGATGATGATGAAAACATCAAGCGCGTGCCAGGCGGCGCGGAAGAACTCGATCGGCCCTGGCAAGACGCGTGGGTAGCCGCAGTAGAGAATGACGTGACAGAAGAATACCCACAGCGCGAGCACTGCACGGAGCCCTTCGATTTCGGTGATTCGGGTTCCTTTAAGTGATGATTTTCTAGTCGTAATTGCTGAATTTTACAGGAGTTGATACTATATTTACCAATCTAATCGTGATGTCTATCACCTACGAGTGTCATCGTGTGTCATCCGCAATATGATCGATTGGAGAGCATTATTTTTATAATTGAGCCTAGATTTCAGCTTGCCCTCTAGGCGATTCTCATTACGATGCGCGCCCTATGGCAAACGAGAGCAACAAAAAACGCCCAGCAATACTGATACTTGGTGCTCCTGGTTCTGGCAAAGGAACCCAGGGTAAAGCACTAGGCATGGTTCCCCGCTTCTTCCATTGTGCGTGTGGCGATGTCTTCAGAGCACTAGACACTCGTTCCGAGCTTGGTCAAAAATTTGTAGAGTACTCCAGCAAAGGTCAATTGGTTCCCGATGAACTCACGATTGAACTCTGGCAGGCTCAAATCAACACCTGGAAAGAGGGGAATCAGTATTTCCCTGAGACAGACATCTTAATCCTCGATGGAATCCCGCGTAATGTGGAACAGGCTGAGATTCTTCAAGAATACATTCAGGTAGAGCACATCTTCCATCTTTCATGCCCGGATCGTTCTGAGCTAGCCCGTCGTATGCGCAAGCGTGCACTCCGCGAGAACCGCATGGATGATGCTTCAGATGCAGTTATTGAAGACCGTATTCGCACTTACGAGGCAGAGACCAAGCCGATTCTAGATTTCTACCCAGAGGCCATTCGCACCGACATTGATGCCACTCAACAACCGATCAAGGTCATGAGCGACATCATCAACAAGATCATCACCTTGCCAATCTACAAGGAGATGGATAAGGTCTCGATCTAGGTCGCACTTCATAGAGTTCTTAAGGGCTGCCACGGCAGCTCTTTTTTTGTCCCATCCCGCAGACTACAACTAAGCTAACAAAATGGCAGACACCAAGCGCATCCTCTTCATGGCTACTGGCGATATCGCCATCCCAAGCTTCAAAGCACTTTTAGCAGATACTAACTACGAGACCGTGGCTCTGATCACTCAGCCTGATAAACCCGTCGGACGCAAACAAGTGCTCACTCCGCCACAGGTGAAGGTGATAGCCGAGGAGCTGGGCATTCCGGTATTCCAACCAAGCAAAGTCAAAGAAGAGGCGGAGCTTGAACTCATTCGCAGCTTGAAGCCCGATGTGATCGTGGTGATGGCCTACGGCCAAATTCTACCCAAAGCATTGCTAGAGATCCCGAATGTGGCGATCATCAACCTACACGCAAGTTTGCTGCCTAAGCACCGTGGCGCGTCCTGCATCCAAGCTGCCATCGACCAAGGCGATGCAGAATCTGGCATGACCGTCATGCACGTGACCGAGGGACTCGATGAAGGAGATGTGATTCTGCGTAAGCCATTCGCGCTTCCTGCTTCCATCACTGGCGGCGAGCTACATGACAGGCTCGCTGAAGATGGGCCTGAATGCTTGCTGTCAGCATTGCAGCATCTCTTTGACGGTTCCGCTGGCCGAGAACCCCAAGATGAAGCACTCTCGAACTATGCGCCAAAATTGCTACGCAAGCATGGTGAGATTGATTGGAGCCGAGATGCGGCAGCGATTGAGCGACGTGTACGCGCATACCATCCATGGCCTGGCACCTCCACCTCATTCACCGACACCAAGGGGAAGGTGAAACGATTGAAGATTTTTCCGCCAGTCTCGCTGTGTCAGGATACTAAAGGCGCGGTATCACCAGGCTTAGTCACTATCGAGCATGACCAACTCTATGTTCACTGTGGTGATGGTCAGTGCATTCAGCTGCAAACGGTACAGGTAGAGGGTAAAAAAGCCATGTCAGCTAGCGATTTCATCCGAGGTGGATTAGTATGCAACGGTGCGAGCTTAGGCTGAGACATAACACTAGCACAATACTGCAAGCCTGTTACATTGATTGAGTGAATACGGATCACCAAGACATCGAACGCAAGGCGCTACGCTATGCCATCATAGGCAACTCAATCATGGGTCTAGCTGGTGTGGTGACGGCCGAAATATCGCGTTCCGACGCCTTGCTCGTCGACGGGCTCTTCTCAATGGTAAACCTAGCCTCTATCCTAGTAGCTGGCTATGTATCCAAACAAATCACACGCAATCCAAATCCTGAGTTTCCATACGGGTATTACGCCAATGAGACACTCTACGTTTTATTTAGGTCGCTCGTACTCCTCGGCGTGCTGAGTTTCGCTGTTCTCGGAGCGGCTGACAAGATCATCCAATATGCCCAGGGCGGTGAAGTGGAGGCAATACTGCATGGGCCCATCATGGTGTATTCTGTGATGATGGTTGTGATTTGCTTCAGCATGGCCGCCATTTACCATAAAGCTTGGGTTCGCACCGAGAAGAACTCAGAAATCCTCGCAGCAGAACGCTATGCGGCCATCATTGATGGCGCAATGTCAGCGGTGGCTGGGGTGGTGCTCGTTGGGGTGCAGTATCTTGGCAACACAGCTGTGGCGGGATTAATTCCAATAGCCGACTCCATTCTCGTCATCACCCTCTGCATCGTGGCAGTCGGAACTCCGGCCTCCTTGCTGCGTAAGAGCCTCGATGAGATATCAGGGAAGTCGTGCCCAGCAGACAATGTCGAGGAAGTGCGCCTAGCGATAGACACGGCCCTTTCTACCGAGGCATATGAAGCTTTTGACTTGATTGATTTTCAAATGACGAAAATGGGGAGGGGGCATTATTGCATTGCCCACGTATTGCCTCACGGGAAGGTGGGGGTAGATGCCCTTGACGAAGCTCGTGCAACAGTTGTAAAGGTTTGCATGGAGGTCACGGGGTCTTCGATGGCCGAAGTGATTTTCACATCAAAGACCGCCTTTGCAGAAGTGAAACAAGAAGATATTTAAGCTATGAAAGATTTAGACGAACCACTCAAATCTGAACTTGTAAGTCTCTGCCATAGAGCGGTTGAGGCTCAGGATGAGGAACGCTACCATGCCTCCAACCGAGATCTTTATACCGTCTTTGAAAAACTTCCTGAACCAAAGCCTGAGTGGAAAGCCTACGTCTGGCTGCTCTCCAATATGGGAGACAACCACTTTGAGCAAGATGAGTTCGCTGAGGCGATGGAGAAATTTGATGAAGTGTTTGAGCTTGATCCCACTGCATCCGACAATGCTTACCTGTGCTTACGCCGTGGACAATGCGCACTTGAGTTAGAGAACGAGGGTCTGGCCGCAGACTTGCTCTGTAAAGCCTTTGAGATCGAAGGTAAGGAATTCTTCGAAGGCGAGCACTCCAAGTACTTGAAATTTGCAAAACAAGCATCAGAGTAGTCGCGATGGCACGCGAATACAAGCTCACCTCTAAACCCCCGCAATCAGGCAGTTCTGGTATAGACTATCAGGCTGAATTGAACGAGCAGCAGCACGAAGCTGTCACTTCACCGCCAGGGCACGCCCTGGTTATCGCGGGTGCTGGGAGTGGCAAGACGCGCACCTTGACATACCGTGTGGCTTTCCTGCTCGATCAACAAGTTGAAGCCAAGAATATCTTATTGCTCACCTTCACTAACAAGGCATCACGTGAGATGCTAGAACGTGTGAAGGAGCTCATTCCTCAAGACACCAGTGAGCTCTGGGGTGGGACCTTCCACTCTATCTGCAATCGGATACTCCGCCGCCATGCTGATGAGATTGGCTTCACCCGCAGCTTCTCCATCCTCGATAGTGATGATCAGAAATCGATGATGCGCGAGCTGGTCAAAAATGCCGATGTTGACACGAAAAACCGCCGTTTCCCGAAGGCTGATGTCCTTCTCACCATCTTCAGCCTCGCTCAGAATACCAGCTCAAGCATCGAGAAGATCATTCAGGAGTCTTACGATTATTTTAATGAATGGTTAGACCAAATTGTTGGACTGCAGCGAGCTTATGAAAAGAAGAAGCTTGAGACCAACAGCATGGATTTCGATGACCTGTTGATCTTAACTTTGAAGCTTTTACGGGAGGATGCCGACCTGCGAAGCCTTTATCAGAGGAAGTTCCGCTATGTTCTGGTGGATGAATACCAAGACACGAATGCCATCCAGTGTGCTTTGATTGATCAGTTGGTAGGGGAATCCAACAGCCTCATGGTAGTTGGTGACGACGCGCAGTCTATTTATTCGTGGCGTGGTGCAGACATGCAGAATATCTTGAATTTTCATGCACGGTACCCGGACGCCTTGGTTTTCAAGATTGAAACAAATTACCGATCCAGCCCAGAGATCTTAGAGCTCTCGAATGCAGCGATTCGTGCTAACACAGAGCAAATCCCCAAGGAACTCAGCGCTTTTCGCGAAATTGGCTCCATGGCACCAGCCGTCATTCCCGTATCCGATCCGCGCGCGCAGTCAAACTTCGTTGCTCAACGCATCGAAGAATTGATTGGTGAGGGTCTCGAAATGAGCGAGATTGCTGTCCTCTATCGTGCGCACTACCAATCAATGGAAGTGCAAATGGAGTTCACCGCTCGCGATCTCCCATTTCAAATCACCTCAGGGCTAAGATTCTTTGAGCAGGCGCACGTCAAAGACGTCGCCGCGTTCATTCGCTTTGTAGTGAACCGGCGAGATGAAATCTCATTCAAGAGAATGGTTGGGATGCTGCCAGGGATTGGCGCTGTGAGTGCTCAAAAGTTGTGGCAAGCTTGGCTCAATCTACCAGTGGCTCAACACGATGACCCGCCACTCTCATTTTCTGAGTACCTACTCGAACTCAAGGTTCCTAAAAAAGCTGCCAGTCAGTGGGAACAACTTTGCTACACACTCGACGAGCTCGTGACGCGGGATGGTTATCAATCACCTTATGACATGATCTACAGCATCAGCGAAGGAGTCTACGATGACTACATGCGCGATAGCTTTGACAACTACGAGCAACGCAAGCAGGACATCCAACAGCTGATGCAATACGCCCAAAGCTACACTGAGGTGGATGAGTTTCTGGGCCAGCTCGCATTGATGAGTTCGGTCGACGGGCAGCCAAATGGTAAAAATAAGCAAGCAAAGCAAGATGAAGAATCCATCACCCTAAGCACGATTCACCAAGCCAAAGGGCTTGAGTGGAAGGCGGTATTCATCATCTGGCTAGCCGATGGAATGTTCCCCAACCAGCGAGTGATGGAGACCGATGATTGGCAACAATTTGAAGAGGAACGACGCCTATTCTATGTGGCTCTCACCCGCGCCAAAGACCAACTCTATCTGTGCTATCCGATGACGAACCCGCGCAGCTACACTGGCGAATACGTGGTGAATCCTTCCAGATTCTTTGAGGACGTCCCTCCTGAATTACTCGAGGAATGGCAAGTCCAAGGCTCTACCGAATGGTAATAAAAAACCCACACGCTCAATGGGTGTGGGTGCTCCAGTGTTTACTCCGGCTCGGATTCAAAGGATCTTGTCTCGAAGCGCATGAGTTCCTTGATGAAGGTGAGGGGGATAGAGCCGGTTGGGCCGTTACGGTTCTTGGCTAGGTTGAGCTCGGCAATGCCATCGTCGGCATCACGTTGTTCCTGATCTTCTGCGTAGTAGGCAGTACGGTAGAGCAGTCCAATCATGTCGGCATCCTGCTCGATCGACCCAGATTCACGAAGGTCAGACATCTTCGGCGTGCCACCACGGTTTTCAGGTCCACGGTTGAGCTGCGCCAGTACAATAATCGGAATTCCGAGCTCTTTGGCCAATGCCTTGAGGCCGGCAGAAATTTCAGCAATTTCACGTTCACGTGAGTTCTGCGCCTGCTTCGAGGTCGATTTCATCAACTGAAGGTAATCGATCGCGATCACTTGGATGTCTTCTTCCTTCTTTTTGCGTCGTGCCTTAGCACGTAGTTCGGAGATGGAAATACCTGCGGTGTCATCGATAAAGAGCTTGGAGGTGGCAATTTCTTCCGCGGCATTCTTGATGCGCAAAAGGTCAGACTTGGTTGGTTTGAACCCATTACGTAAGTTGGTGATCGCGTAGCGAGCACGCGCAAATAAGAGACGTTGGACAATCTGCTCAGAAGTCATCTCACATGAGAAGAACATCGACGGCATCTTCGCATCCAGACAGATGTGCTCGATGATATTCATCACAAAGGATGTCTTACCCATCGACGGACGGGCGGCAATGACGAACATCTCACCGGACTTTAAACCATTGCACATCGTGTCGAGTTGGTTGTAGCCCGACTTGATCCCCATCGGCGCGCCACCGTCGGCAAGAAATTGCTCAAAGTTATCGAGGACCTTTTTGATGTCTTCTTTGACTGTGGGGGCTTGCTCGATGTCAGCACCCTCGCGGATGGCGAAAATCTTCTGCTCGACTTCATCCAAGAGCGAAGCCACTTCCTCTTGATCTTCGAAAGAGCGAGTGATCGCCTCGGTACATGATGAAATCACATTGCGCAGGATGTACTTGTCTTTGACGATTCCCAAGTGGTGTTCAAAGTGCGCGGCGGTGGGGGCGTAGGTGTAAATCTCGGTTAAGGCTGCTGCACCACCAATATTCTCCAACACACCCTGATCCATGAGTTTCTGGGTGAGAGACACCAATTCGATCGCACCACTGCCGTCAGAGATTTCTTTGATCACCCGGTACAATGTTTGGTGCGATGGATGATAGAGGTGCTCTGGAGTGAGCCCCATCTCCTCAGCCTTCATCACGTATTCAGCAGGGTCCTGAAGCATCGAGGATAGCAAGGACTTCTCTGGTCCAATCGCATTCGGCAGGGAACGAGCCGCCATAGCCTCCACATCATCCATCCTCGGGGCCTTGAGTAACTCAGGGGGCTCGTTGGAGTTCTTTTGATATGGGGTCTTATTGGTCTTGTATTGCTCCGTCTGCATAGGTGAAAAGGTGCTCGCAATTTAACCACTCTCCCAACACATGGAAGGATAAAATTGGATTAGATCTCGACCCGTAGTTAGAAGGCCTGTTAGTCACTAGCTACACCATGTTGAGTGGTGATTAAAGAGCTTGTCTGATTCTTTGTAACCTTTGAAAGCACGGCTTCCAGCACGGGAGTCATTTGATTGAGTCGCTTCAGCTGAATTGCGGCATTCCATAGAGGTTCAAACTTCTTCCATCCACTTGTGTAGAAGAAATGCTTGAGTTGGTGCTTAGCAGATCCATGGGTGAAGCTTGCGTTAATGATAGAACTCCAAGAATAAAAATCACGATATGCTTGATCATAACCTTCCTTCAGTTGCTTTGGTGTCATGCCGAGTGGTTTGAATGTGACATGACGCGTGTCAAATAAATCCCAATCACTCGTAGTTAGTCTTCCCGCACTCTTAATTTGTTCATAGAAGCCCGTCCCAGGATATGGTGTTGCTATGTGAAATGTTGATGTGGTAATACCGTTTCTCACTGCCCAATCGACCGTACGTTGGAATACATTCGGAGTGTCGCCATCTAGACCAAACACAAAGCTGCCATTGATCATGATTCCCAGATCATGCAATCGATTGATAGCTTTTTCGTAGTCACGTCCTAGGTTTTGACGTTTATTGCTAGATTGGAGACTTTCTTGTGAGAGACTTTCAAAACCAACGAATATACTGCGGAGCCCTGCGTCTGCTGCGCGTTCGATGAGGTCACCATCAAGGATAGAATTTACTGTGGCTGCACCTTGGAAAACGCGATTCATTCCACGCATGCCCGAGAAGAGGTCTCTAGCAAAGCGTTGGTGACCTAGGATGTGGTCATCTAAAAAATAGAGATGCCTGCCTGGTAGCCTATCAATTTCGGCTAATGCTTCGTCAACTCGTTGTGTGTAAAACGATTTACCACCGGTGTAGAACGCATCTTTGTAGCAAAAGTTGCAGTGGTGTGGGCAGCCACGCGTCACTACTATTGAATTAGGCACTAAATACAAATTGCGCTGGATTAGATCTCGGCGAATCGGCGGGACACCAACTAGTGTTCTGCTGTGCGATGTGTAACTTTTAGCAACATTGTTGTTTTTTAAGTCCTTTAGGAATCTAGGGAATGATTCTTCAGCTGGACCTAGGAATATACTGTCTGCATGGTTCGCGGCTTCGTCTGGCAATGAGGTCACATGTAATCCGCCTAGAATAACCATGACGCCTTTGCTTCGATAGTGGTCAGCAATTTGATAGGCTCGGTATGCATTGGTGATGTATACCTCAATGGCAACAACATCGGGAGTGTCGGAAATGTCTATTTTTTGAACATGTTGGTCGACAATTTCAGCTTCGTAATCATCTGGGAGATACGCCGCTAGGGTTGCCAGGCCTAATGGAGGGAATAGAGAGTACTTGATGGGCCTCCACATGGGGCTTTCAGCCTCAGTCAGCGATGGGAGAATGAATTTAAATTTCATCTTAGGAGACTAAGGATGTCTAACTCTCTACTTGCTACTCATTACTTAGATTGAAATCCGACTTACCGCCGGTCTTTTTGAGCAATTTGGTTTGCTCGATGGTGATCGCTTTACTCACGGCTTTGCACATGTCGTAGACGGTGAGTGAGGCGGCTGAGGCGCCGGTGAGGGCTTCCATTTCGACGCCGGTGCGCGACGTGGTGATGCAGGTGCAGAGCACGCGGACTTGGGTTTCGTTGATCGCCTCGATGTTGAATTTACAACTTTCTAGTGGGATCGGGTGGCAGAGGGGGATCCAGTCGGAAGTTTTCTTGGCAGCCATGGTGCCGGCGATGATCGCGGTTTGGAAGATTGGTCCCTTTTTGGATTGGATTTCACCGTCCTGCATCAGCTTCATCACTTCCAAACCTAGGGTGATGGTGGACTCGGCGATGGCGGTGCGCTTGCTGGTATTTTTATCCGAGACATCGACCATACCAGGTTGATCGTTTGCATCGAGGTGAGTAAATGGTTGCATAGCTGAGTCTGGCGATAGATAAGTGGGGCTGACAATAACAATCCGGCTTGATTCTAGATTCCTCGATGGGCACCAGATCAGGATGGCGCCCAGCCATTGTGGAATGAAGTATCTAGCCACGAAGCTTCACCACTATGCAAGTCACCATCAAGGAACTCTACATCTCCCCAGGACACAATTACTTTGGCCGATATGGGAAAGGATCGCTCGACCACGCGATAGTTCCCCAAGAGTCGTTAAGTCTGGTGGCTGGCAAGGGGATTGAAGGTGATCGATTTTTCGATTTTAAGCCCGACTACAAAGGGCAAATCACATTTTTCGATCAGTCTGTGCATCAGGCGGTCTGTGAGTTTGCTGACATGCCCGAGGTGCCTAGCTCGTCGTATCGCCGCAATGTGATCATCGAAGGGGTTGATCTCAACAGCCTTATCGGCAAACGCTTTGCTATCAATGGAGTCGAAATGACTGGATCAGGCGAATGTTCACCTTGTTTTTGGATGGATGAAGCCGTGCGAGAGGGCGCAGAAGAATTCCTCAAAGGAAGGGGAGGCTTGCGTGCGCGTATTTTAATAGATGGCGTGCTCAATCTCGGACCAGCGGAACTCACAATGATAGGAGACCTTGCAGATGCCTAACGAACGCAGTAAGCAAGTTGCCATTCATAAGTATCACTCGGGGCTACTTCAAGAACGAGACGATGCCGTTTCATCTGAAGAACCGCTGCAAATCACACTCGATGGATGCCCAATCGCAGTGGTGATGCGTACTCCGGGAGATGATGCTGACCTAGTGCGAGGTTTCCTGCTTACTGAAGGAATCATTCATCACTTAGAGTCCGTTGATAGCATTGATTTAGAGCACACCCCAAACCATGCTTTGGTCTTTCTTGGTGATGATGTCGAGGTAGACCATCAGCGACTCAAGCGCAACCTCTACTCTGCCTCGTCCTGCGGCATTTGCGGCAAGGCCAGTATTGATTCCATTCGCCAAAACCATCCCGTAGTCATGAGTGATGCGAGTGTCTGCGCTCAGGTGTTGCTTCAACTACCTGTTCGCCTGCGTGATGCGCAGCGAGTGTTTGCATCCACCGGCGGCCTTCACGCAGCCGGCCTGTTCGATCTAGATGGCAACTTACTAGCACTACGCGAAGATGTGGGGCGTCATAATGCCATTGATAAGGTGATTGGATGGGGGGCCAGCGAGACGGTCGACTTCAGCCGCACTATTCTCCAGCTATCGGGGCGAGTATCTTTTGAGGTGATTCAAAAGTCGTTTGCTCTTGGAGTGCCAATCATTTCAGCCATCTCTGCACCTAGTAGTTTAGCGGTCGAGCTTGCGCATGAAAGTGGTCAGACCCTGATTGGTTTTCTTAGACCGCCTAGTTTTAATTGCTACAGTGCGCCTCAGCGCGTTTTGATTGCGGGTGCTTGAATCGGGAACTGTGCTGCGTGTGTGATTACCTCCCAAGCTGTTGATCTTCAGATATTTTTGATTTTATCTAGCTATCCTCCGAATTAGTGTTACCAAGGGATCTTGGCGATGTGATTTTTGCATCGTTAGAACAGTAAGAATATGAATATATACGTAGGAAACTTGTCCTATCAGGTAACTGATAAGGAAGTAAGAGAGATGTTTGAGCAATTTGGTTCCGTCTCTAAAGCATTGGTCATCGAAGATCGTGAAACAGGTCGCTCTAAAGGCTTTGGTTTCGTGGAGATGGATGACGTCGCCTCAGGACAAGAAGCGATCAAGCAACTCGACGGTGTTGAGTTGGATGGACGCAACATGAAAGTAAACGAAGCGCGCCCACGCGAACCTAGAGACAACCGCGGTAATGGCGGCGGTCGTGATCGTTGGTAGCCATCGAGCTAGCGGCACTCTCCGCCGCGTTATACATTTAGTATAGTCACTCAAAAGTGCAGCAGAATCATGCTGCACTTTTTTATTTTATCACAATGGTGTGCGTACCAGCATGGAGAGTTACCCAGACACAAAAAAGCCACTCTGAATGAGAGTGGCTTTAAAAAATCTGTTGAGTTAACCCAGATTACGCTTCAAGAGCAGCCGCGCGGGCTTTCTTGATGATGCTGCGAACTGTATCAGATGGCTGAGCGCCATTCTTGATCCACTGTTCAGCTTTTTCGAGGTCGATGTTGAAGTTAGTACCTTCAGTCATTGGGTTATAAACTCCAAGTTGTTCGATGTAGCGGCCATCACGGCGCTTACGGCTGTCAACAGCAACGATTTTGTAGTAAGGACGGTCTTTTGTTCCTTGGCGATTTAGTCTGAGTGCTACCATAATAATATAATGTTATTTGATAAACGCTTTCCCAGGATGGGTCGGCGGGTGCGGGGAAGCTGCACAAAGGATGGCTACTTGCCAAGGGTAAACTTCATAAAACCATGATTTATCGTTGATTATCGGATAAAAAGCCATGTTTTGCATCGATTGTTGGTTGATGAATAGCGAATTGCTGCTATGAATCTGCGTCCCACCCCCGAAGCTGTAGAATTTTTTAGAAAGTTAATGTCATGTTTGTAGATAATGTTCGAGTGTATTGTAAGGCTGGTGACGGCGGTAATGGAGTCGTGCATTTCCGTCGTGAAAAATACCTTCCGAAAGGTGGTCCCGATGGTGGCGATGGCGGTGACGGCGGCGATATCATCATTGAGTGCAGCCCGCACACGGACAATTTACGAGAATTCTTCTACGACCCAAAGCTTGTTGCTAAAGGTGGCGCACATGGTGCCGGTGCTCGCAAACACGGTAAAAACGGCAAGACTATCATTGCCAAGGTTCCTCCTGGCACAGTGATCTACAAAAGCCCAGCGCTCACAATCAAAGATGCGGTCGATATGGAACGCAGTGACAACGGGATTGATCTAAACCCAGTGGTGGACCTCACGAAACCTGGTGATCGTTTCGTGCTCTGCCAAGGCGGAAAGGGCGGGAAGGGGAATTGGCATTATAAAACATCCACCAACCGCGCACCTGAGGAGCACACCCTCGGTACCGAAGGAGATGAATCAGTCTATTATTTTGAGCTACGTCGCATCGCAGACGCAGGCATGGTCGGTTTCCCTAATGCAGGAAAATCCACGCTTGTGGGTAAACTATCAGCCGCTGCTCCTAAAGTAGGTAACTACCCATTCACGACACTGCAGCCGACGGTAGGGGTTGTTGAGTTCCCAGGCTTCCGCCGCTGCACCGTCGCAGACATCCCTGGTCTCATTGAGGGAGCTCATGAGAACCGTGGGCTAGGACACGAGTTTTTACGTCACATCACGCGCTGTCACACCTTGCTGTTCGTTGTCGATATGGCTGGGTTTGATGGGCGAGACCCAATTGAAGACCTTCAGGTCCTAAGAACTGAAGTGAAGATGTACGATGAAGATCTTGCAAAGTTTCCATGGGTCGTAGTGGCCAATAAAATGGATCTTGATGGCGCTGAAGAAAACCTCCAAAATTTCCGTCAACGATTCCCTAAAGTGCCTACTTTCCCAATATCCGCGGATACGGAAGAGGGCCTTGAAGCCTTGCGTGACTATCTTGAAGAGACGGTCAGCTACCATCAGCACTCAAAGAAGGACCTTTAGAGCAAATTGCTCAGAATCACACCAGCGTTTGGGTGACATGATGGGGCTATGAGCACGCTAAGAGTATTCGTCTACGGCACCCTGAGATCGGGTGCTTCCAATTCCTTCCGGATGGAAGGAGCTTTACTGCTTGGCTCGGCTACAGTTGCCGGGCAGCTCTATCGCGTTGATTGGTACCCAGGGATCAAATTGATAGCGCCCAATGAGTGCTCACTATCAACTGGTGTTGTTGGCGAAGTTTACGAAGTCGATAGGGCGCTTTTGCAGAAACTAGATGCGTACGAAGGTAGCGAATACAGACGCATCAAGTGCGCGGCAACCCTTGATGCAACAGGCGAAGACATCGAAGTCTTTATCTGGGAATACATCGACACAGTCGCCGCAGAGTCTCACATTCCAAGTGGGGACTGGCTCAAGCAGTAGTATCATCCTGGTGCTAAGGGATGGTGTTGGTCGAGCCAGCTTGTGTGCCTACTGAGGCATTCACCAGCGTCACACGGTCAGGGCTGTAATAGTCTTCAGGCTTGAACAGCCAGCCTGGTGATGTGCTCACGAGCTCAAATCGATTCGCTCGAAACTCGGGTAAAAAAAGATTGGTGGCAGGGTCGTATACTTTGCGGCCAGTGTAACGGCCGTGCACCTTATATTCGTGGTTTTGATCCATACCATGCTTGCCACGTGCGTCGCCGGATTCAGGTAGGCGGTCTGGTGTGTACTTCAGGGATTCATTCATGACAACGAGCTTCGATTGAGCCCATGGCTGACGAGGAGATCTCAAGTAACCCCAGAAACGTGTTTTGTTCACGAAATAGCGACGCCCGTAGAAATATCCACCTGGTGATTCGGCTGCAATCTGTGCCGCACGGATTTCAGGAGTGATATTGGCTCCTCCCATATTTGAAGCGCCAATACCAAAACCATTCACACACGAGTTCAGGGTGGTGACGGCAAGCAGAGCTAAGGTGGACCTGCTTACAACGCGTTTCAATGGATTCCAGTGTGTCATATACAGCGCCATTAACATCCAGCATCAAAGCACGGTCAAGCGAAAGGGAATGCATCCCGAAAATGATAAGACACAACGCACAGGGTGCGCATCGACTTCATCACCACGTATTACATACATTGTGTGAAGTTATCAGTGTGAGTTGCTTGCTGTAAGCAATATAAGGAATTTACTGTATCATGCGCTACAGATCGATTTTCACTCTAAGTAGATCCCAGTGATACCTGTCTCAAGCGGTCAAATAGCTCTTCGCTACAATCTCGTGCTGCTGATTCAAGCAGAAGAACACAAAAGAAATGCCCACACGCGCTTACTGGATCAACGCTGGATATTGTAGCGTTCCCTGAAATTTTCAGACTGTAGACTTGCTTGTGGGTGCATCCAGATTTAAGCACATGACAGCAACACGCTTATTCTAACGGCGACTTCTTACGAAGATGTCGTTCTTAAACGTTTTCAGCCACTTAACCATAGACCTGACACCGTGCCACTCGACGACATCCGCAAGCGCATTGACGCCATCGACACACAATTGATCGACCTCATGAACCAGCGTGCTGAGTGCGTGCATATCGTGGGTGAAATTAAAAAAAAGGAAGGTCTCCAGATTTACGCGCCTGAGCGTGAAGAAGCACTCCTGCGTAAGCTTGTGGCAATGAGCGAAGGCCGCCTCCCAGAGAAATCCATCCGTGCCATCTACCGTGAGATCATGTCCGCTGCGCTCGCACTCGAAGACGATCTAAAGATCGCTTATCTTGGGCCTGAGGGCACTTGGACGCACCAGGCAGCCATCAAAAAATTTGGGCACAGTGTGGAGTACTCTGCGCAGCCAAACTTCTCAGACGTGTTCAACACGGTTGAGAGACGTCAAGCTAGCTACGGTGTGGTTCCAATTGAAAACTCTACTGAAGGTGCTGTATCACACACCCTTGATCTCTTCGTGGACTCCCCTCTCAAAATTTGCGCGCAAATCCTGATGCGCATTGAAAACGGTCTGATGGCCTGCATTCCGAAGGACGAGATTAAGACACTTTATTCGCACCCTCAAGTTTTTGGCCAATGTAGGTCATGGATCCTCCAGCACTTCCCTGAAGCCGATCTCGTTGAGGTCTCCAGCACCACGAAGGCTGCAAAGATTGCAAAGGAAAAGGCGCACGAAGGTGCTGCAGCTATGGGTGGGCCGCTCGCTGCGGAGATGTACGGGCTGCAAATGCTTGAATCCAATATCCAAGATCGCGCCACTAACACCACACGTTTCCTTGTGATCGGTGAGAAGACTTGTCCTCCAACTGGCGACGACCGCACCTCACTACTCTTCTCGATTAAGGATCAACCTGGTTCACTCGTGAAGGCGCTTCAAGCATTTGAAGACTGTGCAATCAACATGTCCAAGATCGAATCGCGACCTTCCAAGCAGCGTGACTGGGAGTACTTTTTCTACGTCGACCTCGCTGGGCACAATGAAGACGCAGCAATCAAGGATGCTATCGACCAACTTAGGAATCACTGCTCAATGGTTAAGATTCTCGGTAGCTATCCGAACGCTGAAATATAGCATTCTATTGAAATGTAGGTCGTTATGACTATTTTTATTGTATTTAAGTGAGGGCGTCTCACTTCGGCTTTCCGTATAGTGTTGTATAGCTTTCACAACAACCAATGCAACCGGGAGCCTCTCTCGCTCGCCCTAATCCTTTAAAGTCAACTTAAGGAATGCTCCAGGCATTAGTGAGGCCCAGGGAGCCGCTTTAATAGCCTCCACGACAGCTTCTTCCTCAGACAAACGTGGTAGCACCCGGAGTTTCTCTAAGCGCGTCACCATAAGGTACGCAGCTTCTCGATCCACTCCCATGCTCAAGCCCAGCATCACCGACACAAAGCCAAGAGTCGCAGCAATCACAGCAAGGAGTATCGTGGTAGGCAGCTTCCCCACCAGAAATCCAAAGCTTACTACCAACAGGGCGAACACTGGCAAGGTGTACCCCAACTTTAACATTCTCTCCCTCCAACGAACTGGATCTGGTTGTTGCTCTCCGAGCAAGACCACCCCAAGTCGCTGCGCCGCCAACCCAGCATGACTGACTCGCTTGCTTGCGCGATAGGACTCCGGCAGGTAGAGCTTGTCGACACTGAGCTTGGGCCAGAGCTGTCGCTTTTCATACACGACCTGAATATCTTCACGCTGCATGCAAAGCAATAGCTTGTGAATGAAGACATCAAGTTCCATGCTGATCGTGGCCGGCTTCAACAGGATTCTGAGGCCTAGTGCGTTGGCAGCGAATCCTGCAACCACAAATGGGAGAGCTGAAAAGATGATAATGAGTTTCCACATAACGTAGCGGCACTGCGTGATTACTCTTTGCTAGCGCGCTTTAGTGCTGACCGAAACTTTTGATTTTGTCTAGCTAGTTCGATGTGGGAGGTCTTTGCTGCATGGTCGCTGTAGCCAGTAATTCCTAGGTGAATTAAAGAATCAATCGATTCATCGCTACACTTCACTGCCATACGAGCGTCTCCCTTTGCATAAAACACCTCAGCCAAAGTGTCGAGGTATGAGGGCTCACGCATGCGTAACTCAAGCGCCTTGCGAGAATAGGATTCTGCTACATCGAGGTGCCGCGCAGTACGCGCACCCAACCAAGCAGCTGAATTCAGAGCGTCATGATTTCCTTTATGCTGAGAGATTTGCTGCTGCATGTCAGCCCAAGTAGCAGCAAACCATCCCTCAGCAGTGGAGCGAATGCTTGATTGGAGGACTTGAGGAAAGAAGTGGTCAGCGAGACTACCATGACCGAGGTTGATCTTGTGACTACGCGCCAATAAATCAGTGGCGAAATCCTTCTTCCCTCGTTTCAGTAAAGCCATGCCGTAGCTGAAGCAAAACTCAGTATGCTTGCGCACCAGTTGAGCCTCGGTGTTGGTCTCCCCTTCAGGATCCATTAGCATCACAATCTGCGATGCGCGCAAGGCTGCCAACCGCGACCAACCACCGCGAGGTTCCTCTAGCTCGATCCCCGAAGAGAGCTGGATCATTGCTGTCACCACGAAGCTGAACTCTTTATCCAAGGGTGAGGTTTCTACTAGCAATTGCTCTAGCATCTGATGGGCTTCGGTTTCCATCCCTGCTTGATGCAAGCGATAGGCCAATCTTGCTCGAATGCGCAACGAGCCCAAGGTGCTGGTAATCACTTCGTCAAGCATGGGGCGCCCGCGTTCAGGGTCAAGCTGACACATCGCAATGGCATAAAGCACCTTGTATTGACCAAGTTCCCCAAGCTCTTTTTGATACAACTCACACGCATCCACCACTGATGCTGGATCCAGCATCACCTGAGAAAGCTGCATGTAGTCGTTGATGAGCTTCACTTTTTTTTCTTTAGGAACCTGTAAGCCACATGCCATTTTGACCAACCTCAAGCGAGTTTGATAGTCACCTCGGTTCGCTCCCACAAACATAAGAGCATCGATGGCGTCTAGCTGGGCTTGGCCGCCTAGCTGGCCACCGAGCGCCTCCAGTTTACTCAGGAAGGCTTCGACGACTTGACCCGAAGATTGAAGATTTCCCATCAATTCCATCAATAATCGAAGCTGTTCGATTTCAGTGAGTTCTGGATGATGGCGTTCAATCCGTTCAGTCACATAGTCTAAATTCTTATCATCTCCATAAAGGTGACGTCGGATGCTTGGTAACATGACATCAACATCATCAATTTGCGTCGCAATGTAGTGATACGCTTCCTCGGCAAACCCCGCCCCTATCATCAGCTTGAGAACATCGTAAATGTGATCATCTCCAGACTCATTCACTGCATCCAAATAGCGCGTGTAGAGTTCGACCACCAAGTCGCTATCTCCAGTGCGTACCAGGGTATCCATGACCAACAAAACCAATTGCTGCTCATCCTGATCCACTTCATCATTACCGATAGTCTGAGCAATCGTCACGGTCACCCATTCCAGGAATGCTGCGCGCTCACTGTGTGGGTTCGGGATATTCAACTCTTCCCATATCGTGTCGCGATAGGGAAATGCCGAGCGATAGTACGCCAACTGGATGAGGTCTATCTGGCCGATGATGCTCGTCACAAAGCCCACATCTCCCAGTAAGGCATGGATTTCAACTTGGTGACGGGTCTGCATGTGCCCCAAATTACCATCGTCGGAATTAATTTCATCCTTATCGTTCCGCAGCCCAGCACGATCCTCCTTCCACAACTTCTCCATCCGGTCGACACCATAAAGGTGCACCCCCTGCGCTGATTGCTTAGCCAACTTGAGTAACGATGACGCGTCGCCATCAAGCACATCCAATGCAATGGTGAGTCTAGCGTCTTTGTATTGCTTGGCAAATTCGCGTAAGGCGGCGGCATCTCCTTGTGACTGGAGTAGGATTCTAAGCCAAGTCTTTTGCCCTACATTGAGATTTCCTATCTTTTTTAGGGAAGCGATTTCCCCCTCAAGACGCCCAACTCTGCGCATTAAAAATGCCAGAGCCTCAAGGTTTCGCTCAGAACGGGGTGCCACGGATAGGATTTTAATCGCTTCAGCAATCCCCTCCTGTTGTAAAACCTGCTCAGCCGCATGGTAGGCAACGCGCTTGATCCGTTGTGAGCCAGACAGTTTAGCCTTATGCTCAGGGTTTGGCTCCTGGTGAAGCAATAGAACTATTTGTTTGTATGCCTTATTTTCGATCAAGTCGCGAATGATCAGCTCCTTATTTTCGACGTCTAACGCTGATTGGTATGCTTCGATCGCTTTGAGCACCTCGCGTGGCGTACTGGCATCGAGATCTAAGGTGATGTTCCTTGTAATCGTCCACGCACGGCGTGACTGCTCGGGGTCGTCTGAATTTCGGGCATCCTCAAGAAGCGGAATTGCTTCCTCACCGAGACTCCAAAGTTTATCCGTCGCCACCTCACGCGTTTTATAGTCTTGGCTCTTCAGGTCATCCAACCATTGCGTCGCTTCGCTCGTTTCTGCAGAAAGTTCTGAAGAAAGCACTAGTAGTGAGAGAAGGCAGCCAAGCGCATGGTGAACAGGATGATTTTTCATATCGCAGAAATAAAAAAAGCAGCAGCCAGTGGGAATGACTCACACCAGCTGCTGCTAAATTACATTATTCTTAGTTACTCGTCAGAACTTTTCTTTGGGGCTGCTTTTTTAGCAGTTTTTTTAGCAGCTTTCTTTGCCGTTTTTTTAGCGGCCTTCTTGGCTACCTTTTTCGTAGCCTTTTTGGCAGCCTTCTTGGCTGGCACCTTAGGTGTATCCTCCGGAGCTGACTTTTCTGCGGCTACTGACTTCGCTGCTGGTGTGGACTGCGCATTGCTGGCAGCTTTCTTGCGGCGGAGGTATTGCTTACGACGGCGACGCTTGATGGTTTTGTTGCTTTGTTGTCCCATAATAGATTTAGTAATGTCTAACCAATCTAAACTAGCTTGTGCAAGCGGAAAATGGATTGGATGTGTGAAGCAGGGATTGACCATTGCCCCAGCGGCGGCTAGTACGATGGATATCAGCGCGCTCACAAGGAGCGAGGCACCCACAATCTTTTTCATCATTTATCATGGCTGGCATCATCATCAAACCTCGCTCCAGAGTCTTTCACGGTCACGACTGGGTATACGCATCAGAAATTCAGAAGACCTTTGGCAATCCTGAGCCTGGTGAAGTCATCTCCATGAAAGACTTCCGGGACCGCCCTCTAGGCACCGCGATATACAACCCTAACTCTCAGATCGTTGCGCGGAGAATCTCGCGCCGCAAGCAAAAGCTAGATCTAGAATTCTTCACTCGTCGCTTCGAGCAGGCAATTGCATTACGCGAGAGATCTGAGGGAGTTGACATCAACCTGTGTCGTCTCATCTGGAGCGAGTCTGATGCCTTGCCAGGTGTCATCGTCGACCGCTATGGAGATCATTTTGTCCTTCAGACGCTCACCTTGGCGATGCATAAGCACCGTGAACTCATTGTGGAGACGATGATCAACTTACTGAAGCCTAAGACCATTATCTTAAGAAACGACTCACCAATGCTAAAGGCTGAGGGTATTGAACCTGAAATCACGTTGATGCATGGCGAAAACCCAGGCCCCTTCGTCGTCGACGCCAACGGTGTGTTGTTTGAGGTTGATCTCCTCGACGGTCAAAAAACAGGTCTTTACCTCGACCAATTGGATGCGCACGCCGCGATTGCTAAACTTGCGAAGGGCAAGAAAGTGCTCGACGTCTTCTGCAACCAAGGTGGGTTCGCTTTAGCATGCGCAAAAGCTGGCGCCTCCAGTGTCACTGCGGTAGACGTCTCCGAGAGTGCCATTGAGGCGACGAAGCGCAACGCCGAGCTTAATGATGTGGAGATTGAAGCAATCAAGCACAATGCATTCGATTTCCTTAAGCATCACGAGGAAGAGTACGACCTCATCATTCTCGACCCCCCATCCTTCACGCGCAACAAAAAGACGCTCAATGATGCCATGCGTGGCTACAAAGAGATCCACCTGCGAGGCCTCAAGTTGCTCGCCAAAGACGGCATCCTTTCTACCTATTGCTGCAGCCATCACGCCACCCGTGAGCTCTTCCTCCAGAATGTGGTTCAGGCCTCAGTGGATGCGAAGAAGACCCTGCGTCTGATCCAAAATCATGGTCAGCGCCTCGATCACCCGATCCTACCTGGGATCCCAGAAACTGAGTACCTGAAGGGCTTCACCTTCGAGCTAGCCCCCTCACGCTAGATCAAGCTCTAAGCTATAATACCTTACGTATCACTTTGAACAATGCCCGCTGACTACCACACCCACACGCCTCTGTGTATGCATGCTGATGGCACCCCCGAGGCATACATTGACGCTGCGATTGCCGCAGGTGTAACCGAGTATGGCATCACTGACCATGCGCCGACTGGGCCAGTGTTCTTCGACGACTGGAGGATGCGTGATTCTCAGCTACCTGAGTATATTGAGTGGGTAGAGCGCGCCAAAGCACATGCGGGTGACAAGATACCTGTTCGCGCTGGCATGGAATGCGATTGGCTGCCTGGCTGTGAAGAATGGATCAAGCAACTACGAAAACGCTACAGCTGGGATTACCTGATCGGCTCAGTCCATTACATCCAAGATGGTGACCACTGGGACTTCGACAATCCAAAGTGGGTCGGCTCACGTTGGGATGAAGCAAACATCGAGGTGGTCTGGACTAAGTATTGGGACGCCTATATTGCTATGGCTGACAGCGGGCTCTTCGACATCCTAGCACACCCAGACCTGATTAAAAAATTTGGCCACCGTCCAGACGGCGATCTACGCCGCTTCTATGAGCCAGTGATCGACGCCATTGCAACATCTGGTGCTATCATCGAACTCAATACCGCAGGGTGGCATAAACCATGTGCCGAACAATACCCACACATCGAGTTCCTTGAGCTAGCTCGCGATGGAGGGATTGACTTAGTCATTTCCTCTGATGCTCATGCGCCCGGCGAAGTTGCACGAGATTTCAAGAAGGCCAAGGAACTTGCGCGAAGAGCTGGTTATGTAGAAACCACACTGATCAAGCAAGGGTCGCGCGGCTATGAGGCTCTCTAGCTTATTTCAGCTCCCCTACCATTAAAAAAGGCACCCGACTTGGGTGCCTTTTGTCTTCAATGAGTGATTAGAATCCCCCAATCAAACAGTCATGACTTCTGCTTCCTTAGACGCAGTAGCCTCATCCACTTGCTTGGTGTACTTATTGGTAATTTCTTGAACTTCTGCCTCAAAATCACGCAAGCTATCCTCTGTCAAAACGTTCTCAGCTTTCATCTTTTTGCCAGAATCCATACCATCTTTGCGACAACCACGTAAACGCACCTTGATATCTTCAGAGATAGACTTGACGCGCTTCACCATTTCTTGGCGACGCTCTTCGGTGAGCTCCGGGATAGGAAGTCGGAGTGTTTTACCTTCATTCACTGGGTTGAAACCGAGTTGTGCTTCGCGAATGCCTCGATCGATATCCTCGACGGTGCTGGCATCGTATGGTTGGATCATGATTTGACGTGGCTCCGGGGTGGTGATCACCGCGAGTTCGCGCAGTTTCATTTTGCTACCGTATGACTTCACGTCTACCACGACATTTTCCACAAGTGATGGAGAGGCTTTACCGGTACGCACTGAGCCAAATTCGACCCCCATGTGCTCGATGGCCGCTTCCATTGTCATTTCGATTTCTTCAAGAACAGATGTAGGTTCCATAATATTGTATCTAGATAAATTATTTACGCCTCGTTGGTGACGATTGTGCCGACATCTTCACCTTTGATTGCTCTGGTGATGTTGTCTGCCACATTCAGGTCAAACACAATGATGGGGATGTCGTTGTCCATGCAGAGCGAGAAGGCAGTAGAATCCATCACAGCAAGTTGGTCAGAGAGGCAACGGCGGAAAGAAATTGTTTCGTACCGCGTGGCGCTGGGGTCCTTTTTAGGGTCAGCATTGTACACACCATCTACCATGGTGGCTTTCAAAATAGCGCAGGCTCCCACTTCACTGGCGCGAAGTGCTGCCGTCGTGTCCGTAGAGAAGAATGGACTGCCCGTGCCTGCAGCAAACACCACGACGGTGCCATCTGAAAGATGTTTGTTCGCTTTGCGGCGAATGAACGGTTCAGCGACATTTTTCATCTCAATCGCAGATTGAACCACACAAGGCACACCCTCAACTTCGATAGCGCTCTGAACTGCTAGAGCATTCATCACGGTGGCCATCATGCCTACGTAGTCCGCAGTAGCTCGATCCATGCCGCGCGCACTCGCGCTGGCTCCACGCCAGAAATTACCACCACCAACAACGATCGCAATTTCCATGCCAGCATCGTGAGCTGATTTGATTTCCAAAGCGATTCGCTCCACAATTTCAGGGGAAATATTATCCTGACTACCCACCTCGCGAAGAGCTTCACCGCTCAACTTGAGAACTACGCGTTGGAAAGATCGATTTGATACACTCATAGGCTCTACTGGGGTGCATTCCAACAAATTCCAGCTGCAGTGGCAACCTCAATTCTGATAATATCCAAGGTTTCCCTGTGAACCTAACATCAGAGCCCAAAGACCCCATTCACCTCAACAATTTGGAACGCTTTGGAACCTCGTTAGGATCTCGTATCACTCGTGGGTCATTGAGTATGATGTCACTCAACTGTTCAGCGCGCACCCCCTCGGCTACCAACTCTCGGGCAACCGCATTGTTGTGGTAGTCCATTTTGCGTTCATTCGGCGTATTGCCATCGAGAGTTTCATGGCTATCGGTCACCCGTTTAGCAAAGGCTGGGCCAAATTCTTTGGTGAGATGGTAGCTCCAGGTAATATGACGATGGGCGTCTTCAGGATATGCTTTATTCCCCTGCCGCATCGTTGCGGCACTCGACTTAGCATCGTGCGTGATAAGCATGATGAAAGGCACACGCAATGGGAAGTCGGATAGAATATCTAGCGTGTCTGAACTCAAGCGCACATCTGACTTGGCAGCGAGTTTCTCAAGGTCTTCACGCTTGAATCTCAAGCGCCGCGCGCCATCCTTGAGCTTCTCAGTGTAGAGAAGCACATCCACCAATTCCCCGCGCTTCACAGGCACTGCAACATTGCCAGAAAAGTTGAAATCGGCATCTACCTTGTTGCGGGTGAATAGCTCCAGTAGCTGGGCATAAGCAGCCTTCACGGATTGCTTAGGTGTGCTCACCGGGATTGGTTGGCTTAGGAATACGCCAGAATTAAAGTGATCAAATGGGAAATCATCTGGCATGTCATCCGGATGCAACTTTAGTGAGAAACCTTCAATGGTGAAGCGCGCCACTGGAGGTAGGATTCGTTCAATCATCAATTCCACTTTGTCTGCCTCAAAGCGCGAGCGAATCTTATCGCGGTTATTGAATCCGATGTCGAATTCTGAGCGTAGGTCCTGCACATTCATATCAAATGGAGTGGGAATGTGCATCGGGCCAGAGTCCAGGTCTTTGAGCTCGACCTGATAATTGGCAGCCAAGCTAGTCACTTTCACCAGCCCCCTATCGATAACCGTGTTGACGATAGAATGTCGAGCAATCCACAGACTGCTACAGAGCAAGACGAAACCGAGACTTAGGATGAGAATGAGGCGTTTGATTGACATGAAAATGGATGCTTGGCCGAAATAAAACCGATCTGATAGTGTTACGGTTTCATGCGGTTTTTACCAAGTAAAATGAATAGGAAAAAGGGCCCCCCAATCAGCGCTGTGATAATGCCAACAGGTAAATCCGACCCCACTGTCACACTTCGCGCTAGAATGTCACAACTCACAAGAAATGCACCACCAAGGAATGCTGCAACCCAGGTATTCAGGCGGTGATCAGCACCACACAGCAAGCGCACCAAATGCGGTACTACAATCCCCACAAAGCCAATTGGCCCACACACGGAGATCACAGCAGCCAGCATCAAGGACACAGCAAGAAATAGGTGCTTACGAATGCGATCCACATCCAAGCCACGACTCATCGCGAGCTCATCACCAACACTCAAAAGGTCTAGCTCGTATCGGTAACGGAAGACAATCCCCATTCCGATCACCACCATCGGCAAGATGGAGAACAAGGCATCGTAATCAGCATAAGACATACTCCCCATCGTCCATCGTAACATTCTAAACACCGAGCCAGCATCGGCAAAAAATTGGACCAACATTGTCATGCTAGCAAAAAGGAAGCTGAGCACCACACCAGCCAGCAAGAGACTAACCGAAGCGAGACTCCCCAATAGCCGAGCCAGCTGATACACACCAAGTACTGACAAACCAGCCCCAACCAGCGCCGCTAAGGACACCCCTGAAATGATCCAGAATGAACACTGAAGCCCAAGATTCACCCACAAAGCCACTGCAAAACTTGCCCCACCCGCAGCGCCAAGGGTGTATGGGGTCGCTAGAGGGTTTCGAAACATGGCCTGAAATACAAGACCACCAAGAGCCAGTACCGCACCACAAGTGAATGCCAGAAGCACTCTAGGGATACGAATTTCAGTTAGAATTAACGAATCTTCAACATTACGATCAAACACGGGAATTAATGTCTCACCCAACCAAGGAGCCACGCAGAGGGTGAGCAAACTAAGTAAGACCGAAAGAACGCTAGCCTTAGTGATCATCCTCAATCCTCTCTACCATTGCGGCCACCTGATCCCCAAAGATTTTTGCAATCACCCTCTTTGAAATGAATTCTTTGCGATCCCCGAAAAAAGTAGGAAACCCGTGATTCAAGGCCAAGATACGATCGAAATACTGCAACACCCAATGAAGATCGTGCGTCACCACAACCAAAGTCATTTCTTTATCCAATCGAGAAAGCACCGATTGAACCTCGACACGTTGTGTCGGATCCAAATGAGCCAATGGTTCATCTAGGATCATGATGGGAGCCTCTTGGGCAAGTGCCGCTGCAATACAAACACGCTGCCGCTCGCCTCCACTCAAGGAGGAGACGATTCGCAGGTCAAAATCTTCCATCGCTACAGCACTTAATGACCGACTCACAATATCATCCTCGTCCCCACCGTCATGAGCGTAACGTCCCATGCCAACGAACTGTCGCACGGTGTGATTCACCTCCGCATTAAGTAATTGTGGGACATAGGCAACATGCTTTGCCAGTTCTTTGCGCGAATAGGATTCCAGTGGTTTCCCTAGCAATTCAATCGTGCCATAATGAGCAGCAGTCACACCAAGCAGCAGGCGTAGCAGGCTTGTTTTGCCAGCACCATTTGGACCAACGATTGCCAAGCGCTGACCAGCGTCGACATGGAACTGCAGACCATCTAGTATCTGACTCGCCCCCAGCCGCAGGCCTAGATCTTGCACATTGATGAGTCGTTCACTCACGCGCCACCTCCTGCCTGACATGAGCCAACCACTCAAGCGTGTCACACAGCCGAGGCCCGGGCACATAATGTTGGTCGCCAGCGAGGACATAGACTCTCGCATTTCTCACGGCGTCTAACTCTTGGTATTGCTGCCAGTCTCTCAAAATCGCTTCAACTCCCAATTGCTCAATATCTTCTCCATTGACCATATCAACAATCACATCGGGATTCATTCTAATGAGATGCTCACGGGTCACATTGGGGAAGTTTTCTACACCAGCATAGGCATTGTGGAAGCCAGCCACCTTGAGCAATTCCTGATGCACACCTGCCGCTCCAGCAGCGATCAGGCCATTCACTTTCCCTACCCCCATCTCTCTTCCGATACTCAAAAGCACCTTCGGCGTGTTGCCTTGATGAGCAGCAAGCCGCACCGTCTCAACACGATCGACAAAACTCGCCACAGCCTCTTCAGCTGCATCCGAGCGATCAAACGCTGAGCCGACGACACGGATTGACTCAACGATGCCATCTAGACTCATGTGATCGACCATTAGCGTGTGCATGCCAAACTTCTCCAATTGAGTGGCTAGGTCAGCCTGCTCGTTGAGTAGCACTACCACATCAGCATCGAGCCGGATAATTGCTTCTGTATCGACGTCAAGGTAACCTCCAATTTTAGGCTTCTCCAGAAATTCTGGCGGGTACTTCGTGAAACGGGACACCCCCACCACTTGATTGCCTAGCCCTAAAATGTGGGCTATTTCCCCTGCGCTCGGTGACATTGTCACGATACGCAGAGAAGACGGATCTTCCAAATGATGACTCTCACGCGACTCAGAAACTTTATCACAAGATGTGACCACGAAAGACCCAACAGCGATCAGAAAATGTAACAACGCAAGCTTCATCCAACGCATATCCCCACCTCTCTTAGTTGCCTGCGCAGCCAATGCGCAGTATCAATCATGCTCGGGCCATCCTGAATCACATTCATGCCCATTTCTACCGAGGACATGATCACTGGCTTTGCAGCATCCCATCCACGTTCCGCCACCAAGGCATGCCCATCCACCAAGTACTCGGGCTCGTGGAAAAAGAGAAAAACATCGGGATCAAGCGCCTTCACCTCTTCAAAATCATTTTGTAAATAGCCCTCAGTAGTATCGCCATAGACCATCTCCCCGCCAGCCATGTGGATGATGTCGCGGATGTAGGATAAACCACCCACCGCACGGCGATGGCGACCCAGCCAGAGCTCGACATAAACCCTGGGGCGCTTGGCGCAGGGGTGCTGGGTAGAGAGCTTGTGATGCGCCTGTTCCATTTGACTGACAAGATCCCTAGCAAGACCTAACTCATTGAGTAGACCGCCCAAGTTGGTGATATTTTCTAAAACACCTGAAAAACTATGTGGCAGCGTGAGGTTGTAGACGGGTAGATCAGCCTGCACCAATTTCTTGCTCAAGCCACGCTGAATCCCAGTGGTGAGAAGTACCAGATCAGGCTCAAGATTGACAATCGTCTCGATATCCGCATTCAAGTACTGAGAAACGATAGGAATCCCTGTTGGGTCAATATAGCGAGGGCAATACTCAGAGATCCCTACCAAGCGATCATGCAAGCCCATCTTGTCCATCGCCTCTGTCGCCGAGGATACTAATGACACCACGCGTATGGGTCGTTCGCTTAATTCAAAGCGATAATCTAACCATTCGTTGTGAATCTTTCGCATCTCTGATGGATCCTAAGCATAAACTAAGAAATGCTGCACGACCGAAATCGTGCAGCATCCGTTATGAAATTTGCTTTTGTAGCATTAGAATGAGGCCGTCACGCCGGCGTAGAAACCGCGCCCGCGGCCTTTTACTGCATTCAAATCACCGAAGCTGCCACTGAAATCAGAGAGAAAGTAATGATCGTCTAATAGATTTTCCACACGTCCGTGAACCTTCCAATTATCGTTGATTTGATAATTAGTAAACAGATCGAGCAAGAAGTAGCTAGCCAATGGATCTACCACTGGATCGCTAGACTTACGTTCATCAACCCAAGTCGCATTCAAACCTGCATTCCAGGCATCCGTGATGCTGGTTTTGATTCCAGCAGCTGCGGTGTGTTCAGGAATGATCGCATCCAATGTGCGTTGGTAGTAGGTGTAAGAGGCGTAAAGTTCTGAATTGATTTGTTCAAGTTCTGACTTGGCGGAAAACTCTAAACCACTCGCTTTGGATTTATCCTTCGTGTTGGAATAAAGCGGCGCAAACGTGATGGGGTCAAAACCACCAAACTCGATAAGATTATCCACATCTGTTTCAAACCATGCCAAAGTGAATACGCTTGAACCCAAACTTTGCTCAACCCCTAGGTCCCAGCTGAATGATTCTTCAGCTTCAAGTTGCTTGTTGTATCCGAGCTCACCAAATGAGGGAGCGCGAAATCCTGTGCCAGCATTTGCTCTCAGCTTGGTGCTTTGAGTCGCATCCACAATGGCACCGGCGTTCCAAGACACAACATCACCAAAATCATCGTGGTCGTCATAGCCAAGTGAGCCATTCACAAGAACTTGATCAATCACCTGCCAAGCGTGATTCACGTAGAGACCGAAAGTGTCACGGTCTTTGGATTCCTGGAATGTGCTCTTGTATTTTGAGTTTTCAAAGTACGCTCCTAGCACGCTTTGGTGCTGATCACTCCATAGCAATTGGTTATCCCAATACGCTGAATACCTATCAGTGTTCGAATCAAAGTTGCTCTCGCTGTATGAGCCAGGGGAGAAAAAGCTTTCACTGAAGCCACGGCTGTCGAAGTCTTCCTTGCTATAACCAAAGGTTAACTTTGAATCCCAGATCTCCGTCAATTGGTTTTGGTAGAATAGCGTGCCGAAAAAATTGTCGTAGTGATTCTTCTGCGTTACGCCTGTCAATGGATTGCCTCGTTCAGGGGTTTCTGAATAGGCGTCATTCACCCTGAAAGTTAACCCCAATGATGAATCAGAATTGATCGCATAATCGAAGCGCGAATAATACGACTGTTGTCTAAAGTCATTTCCTGAGATTACGGAGTCTGAATCATTCTGAGTATCCTCCGCGGTAATTCCAACATTGTATGAAAAATCACCAATTTGCCCCTGAGAGTTCAGGTTGCCCAACCAGCTATTGAATGAGCCGTATTCGGCATTCACCTGGTGGCTTGGTTCACCAGCCCCCTTGGCAGTGGTGAGAGAGACAACACCACCAATCGCACCGCCGCCGTAGAATGAGCTAGAGGCACCTTTAAGGACCTCTACGGTAGAATAACCATACAAGTTCGAGGATCCGAGAAAGTTGTTGTAGAGGCTTGATGAATCACTCACCCGAACGCCATCAAGGCGCATTTGGGAATACTTTGTTGTCGTTCCACGAATAAACAGAGAGCCCGATTGCCCACGCTGCCCTGCTGTAGAGGTTGAAATGACCCCTGGAGTCCTATAGCCGATCGCATCCTGAACGCTGATCTTACCTTCATCAATCAATGCGTCGGCATCGAGTACGGCCACACTCGATGAGACATTCTCGAGGGAATCTTCAAACTTGGTAGCGATCACCGTGGTTGGTTCAAGATCCCCGACGACTGCCAAGTCTGTCTGCTTTGCTTCTTGAGCTTGAGCTGCACAATGACCAGCCACAATCAGGCCAGCCACAACATGTTTGCCTGAAATCAGGCTATTCTTTGTAGTTTGTTTCATAGTTCTTCCCCTGAAATCCGCAGGGACGAATGAGTTAGACTTGTGGCATGGCAGTCTGGCTTAGTTGATGACTCAACCTCACAGTGGCGGTACCGCTCCGGAATAGCTCACGACATCACATCGATCACGCACCGGATTCCCCATCTATTTCCTGCCTGATACCCATCAGGCCTCCACAAGGAGTCGCACACGATGACGTGCCCGACACAGCAGGCTTCTAGATGTCTCGACTCAAATTGCAACAACAATGTTAGCTACTCATTCAAACCTCACGTTAGACATCATAGACAAGATCCTTTAGCCTTCATGGGATTCATGTGAAATTCTTATCCTAGGCTCTCGTCTCGTCCTTGCATCCCACATTCTTTCCACATACACAGCAAATCATCATGCACGTCACGACACTTTCTAAACTCACCAATAACGAAGCCTGGATTGGGCTTGGGATTGCAGGCAATCAAGCGGAGCACCTCGACCAAGCAGGTGAAGCAAATGACTTCAAAGAAGTCGTTGCTCCAGAAAACGCGCCTAAAGGCATGTTTCCATGGTTTTTGCCTGACCACGGAAGCTTTCTCAGCAAGAACCCCCTCTCCTCTTCACTGTTGAATGACAACGAGGAAGGCTTCCTCCAGCCAGAGCCTGAGATCGGTCTCGTGCTTGAACTGGAGTATGCGGATGGCTCAGAAGAGCTCCTCTCAGGCGTCCAAGTCCTCGGATTCAGCGCCTTCAACGATTGCTCACGCCGCATTGCTGCGCCAAAGATTAGCATCAAAAAGAACTGGGGGGGCCGCCTCCCAAGGCATGGCGGAGGCGATTGTACCAATCGACGACTTCAATGAAGCTGGCGGCACAATCGACCGATACCGCCTCGCCTGCTACCTCGTGCGGGATGGCAAGCTCATCACCTACGGCAAAGATACCGCCGTCTCTGACTATTGCTACCTCAATCAACAACTCGTGGAATGGATGCTGAATCAAATCAACACCCAGACCGACCACGGACCGCTGGAGCCACTTTCTAGCATGATTGCCAGTAGCAAGCCTCGCTACGCAGTCGTCGGCATCGGCGCCACTTGTTACTCCGACTTTGGCAACAGTGAGGATCGCTTCCTCCGCACTGGCGATGAAGTCATTGTCGCCACGTATGATAGCACCCAATACGGCGCGGTGGAGCTGGAGCAAGCGATTCGCTCCGGTGCCGAGAGTAAGGCCAGCATGATCATCATGCGCCAGAAGCTCAGCACGCTCGCATAGCCAATCACCAAAAAGAGAATGCCGCTACTAGGGATAAACCAAGTAGCGGCATTTTGTTTAAGGGATTCTAGGGATTCAGTTCGAAGAGGTCACCTTGACTCGAATGAAGATCTTCTCCTGAGCAAGACTCGTGCTTACCGCTGCGGTGGTCACACCATTGAGGGTCGTAGGCACCACGGTGACTGTTGAGCCGCCCCCTGGACCATCCACCCCATCAGCAGCATACCAATCCCCGAGATTGGTCGACCATTCGTAGGAGCCGTTGACCCCATCAAGAACCACATCATTCTGCATGTGCTGGAAGCTGAGGTTCCCACTGTTCACTTCCACCGTGGTAAAGGTATTGCCTGCCACGAGCGGGTCAGTGCCAAACCAAGCTTCCACGCCATTATCCAAGCCATCTTTATCTGGGTCCTTATCAAAGCCTGACTCCTTGCCAGCTGTGTCATCAAGACCACTTTCAAAGCCCCAATCGTTGAATGTCTCAGCCGCATTCGCCACAAGCTTGACATTGTCGATACCTGCGTAATCGAGATCATCTGCAGGCGCGGTGATCAGAATCCCCAACTGCGCACCACTAGCTGCGGCAGTCCCCTTGAAAGCCAACGTGGCTGTCCTGATGTCTCCCACTACCGTTGCAGCATCGAAAGTCTGAGTAGCAAATATCGTGGTGGCGCCCCCTGTAGCATCGAGGGTTGAGTAGTCCACTAGATGAGCGATCACATCAGAATCCCCCGGCTGCGCCACTGTGGGCATTTTGAAGTAATTGAAGCTCAGCTCGTAAGTTGTTCCCTCTTCTACCGTCACACCAGAGTCGGCCTGCATCCCGAAGGAATATGTGGCAGTCGCTAGGCTATTTCCGACGGAAACCCAATGCTGCCCCAGGTTATAGGTATCCGTAGTGCCATCATATGGTTTGTGAGTCGCACCTGAATTCGATGGATCCGGCGCAGTGGCAGCATCGAAGTAATAGCCTGTGAAATTGCCATAGAAGCTGCCTGTCATACTGCTGCCTGATGGGTTATTTGCACTGGAAGACCAATCACTAAAAGAATTCACCCAACCATCAGTACCACTCACATTGCCACCCAGCCCTTCAAAACCTTCGCTAAAGATGGTTCTATTCTTTGGGGTTAGCTTGGCATCTACCCATGCGGCCTGCACGATTGCTGATGGATCTTCGGTTGCCACAATCACCAAACGCATTTCCACCGCATCACTAACATCCAAACTAACAGCCTCATGCTCATCGTTCACTAAACTAGATGACTCAAAGGCAAGGACGTCATCGAGATAGACCTGCATCGTCACGCCTACTCCGGCAAAGTTGCGCGCTTGAGTGATTGCATCAAACTGGCTGTAGTCACGACCAAGGAAAAACAATAACTCAGCTGGTGATAAGCCGGTGATTCCGCGTGGGTACACCTGCCCTTCTACTTCGTAAGCGGCCTCCCCCAACCACTCGTCATTCAAGCTGAGGCCATTCACACCTTCAGAGTATTCTAGGGTGGATTCAAGTGTCAGGTACACCACGCCGTCCTCGACTGGTAGGTCGGATAGTGGGTTAGGAATTTCATCCGTGTAGTCCTTCACTGTGCCAGCTTTCCACTGCAAGTTGCGAAATTGAGGATTCGCGCCACTCCAAACTGCGTTGCCTAGTTCTACAGAATTGCCAAGGTTGAGGTAGTTGGTAAGCTCCAACTCATTGGCATTATCCCAGTTGAATCCCATCACTCCATCACTTTTCTGAAAATCCCATGGGTTCAGCTCGACTTGTTGCCACTCGGCGCCCCCGGGAAGCTCGATCTCCACACCGGCATCATCAATACGCAAGACAAGTTTATTCACCTGTTCAGAGTATATTTCGAGACTGAGCTTAGAATATTTAGGACCTTTGTAGACGACATCATTGATCTTGTGCGTGGTGCGCTGCCAGCGAGTTGCACCCTCCAAATAACTAAACCACTCAAGTTCCCAATCCCCCAAGAAGTCTTCAATATCGGTTGTTGGGCTGAATGTTGCATTGACCCCTGCAGATTGAAGTGCCGCCGAGCTCGTTAAAATGACTGGTGTGGATAAGACGAATTGCTCAGCGGTATACGGCGCGTAGTAATACCCCGCAGCAGTGATCGAACTGTCGAGGTCGTAGCGGACATTGGCGAAAACCATCAGTGGCTCGTCAGTGGACTCAATGGGAAGTGATGCAGCCCAGTTTGCCCCACTTCCGGTCACCGTGGCACTGTGCCAATGGCGCACGATGAAGTCATTGATGCTCTGCACCTCTCCGTCATCTTCACCCATCTGGGTGTAGAACACCTCCACGCTCTGTACCGTGCGTGTCGTATTATCCGCTGTGATCGTGATCTGCGGAACGCCTGATGGATCGTTAAGGTTCAAGCTTATCACTGGTGATTCAGGCGTGGTCGGACCCGACTTAAATATCTCGTCCATCCAAATCTGGGTAGCCACCGTGTACTCCGAGGTATCTTGGTGGTTGTGGTGCGCTGAGGTACTGATCCGCCAATCGATGCTATTGTTGTCAAGGAAGGCGACGCTCGCCGGCATATCGGCGATATGTGCGTTGAAGTCGTTCGATGGCATCAAGAACATCGTCGGACACGCAATCGTGGCCAAATAGGCCGGATCACCAATGGTGACGCCCATAAAGTCGTTGTTGTTGTACTCATCAAAGAAGCTATTGCCACCACACGATGGTGCTGATGCTTTGACGCGCGAGTCCGTCCCCGTGGTCATCACTGTCAACTTTCCCCCCATAGAGTGCCCGTAAACACCGAGCCGTGTGCCATCCACCTCAGATTGATTTTCAAGGAAAGTAAGCGCGCGGCGGGCCGCCATAGTCCAATAGAACCAGGTGCTATTCCGCGGAGACTCGACAGCATCGTAAGTCCATGTTGCTGGCTGTAGGTCTGTCGCATTGGTGCTCACATAGCGACTCGGCGCGTGGTACCCCTCTAAGGGACCCCAATCCGTCGTGACTTTATAGTCGGGATCGTTTGTGTCACCTGTCCAAAATGCGGCCACATTGGCATTCGTCACGCTGTAGCCAGTTCCCGTATCATTCGGGCTATCCGCAGTGATGCGACCAGCCCAGGCCAAAGAGAATGTAGCGTAACCGCGCAAGGCATTGTACAAGCACGATTTGTAATCAGCAGATTGTCCACCACCATGGATATTGAGAAGTCCTGGAAGGTTTGTTTGACCAGTTGGGAAACCATACACACCAGCGACCATCACGGTCTCACCTTTGAACACTCCGACGCGGATTCTGACCACCTGAAGTGTGACGCCGCTTTCCTCCCATTGGTAAAGAATCTCCGTATCTAGAGGTTCTGCAGTGGGATCAAACTCCGCCCAAAGCTCGGCCGCTGTTTGCGGCACAGTCATGGTGGGATCGCCTTCGCCTAGTGGAGTTAAAGTCTCTGCCATCAATGTCAGACTTGAGAGCAGGAGTATGATAAGGTTTCGTATGCTTGTCATTGTGTGTTCATGGGTGAATGCAGCTGAACACACGACAAGGGGGATATCGCCTGCCACGACCCTAAGAGCAACAGTATCGTGTTGTCCGATGAATCGAGAAGTGCAGGAATATCGCAATATTCAGACCACTTAATACAAGCACAAGCTTCTGAGTATTGCCTCCCACTGGATAGCAAAAAAGCCTCCTCAATTATTAGGATGAGACGAACTACCCCACTCGCTATTTTCCTGAAAAATACTTAATCCTTCCCGTCATCAAGCACCGGTACTTCATCGATAATTTCAACGCGGGTGGAGCCGACCGGGATCATGCGTACAGATTCCGTGTTGGGGTCATAGAGAACGTAAAGATCCGCATTACCTCCAAGGTATAACGCTCCTAACGGTGGGTGCTTTCCATCTAGATCATAAAACATTGCAGGACGAGCTGAGACATCGAGCGCCTTCTTGACCACAAATCCATGCACGCCATCGTGCCTTAGATCAGGCCCTCGCAAAAAGACTTCAACACTTAAGGCCAGTATCAAAAGTGTGAAAATACCACCTAAGATAGTGTAGACCCAACGAGTGCTCGATTTTGATAGGTGGAATACCGTTGGCAAGGCTTGAGCAAAGCCAGCCATATTCGCTAACAATGCTGCAGCAAAAATCACACCAATCACGATCGTCAATATCTTCCCGCCGGTGAAATTCAATGGCATAGAGATCATCAGTAACATGCATGCGAAAACAATCCATTGGGTCTTACGTGCATATAAGGCGCGCTTCAGCCCAGGCTTTGCCCTCGATGCGTAAATCCATTTTTTCAGTTTTCCAAAGCGTTCCTCGATCGCATCGAGCCAGGAGTTGATGTATAGCAATGGGCCAATCATTCCAACTAGGAGCAAGATGCTGATGAAGAGTTCGACCACGCGCTTTGATGAATCGACACCCAGATCCCCCACACGCACCCCAATCTGCCCCCAATACTCACGCCATAGAAAGCTGATGAATGCCGCAAGTATACCTGCGAGAGGCACTAAACCAATGAGTGCGCTGAGAAATTGAGTGCGCTTTTCTTTTCTAGAGATCACGAGATCTGAAGCGGCTTGTTGCAACACATCGTAAGTTGCTTCTTCCGGGAGAGATTTTTTCCCACAGAGCACCCGGTCGATAGCCCGCAGCACATGCTCAGTCTTCGCTTCTTCTGTGAAATACCCCAGAACGCCTGCCTGCAGACACAACATGAGCTCTTCATGTGGGGTGTCTTCTGGTGACATTGCGATAATCTTAATTTCTGGATTGAGTGTAGAAATGTACGCCGCAATTTCGATACTTCTCATATTTGGCAGCATCAGATCCAAAATCACTAAATCTGGCTCATAGGACTTCAACTCCTGATAGGCCGATCGTTTGTTGTATGCCACTGCCACGATTTCGATCGATCGACCCTCGGTGCTTTGGTGTTCAGATAATGCATTTAGATGCTTTTGAATGGATTCTCTACCAGTAGGGATAGAAACGACTAACAAGAGTTTGATGGGAGAAGATGTGGTGTTGTCTGACATCGCAGCTAAGTTGGAAGGTTAGATAATTATTTTATAACACAATTACCCAACAGAGCTCAACTCATTCGCACCTTTACACTTATCCACCTATCAGGTAATGATCAGAATAATGTCTGAGTTCCTGAACTCCCTACTCGATTTTTTCACTCATTCGGAAGAAGCCAAGTTCGTCCAGCGCGTCATCGTGGTGGTTGTGTCTGCCTTTCTTTTGCTGGTGTCATGGTGGATTGTGAAGCGCATTTTTCGTTGGATCGGCACTGAGGATGGTCGCGTCTTCAATCGTGAGATCCGCTCGGTAAAACTCCAAGAACAGGAGCTCCTAAATGGTGAAGAAATTAGTAAGTTATCAGCTACCTTCACGTCCTTCATTCGTCGCGTCGTCAATATCGTACTGTTCGCTACCTTCTCGGTAATTGTGTTAACTCAGTGGGATAGTACCTGCCACATCCCTGAGATTGTTTGGAACTACCTCAGTAGTAAATACCTCGACCTCCAAAATGAGTTTATCGAATTCATTCCGAATCTCGTATTCATTTTCACCGTAGGCTTCTTCACCCATTTTCTCATCCGCATCGTCAAACTCATCTTCGATGGCGTGGATCGTGGCCGTATCCATCTCAATGGTTTTTATCAAGAATGGGCACGTCCCACATTCGTACTCGTCCGGCTTTTGCTCATGGTATTTGCCTTCGTCATCGTCTTCCCCTACCTACCGGGCTCCCAGTCTCCAGCACTCCAGGGCTTGTCGATTTTCATCGGCATTCTCGTATCACTGGGCTCCACCTCAGCGATCACCAACATCATTTCTGGGATCGCCATCACTTACATGCGTGCCTTCCAAACTGGTGATCGGGTTCGCATCGCAGAAACCACAGGTGACATCGTTGAGAAATCGCTCCTCGTCACACGCATTCGCACACCAAAGAATGTTGTCATTTCTGTCCCGAACACCATGGTGATGAATAACCATATTGTGAACTACAGCACCCACGCTAAAGATGCTGGTATCGTACTGCATAGCACAGTCACCATCGGCTATGATGTCCCATGGCGTCAGGTTCATGAATTACTCATTGCAGCAGCAGCTGACATCGAATTCCTCGATGAATCACGACCAGCATTCGTGCTGCAAAATGCCTTGGGTGACTTTAGCGTCGAGTACGAGCTCAATGTTGTGAGCCGCCATCCCCGAAAGACACCGCTGATTTATTCACAAATGCACCAAGCAATTCAGGATCGCTTCAATGAAGCGGGTATTGAAATCATGTCACCTAGCTTCTCCGGAATCAGAGACGCAAACCAAGTCACGATCCCGGAGGAATATCTTCAAAAAGACTACCAAGCTCAGCCGTTTAAGTTCTCGCAATTGATCACAGGCAAACCGCGTGTGGAAAAGGATCCTCAATAAGTCATAGTTCCAAGCATGGCTTCCCTTGCATTGCGTTGGTGAACCACTATGCTGATTGCTAGATGGCCTCACCCTCACTAACATCCGGTTCACTCCCGGGTCATATCCGTCGCATCGCACTACCGATGAGTGTCGGGTACTTTTTTAACACAATGTACAACGTTGTTGATTCCTTTTATGCAGGAAGGATTTCGACAGAAGCGCTCGCTGCAATGGCACTGTCGTTTCCTGTATTTTTCATCATCATCGCCATCAGTGGTGGCCTAGCTCGCGGTGCTTCGGCATTGATTGCCAATGCTCTTGGGGCAAATCAAGAGAGCGAAGCTGGCACGCTTTCCGTACAAGTCATCTCGCTGGGCATTATTTGCTCCATCGTCGTCAGCGCAATTGGTCTCACTACGGCCTACCCGTTGTTTCAGTTCTTAGGCGCCACTGGCAACACACTCGATCTAGCAGACCAATACCTAAGTCCACTGTTCTTCGGCACTGTCTTCTTTTTGTTGAGTAGCATGAGCAATGCAATCCTCTTAGCTCACGGTGACAGCAAGACCTATAGCCGTGTGCTTATCATTGGCTTCTTCCTCAACCTTATTCTCGACCCTTGGTTCCTCTACGGCGGCTTCGGCCTCCCCGCGATGGGAATTCGCGGCATCGCCTGGGCCACCGTGTGCATTCAAGCTCTTGGAGGCATGTACCTTTTCTCGGTAGTCCTCAGGCGCGGCCACATCGCGTCCCTTTGCTATGAACACATCAAACCTAAACTCACGATCTATCGTCAGATCCTACGTCAAGGGATTCCCACCAGCTTCAACCTCATGTCGGTGGCGCTCGGGTTCTTCGTCACGACTTACTTCTTGAAATTCTATGGCGAGGTCTCTGTCGCGGCCTTTGGTATTGGCACGCGTATCGAACAAATCGCACTCCTTCCCTCGATTGGCCTCGGCTCAGCGATCATCTCGATTGTGGGCCAAAATAATGGAGCAGGCCACTCTGAGCGAGTCCGTGAGTGTGTTAGGCTCTGCCTAAAGTACGGCATCTACCTCATACTAGCAGCATCGATCGGCTTAGGTGTCTTTGCGCCGTGGCTGGTGAAGCTGTTCACCGAGGATGCCGAAGTGATCGCCGTCGGCACTCGCTATGTCCGCATTATGGCCTTCATTCAATGGTCATACGTTGTGGGATTCATCTACATTGGCTTCCTGCAAGCCATGAAGCGTCCAATGTACGGTTTAATTGAATCCGTCGTGCGCAAAGTCATTCTACCAATCATCGGCTGCACCTTAGTGGTGCACGTTTTCCAGTTGGGCCTGGACGGCTTCTGGATTAGCATGTGCGTGATCAATGTATCCGTCGTCATCGTCACCATTTGCTACAGCCAGTCAGTTCTCTCAAAGTTACGTGACACCGAGTCCCCTACAGAAGGCACCAGAAAATCATGTTGATTGACAGATTTTGACAAGAACAAGAGTATTCTAAGCAACAATGTCTCCGAACAAAAACCCTGTCATCATTGTTGGAGCTGGACTCAGTGGTCTTTCCTGCGCGCTCAAACTCCAAGAAGCCGGCACACCCTACATCATTTTGGAAGCGAGCGACTGCGTTGGTGGACGCGCGCGCACCGACAACGTAGATGGATTCCTACTCGATCGTGGCTTCCAGGTATTTTTGAGTGCTTACCCTAAAGCTGGCAAACTGTTGAATTTAGAGGCACTTGAGCTTTGTAAATTTGAGCCCGGAGCCCTGGTTTTTGACGGGCAAAAAATGCAGCGAGTGATGGATGTGTTTCGCCGACCACTACGAATGTTAGGTAGTGCGCTTTCACCCATCGGTTCACTCACAGATAAACTCCGCGTCGCCCAGCTACGCTTTCAAGCGCTTGGCACCTCACAGGCAGACATTGCACGACACCAAGACCTCCGGACCGTTGAATTTCTGCGCAGTTATGGCTTCAGCGAGTGCATGATTGATGGGTTTTTCCGTAGCTTCTATGGTGGTATATTCCTAGAGAATGAGCTCCGAACATCTAGTCGAATGTTTGAGTTCACATTCAAGATGTTTACCAGCGGCTATGCCACACTCCCAGCTAATGGTATGAGTGCCATTCCCAAGCAACTGGCCGATCGACTGCCACGTAGCGCCATCTCGCTCAACACTCCAGTTCAGTCAGTCACCACGGACTCGGTCACCCTCCTCGACGGCGCCTCTCTCGACGCATCGCAGGTTATCCTTGCCACTGACGCCTCCACAGCTTCTCACCTCGTCCCAAACTTCGAGAGCATTGCGCCCAGCTGGCGGGCCGTCACCAACTTCTATTTTAGTGCAGACCAATCCCCTCTCAAAGAGGCCATCATTGCTCTCAATGGTAGTGGGGATGGGCTGGTGAATAACCTCTGTGTGCCATCTGACGTGAGTCCAAGCTACGCGCCGGCCGGAAAATCTCTCATCTCTGTGGCTGTTCTAGGTGAACGCAGGGACCCACACTTACGCGACATCGTCATTGCTGAATTGCGCGAGTGGTTTGGCGATTCTGTGATGCAGTGGCAACATCTTCGTACAGACATCATCAAGCACGCCTTGCCGGAACAAGCTCCTAGCATTGAGCCACCAAAAGCAGGCTATCTCAACATCGATGGCATTTGGCTCTGTGGTGACCACACCAGCACAGCCTCCATCGAAGGTGCAATCATGTCTGGCCAAGCCACAGCCGAGCAGGTAATCGCACGCCTAGCTGCGCCCTAGTCAGTCACGCCAGCTCTTCAATTTTGAATGCAGCAAAGTGCTTAAAGGTCAAAAAACTCGAGTGAAATATCGAGCGCTACTGCAGAATGAGTCAGCGCCCCGACTGAGATGAAATCGACTCCCGTGGCAGCAATACTCGCGATGCTGTCTAAATTCACTCCGCCGCTAGCCTCTAGCCTTGGGCCAGCTGTGCCGCGCATTGCTACAGCTTGCTCGAGCTGATCATTGCTCATATTATCAAGTAAAATGTAATCCACCCCCCTCAAGCTCAAGAACCCTTGGACCTGAGCGAGCGTGTCAGCCTCCAGCTCCACTTGCACAGCTGGCTTCTCAGCCTTCAGAGTGTCAATGGCTACCTGAAGATCGCTCAAGCCACTCTCAGCCACGAGGTGGTTGTCTTTCACCATGGCACGATCATAAAGCCCCATTCGGTGGTTCATCCCTCCGCCAGAGATCACTGCGGCTTTCTCCAACATTCTCCAACCCGGAGTTGTTTTTCTCGTATCTAGCACCTGCACCTTTGTTCCTTGAACGCGTTGGACAAACGTGGCGGTCTTTGTCGCCACACCCGAGAGACGTTGTGCGAAATTCAATGCCGTCCGTTCAGCGGTCAGGATACTCTTAGCCGAACCTTCAATCTGCATCACGTGGTCGCCATATGCTACTGAGTCACCGTCTACCTTGAGCAGTTTCACCAAGAGCTCAGGATCGACCAAGCGGATGACCTTCTCAGCGACCTCGAGCCCTGCAATCACTCCATCAGCCTTGACCAACATCATAGCGCGCACGAGCTTAGAATCCGGCACAAAATACTCAGCGGTTACATCCCCTGCGCCAATATCTTCACGCAGTGCTAGTTCGATCAAAAGGTCGATATCGTTAGGCATGGGCACAATGTACCGTTGATCTTCTGCTCGGGAAGTCAAAAATCTTGCATGTTTGCTAGGAAGAGCTTTCACTGTGGCCATGTCGACAGTAATGCAACAAACTCTTGCCGCGCCAGCCTCTCTAGAGGGCTCCTCGCTCCACACTGGCCAGAAAGTGACACTAACCATCAAGCCAGCCCCAGTTGACTCAGGGTTTCAATTCCGCCGTATCGATCTTGACGACCAACCCTTCATCGATGCTGATGTGGATAAGGTGCAGACTGTCGAGCGCGCCACCACTCTCGCTGAAGGGTCCGTAAAAGTCCATACCGTTGAGCATGTCATCTCCGCCCTTACCGGCATGGGAGTGGACAATGCACTGATCGAAATGGACGCCAATGAACCACCCATCGGTGACGGATCATCCGCACCCTACGTAGAACTTATCAAACAAGCTGGAATCGTCACCCAAGACGAGCCTGCTAAGATTTGGGAAATCCGTGAGCCTCTCTTCTATGACGCCGGAAATGGTTCACTCATCACCATCATCCCAGATAAAAAGTTCCGCATCTCCTGTACCAATGTAGGCCCAGATGGCCGCTTCACCCAGTTCTTCAGTAGTGAAGTCAACCCAGAAACCTATGAGAAGGAAATTGCTCCAGCTCGTACGTTTGTCTACTATGAAGACGTCAAGCCACTGCTCGACAAAGGCTTGATCAAAGGTGGTTCCATTGAGAATGCCGTGGTCATCCGCGGTGAGGAAGTCATGAGCAAAGATCCGCTCCGCTTTGACAATGAATTTGCACGCCATAAAGCACTTGATGTGATTGGCGACCTCATGCTCAGCGGCAAGCGCATCACAGGTCACGTCATCTGTGTCAAACCTGGCCACGGCCCGAACACTAAAATGGCAGCTCTCCTCAAGCGTAACTATCTTCGCATGCGTTCCATGGTGCCACCACTCGCAATCCCTAGAGGTGAAGCAGTGCTGGACATCAATGACATCCTCAAGATTCTCCCCCACCGTTATCCCTTCTTGCTCGTCGACCGCATCATTGATTTCGAGGGCGACAACAAGTGTACCGGTGTGAAGAATGTCACGATCAACGAGCCATTCTTCCCTGGGCATTTCCCTGGGCACCCCATCATGCCAGGAGTTCTGCAGGTAGAAGCGATGGCGCAAGTCGCATCCTGCCTCATGCTCCGCAAGCCTGAAAACCAAGGCAAGATCGGCTATTTCATGAGTGCTGACAACGTTAAGTGGCGCAACCCTGTACTGCCGGGTGACACACTCTTCATTGAGGCTGAAATCATCAAGACTCGCCGCAACATTGGCTTTGCCCACTGCCGCTGCGTTGTTAATGGTGAGGTGGTCTCTTCAGGTGAACTCAAGTTCGCCCTTATGGACGACTGATCATAGAAGGAACAGTCCTAAATTTCTACAGCCCCGAGACAGCCATGCTGTTCGGGGCTTTTTAGTGGCAACACCCAAAATACGTCCACCTAGAGCTTAGAGATAGGTTGCGCCTTCATCTCCGCAGCACAATCACGTCCTATCAGCGGCGATTTTTGCGGCATCATAGTTGAGTTGACGCCAACACTCTGATACCTCTCAGTCAATGCTACGACGTATCGATCTCCGATGAAACAATTAGCTCCAAGCCCTCTCCTGTTACTAACTCTTTTCACGATCCTCTTGCATAGCTCACAGCTAGTCGCAGATGATCGAGCTGGTGCACCCACGTATCAGATTGAAGTTGTTAAAACCTACCCGCATGACGCCCAAGCATTCACACAGGGTCTGCTCTACCACGATGGATTCCTCTACGAAAGCACTGGGCTCAATGGGCGCTCAAGCCTCAGAAAAGTCGAACTTGAAACAGGCAAGGTGCTCAAACTACGCCGGATCAAATCCCAATTCTTTGCTGAAGGACTAGCACTATGGAATGGCAAACTCATCCAGCTGACTTGGCAAGCCGGATTAGCATTTGTTTATGATCGCGACAGCTTTCGCCAAGTGAAGACCATGAGCTACCCAGGCGAGGGATGGGGATTGACCCGCTATGGTTCCCAGTTGGTCATGTCAGATGGTAGCTCAGAATTGCGTTTCCTCGACCCAGCCACCTTCCATGAAATCAGGCGCATTCAAGTCCATGATGCAGGAAAGCCCGTGCTTAAGATCAATGAACTTGAATCCATTAAAGGAGAAATCTACGCCAACCTGTGGCAAGAAAATCGAGTGGCTCGTATCAACCCCAAAAATGGGAAAGTGACCGCTTGGTTGGAGATGGCTAAGCTGGCTCCTAAAAAATATCGTGACAATGACCAAGCCGTTCTCAATGGCATTGCCTATGACGCAGCTCGTGATCGCATTTTTGTAACAGGTAAGATGTGGGATAAACTCTACGAGATCAAAGTGGTCGAGTGAGACCCTGAGACCCCCGCTATTCTTACTTGCCATGCTTTCAGGCTTGGAACATAGCACTTACTGACTTATGTTAGGTTGTCTATGAGATTTCTTTCATACTTGGCAGCAGCAATCAGTGTGATGATGGCTGTAAGCTGCAACTCCCCTTATGAAGTTCGCACTGCGGAAGCGATCATTTCTCCAAAACCCACTACCGAGGAGATGGTAGAGCACCTCAGGCGCACCTTCCCACAATATCAAATTTCGGTTCATAATCCACCATACCCATACGACTATATATCCCTTGGGATACGCGCTCACAACACCCCAGAAGACACAACCGCAGCAGCCTCAGTCTCTATTCAAGATCTTGATGAACACCATTGGATCTACTTCTGCGCTATTTGGAAGCCTTCAGAACCTGGCAATAAGCTCAAAAAAGCAGCCGCCAAAGAGCTATCTGAAGAACTTCTAGCATCCATGCAACAACGCTGGCACCTCAGCGAAATTAGAAATGAGCATTTCTCGCTCTTCCACTGATCGAACCTGTACTTTCGTGTTAGCTGGATTGCCCGAATTTCATTGCTACAGCATGTCAAATCGTTATGTTCTTCAGAACTCTTAACTATGATGTGTTTGCGAATTGTTCATCTTGCTCTGATTCCCCTACTCGCCTTTTCAGGAATGGCTACTGCTCAGTCCCTGAGTTCAGCCTCTCATAACCCATTTAAAAAGCACAAGTACCCATGGAAGATGAACATCACCGCGACCATCTTCTGGGTTGGTGAGTCACCCAGCGGCCGCAACAAAACCCACAACTACTCGAGTTCGTGGGACACCCATTGGGCTAAAAACTTTGGCGGATTCGACAATCCAGACCCAAAAGCGCGACACAAAACTCAGTTCCGCCCAAAAGCATTCAAACCCAGGCAGAATCCATTCTATATCGCTCTGCCATATAACGATCGAATCGATTGGCGCAAACACAAGCCAGAAGCCAAACGGGTCATTCCATGGTTTAAAAAATACAACCCGAAGCCAGGTAAAACTGTCTGCAAAGGTCGTTGGCTTCAGATCGTTTTCGGCAAAAAAGTTTGCTATGCACAATGGGAAGATTGCGGGCCATGGACCACAGACGACTGGCGCTATGTATTCGGCAATCGCCGACCTAAAAATAAGCACAACAAAGGAGCCGGTATCGACATCTCCCCTGCCGTGCGTGATTACTTGGGTATGAAATCAGGAGATAAGTTGCACTGGCGCTTTGTCGACTTTGAAGATGTGCCCAAGGGGCCATGGGCTCGCTACGGCGATAACAATCCATTTGTACATCCTGAGTTGGATCGCGACCTCCTAGCCAAGCGACGTTACATGCAATACCTACAAAAACGTCGCGATGACAATTCGTAACACGGCGACTTAGACCACCTCTCCTTTTTTAAGGAACTTACGGCTCAACTTGAGCACCGTGGGGTCACTCGTGATCAATGTGTGGTCAATCGACAGCACGTGAAAATCCTGTAGCCCCTGTACTTTACCGCTGTCTACACGCACGATGCCGTCGTTGGCCACCCCATCAAAGACGAATTGAAAAATGGTGATCTTGGGGACTTTACCCATAATCACCATCACTTCATCAGGAAGCTTAGCCACTTCATTAGCCATGCTCTCGGTGCTTAAGAATTTACCCGCAGGCCCAAAACAATGCACAAATGGTGATTCTCCAAGCCAGTCCATAATCCAACTACCTTGCAATGGTGGAGCCAGCATCACCACCCTGCCGAGATTCTGGATGCCGAATTGATTCCAGTAGCGCCTGAACACCACACAGCCCAGTGAATGCGTCACAAAGTGCACACGGCGATATGATCCAGCATATTGCTCGATGAGGCTTCTCAGAAGCTCCACCATCTCTTCCAAGTGCATTGCATAACTACTGTATGAAACATTGAGCGTCGCATAACCATCTGCTTGCAGTGCGCGCACCACCTGCCCCATAGCAAACTTACTTCGCCACAGCCCATGCATTGCAATCACCAGTTCCTCACCATCACCATGGAAGTCGTGGCTATAGCTGAGCCCTGGGATGGGCGGGATGATCGTGCTTGCTCTACTCCAGAAATGTTGAGCAGAACACATCATATTCGAGACAAGTGACTTAGATGGAGCATTCACAAGAAAATTAAAAAGTTAGAACATTTCTTCATTTTTCTGGAATAATGTCGAGCATCTATCACTCTATACTATGTAGCCTACGGTTGGTTACATAAGCAAAAACCAAAAAACAAAGTATCACTATGAAACTCGTTAAAACATCACTCCTCGCAGTTGGATTCATCGCAGGCCTTTCCGGCGCAGCACTCGCTGACAACTGTGAATCAAAGAAAGAGTGCAAGGACAAGAAAGAGTGTTCTTCAAAGAAGAAGTGCGACAAGGACAAGTAATCTTGTCTCTGTAGCGAGTGCAAACGAACGTGTTGCACTCCCCACTTTTCTCTACAATGCATTCAGCCCAACGGCAGGACTTTTCTGCCATTGGGCTTTTTTGTGTCTATTGCATAAAAATGCCTTCGAGCCAGCACTCGAAGGCAAATTCATTCAAATAAGTTAAGTGACTGAAGTCACTTCAGGCACTGACGTTTTAAAGCTCGTAACCTCGTCCGGTCTTACCTTCGAACCAGTTGATATACGCACCGTTGACAGTTGCTACACCACCGGGTGTTGGGTAATCACCTGTGAAATACCAATCGCCGCATGGGCCTTTGATCGAAGCGTGAAGATTTTCAATTGTCTGGAAGATGATTTCGACTTCACCATCCCACTCAACACCATCAGGGAAAACTAATTTACTCACTTCAGCAGAAATTTCTTCCGCACTAAAGTCGGCGTAAATACGCTTCACTTGGTTCACGCGTTCTCCGAGTGGCTTATCAGACTCGGCTAGGCAAGCTTGGTGGACTTCTTCAAAAATCCCGTCAGTCCCACGCTTCTTGTGCAATGAGACCGCCGCGTTAAACGCCACAAACTTCCCTAACTCTGACATATCAATACCGTAGCAATCTGGGTAACGAATCTGAGGAGCTGTCGAACAAATCACAATTTTCTTAGGGTTGGTCCTAGATAGGATCTTCAGGATGGACTGCTTCAGTGTCGTCCCCCGCACAATAGAATCATCTAGCATGACCAATGTGTCATCTGGCTTGATCACACCGTAAGCGATATCGTAGACATGTGACACTAGCTGCGCTCTTCCCTTCTCTTGTGAAATGAAGGTTCGCATCTTTATATCCTTCTGAGTCACCTTCTCAGCTTTTGGCCAGTTCTTGAGAATCACGTCATCGAGCATGCTCGCATCGAGAGTGCCGTCTTCTAGTGCCGTTAGTAGATCTGAACGCACTTGCTGACGACGGAATAGTCGAAGACCGTCCATCAACCCGTAGTAGGCTGTCTCAGCTGTATTGGGGATAAATGAGAATACGGCCTTATCGAAATTCCCACCCATAGAATTCACCACTTGATCAACGAGGGCTGCCCCCATTGCCTTGCGTTCGCGGTAAATCTCAGGATCATTACCACGGGAGAAGTAAATCTTCTCGAATGAACATGGCTTGAGTTCCTCGTGCTGATGGAAGCGTTGATTACTGATCTGACCATGGTGGTTGACGATCGTGCAGGATCCAGGCTCGAGTTCGTGAATTTCACCACGTGAGGTTTCAAATACCGTCATCAATGGCACACGCTCGGATGAAAACGCAATCACTTCATCGTCTATGTAGTAAGAACAAGGACGAATGCCGCGCGGGTCGCGCATCACAAACATATCACCATTGCCTACAGTACCACAAATGGCGTAGCCGCCATCCCAATGCTGGGCTGACTCAGTGATCACCTTATGCAGATCGAGATCTTCAGAAATTTTAGACGGAATGAGATCCCCATCGATTCCTTGGTCGCGCATCTCACGGTAGAGGTCAGTGTGCGCTTCATCGAGATGGAACCCAACCTCTTCCAATACGGTCTGTGTGTCAGTACCAAAGACTGGATGCTGTCCGCGCTCAATCATGGTGCGGTTCAATGAACCTGCGTTGGTCATATTGAAGTTGCCCTGCACCATCAAGGTACGCGTGATCCAATTACTTCGGCGCAAGTACGGATGACATGAGCCTTCATCAAAGCGCCCTGATGTACCATAACGCAGATGCCCCATGAGGATTTCACCACAAAAGTCATAATTCCCCTTACAAGAATCAGCATTGTTCGGGTCAACATCTCCTGAGGCGACCAAACTATTGAACTGCTTGACCTCCTTATTGAAAATTCTTGAGAGAGAATCACTTTTCACGCTACGGCGGCGGAAGATGTATGGCTGCCCAAGTGGCATATTCAACTTACAGGAGCCAATACCTATACCATCCTGGCCACGGTTGCGCTGCTTCTCCATCAGGAGGAAGAGCTTATTGAGGCCCCAAAGCGGTGTGCCATATTTCTCGATGTAATAAGAGATTGGTTTACGCAATCTGACGACTGCAATACCACATTCGTGCTTCAATGGGTCACTCATGGTGCAATATATTCTAAAAACGAAGAATTTCTAATGTTTGGGTGTGCTCTGAATTGATTCACGACCCAACGGAGAGAGAGATACAAGTGCTTACTTACGCGCCTTTTTCGATCACGCGCACGCCTTCTTGGCTCACAACCTTACCAATCACAGCCCCACCCGGGCCAGCTGCGAGGATCGCGTCAGCTTCATCTGCAGAGACGATAGCGACCCAACCGATTCCCATGTTGAAGGTGTGGAATTTGTCTTCCGCATCAACAAACTCGAACAACTTACGCATTGGCTTGTTGTCCCAGAATGGAATTTCAAGATCCGCCCCCAAGCCCTGGAAGAGTCGCTCGATGTTTTCAGGGAGACCGCCACCAGTGATGTGGGCGTATGCCTTCGGTGTGACACCGGTCTTGCGGATGTCAGCCACTACATCGTGGTACAGGCGAGTCGGAGCCAATAAGCTCTGTAGTTCCTCTTCGGAAAGCGCATCTGGGTGTTCCGCAATCACACGGCGAATCAAACTCCAGCCGTTTGCGTGAGGACCATCAGACGGGTAACCAACAAGAACATCTCCTTCTTGAAGTTGAGTCGGGTCGATAAGATTTTCCTTTTCACAGGCACCGATGCAGAAGCCCGCGAGCTCAACCACATCTTCAGGGACGATGCCCGGCATTTCTGCAGTCTCGCCACCAGCGAGGATACAACCACAATCTTCGAGGTAATCGCACATGCCAGCAATGAGTTCGGTAATCATGCGCTTATCGAGTGCTGCGATGCCCACGTAGTCGAGGAACATCAATGGGTCGCCACCTGTGGTGATGATGTCATTCACACTCATTGCAACAAGATCCTTACCAGCAATGCCGTATTCTTCTTTTTGGAGGAGAATGTCTAGTTTGGTTCCTACCCCGTCACAACCAGTCACAATCACTGGTTTTTCATACTCACTCAAATCGAACGCTGCGGCAAAAAGCCCAAATGCTCCGTAGAGTTTGCGTTGCTGCTGCGTACGGCGTACATGAGTGCCAATATCGCCGACGAGAGCAGCTGCTTCTCTTGTGTCGACCCCAGATTCTTTATAGGTGAGTTTGCCTGACATGATGTGACTTGGTTGTAACATTGAGCCGCCTAGATGCAAGACCTTTGGCGATAAGTTTCACCAAGAACTCACTAACACCTTCAATGCCTTCAATCCTATATAAAACCAAGCATAGCGAGGCACACTAAAAACAAAATAGCCCCAAACGCTGAATGCGCATGGGGCCATCTGGTAAATCAAACGAGCCTTAGTGGCGGAAGTGGCGGTGACCAGTGAAGATCATCGCGATGCCTGCTTTATCAGCAGCTGCTATCACCTCTTCATCACGGATCGAACCACCAGGTTGAATACAAGCCGTGGCCCCGGCAGCGATAGCCGCTTCGAGACCATCCGCAAATGGAAGCATTGCATCAGAAGCCATGACCGAGCCATCAAGAGACAACCCAGCCTCTTCAGCTTTCCAAATTGCAATACGCGAAGAATCCACGCGGCTCATCTGGCCAGCACCCACACCGAGTGTGCGGTCGGACTTCGCGTAAACGATAGCATTGGACTTAACGTGCTTCACCACACGCCAAGCAAAGCGCATCGCACGCATCTCTTCTTCGGTCGGTGGGCGCTTCGTAACCACGCGTTCCTCGAGTCCATCAAGGCCAAGAGCAGTGTGGTCACGATCCATGACCATCACACCACCCGGCGCAGAGCGAATGAGGGGCTCCTTCTTTGCTACCGCGTATGCCTCAACATTCATCTTGATCAAGCGAAGGTTTTTCTTTTTCTGTAGGATCGCACGAGCTTCAGGCTCGAAGTCAGGAGCGATAATCACATCAGTGAAAATAGCTGAAATGACACGAGCCAAGCTCTCAGTAAGTGGGCGATTCACCACGATCACACCACCAAATGGTGCTTGTGTGTCGGTCTCAAATGCACGCTGCCAAGCAACTCGGAGATCTTCATCATCCTGACCAACTCCACATGGATTCGTGTGCTTGAGGATGCCCACAGTGGGACGTGCGAAGTCAAAAATAAGGTCAGCAGCAGCTTCAATATCAAGAATGTTGGTGTAGCTGAGCTCTTTCCCCTGTAGCTGAGTGAAGGATTCATCAAAACTCCCATAGAGGTTTGCTGCTTGGTGTGGATTATCACCGTAGCGTAGCTCATGGTTGATCGGAAGCGTCAGATTGAGGGAAGAACGCGTGCCCTCTGAGGCCTGACTCAGGTAATTGGTGATGGCTCGATCGTAGCTTGATGTGCGGTTGAATACTTTCACCGCGAGCTCCTCGCGCAACTTGCAGGATGTATCACCGTCGTGCGCCGCCATTTCTTCGAGCACACGGTCGTAGTCGCCACTGTCGGTCACCACTGTCACGCTGCGATAGTTTTTAGCTGCAGAGCGGAGCATGGATGGCCCGCCGATGTCGATATTTTCAATCGCTTCAGCAAGGGTGACATCTTCACGAGCGATGGTTTGCTCGAATGGATAGAGATTGACCACCACCAAGTCGATTGGAGGAATGTCGTTCTCTTTCGCCTGTGCGAGGTGAAGCTCGTCGTCACGCTTGTGCAAGAGACCGCCGTGCACCTTAGGGTGCAGGGTCTTCACGCGTCCTTCAAACAGCTCAGGAGCACCAGTGAAAGTAGAAACGTCGATGACAGGAAGACCAGCTTGGCGGATCGCCTCAGCTGTGCCGCCAGTGGAGAGTAACTCCACACCAAATTCGTGTAACTTCTTAGCGAAGTCAACCAGCCCAGATTTATCTGAGACTGAAAGTAAAGCGCGTTGGATTGCCATAATAATTATTGAGATAGCTTAATCGCCGATCCAGTTGGGAACAGCGACCCACAGTCCCTACTCTACCACCATCGATTCGACAAGGCGAATATGTCACATTTGAGGAGAGTCATATTGCATAAAAAATGGCCCACTGGAGTCTCCAGTGGGCCATTAGTAAAAATAGACTTCTCGAGAGAGCTTAGGCTTCCTCGGAATGATCTTGTTTTCCTTCGGTCACAGCAGGCTCTTGATCAGCCGCATGATGGTCTGTTTGGCGATCCTCCTGCTGACGTGGCGCTGGATTGCGACGCTGTCGCTGCTGCCCTTGGAGTGATTGGTTTTTGCGCCCCTGCTCTTCTAGGAAGAGCTCTGCAAGTTTGAAACTACGCTTCGCGAGTTCCTTACCCTCCTTATCACCGATGAGAGCAAGCCCCTCTTCACTGACTTCCGCGAGGAAGACACTCCAGGCTTTTTCATTGAGCTCCTCGGGGTTGATTTGAATCGCTGCTTGATTCTGCTGCTGAGGCGCGGCATCAGCTTTGCCACCTCGATTGCGACGACCGCGCTTATTACGACTGCGACCCTGGCCACCTTCCTGTGACTCATCCGATGGCTGCCCACCTTCTGCGCTTTGCTGACCCTGCGCTGGCTTATCGCTTGTTGAATCACCTTCAGCTGGCTGGGTGCGAACATCGCGAACTCCTTGCTTAGGCTCTCTGGCACTTGAGTCATCCGAACTCTCTGGCGCAGCTTCTTGCGTTGGAGTTGCGACTGAATTCACCTGCTCAGGCTTCTTTGCTGCTTTCTTCGCAGACTTACGCGCAGACTTCTTCTTGGCTGGCTTTTCTTCAACGCCACCCTCTTGTGGTGCGCTTACTACTTCTCCGGCGGAAACTTCTGAATTCACTTCCTCCTGCGACTGTTTGGCACTGCGCTTGCGCGCCGCCTTCTTCGCAGCGGTTTTTTTGGTACTCATAGAATGGGTGAACTTGCTCGCGGTTACTCCGGGAGCAGGCTTGATGTGTTTTGATTTTTTTAAAGCACGTATTGCTGGTTGGTCACCGTTGAGCAATCCAAACAAACGCGCCGATAAATGGTAGCCCACACTGCGCATGATGAATGCACCATGCTAGAAACAATGAAGCTGCGACTAGTCAGCTGTAATTTGAGAGACCTGTAAAGAGGATTATCGTACCGAAGTCACCCCACTAACAAAAAACACCCGCGAGGCTAATCTGCCAGCGCGGGTGTGAAATGTGGCTTTCTGATGAATGCCTACCAGTTGGTGACGTCGTCGTCTGTGTCAAACTCACCGTCTGGACCTGCAGACCAAAGATCAAAACCATTTTCGACGTTATTGTTAACGCCTGGGTATTGATAACGCATCGGATTGCGCCACGGATCGATCACCAAGCGGTCGTCATTCACGTAGCGACCAGCACCTTCGTACTCTGGATCGATCTCAGGAAATGCCGGCACGACTTGGTCGTCAATACGCCCATCGTTATTGTAGTCACCTGACAACATACGGTAGAGGCCACGCGTGCTGGTCTTACTCCCCCCGCCTGCAGGTAAATTACTAGCGCTATCCAACACGTCAGCCAAGTCAGCCAACTCAGTTTTTGAGAACCCTTCACCGACACGAGCCTCTAGAGAGTTCGAAAGCACCTCGATCATGAGCTCTGCTTGTTGGATTTTAGCATTCTTCTGAACCAACATGAAGGCGCCGAAACCGACCCCCGCAAGTACAGCTATGATCGTGATTACAGTGAGCATCTCGATCATGGAAAAAGCTGAGCGACGGGATTGTTTAGATGAATATCGTTTCATAATCTTTATGGAATAAGAATCAAGGTGGTGCCAGCTCAAGCGGCCACACCACCTATCGAGAAGTGATCAACATTAGCCACCTACAGATTCGATCATCTTGATGAGCGGCAAGAACATCGCAAACACGATAGAACCAACGATTCCTGCAAGGAGCACGATCATCACTGGCTCGATAATGGATGTGAGCGCTGTCACAGAACCATCCACTTCATCATCATAGACATCTGCCACCTTGAGTAGCATATCTGGCAACTGGCCAGTTTCCTCACCCACATCCACCATGCTAATAACCATTGGAGGGAACACTGGGCTAGCCTGAAGTGGCGTCACAATAGACTCACCTTCCTTCACCGCGTCATGAACCTTGTCAATCGCCTCAGCCACCACAACATTGCCTGCGGTTTCACGTGTGATCGACAATGCCTGTAGGATCGGCACACCAGATGTCACGAGAGTTCCTAAGGTGCGCGTGAAGCGAGCGATCGCACTCTTGCGCTGAATGTCACCGAAAAGCGGAAGCGTGAGCTTGATGCCATCCAGCTTGTAGCGCCCTGCCTTTGTCTGCCCCCATGCGCGAACGCCTGCAAAGAGCGCCACAGCAACGACAAAAAGCCATGCCGCATTCGGAACGCCTAGCGTGCTCGCAATCATCTTATCCGAGAACCCGAACACAATTTGAGAAATCATTGGAAGTTCGGAGCCATCCTGCCCGTCGAACATTTCCTTGAACTTAGGAACGATCACTAACATCAAGAAAACCAAAATACCAACCGCGATGAACATCACAATAAATGGGTACACCATCGCTGCAACGATCTTGCTCTTGAGTTTATCCGCCTTCTCCATGTACTCAGCGAGACGTGTGAGCACGACCTCAAGCACACCACCAAGCTCACCGGCTTTCACCATATTCACATAGAGCTTATTGAATATTTTGTTGTGCTGAGCTAAGGACTCGGAAAATGTTGCACCACTTTGGACAGAATCCGCTAGTGAGCTCAAAGTCCCCCGAAGCACCGGGTTCGGCTCTTGTTTAGACAAAACCGAAAGACTACGCATCAACGGCAGACCAGAGTCAATCAATGTGGCCAACTGACGCGTGAAGATCATCAAAGCCTTCGGCTTGATCTTGCCGCCTTTCTTCGCCGCTTTTTTCTTAGGGGCTGCTTTTGCTTTTGATTTGTTGTTGGCAGCTTTCGCCTTTGGAGCAGCCTTCGCCTTACCTGCTTGGCTGACGGCTGTTGGGTAGAGACCCTGAGCACGAAGCTGCTGACTTGCTTCAGCGTCGCTCGCAGCGGAGATCACCCCAGAGGTCTCTTCACCCTGAGCATTGAGTGCTGTATATTCAAAGTTTGGCATAATGTTATCCTTTAACGTTGTGTGGTTTGTGTAGGTTTTTACGTGTAAAATTTAATTTAATCTAGAGGCATTTATGTGTACTTAAGCACCTCTTCGATAGTGGTTTTGCCATTGTAAATGTTGGCAAGCCCATCCTCTCGCAGCGTGCGCATACCGAGCTCGATGGCTTTCTGTTTGAGCACCACAGTAGGTGCGCGATCGGTGATTAACTCACCAATTGGCTCGGTGATATCCAGCAGCTCGAAGAGTCCTTGACGCCCCTTGTAGCCACTGCCGCCACAGACATCACATCCGCGGCCAGTATAGAATTCCTTGTCACCCAATTCGTGAGGCGAAACACCGAGCTGAGTCAAAATTGCCTCATTCGGGTCGTAGGGTGAACGGCAACTCGAACAAATGGTTCGAACAAGACGCTGAGCCAACACCCCTTCAAGCGAAGCGGCAACCAAGAACGGCTCCACCCCCATATCCACCAAACGCGTTACCGCACCTGGCGCATCATTGGTATGCAGTGTACTCAAGACCAAGTGCCCAGTGAGAGAGGCCTGAATTGCAATTTGGGCCGTTTCTTTATCACGAATCTCACCAACAAGAATGCGATCGGGGTCCTGACGCAGGAATGCTCGAAGCACCCGCGCAAAATCAAGTCCAATAGATTCATTCACAGGAACCTGGATGATGCCATCGATATCATATTCCACCGGATCTTCGGCAGTAAGCAGCTTATGATCAATGGTGTTAATCTTGCGCAGCGCTGCGTAAAGCGTGGTGGTCTTACCTGCACCAGTCGGGCCTGTCACCACAAAGATACCATTCGGCTTTAAAATCGTTTCATTAACATACTCGTAAATTGCCGGTGGCAGCCCGACGGCTTCCATGTCCAAATTGACGCTACTGCGATCCAGCACACGAAGCACCACGGATTCCCCATATTGAGTCGGCAAGGAAGACACACGCATGTCGACCTGCCTATCTCCGATTTGCTTCACAATTCTACCGTCTTGAGGAATACGCGTCTCAGCGATGTTCATGTTCGACATCACCTTAACACGAGAAATGATCGCTTTTGAAAGATGTGCTGGCGGTGGAGCCAACTCGAAAAGCGAGCCATCCACACGATAACGAATCTTAAAGTCGTTCTCAAATGGCTCGAAGTGAATATCGGATGCTTTTTCTTTAATTGCCTGGAAAAGCACCAAATCGACAAAGCGAATGATCGGTGCCGCATTCACCTCGGAATTCAAATCCTCAGTGCCATCCGGCTTCGTTTGCACCGCCATGTCCTCCAGCATGCCATTGATCGCTTCAGCACCGCCGTAGCATTCATCAATTTTCTCCTCCACGAGATGACTTGGCGCCACTGCGAGGATGATCGTCTGGCCGAGAGCAAACTGCAAATCCTCCACGGCCTGTGGGTTCAGGGGATCCGAGAGCACAACGTGTAGCCCCTCAGCGCCATAGCCAATAGGAAGGCAGCCATGCAATCGTGCTGTGCCAGCTGGAACCAACTGAAGTAACTGAGGTGCAGGCGTGAAGTCTGCAATGTCGACGAGCTCAGCACTGAGTTCAGAGGCAACCACAGCCCAAAGCTCATCTTTGTTGGTGATCACCTCAAAGTCGGTAAGAGTCTCAGCCATCGTCTTACCGCTGGCTTCCATGGAGGATGTGATGTCTTGCGATAGATACTTATCAACCATGCCACGGCCGATAAAGATCTCTAAAATTTGTTGATTATCCATTGTGATAAAAAATTTAGGTTTCTGTGTGGATTAGTGGCTATCGGACATGGTGACGCTGATAACTTCGGAGGCGGAGGTCAGTCCCGCCTGCACTTTACGAATGCCATCTTCTCGAAGAGTACGCATCCCTAACTCTCGAGCACGCTGACGCAATTGTGGTGAAGTCAGATTCTCGTTGATCATATGACGCACCTCATCATCCACTTCTAAAATCTCAAATATCCCCATTCGGCCTTTGTAGCCTTTGCTGCGGCAGGACTCACACCCTACAGGACCATAAATTGAATGATTATCCACCTGCGTCGGATCGAGGTTGAGCATGCGCATTTCGCGTTCATCTAGAACTGCTGGAGCTTTACACACTGGGCACAATTTACGCACCAGGCGCTGGGCGATCACGGCGCGAACTGCAGACGCAATCAAGAAACGTTTCACCCCAATATCCGCAAGACGAGCCACGGTGCTCGGTGCGTCGTTGGTGTGCAAGGTGGAGAATACCAAGTGACCCGTAAGTGACGCGTTGATCGCAATATTAGCGGTCTCCGCATCACGAATCTCACCCAACATGATCACATTGGGAGCCTGACGCAGCATCGCTCTCAGCGCCGCGGCAAAAGTCATCCCTACATCAGCCTTCACCATCACCTGGTTGATGCCCGGCATTTCATATTCTACTGGATCCTCCACCGTGATGATCTTGCGATCTGGTTGGTTGATGTAATTCAAGCAAGCATAGAGAGTCGTTGTCTTACCAGAACCTGTCGGCCCTGTGACCAAAATAATACCATCCGGCAACTTGATGTAGCGGCGAAAGCTATCTTGGTCGTCTGATAGGAAGCCTAACTCGCCCAAACCAAGTACGAGTGCAGACTTATCAAGAATACGCATCACAACACTCTCACCATGGTTACTAGGCACACTCGACACACGAAGATCCACGTCCTTCCCCCCTGCCTTGATCTGAATACGCCCATCCTGAGGAAGACGCTTTTCAGCAATACTCATGGTCCCACTCATCACCTTGATACGCGCAATGATCGCAGGAAGAAGTTTCTTCGGGTGATGTGCCACTTCGATCAACTTACCGTCCACACGGTTGCGAATCCGCAGCGATTTCTCTAGTGGCTCAATATGGATATCAGACGCGCGCATCCGCAAGGCGTCCACCAAGATCGTTTGAACCATCTTAATGATAGGGGCATCCGCAGCATCACTATCTTCATCACCAAAACTGAAGGAATCAAACTCATCCACATCCTCATCTGCTGCAGCACTGCCACCATAACCAGCATTGATCGCATGATGGATGGACGAATACGTGGCGCAGACAGGGTTCACCTCACGCGATAGCACGTGTGGCAAGGTATCTAAAATCTCAAAATCGAGTGGATCCGCAAGCGCAACCGTGAGCGCATAGCCGTCATCCATAATAGGCACCACATTAAAGCGACGCGCCACATCCTCCGGCACGAGCGCATACATCTCAGGGGCCACCTGGGTGTTCGCTAGATCGATATACTCCATGCTCGAACTCTGGGCACATACAAATGCCACCTGTTCTTCACTGATTCTATTGTCTCGAATCAAGCGCTCAATCACGCTTTCAGCACCGTTAAGTTGAGCCCTAACAGCTTCAACCTCATCGTTAGTAATGATAGAAGCCTCAACAATGAGCTCTAATAAATAGTCTTCGTTTGAATACACGGTTTGGTTTTCTTGGTCTTTTTTTGTGTAGGAATCTAATCTACAAGATGAATTCATCTTATGCAGATTAGGCAATACATTGGCTAAGCACCCATGCCACGTCAAGGGAGCAAACAGTAATTTTACATATATTGACGATTTGTTAGTTATCGTCTGAACTTACGTGCATACATTGCATATACAATGTCATGAAATCCATCTTGACCTACTCAGAAAACACCCCAACATTCGATGCTAACACATGTTCAATTTTTCAGACATCCCATTTGGCGGCTTTGCATCCATTGTACTCGGCATTGGCATTATTGCGCAATGGGTCGCTTGGCGCTACAAACTCCCCTCGATTCTCATCTTGCTATTCAGCGGATTCATCGGCGCCCAACTTTTAGGCCTCAATATTGACACCTACCTCCCAGGACACGAGGGAGAATCCATCATTCTATCCCTGGTCGGCATCTGTGTTGCCATCATCCTCTTTGAGGGTGGCTTGACACTCAAATTTTCAGAACTCAAATCAAGCGGTGGGCCAGTATTTTTTCTGTGTTCACTGGGCGTCGTCGTGTCATTCGCCTGCACCACCTTAGCTGGAATCTATCTATTGGGATGGGACTGGCGTATTGCGGCGATCTTGGGCTCCATCCTGGTCGTCACAGGTCCCACGGTGATTGCACCGTTAATCAGACACGTCAAACCCTCAAAAAAAATAGCCTCCATCGTGAAATGGGAGGGCATCGTGGTCGACCCCATAGGCGCGATCCTCGCCGTCTTCACATTTCAAGCAGCCATTGCCGGCGGAGTTGAGCAGGCCAAGACCCCCATCCTCTATAGTTTGGGGTTAACTCTACTGGTGGGTGTGTTACTTGCATTTTTACTCGCTAAGCTGATCGAGTTGCTACTCAAGCACCACCTCATCCCAGACTACCTTCATTCATTTTTCCTACTCGCGGTGGTAGCCATTGCTTTCTCTGTATCCAACGTCATCCAACACGAATCAGGTCTCCTCACCGTAACCGTCTTAGGCATCACACTTGCCAACCAGAAATCTGTATCTGTTCGCCACATCGTTGAATTCAAAGAAACGCTACGCACCCTCATCATCTCCGTGCTTTTCATCGTCCTAGCGGGACGCATCGAGACCTCCAGCTTAATAAACGCCCTCATCCCAGGATTGGCCTTGCTGGCCATTCTCGTCATCGTGGTTCGCCCACTCAGCGTCTTCATCTCAACTATTTTCTTAAAACAGGTAAATATGAATGAAAGGCTCTTCCTAGCAGCACTCGCCCCTCGTGGCATTGTCGCAGCCTCGATCACTGCTATTTTCGCAATCGAACTGAAGCGTGCCGCAAAAACCAATGACGGATTTCCTGAAGGCATCGCTGAACAAGCTGACATCATGGTGCCGATCATGTTCATTATCATCATTGGCACCGTCACCATTTATGGACTCCTCGCTGCCCCATTTGCCAACAAGCTAGGCATCGCAGCAAAAAACCCACGCGGCGTCCTCTTTGCCGGCGCAGATCGATGGATTCGAAAAATTGCTCTCGCACTTCACAAAGATGGGCACAGCGTGCTCCTACTCGACACCAACTACTCGAATGTGGCAGCCGCCAATGTGGATGGCATCCCAGCAAAACGCGCCAACATCCTCTCCGAGTACGTGGAGGAAGAACTGGAGTTCTCTGGCCTCGGCCAACTCGTTGCAGGCACACACAACGATGAAGTCAATAGCCTCGCCGCAAACGAATTCAAGCACATCTTTGGTAGCGCAAATGTGTGGCAAGTCGCACCACTCGACGACAAGGCGCACCACACCACAGCTGTAGCCTCTCACATACGCGGCCGCATCATCTTCCCCAAACGCCTCAACCACCGCAGACTCTCCGAAATCTCAGCCTCAGGCATGGAAATCAAGAGCACCAAGCTTTCTGAACACTTCACCTATGATGACTTTTTGAACAACCACCCAGACGCCATCCTTCTATTCACCAGCTCGGCAGAAAAAGGCCTTCACCCAGCCTATGATGGCATGAAGTCCCCTGGAATGGGTGTCACCATTTACGCCTTCACCCACCCCAACTAAACATCATGTATCTCGATCTCGAAGCGGAACTTCACGACATCTTCTGGGATGCCGAGCCCGAAGCAAATGAACATCCATTACTCGAAGCATTTTTAGCACAACATCCCGGAAAATCGCTCGAAGTTGGCTGTGGCTCTGGCAGACTCCTCCTTCCGCTTTTATCTCAATTTGACATCGAGGGTGCCGAAATATCTAAAGATATGGTGCACCTCCTTGAGAAGAACGCTGCAAGTCTGAACCTCTCTCCCACGATCCATTGCGGAGACATCCTCACACTCAAACTCGAGCAGCGCTATGACGCCATCACCATCCCAGCGTTCACCCTTCAGCTGCTGAGTCGACCGCAAGCCCACAGACTACTCGAACAACTGCGGACCATTAGCAAACCGCATGCCGGTCTCTATATTAGCACCTTCATCCCTTGGAGCGAAATTGTCGACGACTTAGAACCAGATACCTGGAACCTCGATAAAGAGGCGCAACTCGATGACGGCTGCACCGCCAACTGCACCACGCGCCATCAAATCAATCGGCTCCACCAAACACTCGACCGTGAACACCACTACAGCGTCAAAAAAAATGGGAAAACCCTACGATCACATAAGGTTCAGCAGCATCTCCAATATTACTTTCTCCCAGAGCTGCAGTCACTACTCGAGGCCAACGGCTGGAGTTGGAAGGACTATGATGCTGACTTTATCAGTGGTCACCATGATTGCGATGCCAGCATCGTCACCTGCTACGCTCAGGCGAACTAACCAACACCACCCATAAATTTGGCAATCTAGTATTCTTTACAAAGGTCTGCAGTCCCATTAGGTATCTCGCATGAGATTTATTGCGACAACCTGGGGAGCATGTGGCGTGGCAGCATTACTATTGTCTGCTATTTGTCGATTAGCCCCCAGAGGTTTCGCAGTGTTAAGTCAAGACCTCACCCTGGTGCAGTGGGTCGCCCTAGCCCTCTTTGCCATCTTCATGCTCCACGCCGAAGGCTATCGAGGGTTTCAAAAGAAATTCTCACCGCGCACAGCGGCTAGAGTGCACTACCTTTACCATAACACCACCCCGTTGCGCGCACTTTTAGCACCTCTATTCTGCGTAGGTTACTTCGACGCATCCAAAAAAACGCGCATCGTATCCACTTGCCTCACCATCGGCATTATCCTTCTTATTATGGTCGTGCGCTACTGCCCAGAGCCTTGGCGCGGGATCATCGACTTCGGTGTGACACTCGGCCTCAGCTACGGCCTCGCCTCCTACATCGTGTTTCTATTCAAAGTCTTCTCCAACAAAGATCACGGAATTGACCCTGAAATGCCTAAGCGCGGCTAATCCAGCATTCGCCACAAAAGGACTATTAGCATTAACTAACAAGTCTATGCCATAACTTCGGCATACGGTGAGGCATCCTAACACTTGCTAGAGTTAGCGATAACTCGCCCCCACTAACAATGCAGCACCCATCAATCTGCATACGTTCAAAGACTTAGAAAACAAGGTGTCATTATTCGGCACACCACACTAGGCAATCGACACGGCCGAGACTGGTGCGAGCCTGTAGTTATCGACCTTTTCGTTAGATTGGCAGATTATTTCACAATGCTTAATTTCTGTATTGCCAGAGCCAGCTATTTACTCAAGTATGCTTTTGAATTGCTGTAAACATGTCAGAAGAAAGATACGAAATCAGAGGGAAAATTGGTCAAGGTGGCGTAGGCGCTGTATATCGAGCGTACGACACCCAACTCCGCCGAGAAGTTGCGATTAAACGAGTCCTTGCAGATGAGGATGGCAATGAAGATGTCAACCAGGACACAGCAACAGCAAACCTTCTGAAGGAAGCTACTGCACTATCGTCGGTTCAACACCCTCACATTTGTACAGTGTACGATGCGGGTATTGACAAGGAAGGTCCATTCGTAGTCATGGAGCTCATCAATGGTAAAACCCTTGATGAAATGGTCGATCGCGGCACCCTCACCTTCGATGACTTCCGCGAAGTAGCCATTCAATCCCAAGAGGCTATGATTGCGGCACAAGACCTCGACCTTGTGCACCGCGACCTCAAGCCATCCAATGTCATGGTATGCTGGCTCCCCTCTGGCCGATTCCAAGTCAAGTTGGTGGATTTTGGTCTCGCTAAATTCTCAGCCAAACCGTCACTCCAGACGATTGATCACGGCGACGCAGTATTTGGCTCTATCTTTTTCATGGCTCCTGAGCAATTCGAGCGCACCCCTCTCGACCGTCGCACTGACATGTACGCACTTGGTTGCATGTACTACTATTCACTTGCCGGCACCTACCCATTCAATGGCGATAGCGCTCCTCAAGTGATGGCCGGCCACCTTCAGAACTCGGTGCAGCCACTCCAAGAGCTGCGCCCAGATCTGCCAGCATGGGTATGCGAGTGGGTCATGTGGCACATTTCACGCAACATGGAGGACCGCCCAGATTCGGCCCGCGTGGCGCTAGAAAGATTCATCAACAATGAAACCATCGCAGCACAAAATGGCGGTGTGGTTCCATCCGCGGCCTCATCCCCGCAGCTCGTGATTCCTGCGACAGCTTCCAACAGGATCCAGCCAGCTACAGCGGCGACTCCAGTGCAGCCAGCACTTTCAGGAAAGACAGCCCCACAATCTATCACATCTCCTACTGGCGTCTCCGCAGTCTCCCAAGGACAGCGCATTCAGCCAGCTTCAGCAATCACAGGCGGCACAGCAATTCAACCAGCCCGCCCAGCGATCGCATCCAACCCAACCATCACTCCAGAAACCGGAGCAAACCCTGTCACTCCAGCAGTAACCACACCTGAAGAGGAACAAGCAGCTGCCGCAGCGGCTGCGGCAGAACAACAAGTCGCCATCCAAGCCAAAGCCAAAAAGCAGAAGACCTTGATTATTGGTGCTGTTGCCGGTGTCGTGGTACTCGGAGGCGTGGCCGTCATGCTGATGGGATCCAGCGGCGATGTGAAGCGCTTCAATGCTCTCACCGAGCAAGCGGCTGACATCACCGTGGGAGACCTCCCCACAACAGAAGAGGACACTCGCATCCTGCTCACGGCTCTCAACGATGACACGCTGCAGAACCGCCACGCAATCCACAAGCGACTCATGAAGGCTTCTGAGCAAGGTGACTTCTCAGTGGATCAAATGATCCTCGAACACATCGCGGGCATCGATCCAAACTCCGAAGACGCCAAGCACCTCGCCACAGTAATCGGTCAGCGTAATAACAATGACGCAATTGCTGAGCTTCTCAAAATTGCGGTTAAACACCCGAACACAGGACTCGCAAAAATCGCCATCGAAGCCTCATCAAAAACCATCAACCAAGCGAACTTTAAGCCATTCCTCAGTATTCTGTCTGCAACCGACAAGTCTGATGTGAAACGCCAGGCCGAGCGCGCCCTCAAGGACACCATCTCAAAGAGCCGCGACAAAGGCGAACTCACTAATCTCCTTCTTGGTTCCTTCGACAGCTCACTTGATAAAAACTTCCGCCTCGCCATGATTCGACTTCTCGGCAACTGCGGCAGCCCCGCTGCCAAACTGAAACTCGAAGAGTGCCTCAAATCGAGTGAATCAGGTGAGCGCATCGCTGCAGCTGTGGCTTTCTCCAGCTGGCCGAACGACGAACCCTTTGATGCCCTCATCGATGCCTACGCCTCTGAAGAATCGATTTCTGCAAAGGACCAGATTTTCAAGAATGCCATCGCACTTCTTAGCTCAAAGCGCAATCACAACGAGTCGGAAATTGCCAACCGCTGGATGACACTCGCTGGTTATTCAAATTCAGATAAGCACAAATTCTCAATCATCAACGCTGCCGCATACGCCAAGCAAGATTGGTCACGTGCCGTGCTTGAGTACTACACAAGCAACGAGCATTCAAACTCCGTCAGGAATCGCGCCCAAGACAAACTCAGCTCACTCTAGCATTTAATTAGTTAAGACATCTTAAGTAATCCAGTTTTTTGGATTGCATGTTTCTATCAATTGTATTTAATCAATAAATCATTATGAGAAAAATCCTACTCACAGCTACAGCAATGACTCTCGTAAGCGGCATCGCTTGCGCAGACTTCCATGCGCCTCCAGGCTCCACATACACAGCGAGCAGAAAGCTCGGCCGCGGTCTTTCCAACATTCTTTTCGGACTTGTTGAAATCCCGGAGCAAGTCGTTCGTAAAACTGATAGCTACGGTCGCAAGGCTGGCTTCACTTATGGATTTGTCGACGGCACCGCACGTGGCTTCCGCCGTATCGGTTACGGTTTCTACGAAGTCTTCACTTTCACATGCCCAACATTTCACGGCACATTCAAACAGCCTTACATCAAGTGTGGCCAAGACAACCGCATTGAAATGAACGTCCATGATGGCCTCTCTGAGTTCCCACCTGAGCTTGGTTTTGAGTCCTACTACTCACACTCACGCACTCAGAAATTCTAATTTCTAGCGTGTAACAATTCAACCAACGCCTAATCTAATCGATTAGGCGTTTTTTTTTTACGACAAAAATCTAATACCTAACAATACTGAGTCCAAATAGCACATCTATGAAATCAAAATTACTTCTTTCGATCACAGGCGCTGCCGCGATTGCCTCTTTCAGTGCTTGCAATAAGCCAGCGGAAGATGCCGCAGCCAGCACTTCCGAAAACACTCCAGTCCTTCGCTTTTCAGCCATTCCTGACGAAGACACCACTGCCCAAGCCCAGCGCTTTCAGCCGCTTGCTGACTACCTCAGCAAAGCACTCGAGGTTCAAGTAGAATTCGTTGCCTCACCTAACTACGGTGCTTCCGTACAAAAATTCAGCGGTGGTGACATCCAGCTCGCATGGTTCGGCGGCGTGACAGGCGTACAAGCGCGCCAAGCTGTCGATGGAGCACAAGCAATCGTAGCAGGATCCGCAGACCTCAACTTCAAGTCATACTTTATCGCGCACAACTCTACAGGTCTGCAGAAGTCTGACACATTCCCATCAGACATTTCCAAGCTCAAGTTCACTTATGGAAGTCAAAACTCTACCTCTGGTTGCATCATGCCCACTCACTTCCTCATGGAAGCAAGTGGTCAATCACCACAGGCATTCTTCACCCAAGAGTTTGGGTTCTCTGGCTCTCATGACAAGACACTTGAACTTGTAGCCAATGGTACCTTCCAGGCTGGGGCACTCAATTTCAAGACATACGAAAAGGCGGTTGCCGCTGGCAAAGTCGATCCAGCCTCCTGTGTCGTCATTTGGGAAACCCCTACCTATGCTGACTACAACATGACTGCTCACCCAGTGCTTAATGAGCAATTTGGTGAAGGCTTCATCAAAAAACTCCAGCAGGCTCTCATCAACTGTGACGACCAAGCAGCGCTCAATGCTCTCAAGCGTGCTCAGCTTGTCCCTGTTGAGAATGCGACTTTTGACGGCATCGCTTCCGTCATGGAGAAAGTCAGCTTCAAGTAATCTAGAGTATGAGTGATTGGCAATTCCAGACTCCATGCTAGGGTCGTCTTAAGAATGCTAGAACTCGACTCCATCTCTCTACATTTTGGCCAACACCCCGCTCTCACGGGTGTTGGCCTTTCTATTGCAGCCGGTGAGCAGATTGCTCTCATAGGTCCTTCAGGGTCAGGTAAAAGTAGCCTACTCAAACTCATTGCTACCGAATACCAAGCCAGCTCTGGCAGCCTAAGCATGGGCGGGCTCAATCCTGACACCATCGACGCCAAAGCTCTAAAGAAATGGCGGCAGTCGATCAGCTACATCCCTCAGCACCTCGCATTGATTCCCAACCTCAACGTCGCTCAGAACATACTCCTCGGCCAAGTTGGTCAGCAAAGCACACTCGCCACCCTCGGAAACTTGGTACGTCCCAATCAAGTTCAACTAGAAAGGGTTCACACCCTCCTTCATGAGGTTGGCATTCCTGAAAAGCTCTATCACCGTGCTGATACTTTATCGGGTGGGCAACTACAACGTGTCGCCATCGCACGTGCGCTCTACCAAAAGTCTTCCATCATCCTCGCCGACGAACCTGTATCCGCCGTTGACCCATCACGAGCGCACGCGCTCCTTGAGTGCCTCACTCAAGTGGCGACTGAGCATCAAGTCACCCTCATCTGCTCACTCCACAACCTCGACTACGCCAAACGCTTTTTCAGCAACATGATTGGCATGCGCGAGGGCCGCGTCAGCTACCAAGGATCTAGCGAGCACTTTAGCATCCGTGACTTCGAGGACTTATACTCGCTTCAACATGGATAAATCGCTCCCACCAACTGCTCCTCTCATGAGCTGGAGACGTGGATTTCTGCTAGGCTTTATTCTAGTGACCGCATACTGCCTCTGGGAGCTAGGCATTGATTTTGTGCAACTTCCCCCCAGCGCATCCCCCTACCAATCCGCAATCAACTTTTTTTCAGCGGCATGGCAGCCAGCATTTGTTGAGCAAAACCCGAGCCTACCAGATGGCAGTCCTAGCTTCATAAACCGAATTTTCGGGAATCTACTCACCACCCTACGCTATGCCTTCATTGCCATGTCGATGGCGGTTCCTGCAGGGCTGGTTCTAGGCTTTTTCGCGTCGCGTATCTGGCTCGATGCGACCAAGCACCTCAAGCCCCTACTTTGGGCGAATTACCTAGCGGTGCGTTTCATCACTACCGTGATGCGCTCCATTCATGAATTGATCTGGGTGCTCCTTTTCCTGAGCTTCCTCGGTGATTCTCCTCTCACCGCTTGCATCGCTTTAGCGATCCCCTTCACGGGCACCCTCGCCAAAGTCTTTTCAGAGATAATTGACGAACAAGACCCCGCTTCCTCCGAGCACATTCACCTTGCGGGGGGCAGTTCTGTTCAAGCATTTCTAGCTGCACGATTTGTCATCGCCCTACCCGACCTACTCACCTACACGATGTACCGCCTTGAGTGCGCTATTCGTTCCTCGGCAGTCCTTGGATTTATGGGACTAGAGACCATCGGGCTCGCCATCAAACAGTCATACGAGAACAACTACTACAACGAGGTGTGGACCGAACTCTACCTCCTCACCATCACAGTCATATGCTTTGATGTTTTAGGGACTTTAGTGAGGAAACGACTCCATCGTCCTGCACCATCACCCCGAGGCAACACAGCCACAGCATCGATCGCGGAGCTAAAGCAAGCACGACCACGCTGGAAGCTTCTGCCCATCACTTGGTGGCTACTCATTCTTGGTGCAGTGATTGCATGGACCGTGGGAGATGATTTAAACCAATACCATTCGCACCTCAGCCGCTGGGAACGATTCTGCAGTTTTGCCAAGCAGCTCATCCCCGAGCCAGTGCGGCATTCAGGAAATTGGAATGAAGCTCTTCCATGGTTGAGTGAACTCTGGAAAACGGATGGCGCCCAAGGGCTCCACATGACAATCATCATCGCCACAGCGGCACTCTGCATTGCGAGCACCTTCGGTTATTTATTGGCCCCATGGGCTAGCCGTAACATTGCCAACGCAAGCCCATTTGGCATCCACCAGGGACCAGCCTCAGCACTCAAGGCGTTCAGCTGGCGCGTTCTAGGATTCTGCCTGAGAAGCCTATTCACGGTGGCCCGATCCATGCCAGAATATATCATCGCCTTTTTGTTGATTGGTATTCTCGGGGCTCATACCTGGCCCTTGGTCATCGCGCTTGCAATCCACAACTTTGGGATCCTCGGGCGCCTTTGGGCAGAGGTAAACGAAAACCACGACCAAGCCGTATCAAGGCATCTGGCGGCGCGCGGAGCCACGCGAACGCAAGCCTACTTATTCGGCCTTCTTCCCACCAGTTTCAATCGCCACATCCTCTTCATCTTCTATCGTTGGGAAACATGTGTGCGCGAGTCCACCATCCTAGGAATGCTCAGCATTAGCTCCTTGGGCTACCTCATTAGCCGAGAGTCTAGCTTCTTGCGCTACGACTCCATGATGTACTTCATTGGCCTAGGGGTCCTTGTCGTCTTTGCCAGCGATCTCATTTCAGTCACACTACGTCGTCAGTCACGCTAGTTGCACACTCGAGGGTCCTTTCAATATGCTTGGAGCCACTTCATTAAGCTGCTAGGTTGGTGTATTCTGATTATTCCTTATTATGACTAAAGACGACTTCTGCGATATTGATATCTTCATGACCGGCCTCAAGCGTCGGAACCCGGCTGAACCGAACTTCCACCAAGCAGTGCATGAAGTGATCGAGAGTGTCATGCCCATCATAAGAGATAGCCAAGCATACCGCGACGCCAGTATCCTAGAAAGGATCACAGAGCCAGACCGCATCATTATGTTTCGTGTCACCTGGATGGACGACCAAGGGAATGTAAGAGCCAATCGCGCCTGGCGCGTGCAATTCAACAATAGCATAGGCCCATACAAAGGCGGACTGCGCTTTCACAAGTCTGTCGACCTCGACACTCTCAAGTTCCTCGGTTTTGAGCAAACCTTCAAAAACTCTCTCACTGGCCTGCCGATGGGCGGTGCCAAGGGGGGCTCAAACTTCAATCCAAAAGGTAAAAGCGACGCTGAGATCATGCGCTTTTGCCATGCCATGATGACCGAACTGCAGCGCCATATTGGTGAAGACACGGACGTCCCTGCGGGTGACATTGGTGTCGGTGCTCGCGAGCTAGGCTTCCTCTTTGGTCAGTACAAACGCCTCAACAACCGCTTTGCGGGTGTGCTCACTGGGAAAGGGCTCTCGTTCGGTGGGAGTGCTGGACGCAAGGAAGCCACTGGCCATGGCGCCGTCTATTTCCTTAAAGAGATGCTAGCTCATCGGGGTGATGGGTTCGACGGCAAGACGGCCATCGTTTCTGGCTCTGGGAATGTGGCTCTGTACGCGATCGACAAGCTTCTTGAGCTTGGAGCCAAGGTCGTCACAGCCTCTGACTCTTCAGGCTTTATCCACGACCCAGATGGCATCACAGCTGATAAGCTCGAGTGGCTTACCCAACTTAAAGAAGTCAAACGTGGCCGCATCAGCGAGTATGCTGAGCATTTTCATTGCGAATTCCATGCAGGCCAGCGCCCGTGGATGATCCCAGCAGACCTCGCGCTGCCCTGCGCAACTCAAAATGAACTCAACCATAAGGATGCACTGACCATGATCAACAATGGTATCCAAGCTGTGGCGGAGGGTGCAAACATGCCGAGCACCACTGAGGCAGTCATTGCGTTCCATAAGGCTGGCGTCCTCTTTGGCCCTGCGAAAGCAGCCAATGCTGGAGGAGTTGCCGTCTCAGGTCTTGAACAAAGCCAAAACGCGCTGCGCATCGCTTGGACACACCAACAAGTAGACGAGAAACTCCAAGAGATCATGAAGGACATCCATCAAAAATGCGTGCAACATAGCGAGCTAAACAACGGCGTCGTCGACTACGTGAAGGGTGCCAACGTCAGTGGCTTCATCAAAGTGGCTGATGCAATGGTAGCCTACGGCGCTATCTAAATCATGCTTTGTCACTACTCAGCTCAAACTTATCACTAAAAGGCAAATCCCCCATTTTCAGCAAGCAGGTAGGCACGGCTGCAAGAAATCCTCATTTTATAGGGTATAGGATACATAATGGGATTCAAACTTCATCGTTCAGCATCACTGGCCATGTCCCTATGGGCTGGAATGTTCTCCAGCGGCATGGGCAACGAAGATTCAATATCTTTCAACCGAGACATCCGCCCAATTTTCATCAATAAGTGCACCAAGTGTCACGGCGGCGCGAAGGCCGATGGTGGATTGTCGCTGATCTACAGAGAGCAAGCACTAGGAACTGGCGAGTCTGGAAAAGCGATCATCGTCCCAGGTAAACCAGAAGAATCAGAACTTTACCGCCGCATCGTCACCGATGACTTAGACGACAAAATGCCACTTCAGCACGGTGATCATGCTGATGAGCCACTCAGTGGCGAACAATGCGAGACCATCAAATCATGGATCGAACAAGGCGCACAATGGGACGACCACTGGGCGTACCTAGCCCCGGTTCAGAAGGCGCCAATGAAACTCAAACACAGGGAATGGCCTAGAAATGGGTTGGATCAATGGATCCTAGCCAAGCTTGAAGAAAATGAACTTCAGCCAAGCCCCGAAGCGAATCGTGCCCAATGGCTTCGTCGTGTAAGCTTCGACCTGACCGGCCTACCACCCACCTCAGAAGAGGTTGCAAGCTTCCAGAATGACCAATCGGAAAACGCCTACGAAAAACAAGTGGATCGCCTACTAGCATCCAAGCACTACGGTGAGCGCTGGGCCGCAGTCTGGATGGATCTAGCACGCTATGCGGACACCCAAGGCTATGAAAAAGATAGGACACGCACGATTTGGCCCTACCGCGACTACCTCATCCGTTCATTCAACAACGACAAACCCTACGATCTATTCCTTCGCGAGCAACTCGCTGGCGACCTATTCGAGCACCCTAGCTTTGACTCACTCATCGCCACGGCCTTCCACCGCAACACCCAAACCAACACCGAAGGCGGCACCGATGATGAAGAATACAGGGTCATGGCAACTATCGACCGCGTGAACACCACATGGACAGCCATGCAAGGCCTCACCTTCGGCTGTATCCAATGTCATGCGCATCCATACGAGCCAATCCCCCACGAGGACTACTATCGATTTTCTGACTACTTTAACTCATCTGAAGACGCTGATTTAGACAACGACTACCCAACACTCAAATTCAACGGCGACCCGCAACAGCAGAAAGAGGCCGCAAGACTCTTCTTGGAGCTACCAAAACTCAAGCAATCCGTGAACAATCTTGGGAAAGATCTCTTGGCCAACGACCAAAGCTTCACACCCATAAAGTTCAGCCACATCAGATCCAGCCATGGTAAGCTCACGCAGCAAGAGAGTGGTGAGTTCCGCACCTCAGGCACATTTCCACCGGGCACCAATTACACTCTCCAGGCAGATGCTGACGAGATTACCGCCCTCAAGGTCACCATCACCCCAGAAGCCGAAAATCCAGCTGAACTACCGGAGCGAGGATCCGTCCTCTCTCAGTTCGTTCTCCAAGTCAAAAAGACTGACGGTAAATTGGTGACTGTAGACTTCTCTAACGTCTTCGCTGATTCACTATCTGGCCCCTATGAGCCAAAGCATTCCCTCAACAAAAGTGGTGCTGGTTTTGGTGGCTACCCGAAACTCTTCAAACAACGTGAGGCAGTCTTCGTCCTTAAAAAACCGCTAAAATTTGCCAAGGGAGAACAGATCTCTATTTTCATCCAACACAGAGCCACAACCACTGGTGGGCAAGCATGCACCCTACGCAGGTTCACAGTCTCGACCACCAATAACCCAGCGTGGATCGAGTTAAGTAATTCCAAGGCATTAGCTACAGCCAACCAACAGCTGAATAAAGCGAATAGCGCATACAATGCCATCAAAGGGCACAATGTGCCAGTCCTCGTGGACCGCGGACAAGATGCTCGCCGCGAAACCCGCCTCTTCATTGGTGGTTTGTGGCTCAATAAAGGTGACATCCATACCATGGGAGTCCCAGAACTTCTCAACCCTGCGAACATGCAGCAGAGCACCCGACTAGAAATGGCCGACTGGATGAGTTCCCCTACAAACCCACTCACCGCTCGGGTGATGGTCAACCGCCTCTTCGCCGAACTCTTTGGCCGGGGAATCGTAGCCACTCTGGGCGACTTCGGGTCCACTGGTGAGTCACCTACCAACCTTGAACTGCTCGACCACCTTGCTGTCGAATTTCAAACCAAACAAAAGTGGTCGATGAAGCAAGCCTTGAAGGAAATGGTGCTCTCTGCCACCTACCGCCAAGATAACGCAGCAAGTATTGAATTGGCGCACAGCGACCCGAAGAATATTCTCTTAGCGCGTGGGCCTCGTACTCGACTCAGCGCTGAAATGATTCGCGATAATGCACTCGCAACATCAGGCTTGTTCACCCCACAGGTCGGCGGAGCATCCGTGATGCCGCCCCAACCAGATGGAATTTGGCAGACTGTCTACAGCGGCGAAAAGTGGACCACAGCCGAGGGTCCACAGCGCTACCGTAGAGCCATCTACACCTTCTGGAAACGCACCAGCCCCTACCCGTCGATGCTCACCTTCGACGCCCCCTCCAGAGATGTTTGTGCCCCACAGCGGATCGCGACCAACACCCCACTGCACGCCCTAACAACCCTAAACGACCCAGTCTTCCTCGAATGCTCTCAAGCACTCGCGAAACGACTCACGAAGCACTCAAGCTCACTCAGCGAACAGCTCAGCCACGGTTTCCATTTAGTGAGTCAGCAAGCGATCTCCAATGAAGCGCTTGATGCGCTCAGCGACTTGCATGCTAAGGTTCTCAAGGATTTTGTGGCCAACAAAGAAAACGCAACATCAATCGGTGATTCTCCAGAGCACGCCGCTCTCACCATCATCGCCAACACACTCCTCAACCTAGACGTAGCTCTCACCAAGTAGTCTCGCCATGAATCTATTCCAACAACTCCAACACGACACCCTCCTCCATCAATCACGCCGCCAATTCCTCTCTAAGTGCGTTGCTGGTGTCGGCTCAGCATGGTTGAGTTCCATGGCAGACAACGCCCTAGGAGCGAGCAGCAGCAACTCGCTCGATAGCACCCTGGCGCATATCGCGCCCAAAGCAAAACGCGTGATCTTTCTGCACATGGCAGGTGCCCCCTCACAGCTCGAGCTGTTCGATTACAAACCGGAACTCGCCAAATACGACGGTAAAGACACCCCAGAAGAATACTTGGCTGGGCAACGCTTCGCATTCATCCAAGGGGTGCCAAAACTCCTCAATACCATTTACCCATTCCACCAAGCGGGTGAATCAGGACAATGGATCTCTGATCGCCTCCCCATGTTTGAAAAAGTCATTGATGAGGTGTGCTTCATCAAATCGATGCATACCAACCAATTCAACCACGCGCCAGCACAGCTCCTACTCCATACTGGCAATGCCAACTTAGGCAACCCATCGATCGGATCATGGGTCACTTATGGCTTGGGCAGCCTCAACGAAAACCTCCCCGGCTACATTTCCTTGGTTTCGGGCGGCAAGACCCCATCTGCAGGCAAATCGATATGGGGCTCAGGCTTTCTACCCTCAGTCTACCAAGGTGTGCAGTGCCGCTCCAAAGGCGACCCGGTGCTCTACCTCTCCAATCCAAAAGGAGTCTCCACCGACATGCGCAAGAATTGTGTCGACGCGATCACTAAGATCAACCAACAAGCACACAACGAGACCAACGACCCCGAAGCCCTGACCCGAATTTCACAATACGAAATGGCCTTCAAAATGCAGATTCATGCCAATGAGGCATTCGATCTCAACGATGAGCCTGAACACATTCACGAACTCTATGGCACGCAACCTGGTAAGGAATCGTTTGCCAACAATTGCCTTCTTGCCCGTCGACTAGCCGAGCGCGGCGTGCGCTACATCCAACTCTTTGATTGGGGCTGGGACTCTCACGGCGCTGCAGGATCTGAAGCCCTCAATGAAGGTTTCAAGAAGAAATGTGAAGCTGTCGACCGGCCGATGTACGCCCTCCTCACCGACCTCAAGCAACGTGGACTCCTCGAAGACACACTCGTGGTCTGGGGTGGCGAGTTTGGACGTACCCCCATGCGAGAAAATCGTGGTGGAGATGAGATGAAATTTATTGGTCGCGACCACAACCCTGGGGCATTCACCATGTGGCTTGCTGGAGCTGGTATCAAACCTGGATTCACTCTGGGCGAAACTGACCCAATTGGCTACAAAGCGACCCATGATCGCGTGTCGACCCAAGACCTACAAGCAACTATCCTGCATTCATTAGGCCTGAAACACAATAAACTCACCTACCCATTTCAAGGCTTGGATCAAACGCTACCAGGGGTGACCGAGCCCGCCAGAGTCGTGGATGAAATCTTTGCTTAGGTCGCACTGATGGCATGCTGCACTTGCCACACCCTCCCCCACCTTAACTGCAGGTGTGTGGTGCTATAAGCCATTGAGAATCGGTCGCGTTGGCCCTCCATTTACTGGGCCCCTTGAACATAAAAAAACCCAGCCGCATGGCTGGGTTTTGAAAGTTTATCTAGAGAGTTTCTTGAGTCTAAAGTTCTTCGCCGAGATGCACCTCAGCATCGTCAGATTCTTGTACTTGATGTAGTTTTTCCTGCAATGCCTGAGCTGCTGCTGCATCCACACCCGAATTCCAGAGGAACACGCGACGTAGCTTAGGTAGCGCTGCAAGTGGCTCAAGGTTTGCACCATTGAGGTTTGTACTGTGCAGGTTGATATTCTCAAGAGCTGACAAGCTGGTAAGCTCTGGAAGCATCTCTGGGGTCACTTCAGTTTCATTCAGTTTCAATGAACGAAGCTTACTGAATCCCTTCAGTTTAGCCACTGCACCATCACCCACTTGAGTGGCTGAAAGGTCGAGATCGACCACGTGGGATGCCACTGGCTGCAGTTCATCAAGAATCTCATCAGTGATCTTTGAGCGGAAACTCACCGCAGTGAATGACAGGTCAGTTCCGTGCTGAGATACGAAAGATAAAGCACCTTTGTACTTTGCGTTAACATTCGCGATGTCTTTCTCAAGAGCGAGGCGAAGCTCCACTTCTTTCAGTTTCTTTGCTTCTGCTTCTGCCTTCTGCTTGGCAAGGTCTTCAGGGCTAACAAGACCAGCAAGAGCAGTCTTCACATCGTCGTTTTGCTCAAGCTCGTTCAGTTTAGCTGTAGCAGACGCGCCAGTGCTCACCCACCATGAGAGGATGGTCTTCTCACCTTCTGTAAGCTGAGTTTTACCTTCTGGCGGCATGTGATAATCGTCATCCAGTGGAAGATGTAAGGTCGTGATGAGCGCACTATTTTCAGCGTCGCCCGGAATGAGGCAATCGTACTCTTCTCCACCCTCAAGCATGAACTCGATGGTGTCGAGGCGAAGCCCACCCTTCTTTTTGTCCTCACCGTGACAAGTAATACACTTTGCCTCAAGAATTGGTGTCACGATTCCAGTGTAGACCACTGGATTGGTGTCCTTTTTCGCTTCAGCTTTAGCCAAACGCTTCTCAATCACCTTGCTAGGTAATGAAGCGAGTGGATCGCCATGGCTAATCTCGCCACCGCGGTGACCAGCCACCATCATGAGAACTGCGCTGCCCGCAAGCGTGCCATAATACATGGTGCTAGAAAGTGGTGCAAAACGTCTTTGCTGCACGGAAACTTTTGCAATGAAACACAACAGAAGTAGAACGGCAAAAATGATACCGTCACGTTTGTGGCCTTCTACAAGGTCACCTGTGTACTCACCTGAGAGGTAGAGGAAGTAGCCGCATACCACCGCCAAAATGCCCGTGAATGCTGAGAACAAAACACCGAGTGTGGTGTCGGCCTTGTAGCGACCAAAGCTCAGAATCTTCAAGCCTTCCATCATCAATACGAGCACCAAACCACCAATCGGCAAGTGCAAGAACAATGGGTGGAACTTACCGAAGAAATGAACCCAAAGAGCCATCATGCCCTCTGCCTTCTCATTGGCCGAGCCAACTTCACCGATAAATGGCATCACAGCCACCAAAATGGTGAGGATCAATGACACGCCGATAATGAGCCAATAGAGTGTGTTTGGTAAACTCGTTTGCGATTGTTTCATATGCTTAATATATACAGTTGGTATCAGCAATTCTTTCGTAGAACGACGACTACTAACACATAATTTTTAGGATAATTGGTCTAAACCTATGAAAAAACCTTAGGTTATGAAAACCTAAGGTTTTGAAATATTCATGATTTCCTACAAATTATTCTTCATCTTCAGGGAAACCGTCCCCGCCGTGGTTAAGAATAAACTTGAGGTCGTCGACTCCGAGGCTACTTGCGAAGCCTTCATCACCGAGAACATTGGTCACAAGCGCTGTCTTCTGATGCTGAAGCACGCGGATCTTCTCTTCCACTGTGTCGCGAGTAAGGAGACGGTAAGCAATCACCTTATTCTTTTGACCAATACGGTGAGTTCGGTCGATTGCCTGGTTTTCAACCGCTGGGTTCCACCATGGATCGTAAAGGATCACGTACGATGCAGAGGTCAAGTTGAGACCCGCACCACCAGCTTTGAGCGAGAGCATGAACACTGAGGCATCCTTCGTTGTCTGGAAGCTTTCAATCACACCCTTACGGTCTTTAGTCTGACCAGTGAGGTAGTGGTATGGGCGGCTCTCAGTCTCAAGGCGTGCCTTGATGATATCGAGCATCGACACAAACTGCGAGAAGACGAGTACTTTGTGGCCCTCATCTCTTAGCTGATCAAGCAAGTAGAACAAGGCGATCATCTTCGCACTTTCCTCTTTGAGGAACTTTGGATCGATCAAACCTGGGTGACAACAAATCTGACGCAAGCGCATCAAACCTTGAAGAATGGCAAAGGAATTCTTCTTCACGGCCTCGTCCGAATCTAGACCAAGGAGTGCTTTCTGAATGCGCTTGAGCTCAGCCTTGTACATGTCAGCCTGCACACCTTCCATGACAGCAAAGACTTCTTCCTCTGTACGAGGCGGAAGATCTTTCGCCACCTGAAGCTTAGTACGGCGTAACAAGAATGGTCTCAAACGCGCCGCAAGGCGCACCTGTGAGGACGGATCCTTACGCTTGTCGAAGCGCTTCTTGAAGTATGCTCTTGAACCAAGCACACCAGGCATTGCAAAGGCCATAAGTGACCACATGTCCATCAAACGGTTCTCAATTGGCGTACCAGTAAGAACGAGGCGGTTAGCCGCATTCAATTCACGGGCGGACTTCGCAGCCTTAGAATCTGGGTTTTTGATCTGCTGACCTTCATCCAGAATCACGGTGAGCCATTTCATGGTGTTGAGCTCTTCGCCACAGACGCGAAGCTGTGCGTAGTTTAACACCACAAGGTCGAGATGGTTTTGTGCTTCATCCACAACCAGATCATCGCGGGTGCGTAGCACTTTCACGCGCAAATCAGGTGCAAATTTTTCAGCTTCTGTAGACCAGACATCAAGAACAGACTTCGGACAGACAACAAGTGCCGGACGATGCTGCGCTTCGTCCTTCGCTTGCTCGCGCAACCAAAGGATGTATGTGATCGACTGAATCGTCTTACCTAGACCCATGTCATCGGCAAGAATACCTCCAAATCGGTTGGTAGCCAGGTAGGTTAAGAAACGGAATCCATCGACCTGATATGGGCGCAATGTCGCCTGAAGGCCATCTGGCACCTCGGTTTGGAGGTTGACTTGAATTTCTTGGGCTGAATCTTTGATGCGTTTCCACGCTTTCGGGTCGAAGACTTCTGCTGCTTTTGGATCGGCAAGCTGAAGGGCGTGCATGCGGTGGGTCTCGCCGGAGAGGTCGAATGGATCGAGACCCAAGCGAGTCACAGCTTCACGCTGGTCGTCGTCTAGCTTGATCTCAAGACGCATCCAACCACCATTTTCCATACGGACATAACCACCTCTGGCTGCAACCAGCTGACGAATCTGATCCTTGCTAAGGTCCACTCCTTCGACGTCGATGACGATCTTGAGGTCGAACCAATCAATATCTTGATTGACCACCTCGAAGCGAATCGCGGCAGTCACAGGGTCTGCAAGAAGGGTCTTGAGCTTGAAGTCCATCTCCACATCCACCGCTTCTGGCATATTCTTAGCCCACTCAGCAAACTTCTCTGGGAAGAGCTTAGTGACTCGAGTCTTAAATTCTTCTAACTTATCATCATAAGTCAGCCCCATTTCCTGGAGTAGCCCAGGCACTGGATAGAGGTCTTCGCGAGCGAAACGGAGCAATTGTTTCCCCTTCACTGGCTTTTGCTCGATGAGCTCCCAACCCTCTTTGACCAACTTCTCGGTGCGTTGCTCTTTCTTCTCGTGAGCCAGCACATTGATCACCAAATGTTCCGTTTCAGCAGCAGTGAGTCCCTGCTCGATTCGCATCTCAAAACGCGGGTAGAGATCCAGATCAATCACGCGCTTCTTGAGCGACTCAGGAAGGCGTGCTCCTACCTTGCGCAAGAATTCAACACCTTCGAGGGAGTCGATCACCTGCTTTGGAATCATGTATCGCGGCATCACCTCGGTGTCGTCGAGCCAACGTGGTGGCCCAGGGAACACTGTCTCATCTGATTGATAGAGTTCTTCACGACCAGGAAGGAGACGCACTGAGTGAGACACATTCTGGCCGGCTTTAGTCACCAATTGAAGCGCGAAATTCTCTGGGTAATACGGATCGTCTTCACATACCCAACTGAGACGATCTTCTACTACCTTGTAGTACTTCTCATCCAAGTTCACTATGAAGCCTTTCAGGGCTGACTGACGGAAGAGGCGGTTCATGAAGCGACATGCCGCTTCGGTGTCGAGATCCATACTCGTCGCTTCTTCTTTCTGGAAGAACGCGTAATAATGTTCCCAAATCACCTGACTCTCTGGCCCCATCCTGAGAGCGGCCGATGCGAAGAGTGAAGCAATGCGGTCGATGTCATTCTTCTCACGAAGAACCACCCACTCAGCCTCGTTCTCACGAATCTCCACACGCGCTTCGTTCATCGTTGATACGATACGAAATTCACACTTGATCGGCGCTTCCTGAGGTGGGCGTTCGTTCACATCTTCGATGCGATCGTACCACTCAGAAATCTCACGTTCTTTCTCCCAGTCCTTCATCTTTTTCTGCACTGCCTCTAGGTCAGTCACAGCATTCATGAAGTCAGGGTATGGAAGCTTCTTCTTGTAGAAGGCGTATGCTAGGTAATTCCAAAATTCGAGAATATCCCCCGGAGGAATAGGCCATAGTTCAAGTGGATCATAAGTAACAATCTCCCAGCGTGGGTTCAAACGCACCATATCGTGATCGTGGATTTCTCCTTCGATCACGTAACGACGGTAACGCTTCTCAACCTTGCTGACGAAATCAGCCTCTTTGTCATCAAGCTCACGATCCAGCTTTTCTTCGATTAGGTCGATTACAGGAGTGTCATCAAACTCGTTAGGACTCTCTGGTAGATCTTCCCCACGATACATACGCTCCATCATGGTAGCGTACAAACAAGCGCCTGCTACGACTTCATCCTCAGCGGTACAGCTTCCGAACCAGCGGTTTCCTTGAAGGCGCAAACTGGTACGAAATGTGCCAGTTTTGTCTTCAACTCTTCCTTGAATGAATAAGTGGTTACCAAATATTTGTGTGACTGCTCCATCTTGTTGGATGGTATCGCCGCGCTTTCTTGCCTCTTCAGGGAAGCTATTTAGGAAATTTAATGTTGCTCTATCCGGATTCATTTGTGATTTAGTTAGAATCATTCACTGCCTATTTTTATTAGGATCCTGGGTTTTGCGAGCACGATTGTACGCCGATCCTATATAGCGGTGGAACGCAAACATATACCCCAAATTGTTGTTCGCGCAAGTAAAAGCTGCTACTTAATATTCCCTTCTAACTCCTAGTGCTTAATGTGCTTTTTTTAAGCCGCCACCACTCGGTGCTTTACCACCCCGAGACCCTCAACGCCACATTCTATCAAGTCACCTCTGACGGCATTCCCCCCAGCTTCACAGGCCTCCTCCGTGCAGAGTAAATTCGTCAGCGCGACGACATCTCCCGGACGACAATCAATCCTAGCAATCACTTCTTCTAACAGGGTATTCATGCAAAGGCTCATTTCATTGTACCACCCTAGAGTCTGCACATGATTATTCAATTTACTCCAGTATCTCGCAATTTGATCATCCAGCGGGTGCTGACCAAGCTCATCAGTAGTTAGCATCTGACTCCCCATGCCACAACAGACCTGCTCCTCACCATGGTATTGTACATGAAAACACCCCATCGCCAAACATCCCACAAATCGCATCATTTGTGTCAAATGAGATGCTGGGCGTGGATTCCCCAACACACAAGCGACGGAAACTGAATCCAAGATGACCGCTGAGGCGGAGTCTACCAACATGGGGTCTCGTGCACCGTAAACAGTGACCTCCTCAGAATTGATCTCCATTTGCGCCCCAGCATCATCCACGCTACAATGGTTAACCACATGCACGCGTGAAGACGACATTTGCAGCGGAGGCGCCATACGCACCTGATCGCAAACCTCCACGCCACCACGGCATCCATTACGCACCCACTCTCGCAATTGACTCACTCCCCCATCAGCAAAGAATTCTGGATCAAAATCTTCAAACCTCGCACCTGCGTCAATCAACTCCCCACTTGCCAATAACACCCCTGGTCGCTCATCTCCCAACTCACCAAATCGAACCATCCTCATACTGGAAAAACTACTACAACAAATCACTGACACTCAAGCACTCACCAAAAATCAACACTAACACACCCAAACACAGGCGACGAGAATGAGAGGACAACACGACCGAAGCCTAGCACCTCATAACATCCTCAGATCCCACAATTCTTTGGACTGCCTGATTGTATCCGTTGATTCACAATCAAGATTCATAATGAAAAATGCACCTTCTCGTGAAAAAAAAAGATAAATTTGTGCTTCATCCGGAGCCAGAGTCGTCGCACACTGCCGCCAGCCAAGGCTAAACCATCTCATACATACCATGAATTTCACTGACCAAAGTCTCTAGAAGTCATTGAATTTCACTGCCTCAATCCTTTTCCAAACAACCAAGCAAACATGCAATCCGAAGACGCCAATTTGAAACTCAAGAAGGCTAAAACGTGGGCGGCAGGAAGCCCAGCCGTCATTTCATCCCTCAAGCACGTGATGAGCACCGCTGGTCCAGTGCGCGGCACCAAAGCTCTACTCGACCTCAACCAGACTGCTGGTTTTGATTGCCCATCTTGCGCTTGGCCTGACCCAGATGACCACCGCGCCATGACCGAGTTCTGCGAAAATGGAGCAAAATCGATTGCGTCAGAAGCCACCTCGTTCACCGTGGATCCTGCATTTTTTGAGAAATACTCTGTTGCTGAACTCATGGAGAAGAGCGACTACTGGCACGACCAACAAGGCCGCCTCACGCACCCGATGGTACTGGAAGAAGGCGCAACTCACTACAAGCCGATCTCATGGGATGATGCATTCTCCCTGATGGCAAAAGAACTCAAGTCACTCAATCATCCAGACGAGGCGATCTTCTACACATCTGGCCGCACCAGCAACGAAGCCGCCTTCATTTACCAACTCTTTGTGCGCCACTTCGGCACCAACAATCTACCTGATTGCTCCAACATGTGCCACGAATCCAGTGGCTCAGCCCTCGTGCCATCCGTAGGCATCGGCAAAGGCACCGTCACCCTGGATGACATGCATCATGCCGACGTCATTATTAGTGTAGGCCAAAACCCGGGCACCAACCACCCACGCATGCTAGGCTCACTCGAAGAGTGCATCGAAAACGGTGGTGAAGTAGTGGCGATCAACCCACTCAAAGAAGCTGGCCTTTTAGGCTTTGCGCACCCACAGCGTCCAAAAGGCATGATGAACCGCGCGACCCCACTTGCCGATCAATACCTGCAAGTGAAAATGAATGGTGACATGGCAATCTTTCGCGCCCTCGCAAAGTGTATCGTCGCCGAAGATAAGAAAACGGAAGGTCAGGTCATCGACCACCAATTCATCGCTGAGCACACTACAGGCTTCGAGTCCTACCTCGGTGCCGTTGAAGCCACAAGTTGGGAACAAATTCTCGAAGATTCCGGTATTGAGAAAAGCGAACTCGAGCGCCTCGCTAGCAAAATCATCGCCAAGGACAAGAAACTCATCACCTGCTGGGCCATGGGCGTCACACAGCAGAAAAATGCGGTCGACACCATACGTGAGATCGTCAACGTCCACCTTCTTCTCGGAGCCATCGGCCGCCATGGAGCGGGCCTCTGTCCAGTACGTGGCCACTCCAATGTCCAGGGCGACCGCACCATGGGCATCTACGAAAAGCTACCAGAAGAGCAACACCTGCTTCTTGAGAAAGCCTTCCACTTTGAGTCCCCACGCAAACATGGCTACGATGTGGTCGAAGCCATCGAAGCCATGCACAAGAAGGAAGCGAAATTCTTCTTCGCCATGGGTGGAAACTTCCTGCAAGCAGCCCCTGACACAGATTTCACCGCCGAGGCGCTGCAAAATTGTGACCTAACTGCACACGTGGTCACCAAGCTCAACCGTTCACTCCTCGTGACAGGCAAGACCGGCCTCATCCTACCATGCATCGGCCGCACAGAGCTTGACTTCACTGGGAATGCGACTGCCCCACAGTTCATCACTTGTGAAAATTCCATGGGAATCGTGCACATGTCCACGGGCCGCTTAAAGCCAATCTCCGACACACTCATGTCAGAGCCAAACATCGTAGCGCACCTCGCAGACAAAGCAGTTGGGAATACAGAACACGTCAACTGGCTGGAACTAGGCGCTAACTACGACCTCATTCGCGATGCCATCGAAGCCAGCATTCCTGGCTTTGAGAACTTCAACGAGCGCGTGCGCACACCGGGCGGATTCTACCTTCAGAATGATGTGAAAGATCGCGTCTGGAACACGGCAACCAAGAAGGCCAACTTCCATAAGTCCGAGCTTAGCATCTTCCAACAAAGCAAGTCCGACACTCTCGTACTTCAGACACTGCGTTCACACGACCAGTACAACACCACCGTCTATGGTCTCGACGACCGCTACCGTGGTATCGGCAATGAACGCATGATCGTCTTCCTCAACCCTGAAGATATGAAAGAGCGCGGAATCAAACCAGTGCAGTTGGTGCAAATCACTAGCCACTGGGATGACGGCGACCGCTCACTTAGCGGATTCAAGGCCATCCCATACGACATGCCACGTGGCGCCGCTGCTGCCTATTTCCCAGAAGCCAACCCACTCATCCCGATTGGCAGCACCGCAGACATCTCAAACACACCGACATCGAAAGCCATCGAAGTGAGCATAGCCCCACAAGCTTAAGAATCGTCTCCCTATGCCAGCAGCCACCCACGCTGCTACCTGAGCGATCAAATCATCGCCGCCAATGCCCGCATATACTCTGCGGGCATTTTTTGTGCCTTGCCTGCGCGGGAAACGCAGACGGTAACCATCTGTCCTTTGGCAGCCAAATGCTCGCCTGCCAGCACCTCAAACTCCCAGCTAACCTTGCGCTCTCCAACCTCCACCACACTGAGTTGCACCACCAAATCATCACCAAACCTCACCGGCTTGAGGTAATCACATCCTACCTTCACCCGCGGAAAACCGAACTCAGACGATAGCACCTCAAAACCTAGAATGCGAAAGCCCGCATGCTCAGCCTCCTCCACATACTTTAGAATGTTGGTAAAGTGCACCACACCGGCCATGTCCGTGTCGGCAAATGACGCAACGCGTCGGTACTCAGGAAACGATCTCATCACCACCATGCATAGCACAATACGATATCCAGACGAGCACGATTTTCAGTTAGATCCAGGGTCATCTATCAGATGCTAGAACATCTGGTCGGACTGCCCGTAGCCCCCCCCGTTCCACAAGCGCCCACTTGCGATAACGATACCACAGCCCTCAGCCCCTCAAATTATTTTTTAGGTCCTCGGGGTTTTTGGCCCCAATCGCGCATGTCGTCCGTTGTGCCCACCATCCCATCCTTGGTAATCCCCTCAGTCACCAATGGCATCCATGGGTCAGCCTTTTGCCGCAGCGCCCACGCCAGGCCTCGAAAGAGAATCAATCGAAACTCAGGATCGTAATAAGAAAACGTGTTGTGTCCCGCACTGGTAGCAAACACCCTTCCCTCACCGAGAGAATAGGTCCAAAACACAGGATGCCGATCCACCGATAATTTCGAGGCCTCCACCTGCTTGCGACTGTGCCCAGTCGGCCCAGCCCGCACCTCGCCTATCACATCCACGCCTTCGCTTTGTTGATGCAGATCCCAGTAAAACTCATCCACCAAGCGAATCGTATCCGGAAACCCTCGAAAAATGGGGTGCTCCTTCTTCACCTCCACATCTGCGAACAAGGCACCCCACTTCGAACGCCCTTCATCCCATGCAGCCCCAAAACACTCACACAGACGCTTCCCATCATTGGTCGGGCGCATGATCATCGATTCGTGAATCGCCATCACAGCCCCCCCATCTTTGATAAATTGACGCAGCTGTTGATACTGCGCATCACTCAAAGGTGGCAGGTGCAGGTAAAAGCAAATGGCATCTGCAGCCTCAAATTGCTCCGCACTAGGAAACTCATAGACCGTTTCAACTGAACAACGAGGAACGCTAGCGAGCAAGCCACTCATGAGATCCCGCACGCGTGTGTAATCGTGATTTCCTGGCGCATGCGGCCGGTCATAACCCCAGACCCATAAGATATTGAGATCACAGCTAGGCTCAACTACCTCCACCGGACCAATCATATCTTGCACCTGAGCCAGAGGGATTGGCTTCTTTGGTTGCTGCCAGCGGTGCTGTGCCAGAAGCCCCTGAGCACCAAACAACACCACACAGATTGACAGGGTCAGCACCCGCATGCTGCAGCACCATTGAGAACGATCAAACACCATGCATCACACTACGTAAAATGACGCAGATTCTGTCAAGGGGAACGGCAAAAACCCATCTACCAACAAACAATCACCCTCTCATTGCACGCACATTCAGCCCCCGATTTAGGTGCCAAATCTAGCCGTTTCTCCACGTGCGTTTCAGCCGCCATCCAGCTCGACAGCTCACGTGAAAAAGATTTGTGACATGCTCACTATCTCCCTTGCCTATTAAGGGGATCAGGTGTAAGCACGTCCTGCCCATTCGAATAAAGCGGGCGCATTACTATGCTAAAGTGGATTCTTCAGAAAATTGTCGGTAATAAAAACCAACGCGAGATCAAGCGCATGAACCCACTCGTTGCTAAGATCAACGAGATCGAGGAAGCGCTACAGAACGAACCCGAAGCCAATGTCTTAGCCAAGGTCACCGCGTGGCAGAACCACCTGCACCGCTACCTCCCGCTCAACGCCCCCACCAAGCGCACTATCGAATCCCTTGAGCCTGAAGCACTAGCAGAACTTGCAACTCAGCTTGAATCCCGATTCGCAGCACTTCGCGAGGAGTACCCTAGCCTGCCAACGGTAGAATCAACCACCGATTCCATAGAAGCTGCAAAAGCAGCCTTCAGCGACATCGAAGATTCATTCACTGAAAAACGCGCCAAATACCTCAAACAGATTCTTCCAGAAGCCTACGCCGTCGTCAAAAACGGGGCGCGTCGCATGTGTGGCCGCAACATCACCATCAGCGGCAATGAAGTCGCCTGGAACATGGTGCACTTTGACGTCCAGCTAGTCGGCGGCATCGCTCTTCACAATGGCATGATTGCCGAAATGCAAACAGGTGAAGGTAAGACACTCGTGGGCACACTCCCCGTGTTCCTCAACGCACTCACCGGCCTAGGCGTGCACGTCGTGACCGTGAATGACTACCTCGCCCAACGTGACTCCGAATGGATGGGCGCGCTTTATTCTTACCTGGGCCTCACCATTGGATGCATCCAGAACCAACAAGCCCCACATGTCCGTGGCGCCCAGTACCAGTGCGACATCACCTACGGCACCAATGCTGAGTTCGGCTTCGACTACCTCCGCGACAACGGCATGTCATCCTCACGTGAGGAACAAGTGCAGCGCAACCACTACTTCGCCATCATCGATGAGGTTGACTCCATCCTTATCGACGAAGCACGCACCCCGCTCATCATTTCTGGCCCATCCACCATCTCCAACACCGAGCAATACAATGCCTACAAAGGCAACATCGAGAACTTGGTGAAAAAGCAAAATGTGCTTTGTAACGAGCTTGCAGAAGAAGCAAAAAAAGCACTCGCTGAAGGCGACGAAGTCACTGCGGGCCGTGCCCTCTTCAAGATCAAGCTAGGGCAGCCACGCTCCAAGCAACTCGCACGCTACATGCAAGAGCCAGACTCTCGCCGCCTGATTGAAAAGACAGAGCTCGAGATGTACCAGGATGCGCAGAAAAAAGACCTCTACGCCATCAAGGAAGAACTTTACTACACCATCGATGAGAAAGGCCACGACGCCGACCTCATGGAACTCGGCCGCAGCTACCTCGACCCAAGCGACGAGCACGCCTTCGTCCTCCCAGACATCGGCGAAGAATACGCCAACATCGATGCCGATAGCTCGCTCAACGATGAAGCCAAAGCCGTGGCCAAGGACGCGATCCAATCCCGACTTGACCAACAAGGCGAGAAAATGCACTCCATCTCCCAGCTTCTCAAAGCCTACTGCATCTACGAAAAAGACGTAGAGTACGTCGTGGAAGAAAACAAAGTGGTCATCGTCGACGAACAAACTGGCCGCAAGATGGCTGGCCGTCGTTGGTCTGATGGCCTCCACCAAGCGATTGAAGCGAAAGAAGGTGTGACCGTCGAGCGTGAGACTCAAACCTACGCCACCATCACCATCCAAAACTACTTCCGCCTCTACGAGAAACTTGCCGGCATGACTGGCACCGCGGAAACCGATGCCGCAGAATTCCACGACATCTATCGTCTCGACGTGCTGCCAATTCCGACCAATCGCCCGAACACTCGAGTAGACGACAACGATCAAGTCTTCAAAACACGCCGCGAGAAATACAACGCCGTGGTGAAGAAGATTGCTGAAGCCCAAGAGCGCGGCCAGCCCGTCCTAGTCGGCACCGCTTCCGTCGATGCCTCCGAGACACTCTCACGCATCCTCAAAGGCGCCAAAATCAAACACAAAGTCCTCAACGCAAAGTTCCACGAACAAGAGGCTGAAATCATCGCAGCAGCCGGCCAACAAGGAGCCGTCACAGTCTCCACCAACATGGCCGGCCGAGGCACCGACATCAAACTAGGTGAAGGAGTCGAAGCACTCGGTGGACTCTACGTGATCGGCTGCGAACGCTACCCATCACGCCGCGTCGACCGCCAGCTCCGCGGTCGTTGTGCACGTCAGGGCGACCCTGGTCTCTCGCAGTTCTTTATTTCTTTTGAAGACGACCTCATGCGCAACTTTGCCGCGGCAGACCGCATGACCACCATGATGGAACGCTTCGGAATGGAAGAAGGTGAAGCCCTCGAACACAAATGGCTCAACCGCTCCATCGAGACCGCTCAAAAACGCGTCGAACAACGTGACTACCAGTGGCGTAAGCGCGTTCTTGACTTCGATGATGTCATGAACATGCAGCGTGAAGTCGTCTATGGCTACCGCAACGAAGTACTCACCTCCGAAGACCCAAGCGAGCTACTCAACGAAGTGATCGAAGAAATGGTGCCTGACCAGGTCTACAACTTCCTCGAAAACCGTGATGAAGGCTCGCCGGATTACAACGAGCTACTCGGCTGGATCAACACCACATTCCCACTCGCACTGAGCATGGAAGAAAGCGGCCTCCAGACACGTGACACCGAAGCCAACTGCGAATGGCTCATCGAGCAAGTCAAGGCAGCCTACAAAGACAAAGTCGCTGGCCAACCAGCCGAATACCTCGACCACCTCGAGCGCCAAATCATCCTCACCGCGATCGACCGCCTCTGGCAAGAACACCTCTACAACATGGATGCCCTCCGTGAAGGCATCCAGCTTCGTGCCCAAGGCCAGAAGGACCCACTTGTAGAATATAAAAACGAAGCATACTCGCTCTTCGAGACCCTCATGGGATCGATCAAAGCCGATGCGCTCACCAACCTCTTCCGCTCCACCGCGAGCCTCGATCAATTTGAGCAACTCCTGCAGAGCCTGCCGCAAGACTTTAACCACGATGACGCCCCCCCAGCGCAACAGCCAGCCATCGGCCAAGCACTCACGTCCCAGCAACTCGCTGGCGCACCACTCAAAAACAAAAAGCCAGTCAAAGTCGAGCTGCCAAAACGCAAGCCCATCGAACTAAAAAAACTTCCTAAGAAGCAAAGCAAAGCTTAAACTCGACTCAGCATTTAATCTGCTAATGCTAAAACATCGCATTACTCATAGATTAATTCCGATTCGTCCTTTTCAATCTAATTATTTCAGTTTACCAAACAAACACCATGTCCAAGCTTAATCTCACACTCAAAGTCTGGCGCCAAAAGAACGCAAATGACCGCGGCCACGTAGACACCTACGACGCCAAAGACATCCCGCTAGAGGCTTCTTTCCTTGAGATGCTCGACATCGTCAATGAGCGAATCATCAACGATGGCGGCAACCCAATCAACTTCGACCACGACTGTCGTGAAGGCATCTGTGGTATGTGCTCACTCACCATCAATGGTATCCCCCACTCCAAGGAGCAGGGCATCACCACTTGCCAGCTTCACATGCGCAAGTTCAAGGACGGCGAGACCATCTGGATTGAGCCATTCCGTGCCAAGGCCTTCCCTGTGGTGAAAGACCTCATCACCGACCGCTCAGCCTTCGACCGCATCATGGCCGCTGGTGGTTACATCGATGTGCGCACAGGCGCGGCACCGGACGCAAACTCCATGCCAATTGAGAAGAAGCTTGCTGATGAAGCATTCGACGCTGCAGCATGTATCGGTTGTGGCGCTTGCGTCGCAGCTTGTAAGAACGCATCAGCCATGCTGTTCGTTTCTGCCAAAGCCGCACACCTCAACAAGCTTCCTCAAGGCCAAGCAGAGAAGACCAAGCGCACCCTCGCCATGGTCAAGCAAATGGACGACGAAGGATTCGGCAACTGCACCAACCAATACGAGTGTGAAGCAGTATGCCCGAAAGAAATCAGCGTCGACAACATTGCGAAGCTCAATCGTGACTACTTCTTGGCCACCGCCAAAGACACAGTTGCATAAAGAGATTTTAAAGCTACTTTATTCAAAAACGCTGCATGAACTACACGCACATGCAGCGTTTTTTTATGCCATCATCCAGCCCAACTTCTCACTGGCAATCCACCAATCAATCCGATAGAGTCGCACCAATGCTCCGTAGAAACCACATCGCCGCAGTCCTCAGCATCAGCATCGCTTGGATCACACCAGCCAGCGCCGAGGATGCTGTCCTCATCGAGGAACCCACACCACCCAATGTGATTCTTATCACCAGTGACCAATTGGGGCATGACGCCTTTGCGGCAGAGACTCTCTCGCCATTCCAACACCTCTCACGGCTGCATTCACAAAGCCACCAATTCCTCAACCACTACATCGCTCCAGCAGTCCCACTCAACCAAGCCTCCATCCACACCGGCCGCTACAACATCCGCACCAAGACCGTAGACTACGGCTACGGCCGTGCGATGATGGCCGGTGACGAAGTCACCATCGCAGAGATCTTTACCGGCACCGACTACAAGTCTGGATTTTTTGGCACCTGGTGGCTCGGCAACAACTTCCCGATGCGACCAAAAGATCAAGGCTACACCGAGAGCTTGGTGCAATATAACGACTTCATCCCACCGCACTCTCAAGCTCCTGGCTCGGAGAATCTCAGCTTTGGCTTCCGCAACAATGCTGAAGCCACCCTTGGAGACGATGCCCCACACCACCTAACGACCCAGGCAGCGTCCTTCATCGAGAGCACCCATCAGCTCGACTACCCATTTTTCCTCAGCCTCAACATCCACACCCCAGTGGACCCTGAAGCTCAAGCACCAGCAAGGCAGCAGCTTCTCAGCGGGCTCGACCGCAGCCTTTCAGTCATCTTTGCAAAGCTCGACGAGCTCAAGATGACCTCCAACACCGTCATCGTCTTCACCACGACCCGCAGTCTGAGCAATGCCGACAGTCAGTCAGAGCTTCGCGGCACCCAGGGTTCCGTATACGAAGCCGGCGTTCGCGCACCACTCTGGATCATGCTGCCCCAGCCACCTCAATCGAGCCGCAGCCCCAAGCAAATCGAGACCGTCAGTGCCCAGATCGACATCCTACCCACGATCCTCGAATTCTGCCAGTTCGGCAGCCTCGATGCCTTCGCACTTGATGGTCAATCCTTGATCGGCGCCATCAACTCCGCCGTCCCCATTGAACTAGATCGAATCATCGTTCAGCAACACCACCTCGGTGCCACCGTAGCCAGCCGCCATCACTTCATGCTGCGCAAAGGTCCATGGAAGCTGCTCAACCCAAGTGACCCATCACAATCACGACGCAATAGCAGCAACTACGAACTCTATAATCTCAGCACCGATCCATCCGAATCCAAAAACCTAGCAAGCGAGAATAAAGACCAGGTCAAACAACTCCTCGACCTCTACGACGCTTGGTTCCTCGACGTCGCCGACACCCGCATCCGCGATCGCGGCATTTCCCCTATCCTCGTGAGCCGCCCTCAGGAAAACCCGCTCATCCTGATGGCAGACACCCGCATTAGCAACACCAGCTCATCCGACGGATTTTGGAAACTCCAGGCCGAGCACCCCAGCAGAGTCGATATCAGCTTCGACCTGCCGCCTCACGAAGGCACAGACCTCAAGTCATGGGTAGCCACTCTCAGCCTGCGCGATGCCAGCTACACCCAAGTCATCGACACCTCCACTGACCACGTCCACTTCACCGGCATCCCCCTCATCAAAGGGCGCAACATACTCCAAGTCGTCATCAACTCACCGGACGGCCAAAGCGAATTGCACCCACAGCAGGTACACCTGACCCACCGCTAAGGATTCAGCACCTGAGCTCATCCATTCGCCAACAAAGACTTGCGAGACCTCTCAAATGGTCTCGCATTTTTTACTCTTGATCATCCATCCTCTCCTTACCTAAGCTGCGCCCACCACTTCTAAGTGCGCACGTGGCGGAATTGGTAGACGCGCTGTCTTCAGGCGGCAGTGCCCTAGGGCGTGGAGGTTCGACTCCTCTCGTGCGCACCATTTCCTCCCCTACCTTTCCTCCCCTACCTTTCTTCCCTCGACTATAGCCCCCTTGGATTAGTCTTCTCGTAAACAAAAAATGCGCAGCGTAGCGCTCTTTGATTATGAAACTCCTACTACCACTTCTCGGCCTCACTTGCTTAAGTACTCCATTACTTGCCAATGAAAACCCAACACTCAAACCATTGAGTATTGAAATCGCCACACCCGCCCCAATTTGGCAGCTAGAAATCATCGAAGTGTACCAGTCCGCAAATGCCCTCATCCTCATTGCCAAAACCTCCCAACCAAACGACACCAGCAACTCTGCTGGCATCGTCGGCAAAGCCATTGACCAAATCGAGCTTCCCCAGGAATTGCTCAAACTCCCACGCAAACTCTACGTCTACGGCCAAACTTGGGAGGACAGCGAAGGCTACACCGTCATCACCGAATCCCAAATTCCAGAGATCATCAAAGGCGCCACCCTCGTGCATCAATCCAAAGCAAAACCAAACGACACTGACTTCATCGGACTCAGCATCGAAGATGCTCAAGCACTCAGCAAGAAACATGAGCTTCGTTGCCGAGTCATCGAAGTCGATGGCAAACCACGCCCCATGACACTCGACCTCCGACCAGATCGACTCAACTTCCACGTCAAAGATGGAAAAGTCACCAAAGTCACCCGTGGTTAATACCCGCTCGCACACAGCATCTCAACCATTGCGCGCATCGCAATAAAACTCCGCGATTAATTCAATTTACGCAACCAAGGTTTTAGTCTTAGATGCGCAGGTCAATTCTAACTCCCCCCAACAACTGAACAACATTATGGCTGAAAATTACTTCAACACACTTCCGCTTCGCCGCAAGCTCTCTGAGCTTGGCGACTGTCACTTCATGGACGCATCTGAGTTTGCTAACGGCACCAAAGCCGCTGAAGGCAAGAAAATCGTAATCGTTGGTTGCGGTGCTCAGGGTCTCAACCAAGGCCTCAACATGCGCGACTCCGGTCTCGACGTGTCCTACGCACTCCGCGACGCAGCAATCGCTGAAAAGCGCCAGTCTTTCCTCAATGCCTCTGAAAACGGTTTCGCCGTTGGCACTTACGAAGAAATGCTTCCGACTGCTGACATCGTGATGAACCTTGCTCCAGACAAGCAACACACATCCGTAGTCGAGACAGTAGTCCCACACATGAAGGAAGGCGCTACTTTCTCCTACGCTCACGGTTTCAACATCGTTGAAGAAGGCACACAGATCCGTAAGGACCTCACCGTGATCATGGTGGCACCTAAGTCACCTGGTTCTGAAGTACGCGAAGAATACAAGCGCGGCTTTGGTGTTCCAACACTCATCTCCTGCCACGTTGAAAACGACCCAAGTGGCGAAGGCATCGAGATCGCTAAGGCTCTCTGTGTAGCACAAGGTGGTCACCACGCAGGTGTACTCAACTCATCCTTCGTTGCTGAAGTGAAGTCCGACCTCATGGGCGAGCAGACCATCCTCTGTGGTCTCCTCCAGGCTGGCTCCATCCTCTGCTTCGACAAGATGGTAAAAGAAGGCATCGAAGAAGGCTACGCATCCAAGCTCATCCAGTACGGCTGGGAAACCATCACCGAAGCACTCAAGCACGGTGGCATCACCAACATGATGGACCGCCTCTCCAACCCTGCAAAGATCGTTGCTTTCCAACTTTCTGAAGAGCTCAAAGGCCTCATGCGCCCACTCTTCTACAAGCACATGGACGACATCATCTCCGGCGAGTTCTCCTCCACCATGATGGCTGACTGGGCAAACGACGACATCAACCTCCTCACATGGCGTAAGGAGACTGGTGAAACTGCATTCGAGAAGTCCACTGCATCCGGCGACATCTCTGAGCAAGACTACTTCGACAAAGGCATCGTCATGGTGGCTATGGTCAAGGCTGGTGTTGAGCTCGCTTTCGAAGCCATGGTTGATTCTGGCATCCAGCCTGAGTCTGCATACTACGAGTCACTCCACGAAACTCCACTCATCGCCAACACCATCGCACGTAAGAAGCTCTTCGAAATGAACCGCATCATTTCCGACACAGCTGAGTACGGTTGCTACCTCTTCTCACACGCTGCAGTGCCACTCCTCACTGACTTCGTTGAAGACCTCAGCCTCGACGTGATCGGCAAAGGCCTCGAGTCCTCAGACAACTCTGTCGACAACAGCCTCCTCGTTCAGGTGAACGCTCTCATCCGCACCCACGAAGTGGAAGAGACTGGCGAATTCCTCCGCGAAGGCATGGCCAACATGAAGAAGATCGTTTAATCGACCTTCCCATCATTCTCTACCAAAGGGCATCGCAGCAATGCGGTGCCCTTTTTTATTCCATCGCAGAGACACCCTTCGCTCTGCCTGCCCTTGCACCAACAAAAAAGCTCCGCCGAAACCGACGAAGCTTTTGCATCAAAATCTAGAGAAGCGTGAATCAATCTACTTCTGAACTTCCGCGTAGGCCCAGTCGAGCCATGGGATAAGCGCCTCGAGGTCCTCGCTATTCACGGTAGCACCACACCAGATACGAAGCCCTGCAGGCGCATCACGGTAGGCACCGATGTCATAGGCAGCATCCTCAGCAGCGAGTAGCTTGACCATCGCCTTCACCTTATCGGCATCGAGATCGAGGCTGAGACAGACAGAAGTGGAGGACGCAGTGGCTGGATCCACCGCAAGGTTGCTGACCCAGTCGCGCTCAGCCACGAACTTGTCGATCACCGCCTTGTTGGCATCCGCACGGCCAATCATGCCAGTGAGACCACCGATGGAATCCGCCCAGTCGAGCGCATCGATGTAATCCACCACAGCGAGCATCGATGGTGTGTTGATGGTTTCACCGCGGAAGATACCCGCATTGATAGAGTCGCCTTTGAGGAGACGGAAAATTTTAGGAAGCGGACGATCCGGCTTGTAGGACTCGATACGCGCTACTGCCTTCGGGCTGAGGATCACCATCCCGTGACCACCTTCACCCCCAAGCACCTTCTGCCAGGAATACGTAGTCACATCGAGCTTCTCCCATGGAAGGTCCATCGCAAATGCTGCAGAGGTCGCGTCACAGATCGTGATGCCCTCACGCTCGTCCGAGATCCAGTCGACATTGTCCACGCGCACCCCTGAGGTCGTACCATTGTAGGTAAAGACCACATCGTTCTCAGGCTTCACCTGAGTGAGGTCTGGAAGCACGCCGTAGTCCGCTGTGATTTCATTCACTTCAGGGAGCTTGAGCTGCTTAGTGATGTCAGTGAGCCACCCCTTACCGAAGGACTCCCAGTGGCAGACGTCCACCGCACGCCCGCCAAGTGTGTGCCAAAGAATCATTTCCACCGCACCAGTGTCAGAAGCAGGCACGATACCGATGAGGTAGTCATCTGGCACATTGAGAATCTTGCGTGTCTTGTCGATTGCCTCCTGCAGCACAGCCTTGCCAATGGCCGAGCGGTGCGAACGACCGAGACACTCAGTCTTCAGATTAGCCAAGCTATAGCCTGGTCTCTTGGCGCATGGGCCTGATGAAAAATACGGGCGATCTGGTGTGGTCGTTGGTTTTGACATTTTCTTGAATGGTAATGCTTGAAAATCGAAATTTTGCTAAAGAACTGCTACTTGCTGAATCAACCTGCGTCAATCTTGAGTTCCAGCAATATTGCTATTCCCTCAAATTACCAAGGCTTCAACTATCGCCACCTCTCACTTTGCGCGTAGCGCTCGTGCTTCGCTAGTCACTCTCGGACTGCGGTGGCTCGACAACGCAGCGTGGAGGTACTTGGTTCAACGCGCGCGGTGCGGAGCCAGCCCCAACGGGGCGCCCCATACCAGCCTAGGGTCAGGCGCAGCCGCAACCCTAGGCTTCCTCCCCACCACCATACAGAGCCCTGAAGGGGCGACATAAATACCACCCTCTAGCCACGTGAACTCAAGTCACATCAAAACATGACAGAAATCACGTGCGATAATTCCGCCTCACTTGATTAACAGCTAACATGATAGGGCGCAAATGTGGGCACCAAACCTTCAAATCGCGTGGCCCGAAGGCTCTATACGCGACAACCCTTAATTAGCGCTTGAAATGCTAACAACTAGTGTTTACAACACTAATATGAATCAGCATGAGCTTGATCAAAGTCTACAACATCTCTCGGACCTTCTCCATTTAGAAGGTGTCAATGAGTACCACATTGTCGTTTGCGGTGGGTCGGCTCTCATTGCATGTGAACTAGTTCTCCGCACCACGAAAGACATAGATATTTTAGCGCTCATAAGAGATGGCAAATTGAGTAACCCCGCACCGTTGCCAGAAACTCTAGTCAGTACAGCAAATAGAGTGGCTATTGACCTGGGACTCCCTGATGACTGGCTAAACAATGGTCCAAGTAGCGGGCCCGGCGGACTCTTTCAGGTAGGACTCCCCGATGCGCTAGAAGACCGCCTAACGATGAAGAGCTACGGAACTAATCTGCACGTATCCTTCGTAGGACGCCTCGATCAAATCTGCTTCAAACTTTATGCAGCGGTAGACCAAATGGGCAGTTACCACGGCCAAGATCTAGCAAAGCTAAACCCAACACTCGTTGAACTCGAATTTGCGATCACATGGGTCAAGACTCAAGACAGCTCAGAGGGGTTCCTGAGCATGCTCAAACTATATTTAATGGAGGTAGGTCACGATGATGCAGTTCAATACATATAAACAACAATGGCTCGAATCCATTCTACAGACACTTTGGACCGACTGGGCCAAGCTCGGAGTCGCAGGCTACACAGCGAGCTCACCCAAAGGCACAGTGGATCATATCATCGACCCAGAAGCACTCATACTGATCACCAACACCTTTGGCCGCTGGGATGCCCGACTCTTTGATGAAATGCTGTCGTGGCTAGCCCTCAATGGAGACCTCATCAATGTCAAACGACTACAGGGATTGAGCAAAAAATTTCCCTATCCAGAAGTACTCAGCGCTATTGCAGTGAAGACATCCCCACACCACAGCGCATGGGCCCGATTAGAAGCTAATCATGCGTCTCGCACGAAACTCTTCTACCTCACTCCCGCCAAGCCACTCCCACTCCCAGAAAATATCGACCCAGAATTTGAACACGCAGGGCTACTCAGAGCACCATTCCATGATCGCAAGATGGCAGCAGAATGGACCCCACATGAACCAGCCGCCAGTGTCCTCAAATTAAGATCGCTCTTCGGCATCAATGCTCATGCTGAAGTCCTCAACTACTACGCCGACGGACGAAAAGTGCACGCCAGCAAAGCCGCCAAAGACCTAGGGTTCTCACAACGAGGCATCCAAGAAATCCTCACTCAAATGACCCGAGGCGGCGGCATGAAGACATTCACCGATGGACGAAAAAAACTCTTCCAAATCAATCCCCTCACCTGGACCGGACTCCTCCCCGCAGACCTTCAATGGAAAAACTCCACAAGCTGGGGCGCGCTGCAATGCCATCTCTGGTCCTTGCTGCACCACGTAGACACCCCGAAAACTCTAGTCCTATCCTCAGTCATTCGGAGTGCACAAGAATCCACAGCCACACAATTCCCAGAATTCTCAGACAACGCACTCTCCAGCTTCAAAGCAGAAGAATACATCGAGCAATGGCTTCAATGGCACAGATCAATCACAGAGATTACTGAATAGCCCCAACAAATCATCGGGACTCCGAACCCAGAAATCTGTAGTCACTGTGATCGCGTGCGCCACAGGCCTTATACGCGAAAACTCCCAACTTCAACTGTCGGGCCCAGCCCGACCACCACCTTAAAAACCCATCCAGCTCGCCCTCTGAGCCGAAGCAATGCTCAGCTCTCCATCCCCAAGCTTCCCATTCCTGAACCTGACTCTCTAGAACCTCACATAGGATTTCCAACTCATCCAAACCTAGGGTGCATTCTACATTTTTATCTACCATCCCCCATCCTAGGGGAAACCTAGGTTTGAAGTGTGAGCACAATAGTAGGTGATAAGTGATCGTTAGTTACGCTACGAAGTGAAACGTAATTGCAAATTTAGATTTATGTAAAAGGAGCCTCCATGCTCATAAATTTCACCATATTTGTGTCTAGTCGTTGATGGGGTCTCAAACTTCACATTATGCAGCAAATAATCCTCAAAAAGATTTTTTCGAAGTAGGTGATAAGAAACTAACTCTCCATCTTTTTTTACTACAATATACCCCCCAGTGGCCTCGTGAATTCCGTCCCATTGTTTTGCGGTCATCATCCCTAGAGCAGATTCGGTTAAATACCGCTTAAGCTTATAGGCATAGAACGAAACTGAACTACAATCACCTGGATAATTCAGCGGATTTACAACATCTAACCTGGAAACAATTTCACCAAGCTGGGTACCCTCTCCCATATAATAGTAGCGCAATGCTTCACTGAGAATGTGGGTTAAATCTCGATCCAGCAATAAAAGGTTATTTTGATAGTGGTCTCCAATCACTCTATCAAAATATAGTGTCACTCCACATTCCTTAAGTGCCTGTAATCTGTCTCTCACCTTTGAACGTGAATCAATCTCATTAAGCTTCAGCACAGTCTCTTCTGAAAGATCTCCACTCAATCTGTAGCGGAAGTTGGTGTTATCCTTGGAGGCGTTCACTAGCGTACTTGGAGAGCCTAACTGCGACTTCACACTAAAACCTAACTTCAAGTCGGTAACAGTATGATGATCATGAATCGTGACATCAATATCAGCCTTTTTCGATGAGTCCGCCTTAACAGAATCTATCGAAAGAGCTTTTAACTTCTCCAAAAGATTACTTGATACGGTCTCTTTGCCTTTAAGTTGCAAGATTTCTTCGAGAAGAAGCGCCGAGCACGTAGAAAATTCATCAATTGCTTTATTCGCAATATGTTTACCATCAGAATGAATACCTATTACACCACCCTCCCTAGAGTAAAACTTTTCAAATAATACGTCCCCCACCTTTTCACCGCGTGAGACAGCTACCACCCGATAGGGCTCATCATGAGAAGGAGACAAATCGTGAGCCCCTTGCACTAACCTTCCATCAGCCAATAACTTAATTAAGACGTATGGTTCAGACCACTCTCCTTTGTTGCCCCTCATGAAAACACCCTTCCAACAATGTTTTTTGCGGTGGCTTTGATAGCAGGCACAGCCACCGAATTACCTAACTGTTTGTATGCACTTGCATCCGCGACAACTATCTTGAATTCATCTGGGTACCCCTGAAGACGCGCCCACTCGCGTGGAGTCATCCTACGGATGCCTTCTCTATTCACCTCACCTTTGATTTTAGTAACTGGCGTGAAATTTGTAAGGCGGTGGTCGATAACGAGATTCCTCTCTCTACCCATTCCTCCGCAAACAACTGCATTAGCAACGCCATTATCTGAAATGATTTCATAGCCGAAACCATTACCTTTTGCTGCATGTCGTTCTTTGTGAGCCCTGAGTGTAGAAAGATACTGAGTGGACATATAGTACTTCACCGAAACTTCATCGCTCTCTTTGACGTCAGCAAACTTAGGCGTAGTACCGATGCGTTCAGGGTATTCAAACGTCTTAACTCCTGTATCAGTTCTAAAACCAACTATAAAGATACGCTCTCTGTTTTGCGGCACCCCATAATCCTTAGCGTTGAGAACTTCTGGATCAGGAACAAAGTAACCTAAATCTTCACGCAAGGTCCGTAGAATCGTTGCTAAGGTTTGTCCTCTCTTGTGGCTGATCAGGCCCTTAACATTCTCTAGAAAAAAAGCCTTTGGTTTCTTCTCCTTAATGATCCGAGCAACATCAAAAAATAATGTTCCCCTAGTATCTTCAAAACCTCCACGCTTGCCAGCTATCGAGAATGCCTGACACGGAAACCCTGCACATAAAATGTCATGATCAGGAATTTCCCTTTCATCAATTTTAGTAATATCTCCATATGGAAAGTCACCATAATTTGCTTCGTAAGTCTTCTTTGCCGAGGGATCCCATTCACTAGAAAACACACATTCCCCGCCCAATTCTTGCATAGAGATTCTGAAACCTCCAATACCCGCGAACAGATCAATAAACTTAAACCTAGGGTTCTTAGGAGCAGGGAATGGTATATCTAACCCTTCTAGTTCTAGTTGAGATTGAAATAAATCGCCCTCGGAAAGTCGACAACTTGGTTCAGCTTGCAATCCCACATGTGATCTTAAATCTGCATGGCCATCACTACTAAGCAACGCTGGCTTGCTATTGGGATGATCAAGGAAATGAGTCACGATCGCTCGTTTCTCTTCTGCGTTTTCGAGCACCTTAGATTCTAGAAGTTGATCTAGAATTTTACTATATTTGAACTTAGGCACTCGTAACCTCCTTAACTAATTCAGCTAGGTCAACATCAAGAGCCTTCGCTATCTTGAGGCTTGATAGAACTGTTGGATTTCTATCTCCACGCTCTACACCACTGACATAGGTACGGTCTAGACACGCTTGGTGCGCTAATTCCTCTTGGGAGATGCCTTTTTCTTTTCGAATAAGTCGTATATTCTCGCCAAGTCTAACAAGAGCTGGTTCTTTATCCTTCATCATTAAGGATGCTAAACTAACCTAAATGATGACTATAAGACCACGGACTATAAGTATCATTTTACAAGTATTTCACTCATGAATATCGGAAATATCACGCAGAATTCCATTCAATCGATATGGGACAATTTTGGCTGGATGCTTATTCTGGCTGTGGTGATCTTCGTGCTAAAGGAGATCTTTAGCCTTCCGACTATTAAAGGTCGTATAGGCGAGGGGTTGGTGAATCGTAGTTTGAAGAGATTGCCTACAGCAGATTACAAAGTGTATCACGATCTCTATCTGGATAGGCCTGATGGCGAAGGCAGCACTCAAGTAGACCACCTGGTGGTATCCCGATTTGGCTTGTTTGTGATTGAGACCAAAAACTACCAAGGTTGGATCTTTGGTGATGAGAAGCATCGGCAATGGACCCAGCAAATCTATCGCAAGAAATCGAAATTCCAGAACCCCTTACACCAAAACCAGCTGCACATTCGTGCGCTAGAATGTTTTTTAGGCCTCGAACGAAATCATTTCCACAACATCATTTACTTCACTGGCGACTGCACCTTCAAAACCAAGCTCCCAGCCAACGTGATGAAGCGAGGGCTCCTAGCATTTATCAAAGCTCATCAAGAAAAAACCCTCAGATCAGACACCCTAACTGCGTCGCTCAAGCAGCTCGACGAGCTAGTCGCCAGCTCAGACAAAAAGCAGCTTGCGATATCCCATAAGCGACAATTACACGAGAGGAGGCATGCATCGCCAAAGAGTATTACTCGCAAACAGAATGTGTCATCACAAACACAAGGCGTCTCACAGGCCAAGCGTGCAGGCACGCCCCTGAGCAGCAACCGTCCGCCAGACAATCTACAGATAGTTGAGGATGAAGCAACCGCTCAGACAGCTGCCCCACTCTGCCCCAAATGCCAAATTCCCATGCTCCACAGAGAAGCCAAACGCGGTGCTAATGTCGGAAAACAATTCTGGGGCTGCGCCAACTTTCCAAAATGCAGATGCACAAGTTAAGCCTACCTACCTGATGCAGGTCCCCACTAGTGGATGCCGAGGAAACCTAGCACGCGTGTTTCGAGCATGAATTGTGGCTTCCATGGGGTGCCACCATCGATGAAGCCGACGTGGCCGCCGCGTGGGTAGAGTTCGTAGGTGATCTGATCGCTGAGCTCCTTCTCATGCGGGACGACTTCATCGGTCATGAAGGGATCGTCGATCGCGTGCATGATCAAGGTGGGTGTGCTGATCGCTTTGAGGAACTGGAGTCCACTAGAGCGTCGATAGTAATCGTAGACATCGTCGAAGCCATGCAGTGGCGCGGTCACGGCATCGTCGAAGGCATGAAAGGTCTTGAGCTGGAGCAACGCGTCTCGGTCGAGCGGCATCGTGCCTTTCAGGCTCGGGCGCTGGATCTTTTCTTCCGTCTTGGCCACGAGGCGCTTGATCAGGTGACGTTGGTAGACCTTGGAGAATCCATATTCGAGGCGCTTGGCACAGGCTCTGAGCTGCAGCGGAGCTGATACCACCACCGCTTTGGATATACCTGAATCCTCCCCCGTTTCACCAAGATGCTTGGCGAGGACATTGCCGCCGAGGCTGTAGCCGACGGCCATCACTTCGGCATCGGGCATCGCCTGCTGCACCGCGGCGAGGCTGACACGAAAGTCCGCGCTCTCGCCACTGTGGTAGCTGCGCGCCAAGCGATTCGGCTCTCCCGAGCATGATCGATGGTGGTGTAGGACAGTGGTGACTCCTAGCTCTTGGCAAGCCCGCATCAGGCGCATCACGTAGGGTGAATCTGCCCCCCCTTCTAGCCCGTGCAATAACACGAGCACCCGCTCGGCGCCGGGCACCTCACACCACCCGAGGTCAATAAAATCTCCGTCATCCAATTCGATCCGTTGCTTTCTCAAGTCCGGCCCACTGGCTGGAAGTAAGGTCGGCAAGATCGTCTGCACATGCGGGCTCCTCGCCCACCAGGGTGGCCGAAATGAGCTCAGAAGTGTCTGTGGAAGAGCTGTCATCAATCTTAGGCGCCTTGCACAGAATCTCGCACCCACTGGAGGTAGGTCTCGGCTCCACCATCCAGAGCCAGCTTAATCACCTCTGGGCATTCGTAAGGATGTAGTTCGAGCACCATTGCCTCCAGCTCAGCATAGGCTGCCGGCGTGGTTTTAATCACAGCAGTGACCTCTTCTTCGCGTTCAATCTTTCCTTCCCATTGGTAGATCGACTCCACCCCCGGCAGGAGGTTGACACAGGCGGCGAGCTTCGCCTCGATAAGCTTGCCTGCAATCTCTCTCGCAAGATTACGATTCGGAAAATTGACCAATACCAGCTGCACCTCCATGCCCAGCAAGCTAGACGATGGCAGCGCCTGCGACTAGGCCAAAATATCGCCAATCACATGCGCCTTGTGCACCCCGGTGAGCTTTTGCTCTAGGCCTTGGAATGGCACGGAAAGTTTGCGATGGTCGTAGCCTAATAGATGCAGGATGGTGGCATGCAAGTCATAGGTGTGCACTGGATCTTTGACCACGCGGTAGCCAAGCTCATCGGTCTCACCATAGGAGAAGCCCTTCTTCACCCCTGCATGACCCCCCCTACCATTGCGGTTCAACATTGGTCGAATGCCGTCGCCAATGCTAATTGGATAATCCTTCGGATAAGATGATATTTTCAGATGAGGTTGACACTAACCGCTCGATCGCCTTGTATAGGCGCTGTGCCAATTTGACGCACAACAAACGCTATGAAAGACGGCTTTCTCGACAAGCTTATCACACGCTTAGACCGATTTTCCCCGAGCGAGGTACAAAACCTCGTCTCACGTTTGGTGCGTGAAAAAGGCTTCTTAGAGAATGTGTTTGAGTCGCTACGCGAAGGGATTTTCATCCTCTCCACCGAAGGCGTCATCACCTATGCCAACGACTCGGCCTGCCAATTCTTCGGGATCGATCACAGCAAGCTACAAGGCAGCCACATCCAACATGCGATTCGCGGGCTCAAGTGGGAGAACATCGCCAACCCAGAATCCACCACGGTACGCGACCTCCAGGTCTTCTACCCCGAGCAGCTCACGCTCAACCTCTACACCTCACCCATCATTGGCAACATCGAAGGCAAAGATGAGCACATTGGATTTGTGATTTTGATTCGAGACATCACCCAGTCGACCCTCGAGACCGAGGAGAAGATCGAGTCGGAGAAGCTCAACATCCTCACCATGCTCGCTGCTGGCGTTGCCCACGAGATTGGCAACCCACTCAATTCGCTCGACATCCACCTGCAATTACTGCGCCGCAAGTTAGCCAAATCAGCAGCAGCCGACGACGAGACATTGCAGCAACTCCTCGACACCGCCCAACAGGAAATCAAGCGTCTCGATGGGATCTTGAAACAATTCCTCAATGCCGTGCGCCCGACCACGCCCGTCCGCGAGCCCAGCCAGCTCCACCAGATCCTTGAGCGCACCCTCGAGTCACTTGCCGCAGAACTTTCCGACCGCAAAGCGAAGGTCACCTTGGATCTCGCAGACAAGCTCCCCTTACTCAACCTCGATGCCAACCAAATCCAACAGGCATTCTACAACCTCATCCGCAATGCAGCACAGGCACTCCCCGCCTCAGGTGGCGACATCACCATCCGCTCACACGCAAGCGATAGCGAGGTGGTTCTGAGCATCTGCGACAACGGCTCTGGGATCTCCCCAGAGCACATGGGCTCAATGTACGAACCCTATAAGACAACCAAAAGCTCCGGCACCGGCCTCGGGCTCCTCGTGGTGCGCCGCATCATTCGCGAACATGGCGGCGATCTAGAAATCCAAAGTGAGCTTGGCGTCGGCACAACCGTCAGTATCCACCTGCCCAGCCGTGACCGCACACCACTCTTGCTCACGGACCACGACGACACCCCCATCATCGACTTAGATCATTCACACTAATGCAAACCGACGCCACACTTCTGATCGTAGATGATGAACGCGCCACTCGCGACGGGCTGCGCATGGCCTTAGAGGATAGCTTTGATTGCTATGTCGCCTCCGACATCCGCGAGGCGATGAACCTCCTCAACCAAGAACCAATGCAGGTGGTGCTCACTGACCTGCGCATGGGAAGCGATAATGGCATGGACCTCCTCGACGAGATCCTGAAATTACCCAATCCCCCAATCGCCATCATGATGACCGCCTACGGGTCAGTCGACACTGCCGTGGAAGCCATGCGCCGCGGCGCCTGGGATTTTATCACCAAGCCACTCAACATTGATGAGGTCGAGCTCATGATAAAGCGCGCGCTCCGCACCCGCAAACTCGAGTCACAAAACCTGGCGCTAAGCCAAGAAAACAACCAACTCAAAGACGCCCTCAAACACTCGAACCCACAAGGAAAACTCATCGGCAATTCCATGGTCATGCAGGCGGTAAAACGCTCGATCGAACAGATCGCCCCCAGCAAAGCCACCATCATGATTGAAGGTGAATCGGGAACAGGTAAAGAAGTCGTGGCCAATGAAATCCACCGCCTCAGCAAGCGACCCAAAAACACAATCGTCACCGTCAACTGCGCCGCGCTCTCACCACAACTACTGGAAAGCGAGCTCTTCGGGCATGAGAAAGGCGCCTTCACCGGCGCCACCACGAAACGTATTGGACGCTTCGAACAAGCCAATGGAGGCACCATCTTCCTCGATGAAATTGGCGAAATCGATGCCGCTACTCAGGTCAAGCTCTTGCGCGTGCTCTCCGAACGAAACATCGAACGCGTCGGCTCAAGCACCTCCATCCCAGTCGACGTGCGAGTCATTACCGCCACCAATAAAAATTTAGCGCAATTAGTGCAGGATGGAAGCTTCCGCGAAGACCTATTCTTCCGCCTCAACGTCGTACCCATCCAGCTGCCAGCGCTCAGAGAACGGCGCGACGATGTCCCCCTCCTGGCCCACGCATTCCTCAAACAACTCGCCCACGAGAATGACAAAGCCATAGACCGTATCGACGAAGATGCCATGTTAGCGCTCATCGCCTACCCATGGCCGGGCAACGTCCGCGAACTACGCGCCGCCATCGAGCACGGGGTTGTAATGTGCAATACCAACTCAATCAGCAGACAAAACTTGCCGTGGCAGATCCAACAATTTGCACAACAGTCGGCACCCGTCATCGACATCAACGACGACACAAAGCATTCGGAAGCTCACCCAGCCCCCGCTCTAGGCGTCGAGAAATCGCCTCTAGCAGCATCAAATACTTTCAATTTGCATGAGATTGAATTAAGCACCATTCAAGCGGCATTGCGCCAAACCCAAAACAACCGCACAGAAGCAGCTGAATTGCTAGGGATCAGCAGACGCACCCTCCAGCGAAAAATCAAACAGCATCAGCTCTAAGCATCCATTTCCCGACACATGAACAATCTAGTAAAAAACCACTCTCAGGCATTGATAGGCCGCGCAATCTTCGTGATCGCAGCACTTTCTATCATGCTCTATCACGTCACCTTCAACTTCAACGGCCTGACCAGCCCAACGGGTATCGACCAAGCTCAAGTAGCACGTGAGGTAGCCCAGGGACAAGGCTACACCACCAAGTTCATCCGCCCCCAACAGGTCAAACAACTGCAAGATCACGGCAAGGAAATCAATTTCCACCAAATGCCAGAGACCTACCACTCACCACTCAACATCCTAGTAAATGCCGGTATCCTTAAAATGATCGGCGCGGACGACATAGAAAACTACCTGCTCGGTCCGAACGATAAGTTTTACATCCCAGATCAAGCGATCGCCATCACTTGCTCGATTTTCTTCCTAATCGCCATTGGCATCAACTTCCTACTGATTAGTCGCATCTTTGATACCAAAATTGCAACAGTCACTGCGGTGATCATGCTCACCTCCAGCGACTACTGGGCCATCGCCCAGTCCGGCTTACCTCAGATGCTCATGCTCACCCTATTTTCGACAGCCATGTACTTGGTGTGGAAATCTGTAGAGCGTCAGAAAGCAGAACTAAACCCCACCTTCACCGCCACGCTTGCAGCCTTTTTCTTTGGCCTCCTCGCCCTCACTCACTGGCTCACGATTTGGATTTTCATCGGCTACCTGATCTTCGCCATCTTCTATTTCCAGCCTCGCGGTGCGGTGGCTCTCGGGTGCGCCACACTATTCATGGTGTTCATCGCCCCCCCGATCGTCTACTACACGATGCAAACTGGTGAACCTCTCGGCACCGCATTCCATGCAATCCATGGTGCTCAGGGCGCTGCCGATGTCGCCATGCGCCAGATTGACAACGTGAGCTTCAACGTGAAAAACCTCCTATCGGCGACACTCCACGAAGCATTACGCCAAGTGACCGAACTCGCCACCTACCTCGGCGGTCTCGTGCTAGCTCCCGCTTTTTTCCTCTGCCTGGTTCACCCATTCAGAAGGGCAACCATCGCAGACTTCCGCTGGGGCATCCTCTTGCTTTGGGTATTCGCCGTCATCGGCATGTCCATCTACGGCCTATCCAAGAGCCCCCTGGAGCCTAACTTACTCTACGGTCTCTTCGCTCCATTGATGACTGCATATGGGATCGCCATGGTAAGCATCATCTGGAGCCGCTCACCACTCAGCACCCAAGGTGGCGTCCTTGGCAACACCCACCTGATTATCATCGCCATCCTCGCGGCTACCCCTCTCTTCTTAAAAGTAAAAAACCAAGTGCGCAGCCGCAACGAAAGCCCCGTCGTCAATGGTGTCCATGCCTTCAGCTTGAATAGCCAACTACGAGCAGTGACAAAGGAAACGGACCTCATCGTCTCAGACCAACCATGGGCAGTGGCTTGGTACGCAAACCGCAGCGCAATCTGGACACCGATCAACTCAAAAAACCTCACCGCACTTGAAACCGTAGCCGAGAGCCGTGGTTCATTGATCTCAGGACTCCACGTCACTGGCGTCAGCTACCGCGGCCTCGACATCACCCAAACACTCTACAAAAACAGGGACCTAACGGCCCTTTGCATCGCGCCATGGATGGCTAACTTCACCCAGGTTCGACAAAACCAACTCCTCGCCAACAACCCAGCTATCGCACCATTGATCGGTCCAAGCCAAGGTAGCTACAAGTACGTCTACCCACTCATCAGCGCGCGTTTCGAACCCTCATTTTATTACGCACGTGAAGATGTTTCCCGCAATTGATTGACCAATCAAAGAGCATCATCCATCCTTCAGCCATGGCGAAAAAAGCTGCTAAACCCTTTGAATCATCACTCGCTGAGCTTGATCAGCTTGTGGAACAAATGGAATCTGATCAACTCCCTCTCGAGGAACTCATCAGCCACTACGAACGTGGTGCAGAACTTATCAAACAATGTGAATCCACCCTGAAAGCCGCAAAAATGCGGCTTGAAACGATTCAAAATACTGGCAGCAATAGCCCTGCAGCAAACGAGCAGCAACCTTCTACCCAATCCACACTTGCATCCCAAGATGACGACGAGATCAGACTCTTCTAACCCCGACAACGCGCTCCCGCGCTTACTCGCTAGCATCCAAGGTCCGGATGACCTCAAAAAACTCCAACGCGATGAGCTCCCTGAGCTTGCTCAAGAAATCCGCGATGTTCTCATCTCTCGTCTATCAGTCACAGGTGGCCACCTCGGGCCAAACCTCGGCGTGGTCGAATTGAGCATTGCACTCCACTACGTATTCCATTCACCAGAGGACAAATTCACCTTTGATGTTTCCCATCAAGGCTACGTCCACAAGATGCTCACTGGCCGCGCCAGCGAAATCCACACCATCAGAACCTATCAAGGTCTCAACGGCTTTTTACTGCGCACTGAGTCTGAGCATGACTGCTACGGTGCGGGACACGCTGGTACCGCCGTATCATCCGCACTCGGCATGGCTTCCGCTCGAGACCTCGCTGGGAAAGACTTTGATGTGGTCGCAGTGGCAGGTGATGCTGCCTTCACCTGCGGCACGACCCTAGAGGCTCTCAACAACATCTCTGACGCCACCAAAAAGTTCATCTGTGTACTCAACGACAATGAATGGTCTATCGATAAAAATGTTGGCGCTCTGGCCCGCTATTTCAACGATCTTCAAACAAGCTCCACCTATTCTTCTGTACGCGTCAAGACTGCCGACATCCTAGAAAAACTAGGCGGCTCAGGTGCTCGTAAATTTGCACACAAGATCGAACAAGGTGCCAAAAACCTCCTCGCCCCAAGTGTCGTCTTTGAGGAATTTGGCATCCGCTACTTCGGGCCGATCGACGGCCACAATGTGCAGCTACTCGTCGACACCTTCGAATACTTACGCGACCAAGAAGAACCTGTCATTCTCCACATTATTACAGAAAAAGGTCGAGGCTACACTCCAGCACTAGACAACCCTGGGAAATTTCACGGCCTCGGTGCCTACAAGATTGAAGACGGCTCCACCGCTGCAGCCTCGCTCCCGACCTACTCAGAGGTATTCGGCCGAGCCCTCACCGACTTCGCCAAGGCTGACGAGAAAATCACCGCCATCACAGCGGCTATGCCCGGCGGCACAAAGCTCGACATCTTCAAAAAGGAGCTCAACGAGCGCTACTTTGATGTCGGCATTGCTGAGGAACACGCCGCACTCTTCGCATGCGGCCACGCCTGTGAAAAGCTGCGTCCATTCCTCACCATCTACTCCACCTTCATGCAGCGCGCCTACGACATGATCATCCATGACATCGCGCTACAGGAACTCCCCGTGAGAATGTGCATGGACCGCGCTGGCCTATCCGGTGACGACGGCCCCACCCACCACGGACTCTTTGACATCGGCTACCTTCGTCACATCCCAGGTATCATCCACATGCAGCCGAAGGATGAAGAAGAATTCGTCGACATGCTCTGGACCATGGCACAATACGACGACGGCCCAACCGCCATCCGCTACCCCCGTGGTGCAGGCGTGGGAGCCAAGCCGAAAGCTGAGCCACAATTACTCACGATTGGTGAAGCTGAGCTCGTACAACAAGGGACAGACGTCTGCCTTATCGGACTTGGCAACATGTTTGAAATGGCAGAACAGACCCGCGACATCCTCGAAGCCAAGGGCTACTCAGTCACCCTCATTAACCCACGCTGGATCAAGCCACTCGATGCTAAGACCATCTCAGAGCAAGCTTCCAATGCCAAGGTGGTCTGCACCTTCGAAGACCACGTCCTCGGCAATGGTTTTGGAGCCAGCGTGATCGAGCTACTGCATGATTCAAACATCGACACTCAAGTCGAACGCATCGGCTGGCCAGATGCATTTGTCGAGCACGGCAAGATCGACATCCTGCGCAAGCTTCACGGTGTCACGGTCGAAAACGCAGTCGACAAAGTGCTCAAGCACGTCTGAGACACATTGCTATCAATTTCATCAGCCCGGCAGCTCACAGAGTTTGCCGGGCTTTTTTTCATTTATCTCGATGCGCGGCGGATTCTGGAGCATGACGGCTCGGCGTTCGTTAGAAGGAGCTTTTCAGCATTTTTCTCATTGGCAAGATCCCCCACTCCAGTACTCTTTCATCTGTGAGCTATCAGGTATTCGCTAGAAAGTATCGTCCCAAAACCTTTGAAGACGTCCTCGGCCAGGATCATGTGATCCAGACACTGCGCAACGCAATCGAGCAAGACCGACTCGCTCATGCCTACTTGTTTGTTGGGCCACGTGGCACCGGCAAGACCTCCACTGCGCGAATCCTCTCCAAGGCACTGAATGCTCCCGGTGGCCCAAGCATTCGCTTCGACCCAGATTCAGAAATCGCTCAAGAGATCGCCGAAGGCCGCTCGCTCGACGTCATTGAAATTGATGGTGCATCGAACAATGGCGTCGAACAAGTACGTGAACTGCGCGACAATGTCCTCTTCGCCCCGAGCAAGTGCCGCTTCAAGATTTACTACATTGATGAGGTGCACATGCTTTCAAATGCCGCCTTCAACGCACTCCTGAAGACACTGGAAGAACCACCAGATCACGTCAAATTCATCTTTGCCACCACCGAACCCAACAAGATCCTACCTACCATCATCTCACGCTGCCAGCGCTTTGATTTGCGCCCGATTGGCACCGAAACAATTGCGCAACAGCTGCAATTCATCGCCTCGAACGAGGGCGTCACCCTCTCCGACGGCGCTGCATGGGCTGTAGCCAAAGGAGCCGATGGCGGCATGCGTGATGCTCAATCGATGTTTGACCAACTCGTCGCCTTCTGTGGCAACGACATCAACGAAGCCAATGTACTCGATGTCTTTGGTTTCACCTCGCGCGAGACCGTCGCGACGCTTTGCCAACACATCCTTGGCAAGAACACCAGCGGGGCACTCCAAATTCTCAACGAACAAGCTAAGGCCGGTAAAGCGCTGAATCAGCTACTTGACGAGACGATCAGCTGCCTGCGCGCACTACTGGTGGCTAAAGTCGATGCCAATGCGACCAACGAAGGCATCCCCCAACAACTCTGGGACACACTCCAACAAAGCTCGAAGCATTGCAAGACCGAGCAACTCCTTCAAATCATCGATATTTTCGCCGACACCGAAGCGAGAATGAAGTGGGTCACCAACAAAAAGCTCCACTTTGAGATGGGAGTGATTAAAGCCGTTCAATCGCTGAATAACATCCAAATCAGCGATGTGATCAAAGCTCTAGCAGGAGCCCCAGAGCAGCCACCTAGCCCCTCAGCTACGGCTGAAACAGTAGCGCACACCGAAGCAGCTGCCGAAGCACCAACTACTGAGCAAAGGTCAGAGTCGGAACCTCTTACCCCCCAACCGGAAGCGCCAACAACGGCCACCACTCCTGAGGTAGCCAAACCCACTGAAGCAATTCCCGAATCACCCACGGAAGCACCTGCGCTCCCACCACAGGAAGACCCCGCTCCAGAGCACCGTGCAGCAGCACCTAGCGAATCCAAACCGGAGCCCGATCAAGCAAGCGAACAACCAAAACGCCGCACCACCAAAGAAACCTTTGCCGCATTCGATAACCTCATCGAGAGCGCTCCCGAAGTCTCAGAGCAGCCCCCCATGCCAGAGCCTCAATCTGCTCCTGCACCGCAGGCCACCAGCCAATCGTCTTCCAAGACTGAAGCTAAGGCTGACCCAGCAGACGAATCATCCCCAACATTTGACGAGGATGCATTTTACAGTGACCCACTCATTAAAAATGCACTTGAAATTTTCGAAGCAACCATCAAACCAATCAAGTAAATGAATATCAATAAACTCATGAAGCAGGCCCAGCAAATGCAGGCTGGTATGCAAAAAGCACAAGAAGAACTCGCCCAGAAGACAGTAGAAGCACAAGTCGGGGGCGGAAAAGTAACCGTCGTCGCAACTGGTGCTGGCGATGTCGTAGATATCAAAATTGACCCAGCCATCATTGACCCTGATGACACAGAGTTCCTTCAAGACCTCGTACTCAAAGGCGTGCAAGAAGCGATCACCAAAGGCAAGGATATGGCTCAAGGTGAGATGTCTAAACTTACTGGCGGCATGAACATCCCAGGCCTTGGCTAAGACCCCCTAGCAATCCCAAGCTCTCACTACGAAGCACGCAGTTGACTGCGTGCTTTTTTTATCGTTGCAGCTTGGCCGAAAAAAAGCCTGCACCAATGATGATGCAGGCTTTTGCAAAATGTGTGGTGAGTCTGGGCTTAATAGACGTCGCGGCAGTAGCGTTTGTCCTTCTTCAATTGCTTGACGAAGTCCACTGCTGCATCCTCGCTGAGGCCACCGTGTTGCTGAGCAATCGTGTGAAGTGCCGCGTCCACATCCTTAGCCATGCGTGATGCATCACCACAGACGTAGAAACTTGCTTCATCTTCACTGAGCCACTTCCAAAGTTCTGCACCAGTTTCTAGCATGCGATCTTGGACATAGATCTTTTCCTTCTGGTCACGTGAGAATGCTGTGCTGAGCTTGGTGAGCACGCCAGCTTCCTGCATTGCAGTGAGCTCATCCTTGTAGAGGAAGTCATCTGCTTCGTGCGGGTTGCCAAAGAAGAGCCAGTTGGCACCAGAAGCCTCACTCACTTGGCGCTCTTCGAGGAAGGCGCGGAATGGAGCAATACCAGTACCCGGCCCTACCATGATGACTGGCTTAGTGCCATCTTCCGGTAAACGGAAAGCATTGTTGGAGTGCAAGAACACCCCTGGCTTCACGCCACCAGAGCGGTCGGAAAGAAACGTAGAACACACGCCACCACGGTCGCGGTACTTACTGTGGTATCGTACGATACCCACCGTCAAGTGCACTTCATCAGGATGCGCGTTCGGGCTTGAAGAAATTGAGTAAAGTCTTGGTTGAAGCTTCTTGAGGGCTCCAACAAATTCTTCAGCATCTTCGAAGTCTGCGGGATGGTCAGTGATGAGATCAATCACCTCGCGTCCCCAACAGAAATCGTCGTAAGCAGCTTTATCATCGCCTTCAACCAGAGCGCGCAAGAATGGAGAACCACTACGTTGCTGCCAATTCTGGATGAATGTCTTGTTGAGATTGCGAATATCGTACCCTTGAAGGAGAGCATCGCGGAGTGGGCCTTCGCCACCACCAGGAAGCGGCACTTCATCTGTCGGCTTGAACGGAAGATTCGCAAGAATCTCATCTACCAATGCCTCATCATTGCGTGGGTAGACACCCAAGGCGTCGCCCACTTCGTACTCGAGCCCTGAACCCTCGAGCGATAGCTCGATGTGGTGGGTCTCACGCGGTGTGTTTGGCGTGTTGAGATTCTCATTGTGTAAAATGGCAGACGGGAATGGGTTCTTCTTGCTGTAGCCTTCTTCAGAGAGGTCATCGGCTTCAACAGCCACAGGAGCAGCTGAGGCACCAAGTGCATCCATCACCCCCTTCTTCCACGCGTCGTACGGTTCGTCAAAGTCAACATCACAGTCCACACGTGGCAAAATACAGGTGGCACCAAGCTGAGCAAAACGCTCGTCAAATTCGATACCACACTTACAGAAGTCCGGGTACTCAGTATCACCGAGTGCCAGCACTGAGTAGTTCACGCCTTCTAGGCTAGGAGCTTCATCACTGAGGATCCACTCGTGGAAATCTGCTGCATTGTCCGGTGGCTCACCATCACCATAGGTGGAAGTGATAATAAGGACATTCTGCTCCTGGGCTAGCTGCGCTTTATCATACGAACCAAGGTCATTGAGCGTCGGGGTGAAATTCATTTTACCCATGGCCTTAAATAGCTTCTTGCCGAGAGCCTCGGAATTACCAGTTTGCGACCCCACAAGAATGGTCACGGGTACAGCCGGAGCTGAGCTCTGGCCATTGAGTCCGCGCCCAGAAGTTAGGTCGTTGATGAAGTTCCCAACCAAACCATTGAGCCATTGGCGCTGTTCAGCATTAAAGGGTGCATCATCAGGAATATAATTCTGCTGTGACATAATAAAAAAATTCTCTTAGATTTGTTTCGCTAAGGACGCACAAAATGCTGCAAAGATTTCCAGCATGCAAGCATTGATGCACAATAATCGCGCATTATTTTGGCTCCAGCACCCGTGAGCGCAGAAATTCAGCCAAACTTATGAATTTTTGAATGCCTCGGCCATAAAACTAGCCGCAATAGATTGCACCCGCTTTAAAACTAAGGGCACTTGACTCCTACTTTGCCTTGCGCGGGCGTGTCCCCATAATCAAACGAGTCGCCACGATCGGCAAGGCGGAGATAGCTAAGGCTGCCAAAGCAATTTTCACCCCAGGATAGACTCGTGCCTTCCCTTTGGACAACCCCTCAATCGCCTCTGAAACCACCACCTCTTTAGGAGTGTAGAAGAATTCATTGCCAGGGATCTTGTTGGATTGATCACCTCGCATCGCGACCTTCCCAAATTCGGTGTGCACTGGCCCAGGACACAGAGCGAGCACGTTGATGTCGTGCCCTTTCAGCTCCAATCTCAAGGCTTCAGAAAAGCTCGTAACATAGGCTTTACTGGCCGCATAAACAGCGAAATCAGGAATTGGTAGAATGCTTGCCAATGAACTCACATTCACCACATCTCCTCCACCATGAGCAATCATGTCCGGAAGCACTGCCCGAGTGATGTGCGATAATGCCGTGACATTGAGCTCAATCATGCGCTCAATCTTAGGCCAATCAGCTTGGGCAAATTCGCCGTAATCCCCCATCCCAGCATTGTTGATTAACAAATCAGGCCTGGCGCCATGATCTTGCAATAACTGGATGAATTCCTCGCGGCGTTCGCGATTCACCAAATCCACAGTAAAGTGAAGCACATCCAAGTGTGGATTGATGGCTTTGAGGTCGCTTGCTAGCTGAAGCAAGCGTTCCTCGCGGCGCGCGATCAATATCATTTGGTCGCAGGAATGTACCAATTGCTTGGCAAATTCCTCACCGATGCCGGCGGAGGCACCAGTAATCATGACGGATCGATAATGGGGTCTATCGTGCATGCTTGTTGGAGGGAATTCGTTTGATGACAAATCTGTCATTCAGAGCCAATTATGCAGATGGCTGCTGCGCATTTTGGTCTACTTCAACAATGCGAAGTGGGATGCGAGTAATAAGCTCTTCATCCACGCTGATATCGATGGAGTAAATACCGTCCTCAGGGAACTGAAGCCCCTGAAGGTTAAGAATGAGGTTGCGTGTCATGAATGGCACGTCATCTGGAAGGTCGATTGGCATGTCAGCCACGATTGGCATTTTTTCGTCGATCCCCTGGCCATCAGCATCGATGATGTTCACGGTGAACTTGTGTTGGCCACGATCTTCTGGGGTGATGCAGAGACGCATTGCAAGGCAGCAATGTGGGTGCACTACTGGCATTTGCGGTGCTGCAAGAGTGTCAAATGTTCCATTGATTACCATCTTGCCGTTGTAGTCAGCAGCGAAGTCACAGAGAGTTGCAATTTGAATATCCATAATACGTTTTTACTAAATTGATTGATGCCCCATAAAATAAGAGCAAAGTAGCTATGCCAGATTTCACTCCAAGGTAAAGCATCAGTTTTAAGATTTTCAGAGACGATGGGAGGATGACTTTTTCCTTGAGTGAATTGGCTTTACCTAACATCTTCTAAATAAAGATGAATGGCCTATCAGCAGCTAATCAGACATACCTATTACCCAATCATTTATGAAATTAAAAACCACAGCCCTCGCCGCATTTTCTCTAAGTCTCAGCCACCTTGGTGCTGAAAGCATTGGAGTGAACACCAAGGCTGCCAACTACAAAACAGGCACACTTGATGACTACCGTGACTATATCGAGCGTTCAGTAAAAGCCTACCACCCTGAAGCGGCTAAGGCGTTCTCGCTCGACAACTTGATGGATTTGATTGGCATCCCAATGAGCACTGGCTACGCACAATCGTCCACACCTCAGGGCACTGAGTGGATCAATGCCTCACAAATGAACATTGGCAACAACTACAATGGTATCTTGGCCTTGATGTTTCAATCTAAACACCAAGAGCAGGTAGTTTCTAAAATAGCTCCTGCAGGGAGCGACGTCGTCTTCCAAATCCCGCTCAACATGGCTCAAGTGGAGCCCCTGATCCTCGACATGGTAAAGCTTTTTAGTGATGAAGAAACCGTCCAGGAGGTGAAAACTTCCATGCAAGAAGCCGTTCCTGGCATGGACATGACCACCGAAGAGTTGCTCGCTAAAATCGATCTCCGTCTCAGCATGGTGCTAGATTTGGACCCGACTAAACAACTACCAACCCCGATGGGAACCTTTGACACGCCCAAGCTCATGATCCGCTTAGACGGTATCACATGGATTTGGGAAAAGTTAGGCCCTCAAATCATCGGTGGCTCTGGTCTCCCATTCTCTCTCGACGAACAAGATGGTGTCCTCAGCTACACAATACCCGCGGAGATGGCACCACAGTTTATGGGATTTCTCCCAATCATTGTTGTCGACAAGAACAACGATCACATCTGGATTTCAAGCACTCCAGAATTCTACAAAGCATGTGCATCAGGCAAAAATACGCTGGCCGAGAGTACTGACTATCTCGAAACCATGGATGGTATCCCGAAGAACGGCATCATCAGCTCCTACCTCTCAAAGTATAGCTGCGACTACATCAGCAAGATGTTAGCCGCCTTTGAAAGCAGTGGTATGTTCGAGGGCGCAGACGCAAACACACAAGCACAACTGAAGCGCGCCACTGATCTACTTTCTAAGGTGCAGCACGGCTTTGCCTCCACAGTCGTAACCAACGCACAAGGCATCCTCACTGTAGAACGCCATGTGCAAAACACCGACCAACAACTTCTCCAAGCACTCTCAGATCTTAAAGAGCTCGAGGCGCTTCATTCCCAAGAAGCGGAGGCTACCGAAGAGACGCAGAAAGCGGAGAGCGAATAAACGTATCCACGGCGAAAGTCACTCCACAGAGCCTACCGAGATGCTGACATCCTGGTAGGCTTTTTTTAGCTCCTAAGCTCCCACCTCGTGGGGCATGACACGCCAGCAAAGTACAGCAACGACAAGCAGCCGAATCGAGTCCCCTGCTGCTGTGCTTCAGCGGCCCAAATTCATCATCACTGACATCCCGCTCACGCGAATGAGGTTCACCTTGTGTGAGCTATCTTCTGCTGCCAGCTCTGCAGGTTCTGTGGTAAACGCTCCAACTTGTGCCGTTGCTGGCACAGGCGCCTGCGCGCTGGCATTGACCGTTTGGCCATCCACCTCAATGGTGAATGAAAGGAAACCAAGCCCAAAGGCTTCATCATCAGGATCCACATTTTCCACAGTGAACGACTTCGACTGAACGATAAAAACGGGATCCTTATCAGCCTTGGTGACCCCAGCAACCTGAGCATCACCATCACCCCACATCTGAGCAACCCCAATCTTGACATCCTTAAACACCGATTGAGGCTGAAAATTTAATGTCGCCTTAAGCGTCTCACCCGGATCGATGATTTCTGTTGAATCGTCATCACCACTCACCCCGATCAAAAAGGTGCTGGGAATAATGCCATCCTTGGTCTCAAAATCCACAGAGAAATGAGCCGTTTCATAACCCTGGCCTCCGACCGTACTCAGGTCGACCGTGTAGGCATAATGTAATGTGAGCTTCCCACTTCCATAGTTGGTCTGTCTCACCAATTTAAATTGGTTCCTACCATCGCCCGGGTCTCTCGTCTTGTTGTCATTGAACAACATATCGGTCGGGGTAAAGGTGGCTGCAGTTGCGAGAGTCGAAGCAAGCACGCCTCCTATCAATGGTGAAAATTTCTGCATGGTAGCTTAACTTACGCCAAGCAATGGATGGATCCATCGGATCTCACATAAATTGAGGATGGATTCAAGGCATGCACTGCAAAGCCTGATTCGGGCGAACCATGCCACAATTCAATACTCCCTTGTATCCCTATTCCTTATGAGTTCTCTAGACTCAGAAAAACAAAACCGCCTGAGCACCAAACAGCACTCAGGCGGTCACATTGATTCCCTTCAGGAATTATGCCTTTTTAAGAAGTGTCGAACCAGTCATCTCTTCGGGCTGGGCGACTCCCGCCATATCCAAGAGAGTCGGCGCGACGTCGGCAAGGATTCCATCCTTAACCACAAATTGATCGGCATCTTCAGCAACATATATCGCATGCACGAGGTTCGTAGTGTGCGCAGTATGCGGCGAACCATCGGGATTGATCAGCTTTTCGCAGTTGCCGTGGTCAGCGGTGATGAGAAGCTTGCCGCCAAGTCGAAGTGTTTCCTTCACCACGGCCTCAACACCTTCATCAATCGTCTTGCATGCTTTTTTACAGGCCTCAACGATACCGGTGTGTCCAACCATGTCTGGGTTGGCAAAATTCAAGATTACCAAGTCATAGTCTTTGAGACGCGCTACCAATTTTTCAGTCACTTCTGGAGCACTCATTTCTGGCTGCAAATCATAAGTTGCCACTGCTGGGGAGGACACAATTTGACGATCTTCACCTTCGAATGGTTCCTCAGCCCCACCATTGAAGAAATATGTCACATGTGGGTACTTTTCAGTCTCAGCAATACGGAGCTGCTTGAGCCCAGCCGCTGAAGCAACCTCACCGAGCACATTGCTCATGCTGCTAGATGGATACACCACCGAGCAATCGTATGATTCATCATACTCCGTCATAGTTACGAAATGCACCTTCGGGTGCACCTCTTTGTCAAAATGATCAAATGCCTCACCGTCAAGAAAAGCATTAGATAGCTGACGAGCTCGGTCCGCACGAAAGTTGAACCAGAAAACCACATCCCCGTCATTGACTCGTTGGGTGTCAGCATCGTCGAGGATCAAGGGCTTGATAAATTCGTCAGTCTCACCAGCCTCGTACTTCGCAGCTAGCACCTCGCTAGCTGGAACATCAATCTTCTCACCTCGCCCAAGCACCAATGCATCCCAGGCTAACTTGTTGCGCTCCCAGCGCGTGTCACGATCCATCGCAAAATAACGTCCTACCACGGTGACAATCTTGGCATTGGTACCGGCAATCGCTTCCTCCAATGCCTGCATGTAGCCAACACCACCAGTAGGCGATGTGTCACGACCATCGGTGATCGCGTGAATCGCAATCTTTTCAACGCCCGCTTCATGTGCCGCTTTCACAAAGGCGACTAAGTGCTCTTGGTGGCTGTGCACACCTCCGTCAGAGACCAAGCCCATGAAATGTAAGGTCTTACCTTTGGCTTTGGCAAAAGCTTCTTTCACGGCATCCAATCCAGGCATTTCACCATCACTGATCGATTTATTGATGCGCGTGAGGCTCTGATAAACGATCCGTCCTGCTCCTAAATTCAAGTGACCCACTTCGGAGTTCCCCATCTGCCCATCTGGCAAACCCACATCCATGCCTGAGGCACTAACGAAGGCCTTCGGGTAGCGTTCCAACAACTGGTCGTGGAATGGTGTGTCAGCGAGTATGGTGGCATCCCCATCCCGGGCGGCGGTTTCTGTTCCACCTGGGTTCACCCCCCAGCCATCGCGAATAATGAGTACTACTGGTTTCTTAGCCATGTTGCTGCGCTTATAGGACTAGAATGCAGAGTAGAAAAGCAGAATCCTTGCCTCAGGGGATAGATCCTTGCATTCTGCCGATTGCTGACCAATCCTGCACCTATGCACGGTCAAATGCTCCTCCTTGGCATCAAAGGGTTTGAACTTACCACCAATGAAATCCACTACCTTAGCAAGATCCAGCCAGGGGGTTTTGTCTTGTTCAGCAGAAACATTGAATCTCCAGAGCAAGTGCGATCACTCACCGACTCCTTAAGAGAGATCTGTGACATCCCTCCGATCATCGCTATCGATCAAGAAGGTGGCCGCGTCACCCGAACCAAAGGCATCACCCCCATCCCACCGTCTGCAGATGAAATGCGCCGCGCTGGCAAGATTGATGCTATCGCGTGGCATGGTATCCAAACTGGCCAGATCCTCTCACAATTAGGGATCAATATGAATCTAGCTCCCGTATTGGACATCAGCTATGAGCCCGACTCAGATAATGCGCTGGCTGGGCGATGCTACGGCCTCGATGCACAGGAGGTCATCAACAATGCAGGCGTGTACAACCGCAATCTCAGACGCACCAAAACTCTCACCTGCGGCAAGCACTTCCCATCCTGTGGTGTTGCTGATGTTGACCCACACCACAAGCTACCAATCTCAAACAAGACCATCGATGAGATGCTGGCTAGCGACCTCATCCCGTACACCGCACTCTGGCCAGAAATGAATGGCATTCTGACTGGGCACACACACTTTTCCGCCATTGACCCTGAGCAAGCCGACCTGCCGGGATCACTCTCCTACAACGTCGTCACCAAACTCCTACGTGAGCAACTCGGCTACAACGGCCTCGTCATCACCGATGACCTCGATATGGGCGCGATCATCAACACGTACGGCCGTGGTGCCGATGTCAAAATGGCCATCGAAGCCGGCAATGACATGGCCATGATCTGCCACCAAACAGACACTGCAGAGCGCGCACTCGAAGCCCTCCAAGAACTCCCATACCACATGACCAAAGCCACCTTCAAGCGGATCAAAAGAGTCAAAAAGAAAATACCCAAAACCTACCCATTCAGCCAAAGTCGTTGGGACATCCTCAAAAAGGAGGTCATGGATCTCCGTATCGAAGTCCTCGGCGAAGAGAATGCCCACAAAGAAACTGACACCCGCTCGAACTCACGCAGCCCGGTAGAGGATTATTAAACGCATTCCAGATCATCGTAACATCCATCCAAAAATTCAGTGAAGTCTAACCGCACATCCGGCTCAGTCGCAATGGACGACTACCTCGAACAAATCCTCCACCTCATCGAGGAAAAGGGATACGCGCGCCCGGTCGACATCTCCAAGAACCTTGGGATCTCTCAAGCCTCCGTGACCAACATGCTCCGCCGCCTCGACTCAGAAGGCTTGGTGAACCATGAAAAGTATCGAGGTACGATTCTAACCGAGAAAGGCCGCACGATTGCCGATGCAATCATCACCCGCCACGCAGCACTGACTGAGTTCCTCAGGCTATTCGACATCGATGAAAGCACCATCTACAACGATGTGGAAGGAATGGAACATCATGTTTCAAAGTCAACCCTCAACGTGATCACCTCCATCGTCGCTGAGCTCAAGGAGAATCCAGATCTGCTAGAGCGCTTGAAACGAGCTCAGCAAACATCCTAGTGCAACAAAAGTTAGCCCACCAATGCATCAACCCATTTACATCTGTGGATCGACTGCCAGTGGAAAGTCTGCGCTCGCAATTGAGATTGCCAAGAGGCTCGATGGTGAAGTCATCAACGGCGACGCCTATCAGGTGTATCAAGGCCTTGAAATCATCACAGCCGCCCCTAGCGCAGAGGAACTAACTCAGGTACCGCACCACCTATTCTCCGTCATCGACACAGGTGAAGAATTTGATGCCCAACGCTACCGAGAACTCGCACTTCCGGTGATAAAGGACGTACAGGATAGAGGTAAAACCCCGATCGTCGTTGGCGGCTCTGGTATGTATCTAAAATTCATCACCCACGGCCCATCACCTGTGCCCCCTAGCGATCCCATACTCCGTAGTGAGCTCGAGGCGAGAAGCGATAGCGCGTTAATCGATGAATTACAACGAGTCGACCCGGAAGGCGCAGCTGCCACCAACCTTCAAAACCGTCGCTATGTCATCCGAGCGCTGGAGATCTGCCTACTTTCAGGCAAGAAAATGTCTGAGATCAAGAATGATTGGAACGCAGAAAGCGACGCCATCAATGCCACTCTCCGTGGGGCGCTTCTGCAATGGGACGCTGAAGCACTGCGTCAACGCATCCGCCAACGCACAAAGATCATGCTAGACTCAGGCGCTATTGAAGAGGTTAGACAACTCATCGAGCCGTCGCTCACATGTGAGAAAGCCATCGGCATCCGCCAGATTCGAGGCTACCTCAACGGCGAAATCAGCCTACAAGAATGCGAAGACCAGGTTTTTTATGCCACCTGCCAGTACGCCAAACGCCAACGCACTTGGTTTAAAAAAGAACACTGGCTCACGCCACTCCCATGCGATGACAACGTGCACACTGGCCAGCTCGCCGACCTCATAGAGTATTGAACATAGACTATTTGTGTTCAGTCAATGGGCTGCTAACCACGAGTACATGTGAAGCGACTACGACGCTGGACACGTGCGGGGCATAGCGAGACGAATGCACAGGACTGTCTTGAGCATCGACCACCAAGCACGGACTTTTCTTGAGCCCTTTGTCTTCACGCGAGCAAATATCATTCGCCCAATAGTCACGCGTTGGCACACACAGTCGCCCTTCGCACATTCTTCCACCCCAAGGGTCGCAGTATTGAAACCCAAGCGAACGTTCCCCTTCCGACACAGCCGTCAGAGTCACGACATGGCTCGCAACCACACCCCAACGGTACCCACCTCTACGTTGGCTGATCTTTTGGAAACGTGAAAATATCAAAATCGGAGTGTAGCCAAATTCTAGCGATTGATGAGTCACCTTGAAGAAGTGCTCCGACAATGCCTGATAAGTATCTCCCTCGCTTCGAAACAACGAGATTAAGGTCAGCTTCGGTAGACCCAGTGAAGTGTGAAGCTCGTTGATTCCATCACGGAGGTCATCGGGGCGGATACCATTCTTCATGTCCCAGCGCCGCTTGCGATAAGAATAGGAAGAGAAACGTTTAAAGTACTTTCGATAATGCCACTGAAACCTCTCCTCTACCCCAGCGGGAATCGATTTAAAATGCTCCTGCCACGCGTCAGAACTTAAACGCTGCGCATTCATCAAGCTCACAATCCCACAGGTGTTTTCCTCCAGCTCCAGTTGGTCGTAGCATTCAAAAGCTTCACTCATGCAAAGCCCAATCAACCAAATCCATAGAATGCGTAACACCCCACCATTGGGCATCATTCTATGCTCAATAGAAAGAATATTCACCCAAGCATCTCGCGGATGCCACCAATGAGGCTACGACAGTAAGGAACCACCTAGCAAATCTCATCTCATGTAAACCAATTAATATAACACGCCTCAACTCTAGCCATCCGGGTAACAGGCACAATAGGCGTGTAGGCAGATACTCGTCGCCGTCGCTACATTGTAACTGTAAGGAAGCCCCCACACTGGTATCTCTACCACGTGGTCTAAGATATCTAAGGTTTCTTGGTTCAGCCCCTCGCGCTCAGACCCCACGACCAGCACCGTCTTGTGAGGGAATGGGAATCCCAGTAAAGGCTGAGAATTCGTAGTTTGCTCAAGCCCCACCAACTTGTAACCTTCCTGCTTTAATTTTCTCAAACTGGGAATGAGCGTCCTCCTCGTGGTGAGGTTGACATTCTCGGCCCCATCACGCGCTATCTTTGGATTGATTTTAGCATTGCCAGTGGCAATGACCTCGGTAAGCCCCAAGCAACCAGCCGTGCGGACAATCGTTGAAAGGTTCGCATGCGTTCGCAGAGGTGATAAAGCAATAATTAGCGGGCGAGCTTGCTGAAGTTTAGCCGGTGGCTTATGGCGAATGTGCTCAAACTTTTTAACTTCACTCATCAAAGCCTACCTCGTTCAAAGATCGAGGTGAACCGTTTCTCATTGTTATCATCTTTCCAAAGTAAGCATCGATCCAACAATAGATAGCAAAATAATTGTTTATTTACCGCCTCGGCGGTATTCGATCAAACACGGTTCGCCCTCCAACTCGATATCAACATTGATATGCTCTATTTTTAGGTCTTCGAGTAAGTCACTCACAGCGCATTTGGTTCGGTATATCTCCTCACGGGTACTACCTTCCTCCATCACAATATGCGTCGAAAACACATGATGCTCCCCCTCAAGCGTCCAGCAATGTGTGTGATGAGATCCCTTCACCCCCTTGAGTTTTTGAAGTTTCTCGGTAAAGGATTCCAGATCAAACCCTGCTGGCGCGCGTTGCAAGAAATACCCCAAACTTTGCTTCAAATTGCGTACCACATTCCACAAAATAAATAATGAGAGCATGATGGACAACAAGGGATCAATCTCAGGACGATCCCACACCATCAACAACCCAGCCCCAACCATCACAGCAATCCAACCAAGGACATCTTCAAATAAATGCCAGCGCGCCATTTTTTCATTCATCGTTTGACCACCACTCAACTTGTATACTGCTAGGCCATTGAATATAATCCCCAATACTGCCATGCCTAGCATTCCTAAAGCGTGGACTGGCTCAGGGTTCGCAAGCCGCTGCAGCGAGCTGAATAGAATGAATGCCAAACCAGTCAGCAACACCCCACCAGTCACCAATGAACCCAGCATCGAAAAACGCCTGTATCCATAGGTGAATTGATTATTCGCCCCCTTGGTAGAAAGTTTTTGCAAATACCATGCAACTCCCAGTGAAACGCAATCACCAAAGTCATGCACCGCATCTGCTAAGATCGCTATGCTATTGGTCCATAATCCCCCAATGACCTCAATCAAGGTGAAGATCAAATTGAGAAAAAACACCAACCTCAGACTCTGAGTAGCATCGTGGTGATGGTGGCTGTGTGACATCACCCTCTAAAGTATCCCACAATGTCACCAAGCTCAAAACTAATCCCCCACACCAATACGCATTCTGACACTTCTGTCACGCTTACCCATCTTGACATTGTTGCATGAATTCTATAATTCCAAGTTCATGGAATTGTGTGATGCAGTGAATCAGCTGGCAGCCTTAGCTCAGGAGACTCGATTGGAAATCTTCAGGCTCCTGGCACGCCAGAACCAATCAGGGTTGGCCGCAGGCGACATCGCAGAATCGCTGCAAACCCCAGCCAACACGATTTCCTTCCACTTAAAAGAATTAGTCACAGCTGGCATGATTCAATCACAGCGCGACGGGCGCCACGTCTTTTACAGCATCAAGGCTCAAGGCCTGCGCGATTTATTAGCATACCTCACCGAGGATTGCTGTGGAGGTAACCCAGAAATGTGTCACCCCATAAACTAAGTTTCCAAACTATTAATCACGATCATACTATGAAAAAAATTGGCATCAATGGCTTCGGCCGCATGGGGCGCCTCGGCTTCCGCGCAGGCTTTGACAACTCCGACTATCAAATTGTTCAAGTCAACGAGATAGGTGGCACACTAGAGACATCGGCACATTTGCTGGAGTACGATACCGTACACGGTCGCTACCAACGCGACATCTCGCACAGCGGTAACGAGATCATTGTGGATGGTCAAAAGGTACAATTTAGCCAACACAAAGCCGTTGCAGACGGCGATTGGTCAGCTTGTGATATCGTCATTGATTCCACTGGTGCACACCGCACCGTAAAATCCCTCGAACCCTACTTTGCACAAGGGGTGAAGAAGGTTGTTGTCGCAGCTCCAGTCAAAGACGAAGAAGCACTCAATGTCGTGATGGGGTGTAATGACGAGCTCTACGATGCGGCAAGGCACCGGATCGTGACAGCAGCATCCTGTACCACCAATTGTATCGCGCCTGCAATCAAAGTAGTTCACGAAAACATCGGAATCGTTCGTGGCACCATCACCACACTCCATGACCTCACCAACACGCAGGTGATTGTCGACGCCCCGCACAAAGACCTAAGGCGTGCTCGTTCAGCCGTCAATTCACTGGTACCTACCACAACAGGGTCTGCCACCGCCATTACCATGATCTACCCTGAGCTCAAAGGTAAGCTCAACGGCCACGCGGTACGTGTGCCACTCCTCAACGCATCTCTCACCGATTGCGTCTTCGAGCTGAGCAGAGAAGTCACCGTTGAAGAAATCAACGGACTCCTCAAAGCTGCTGCAGAAGGCCCACTCAAAGGCATCTTAGGCTATGAGGAAAAACCGCTTGTCTCAGCGGACTTCACCAATGACACCCGCTCGGGGATCATTGATGCCCCTTCCACCATGGTCGTCGATGGCACCATGCTTAAACTATACGTTTGGTACGACAATGAAGTGGGCTACGCGAACCGCATGATGGAACTCGTCGAGAAAGTCGCCCATTCTCTCTAAAGAAGTCCGAGACAATCGATCAAAGATAAGCCAATCGATACACCATGAACAAGTCGACCTACGCCTTGGTGACCCTCGCCTATTGGGTTTTCATGCTCACCGATGGAGCTCTGCGCATGGTGGTGCTGCTGCATTTCCACGCGTTAGGCTACTCGCCGGTACAATTGGCATTTCTCTTCCTGCTTTACGAATGTGCAGGCATCGTCACCAACTTGATCGGCGGCTGGGTTGGCTCTCGCTACGGTCTCAGGCGCACACTCTTTATCGGCCTAGCACTTCAAATTGTGGCTCTTTGTTCACTCACTGTGGTCGATTCTAGCTGGACTGGAGCACTCGCCGTCGCCTTTGTGATGGGCGTGCAGGCACTCGCAGGCGTTGCCAAGGACCTCACCAAAATGAGCTCTAAGAGCGCCGTGAAACTCATCGTCAATGACGAGCAAGACTCTGATGGAAAACTCTTCAAGTGGGTTGCGGCACTCACTGGCTCAAAAAATGCCATCAAAGGCGTGGGCTTCTTCGTCGGCAGCTTATTGCTCACAAGCTTGGGCTTCGATAGCGCACTCTACATCCTAGCTGCAATGCTAGTCGCGGTACTTGCTGCCTCGCTGATTTGGGTAAAAGGCAGCTTTGGCCAGTCCAAGAAAAAAACCAAATTCACCCAGCTTTTTTCAAAGAGCTCGGCGATCAACCGCCTTTCATTTGCCCGTTCTTTCCTGTTCGCCTCGAGAGACGTTTGGTTTGTCGTGGGCTTGCCGATTTTCCTGCACGATGTTCTTGGTTGGGATTTCTGGCAAGTTGGTGGATTCATGGCATTTTGGGTGATCGGATATGGTTTCGTGCAGGCCTTTGCTCCGAAGATCACCAAGAGCCGATCGAAAAATGCGCTGACCCTTTCACATACTGTGCATGCCGCAAAAGTATGGATTTTTGCTCTCTGCGGTATCTGCGCATTGATGGCTCTGGCCGTTAGCTACGATTTTCACCTCACCGTGACTTTGATCGGAGGCCTCTGCATTTTTGGTTTTATCTTTGCAATCAATTCCTCAATCCACTCCTATTTGATCCTCGCCTACACAGACAGTGATGATGTGTCACTAAACGTTGGTTTCTATTACATGGCCAATGCTTGCGGTCGTCTACTCGGCACTTTGCTATCGGGTGCCATGTATCTCCTAGCAGGACTGCCGGCCTGCCTCTGGACAGCTGCGGGACTCACCCTTGTGGCAGCGGTCAGTTCACTACGACTACCAGCCAAGCTTAACTCATAAGTTCGGCTCCCTGGTGGTGGTCATGGTTCAACGCTCGGGGCTCTATTCTTAGTTGCCATCTGTGGTTGCGGGGCTCAGCATGCCCCCACCATCATGCATTCACCATTGAAACGGTTTATCCTAGCATTTGTTAGCTACTGCGCGCTCATCCTCCCCACGCACGCACATGTGGTAGAACAGCTATTCCTAGATTTCCAAGCTGATGCAGAACGCTGGGAGATCGAGCTGCGCTTTGACGCAGGCTATGCCCTGCCTGAAATGCGAGCCAACCAGCAAGCACTTCAACCAAAATATGAATGGCTCGAGGCACAATCGCCAGCAGCACTCGAACGCCTCAAACAGGAAACCGAAAAGTACATTCGTGAATGTTTGTCTTTTGGATGGGAAACAAATCCCGACCAGCCGCCCCTCGTGCAGCCCTTCAGCACAAAGTACCCAGCTTGGGCCACAACGCCGCCTACCTTTGAGCAACGTTTCACCGATGTTGGCTATGCTTACTACAGTGTGATCCTTAAGGGAGTGCTACCAGATGAACCTGGTGGGCTTATTCTAAGCATCGCAGATGGTGATCACCCAGACTTCGTCCTGGGCTATGACCTAATGGGCGAAGACCGCGTACTCACCACCTTCCCTGGACAGTCAATTCTGATATGGAACCACGAGGCCTCAGTTCCCCCGATACAGGACAGCTTCTATCACTTCGTTCTGTATGGTTTTCGACACGTCATACCAGATGGCCTAGACCACGTTCTTTTCATCGCAGCGCTATGCTTCATCGCGCTGCAATGGCGACCACTTCTGGCACAATCTCTCATCTTCACCCTCGGTCACAGCATCACATTGGCTCTGGTAATCATCGATTGGATTCCAGCACCTAACGCCATCACTGGCCCATGGATTGAAGCCTGTATCGCCGCTACCATATGTTATGTGGCCATTGAAAACCTTCGCTCTACCAAGGTGCAACTGCACCGGCTACTCACCGTATTCCTCTTTGGTCTCATTCACGGCCTTGGTTTTGCGTCGGTACTCAGCGCTGGTATTCGCAACTCAAACTCCGTTGTTCTTCCTCTCATTGCAGCCAACCTTGGAGTAGAGCTCGGGCAAGTCGCGGTGATCGCTAGTATCTTTCTCCTGTGCTTCGCCATCCGCAACAGAACAGCCTACCTTTGGCTTCGTAAAGGCGCCTCGCTCGCGATCGCCGCGATCAGTGGCTACTGGCTCATCGAACGTGTCATACTCGCCCTCAACAGCTTCTAAAAAAACGAGGCTAGAGAACAAGTTTGGGTTGCCGCCAATAGGGGTTTCATGGCTACAATGCAGCTGTGGACTTACTTACCATTACCCAACTCAAACAAAACGCTGGCGACTCCCCCATTGCGGCTAGTGTGGATGCGCAGCTTCAATCTTGTGTGACTAAGACCACCAAATCGGGTAAGCCATATTTGGAGATCACACTCGCTGATGCCACAGACCAATTCACCCTCAAAATCTGGGAAAACCTTCCACAATTCCATAGTGCTCAAGACCTCCCTGCCGAATCCTTTCTGCGCCTGTCTGGTGACTGGACACAGAATCAATACGGATTGGATGCGCAACGGTGGGATTTTCGGCCACTCAATGATAGCGAGACGGCCGACCTACTCACAGGCGACCCAGAAACAAGTCTCCGCCAGCAAGTTGACTGGGATGCCATCGTAGCATTCTGTGACGCCATTGCCGATCCTCGATTACATGCTCTCACCCAACAATTCATCGAGCGTTATGCAGTCCAATTCCGCCGCACCGCTGCAGCTCGTAAAAACCACCACGCCCGTCGTGGGGGGCTAGTCGAGCACGTCGCGCAAATGATGCGCAGCGCTCAGGCTCTCTCCACGGTCTACCAAGACCTCAACCTCGACCTCCTGATCACAGGCATTCTTTTTCATGACTGCGGAAAAATGTGGGAAAATACCTACCCCGAAAACGGCTTTGCTCAACCCTACGATCTTCAAGGTGAGATGCTCGGCCACATTCCCTTGGGGATTGACTTAGCCAGCAGGCTTTGGACTGACCTTGAACAACAGCATGCAGCACAATGGAGTGAACTCTACCCGCTTAACTCAGAAGTTCGCATCCACTTACTTCACCTCATCGCTAGCCACCACGGCACCTATGAATTTGGTAGCCCCACACTACCTCGAACCCCAGAGGCTATCGTGCTGCACCACATCGACAACATCGATGCCAAATTTGAAATGTTCAAACAAGCCTACGAAGTTGCCCCCGAACTAGCTCCCAATATCCAACAGAAGCAATTCCCTCTTCCTGCCAATCTTGTGCAACCTCTGGCGCAGTTCCCTCATAACCAGAATCAGGCAAGCGACACAAATGATTCAGCTGTATCCCCCCCTCTCGAGGACAATACCAACGACGCAACAGCTCCTGAACACGCCCACACGATCGAAGCCGATCCAGCCCCGATCGCTCAGCAACCTACACCAATCAATGACGCAGCTTCTGGTCACGCCCCTGAGGATGAGGACCTAGATGAAGATGACCTCAACCACAAGCCCTTCGACGGACTACTGTTCTAACAAGATTAGTTCAAGCTCAGTCACCCCCATTGACGGTAGTGCGCATCACCTCCCAGCTGGTCCCTCTGTGTGATCAGCCGTGCCCCTAGAAATAGGCTCATTTTCAATAAATATAAGCCTCATTGACTATCTTATTACTTAATTCATTTCGGAGTAAATCCTTGATAAACCAACGTTTGAACCAAAATCTAGCAGATTGATATGTGATTAAATAACTTACATTCTTGATTTTTAAATCAATTTTCTGCATAGTACACGTTATCAATTGTTTGAACCTCCCATGCACATTAAAGCCCTCCCTTACGACCCAGCTTGGACACATGCTTTCGCAAGCGAAAAGCAACGTCTCATCGATCTAGATATACTCGGACTCGACGCGATTCATCACATCGGCAGCACAGCTGTTCCCGGCATCACAGCCAAACCGGTCATCGACATTTTATTAGAAGTTCGTGCCCTAGAATTGCTCGAGCTCCATCACAAAGACTTCAGTGCACTCGGCTACGAGGCCCTCGGAGAATTCGGAGTCCAAGGTAGGCGCTACTACCGCAAGATCGGAAAAAGTTTGAGCATTCATATTCACGCCTTCCAATCAGGAAACCCTCAGATCGTCAAAAACATCGCGTTTCGCGACTACTTACGCCAGCACCCCAAAGTGCGTGATTCATACAAAAGCATTAAAACGAGGGCCACGCACAAGAACACTCGAAGCAACGAGCATTATGGTGGCGGGAAACATGACTTCATCCAGCACCATGAAAAATTGGCGCTGAAGTGGTACCAATCCTGACACCTCTTCACTCCTCCCATGCACAAACAAACCCACCTCCCACCCATGCACACACAATTAGAACAAGTAGTTCCTCTCGGGCACTCACTTGGGCAATACCAGCGAATGTTCAAACTGACTGAGGACGACCTCAATAAGAAACTTTTGGGTGTCGCCGATGGCCCATCTAGCTTCAATGCCGAACTGACAGCAGCAGGCGGCCAAGTCACCTCAATAGATCCTATCTACGCCTACACTGGCGAAGAAATTGAATCCCAGTTTCAATCCTCATTCGACCCAGTAAGACAGCGACTCACTCCCAACCCTCAGGATTGGGACTGGTCCTTTCAGCCAGCCCCAGGGCTCATGCAAACTAGGCGCACGTGTGCCACTCGTTCATTTGTAGATGACTTTAAGCTTCCAAGCTCGACTGATCGTTACAAGGTGGGAGAACTCCCTCAACTACCAGTGAATACTGCGCAGTTCGATATCGCTGTGTGCTCTCACTTTTTGTTCTTTTACTCAGACCAACTCAGCTTCCAATTCCATATCGACGCCATCAATGAAATGCTACGCGTGGCCCGAGAAGTCAGAATTTTCCCCCTCACCACATTAATGCTGAACGTCTCACCCTATATCGAAGGTGTCTTGCTCAACTTCATCACTGAAGGGTATGAAGTACTCATTGAAGAGTCCGATTACACACTGGTGGACGGCTACAATCGTGTGATGACCATTCGACACAAAGGCTTTGCAAATTAGCACGAAGATAAACGCAACAATTATGCATTTACACTTGCGATGCTGATGCTTGCAGGTTAATTGCAACATTGTGAGCGAGCTGGTAGCAACAACGAAGTCAAAACACTGGAACGGTGATCACTGGGGGGCTTTTGCCTCAGTACTGTGTGCGATTCACTGTGCCCTCACCCCTGTTCTGCTGATCGCAATGCCTCACTTTGGTAAGATTTGGTCTCACCCGGCATCCCATTGGGGAATGGCTCTGATCGTCATCCCTCTGGTGCTCTCAATGACCATTAAAAACTTCAACAAGCACGGGCGTAAATGGGTTGTTGCAACTAGCGTCATCGGGGTCACTCTCATCATTCTTGGTGCACTAGCCCCATACTTTGAGTCCAGTATTCCAGGATTGAGTCTAGCACTCACGGAAGCATTCACTGTCCACTTAGGCTATGTGCCAGCAGAAATCTCAGCATGTGTGGACCAATGCTGCCCATCAATGCATGTGGATGACAGCAATATCAAAACTCTAGCGATCCCTCTCGCCAGCATCATTACCACACTGGGAGGCATTGCTTTAATCGCAACACATATTGGCAATCTCTGCGCCTGCAAGTGTTGCAACACAAAAGCATCAACATAATGATCCATGTTGGCGATGAAACAACTTGCTAAGATGATTAAGATGCGTCCCTGCGTCCTGATCTCAGGATTCCTTGGTGCAGGTAAAACCACCTTCCTTCGCAATACTCTGAAGTCGCTTGTCGAAGCCAAGATTGAAGCAGACGTCATTCTCAATGATTACTCAAATGCCGAAATCGATAGCGAAACCCTGAGAGACCATAGCTCTTCCGTCAAGGCACTCGCAGCCTCTTGCGCCTGCTGTGAAGGAATGGAGTTCCTCAATGACATGGTAGTCGAGGTGGCGAACTCAGATCATGACATTCTACTCGTCGAACTCAACGGAACGGCTGACCCTTTGCCGATTCTTGAGTCACTCACACTTTTGGAAGATCGCTTCAAGCTTCATCCACGCTGGCACGTCTGTGTGATAGACGCCCGTAGTTACGGCAGACGGTCTCACCACAACCGGCTCGAGCTCATTCAGCTGGAAACCGCCAGCCATTACTTCATTTCCCATCACGATGCAGTAGATGATGCTCGCCTCGCAAAAGTTAGAGCTAAAGTACAGGAACGCAACCCAAGTGCCGAAGAAATTGATTTCAAACATTTCAGTCAATCGGTCATTGAGATGGCCAGCCGCAAGAAACGCTGCATGGCTTCGAGTCCAGACGCAGCATCCACAGCGAAAGCAAAGCATCGCCCAGATCATCAACTAGCCCACGAGTTTACAGCCTGCCAATTCCGGTTACCTGAACCCATCGATCCAAAATTGATCGAAGCTTGGTTCAAGAGCCTCCCTGAATCAGTCATGCGCGCCAAGGCTCTGATCACTCCCACGCAGCCTGGTGATAGACGACTACTCTATGAAAGGATCGGCATGCAAATGCCCCCCAAACCTTACACCGTCTCGATGCGCTACAAGGTCCCCAGCTCTGCGGTACTCATTGGTCCGGACCTAGACCTTGAAGCACTCGCCCAGTCTGCTAGGTCAATGGTGGGTGATGCATGCGAACTCGTCCTGTAACCTTCTGAGTTTCTTCAAATTTCCCGAAGGCTGCCAATTTCCGCTTCACAGCACAGCGATACAAGCTCACACTCCCCCCATGCAAATACACAAAGCGGTTTTCAACACCAGTGCTCCTGACCTCGAATCTTGCCCAGATTCTGAGCTTAGAGAATTTGCATTTATCGGTCGCTCTAATGTCGGTAAGTCTTCATTGATCAACATGTTGACCAATCAACGCAAACCACTCGCTGATGTCTCAAAAACACCCGGGAGAACGCAATTGATCAATTTTTTCACCATCAATGATAAGTGGAGTTTGGTAGATCTTCCTGGCTATGGTTATGCCAAAGTATCCGGACAAAAGCGCAATCGCTTCAATGAGTTCGTATCCGACTACCTCCTAAATCGTGAAAAGCTTACCTGCGTCTTCATTTTGGTAGATTCACGACTCAGCCCGCAGACGCTTGACCTCGAATTCACACGGTGGTTGATGGAGTCTGAAATACCTTTCGTACTGCTCTTCACTAAAGCTGATAAAATGAAGCCCGGTGCAGTCCAACGCAACATCGATGCCTTCCATGATGCCATGAGCGAATGGTGTGATGGACTTCCCAGAACTTACGTAACTTCCGCTACCAAAGCACAAGGAAAGAAAGACATCCTAAACTTTATTGGACAAGCACTCGAAGCCACATTCTAACACACCAAAACATCTTCATGATGGTACAAAAAAGAAGTTGCAGATGTTTGTTAGCAGGTACAAGTTAGTAGCCTATGAAATTGCAATTAGCTCGCATGGGCACCCTATTTGCAGCCGGTATTTTAACCACTGCTACCACTCTCACACCTGAAGCATCAGCACAGGATACTGACAAAAAAGAAGCCAAGCAGAAAGTTGCCAGTCTGGATGTTGGATCTCAAGTACCCGAGCTGAAAGGCATCACCTGGCTTCAAGGAGACCCGGTAGCAACATTTGATGAGGCTGGCAAAGTCTACATGCTGGAACTCTGGGCTACCTGGTGTGGTCCATGTGTACAAATTATCCCTCACGTCAACGAACTACACCAAAAGTATGCAGACAAAGGACTCGTAATCGTTGGAATGAACGTCTGGGAGGACGATATCAATACTCCAAAAAAGTTTCTAGCAGACCAAGGTGATAAAATGTCCTACCGTGTTGCCTTCTCAGGCGGCAGCAATAGTGACTTTGCCAGCACGTGGCTCAAGCCAGCAGGAGTTCAAGGAATCCCCCACGCCTTGATTATGAAAGATGGGAAAATTATTTTCAAGGGTCACCCAGGAGGCATCAACCATGCGATGATTGAATCCATGCTCGATGGCTCATACGACCCAAAGAAGGCAGAATCTGAGTTGCAAGCGCAACAGAAAGCAGCGGAAGAACTTCGCGCTGAAGTCATGCCACTCTTCCAAAAAGAAGATTGGGATGGTGTTCTAGCCATCGCTGATTCCTTAGAGGACTCAAACCCAGCTAAGCTGCAACTCAAGATCACGGCGATTTCACAAAAGGGAGACTGGAAGGCCCTAACGGACTTACGCAGTGAGATAGTAAAACTAAATGACCCTAAACTCAATGTCTCAGAGCTCGACCAAAGCTCCGCACTAATGATGCCTGACAGTGAGGACGCCAAACCCTACGCTGCACTCGCACTTAAAGACCTTAAGCTCCCAGAAGATGCTGAAAGCCTCGAAGAAAAACTACACCTCACACTTGTTAGTTCTAGACTCAACTACCTTGCAGGTAACCTCGAAACGGCACAAAAACAAATCGACGCAACGATCGCGTTACTCGCTGAAGTCGAGCACCCACAAATGAAACAACAACTCGGCACCATACTTCCACTCGCCAAAGAAGCACTTTCAGGTGGTAAGTTCCCAAGCTTCATGGAACTCAGCAAACAGCTGGGACAATAGCAACTGCGGCCTATGCCAGAATTCTCAGAGCACGCCTATTGACGAATGTCTAGGCGTGCTTTTTATTTACATTGTGCCAGCAAAGAAGAAAAAACATACAATTCTCGTTGGTAAAGCGCTCATTAAGGAGGTGAACCGCAGAATTCGCTTGGCTCGCGCGCATTGGGACGCACACAACAATAAAGCCTGCCGCAGAGAAAGAGATCGCGCTATCGCTCTCTATGAAACGCTCAGCGCAGAAGAGAAAGAGAGAGTCCCGCAGGTGCTCAGAGTCTGGCTACGCTACCGCAGCGAGAAATACTTTGGACAGCATCGCACTCCTCCGAAAAAGCCTTAACATCTAGTGCTTTTTCTGCTGGGCTAAATCAAACCAATTCTCACTGGGTGATTTTGAGCTACTGAGTGATTCATGCTTAAAATACACTTCATTCGCCAACTTTTTACTACGTCCCTTATTCAGCCAGATCAAACTCACCCCAGGATTTGATTGATCCTTGGCAAAGCGCGCATCATGAGTCTCCGCTAGATGACGCATGAGAGAAATGGCACGCGGCGCAATCACCGAAACCCCAGAGCTTGCACCATAACCATGAATCACCCGCAACGCCTTACAGCGCATTTCAATCGCTGTGCGTAAACCCAGAATAATAAACTGTTCAGCCTGATCCCAGGTCTCTCCATGGTGAGCAACATCAATCTCGTGGATTGCTCCCCGTCCTTGAACCTCACGTGGTGTGCCGCACTTCGGGCACTGAGAAGCGTCTCCCATCGGAAAACTACATTGGATACATTCAGCCATAGCTGTCAATTTTGAAGCCAAGAACTAGCCAAGTAGAACCAGGTTCGCAACTCAAAAACCCCAGCGGACTCCGACACCACCGTGTACAAAATCCTTCAATAAGGCGTCACCATCTAAGTCTTCGTTGCGCCCAACTTGCCAGTTTGAAGTCACATGGCCAAACACCGCCCAGCCATCCCTGAGGTCGTACTCCACAGTCGCACGCAGAGCTAGATGGTTTGCACCATCATGTCCTTCAGGAATATACCCCTGGTTCACCCCCATAAACGCGGCTATATTCCCTGCGACCTTTTCTCCCAACTCAATATCTTTCTCAACAGCCAACTCAATGAAGCTACCTTCGGCTAAAAACGAGTAATACGCATCTGCTGCTACAGTTAGCTCCAGAGGCAAATCTACAAGAGCTAGCCCAAGCCCAAGTTCATTGTCTGACTCTGAGGCGAAGGGAAATTGGAAACGCGTGTATGCAAAATAATACTCTAATTGTTCATACTCTCCGGCATAACCAAGGCTAAGCTGCAATTCATCGTAGTCACTATCAGGAGACCATCCGTACCAAATTCCAGTGAACAAATGATTCCAGCCCAAAGCAAACTCAGCCATGGCTAGTGAATCGCCGTCTAAGGCGTCTCGGCCTTCAGACCAATAATGGCTATCCCACGCCAATACCGCCTCACCTTCAAAGGAACTGCCGCTTAGCTCATAACCCACAGGTTTGATCGTGTCAGGCTCATCAGCACACAACTGAGAACCCACCATGAATAAAGACGTTATCAAGCCAGGGAAAGTAGATCGAAATGGCAACATAAGGATGTGAATAAAACTTTAGAAAACTCTAAACACAATAAATAACAGAATCCACCCTAAATCCACTATCATTGCATCACATCGAGTCCGTCTTTCTCATGAATAAAAAAACCAACCTCACATCAAGCGAGGTTGGTACAGCGTTCTCAGAGCTTAGGAATTAGCTTAGATTCCTGGCCCATCAATATTACTGATCCACACCGCCTGGTATGGATCGAGCTCAATGAACTCGGTGCCTTCAACTACTTCATTACCAGTCAGAAGGTCGACCCATGTCTCGGTAAGAATGAGATTGAGTTCTACTACCGGGATGGACTGTTTTCTATCTGAAATATTATGCACAGCGAAGACTGACTGAGTACGGTCAAGGCTCTCCCTCCAGAATGCCAAGACACCCTTTCCGAAATGCAAGGTATATTGAGTTGCATTTGGGTGGAAGGCTGGCTGCCTACGGCGCACTTTAATCATGTGCTTCAGCGCATCAAAAACCTCTCGATGGTGAGTCTCACCAGCATCCAGTTTCTCCTCCAATTCATCAGCTCGCCAATTGTGGCGATTGATGGAACGCAGTTCACCAGTATTGGCAACGCCTTGGAGGTCGTTTTCAGTACCTACGAGGCTGTGAATGTAGAAAGCTGGCACGCCTTCGAGAGCTAGCATGATAGTATGCGCACAAAGGTAGCGCTGCACCTGCCATTGATCTCGAGCGCCACCTATCTTCCCTGCCATTGCGCTGAATAGTGAAATGTTTGCCTCATACGGTTTTAGCGTACCATCTGGCATCTTACGCATCGAAATCTCACCACCAAACGAGCAAAGTGTGTCGGTAAGACCCTTCAGCTCCTTCTCACTTAACAAACCTTCTGCTGGTCTCAACCCGATGCCATCATGTGAAGCGATGAAATTAAAGTAAGAGCGACCGCGTCGAGCCGGCGGCATCGACATCATCCAGGTCTTCAAATGACGACAATCCCCACTGAGCAATGTGTTCACTAACAATGGCGGAAGTGAGAAATTATAGATCATATGAGCCTCGTTATCATTGCCAAAGTAGGAAAGATTCTCCTTATTAGGCACATTGGTCTCAGTGATCACAATAGCTTCAGGTTCCAGCGTCTCAAGCACCACGCGGAGCAACTTAATGATTTCATGAGTTTGCTCTAGGTGCACACAAGTCGTACCTGATTCTTTCCAAAGAAACGCGATGGCATCCAGTCGGAACACCTTCACCCCTTGATCCAAATAAAGTCTGATGATCTTGATGAACTCCATCAACAAATTGGGATTCTTGAAATTAAGATCCACCTGATCAGGGCTAAAGGTACACCACACTTCTTTCTCACCCTCATTGGTTTCGTAAGTGGTGAGCAATGGATGCGGTCGAGGCCTTACCACATTGGAAATGTCATCATAATCATCTCCCATGACAAAGTAATCTTTGCCAGGGTTCTCCCCTTTGAGGAAGTTTTGGAACCATGGTGACTCACTAGAACAATGATTGATCACCAAGTCTGCCATCACCTTGAAATCACTGCTCAAGTCTTTAATGTCAGACCATTGCCCGAATTCCTTTTTTACCTTGGTGTAGTCCACCACCGAGAATCCGTAATCGGATGTGAATGGGCAAAATGGTAGGATATGAACCCCACTGGTAACCCCACGTAGATGCTCTTTAAAAACCTTCTTCAAGGTCTCTAGTGGCATTTCACCTTCGCGCACAATCGAATCAGCATAAGTAATTGTGTAAACATCACCCTGATCCCATTTATCGCCTATCGAGTGAGATTCTAATGCTGCTTTCTTTAAGCCAGCGATGTCCATTACCTCATCAGTAAGATCGTCGACATTGTGGTCAGAATAAACGCGCTGAATATGGCGCTTCACCTTCTGGCGCACCTGCTGCACTTTCGGATGATTGCTTTGATCGTAGCTTGAAGAACCAAATTCCTCCATATCCGCGTCAACCGCATCAATAATCTGCTCCATAATATCTGGGAAGGCTGACTGAACGCGGTTCCAGCTGGGCATGAACGGAGTCTCCATCGATTTCTCAGGATTCAGGAAATCATGACCAGCCTGCATCACGGTCTCGGCAAAGTTCTCTACCGCAAGCCCTTCAGTGTGGCGGTCATACTTCAAGCCATTGATGACGGCATCATTGTGGTAGCTATCCACCATATCTAAGGCAATACGGTAATACGCAGCCTTGATCGTTCGAATGCGCTCAGGAGAAAAGACCTCCCCTTGTGTCGCCATCTTGCGGTATAAGGACTTTGCAATGTCGTTACTCATCTTCGAAAGCCCACGAGTCTTATCTTCTAATGACAAGTCTTGGTGCTTGTGATCATAAATATCAGCAATGTCTACCTGGCAAATTTGATTGTTGGCGTAGTTGCGGTGCATCTCCGAAAGTGTGCCCATTTCCAAGCCCCAGTCTGAGGGGATGCGGATGTCTTCAATCACATCCTTGGTAAGCGAGAACTCACCCGCCAGCGGATATCGGAAACTATCCAAATAATTGAGATAGTCATTGGCCCCACATACCTTCTTTAAGGCTCGCAACAATGGAGTAACCAAAAGTCGGCAAACGCGCCCATTCATCGCGTTATTGGCCACGCGTGCGTAGTAGCCTTTACAAAATTTGTAACTGAAAGATGGATTGGCCACAGGGTAAATCAAGCGTGCCAGCATATCACGTGAATACGTCGTAATGTCACAATCATGGAGAGCCACAGCGTCTGCCTTGTTTGATGCTAACAAATAACCGAACATGTACCAAACATTGCGCCCCTTACCGGGTTCCTCGGGTGCAAGACCTTTCTCCTGCAGCATCGCATCGATCTTTCGCATGCGTGGCCCATCATTCCAAATCACCTTGGCTTGCTGGGGTAGTCGGCTAAAAAACTCTAAAGCAAACTTGTATTGATCTTGATCTGCGCGGTCTAGACCGATGATTACCTGCTCAAGGTATGGCACCTGTGCAATCTCATCGATGATCTTCGATAGCGCAGGCCCTTCAAGTTCAGAAAAGAGTGATGGCAACACCAAGGCCATCGGCTTACGCTTGGCGAACTGCACGAGTTCTTGCTCTAACTCCTCTAGAGGGCGGGAGTTTAGCTGATGAAGTGTCGTGATGATACCGTGTTGATGAAAGTCTCCCATTGTGTCTCTATCTAGTTAGATTTTTTGTTTTATAAATGTTATTTCAAGATCTCTATGATCCCCTGTCCCCAGCCTGTCGAGCCGACAAATCTGGCGTAAATCGTATTTGGATTATTCGGTTTGATGTGTGGTCCATCCGCATGCGGGATCACAAGTGCTACATCAGCAGCTTCCAACATGGCTAGATCATTCTGGCTATCACCAACGGCTATCACCTTCCATTCTACATCTAGATCTGCGGCTTGAATTCGCTGCACGACAGCCTGCATACCTACTACCTTATCACTCATGCCCATCAAGTGGATGAACCGCCCCCCACGGATGGCACGAATGCTCTCAGACGTCAGAGCCTTGGTAAAGGTGTCCCACTCGGCCTCGTCCCCATGCCAATGGATCGGCTCAGTAGCCATGCGATCCATTGCAAGAGCAGCAGCTTCGGAGCTCAATCCGGTATGTTCGACCACATCACACACCTGCCAATCAGCAAACCCTTCAAATTTGTAGCCATGGGTATCACGTAGCTTGTGCGCGACCTGTAATATCTCATCGCGTGACTTTCCTAAATTTTGATAGGCATACCCGAAGGAATCGAGTGGATCACCTTCATGCACCATGGCGGACCTCCCCTCTAGAGCAATCAAACCACCATTTTCAGCTACAAGAGCCTGGCATTCATCTAACTCGGAAGCTAAGGCCCGAAGCTCCGCATAAGTTTTACTGGAATTCATCACCAGTGGGACGCCCATCTGACGCATGGTAGTAAGAGCGCCTTCCGCTCCCGAATAACTATAATCCTCATCTAGAAGTGAACTATCTAGATCTGTTACTACCAAGTATCGAGTATTTTGCTTTGTCCCCATAGAACGATTGTGTGTTTCCAGTTTCTATCAACCAGACCACTTATAGGCTATCAGCAACTAGCATACCAACTCGTACTAACATAAAAACAAATTTGCCACAAGATTGGCTTATTTTGCTCCATCTACAAGTAAATGAACAGAGCACGCTGTGCTGTGACATCGTGATTCAAAGACCCTTGAACCTCCACATCAATTGCGGCTTGCAAATCAAGGATCTCCACGTAATCTGCCCGCCCTATGAGCGAGCAAAACGCACAGCCACAATCGACCGAAGCAGAACTCATCGCAGTCCGCACCGAGAAACTCGAAAAACTCCGCGAACTGGGCATCGATCCATTCGGTGGTAAATTTGACATCACCATCACTCCAGGTGATCTCAAAGCAAACTTCGAGGACGGCAAGCAGGTCACGATTGCTGGTCGCCTTCTCGCTATCCGTGATATGGGTAAATCCGTTTTCGCCACCATTGGCGACGTTCACGGCCGCATTCAGATTTATCTCAACAAGAAAAGTCTCAACGAAACAGAATGGGCTGCTTGGAAGCTCATGGACATGGGTGACTGGATTGGTATCGACGGTGAAACCTTCACCACAGGGAAAGGTGAACCTTCTGTCAATGTATCCAAACTTACGGTGCTTTCCAAAGCTCTCCGCCCAATGCCTGACAAATGGCACGGAGTGAGCGACCGTGAAACCAAATACCGCAAGCGCCACCTCGACCTCATGTCCAATCAAGAGAGTGCAGACCTATTCGTGAAGCGTTCTCAGATGATTGCTGAAATTCGTAACTTCTTGCACGAGCGCGGATTCCTCGAAGTCGAAACTCCGATGCTCCATGATGTTGCCGGCGGTGCTGCTGCTCGCCCATTCGAGACTCACCACAACGCGCTCGACATGCCACTCACCATGCGAATCGCTCCTGAGCTCCACCTCAAGCGCCTTCTCTGTGGTGGCTTCACCAAGATTTTCGAATTGAACCGCAACTTCCGCAACGAAGGTATTTCCCGCCGCCACAACCCTGAATTCACCATGCTCGAAGCTTATTGGGCATTCTCAGATTTCGAGCAGATGGCTGACCTCGTGGAGGAACTCACTTGCCACCTCGCTGAAAAATTCTGCGGCGGCCTTCAAATCGAACACAAGAATGAGGAAGGTGAAGTCGTACGCACCATCAACCTCGAGCGTCCATGGAAGCGCGCGCCGTACCACGAGCTCATCAAAGGGGTCGCCGGCGATGATTGGTTTGACCTCTCTGAAGAACAACACCGCGCAAAGTGCCAGGAACTTGGTATCGAGATATCCGATAACATGGAGGACTATGAAATCACCCAACAGGTCTTCGAAAAGCTCGTCGAAGAGCACAGCTTCGATCCATGCTTTGTCACTCACGTTTCTAAAGAGCTCATACCACTTGCTAAGATCAACCCTGAGAACCCTGAAGTGATAGACGTCTACGAACTCATCATCAACGGTCAAGAAATCTCACCCGGATACTCCGAACTCAATGACCCTATCCTCCAGCGTCAGCGCTTCGAGGAACAGGCCGGCGGTGAAACCCAAAACGTAGACAACGACTTTGTCGAGACGATGGAGTCAGGCATGCCTCCAGCAGGCGGCATCGGGATCGGGATCGATCGATTGGTCATGATGCTGACCGGTGCACCTACGATCCGTGACGTTGTACTCTTCCCTCAGTTGAAGAAAAAATAATCAAGCATTTCATCAAACTTGTAGGATCCCCATCGATGAGGCATCGGTGGGGATTTTTTTATCCTTCAAGCATCAATAATAAACGTTTCGCACGCTCACTATCAGAATCTTCCTCCAGGAAATAGCGCCGCATGCGTTCATCCCCCACTGAGTAATGTGCTATCACATTGATCACCCCCTCCAGGCTGTCAATCGAATCTAATTGTTTCAAAATCTCTCTACGGTCGTTCTTCACAAACTGCGTAATCTTTGACTCAAAACTGTCTTTGAGGAGTGAAATGATCACCTTAGCATCATCGGGAGTCTCACGAGTCATTTTGTGATACACCGCACGTGGGTATGACGGAGATTGCTCCCACGACACAATTCGGATGCGTTCTCGAGCTGCCACAATGAGGGCCGATCGACCATCTGGCAGAGCCTGATTGATCACTACTTCCACCACCACCGCTGTTCGGGTCGGAGCCTCCGAGAGCCGACCATCTACAACTGGTAATACCCCAACGATGAACTTCCCAGTACTAGCTAGGGCATCCTTGAGCATCTCTCGATAACCTGCCTCAAAGATATGCAAAGGCATCGCATTGTTGGGAAATACTGAAACGCCGGGCAACAAGATTGCGCCAGCTTTGAGATACTGAGCTTCAACGACCATGCTCTACTATGCCCCAAAATAGAAGATTTTCCAATAAAGATTGAGCACTACAGGACCTAGCTAGCGAACCCTAATGCGTAAGCGAGTGCCACTCCAGTGGGAATAACCATAATAATATCCTCCCGTCCTCCAATAGGGGCTGGGATAATAATCACAATCGTACCACCAGTCTGGATAGTACCCCGATGTAGAAGTCCTTCCTCGGCGCTGATAAAAACGACGCTTCCCCCAGCTGGCACGCACAGGAAAAACCAATGCTGTCTCTTGCCGAGCCGTCGCCTTAGTCTGCTGTTTTTCCTGATCTGACTCTTCCAGCCCATTCGCAAACTTGACCACATTTCCATGGGCATCATACCATGGGGCTTCATCAGCCACAGCGAGGCCTGCCAAGATAGAGAAAACGATGGGATAAAAGGCTTTCATTCTGCCCCAAGATACACCAAACAATGCGCAAGCTGAAACAGATTCTCACACCATGCGACCACATAAAAAATTTGTCCCTTTCCCATTCGAATACCACCAAGAAATCGAAGTCACGGTCGAATCCCTCACCAATCTAGGTGTCGGTGTCGCCAAGGTAGATCTACCAGAGGCACAGCGTAAAGAACTTGATTCAGATGCCAAGTGGGTTGTGTTTGTGCCTTTTGCACTCCCTCAAGAAACGGTCAAAGTACGCATTTTCCGTAATGATAACAATTGCTCTCAAGGTGATTTGATCGAAATCATCGAGCCATCACCTCACCGTATCGAACCGAAATGCCCACTCTTCGGGGAATGCGGTGGTTGTCAATACCAACACTTAGACTACTCGACGCAATTGGAGTGGAAAACCCGCCAAGTTGGGGAACTACTCCAACACATGGCAAAGATCGACCACCCCGTCCAAGCTGCCATCGCCTCCCCCCAACAATGGAACTACCGTTCCAAACTCACCCCTCACTTCAGTAAACCGAAGAATGGGAAGATTGAAGCAATCGGTTTCCTACGCAACGGGCGCAGAAACTCAATTCTCGATGTGCCAAAGTGCCCCATCGCCATGGACCTGATCAATGATGCCATGCCCGAGCTTCGCCAACAGGCTCACCAAAATGCCAAACAGTATAAAAAGGGTGTCACCATGCTCATGCGCGCCACGGAAGGACGCGTAGAAACAAATAACCGCGCGATCGCTACAGAGCATGTCGGTGACCTCGCCTTCAACTTCCTTGCAGGAGATTTCTTCCAAAACAACCCATTCATCCTTCCAGCATTTACCGAGTACGTCGCCAAGCAAGCCTCTAAGCATAACGCACAATACCTCGTAGACGCCTACTGCGGCTCTGGGCTCTTTGCCCTCACACTCGCGTCGAGCTTCAAGCAAGTTGCGGGTGTCGAAGTCAGCGAGACTGCCGCCGATTGGGCACGTGCCAATGCGCGCCAAAACAACATCGAAAATGTGAGCTTTTTAGCCTCTAGCGCTGAAGCAATTTTCGCCGACATCAACTTCCCAGCCGACGAAACTGCCGTAGTCATCGACCCCCCACGCAAGGGCTGTAATGAAGAATTCCTCAGACAGCTCTTCGCTTTTGGTCCGTCCCGCTGCGTCTACGTATCCTGTAACCCCTCAACCCAGATGCGCGACCTTCAGCACTTTATTGATGCTGGATACATACTGGAAGAAGTGCAACCATTCGACCTCTTTCCTCAAACGCGTCACCTCGAATGTGTCGCTGTTCTCAGTAAAGGTTCCTAGACCCAACACCATGACCCGCATTCTCTTCGTTTGTCTCGGTAATATTTGCCGATCCCCTGCCGCCGAAAACATTCTGCGTCACTTAACACATGAACTTGACTGCGCTCAGTCGTTCGAAATTGACTCTGCTGGCACCGCAGGTTGGCATAAGGGGAAAAGCCCAGACTCACGGATGAGTGCCACCTTAACTGAGCGCCAAGTCCCTGTGACTGGATCCGCTAGACAGTTTTCTAAAGATGACTTTCAGGCATTCGATCTCATTCTTACCATGGATGATGATAATTACTCAGCAGTCACTTTCATGGATCAAAAGGGAAAATACTCGGATAAAGTAAAGAAGTTTACCAGCTTCTGTACCGAGCACCAACATGCTCAAGTTCCCGATCCATACTATGGCGGTCAAGAAGGTTTCAATCTCGTGGCTGACATGCTAGAGGACGGCTGCCGCGAGATCATCAGACGCTATTCTCCTATTGCCAAAGATTCGCAGGAATAAGTTTCCCCCTTGCCACATCGTAGCATAGGTCTCATGAATGGTAGTATGAATTTCCTCACTCGTTGCGTCTACGCTGGCGCTATCTCGACGCTATGGTATTTACCTGCCCTAGCTGAAGACAGCAAAGCTGATACACCGCCGAAAGTCGAACAGCTCAGTGAGTCGCTTTACCAAATGGGTAAGATTCAATTCAACAGTGCCAAGAAAGAGATCTACATACCCTGTGTCTTGAAGCACGACAAAGTCATTATTGAATACGTTCTGACTACTGAAATGGGTAAAGTGCATGAGACTCTCTTTCTCACTGACATCAAGCCGTTCAACCTCAACGTGGTCCTCAAACTCCTCAGCTTTCAAGCGTCCAAGGAACTCTTCCCAGTACTCGATAAGAATTTCGTGGCTACCAATAAATTACACGAAGCGACTGAAGACGAAAAACGCCATTCTCGCTTCACCGTGAACGTGAGCTGGGAAAGCGATGGCGACACCGTCAACTTTCCTCTAGAAGAATTGTTCCTCCACACTGACGGCTCAGGAGCAACCATGCCACCTGCGCCATGGATTTACGGAGGATCCTACATGCACCGCGGCCGATTCAAGGCCGACATCAATGGCGATATTATCGCCATTTTAACTGACCGAACTGCCATGGCCAATTACTCTGGCGAGACGAGATCAGACGACACCCTATGGGTTCCAAATAAACCACTGCTTCCAGCGGTCGGAACTCCAATCACTCTCACACTGAAGAAAACAGAAACAAACCAATAAACTGAACACCATGATCAGCAAATCACTTCGCAATACCCTAGCTGTGAGCCTTGCTGCTGTTACTAGCCTCTCAGCAGCAACAAACCCTGAGGCTCCCTACCTCTCCCTCAAACTCGAAATGGAACACGCCATCGCCAAAGGCAATAAGTTCCTCAGGGAAACCCAAGAGCCAGAGGGCTTTTGGCGCAACAAAAAGATCCCAGCATACACCGCTCTCGCACTCACCGCCGCACGTCGCTCTCCCAATGCAGTGGATAACGACGCTCCTGAGGTAAAGAAAGGCTACGAATGGTTGGTCGCACAACAACATAAAGATGGTGGCATCTACGTCAAAGGGCTTGCCACCTACAACACCGCCACCAGCCTTACCTCCCTCGTCGCCTCTGGTCAACCCGAGCACAAAGAAAGCATCTTAGCCGCACGACGCTTCCTCATCAACCAGCAACAAGATTGGGATATCCGAGGTGAGACTGACAATGTCAATGACGGAGGAATCGGTTATGGTGGATCCTACCCGCACTCCGACCTGTCCAACACTCATTTCGCTGTCGAGGCAATCAAACTCAGCGAAGCATATGCTAAAGACACAGAAAAGCGTCAGCCAGAACTCAACTGGGATGCAGCCATTCAATTTATCTCGCGGACTCAGAACTTAGAGGAAACTAATGACCAACCAGGCATTAGCAACGATGGTTCATTCGTATACTTCCCTGGTAACTCCAAGGCTGGAACCCAAACTGAAAAAGATGGCCGCGAAACATTACGGGGATACGGCTCCATGTCGTACGCAGGCCTCCTGTCATTCATCTACGCCGACCTTGATGAAAACGATGTACGTGTTAAAGCTGTGAAACAATGGCTCAATGACAACTACACCCTAGATGAAAACCCTGGCCTTGGCCAACAAGGCCTATTCTATTACTACCAAGTCATGGCAAAGGCTCTCAACGCCGCAGGCATTGACACCCTAACAATCAGCGACGGGCAGTCGGTAGATTGGCGCAAAGAACTTGCTGGCCATCTACTCGGACTGCAAAAACCTGACGGTTCATGGATTAATGAAAACTCTCGTTGGTGGGAAAATGAAGCCGAACTCACCACTGCCTACGTCATACTAGCACTGGAGCAAATCTACGTCTCTATCCCACACGCAACGAAGAAATAATCCACTCCAACATTTCACACCAAAGCCAGCTATCTCAGAGATAGCTGGCTTTTTTTATTGATGATTCAGCCAATAAAGCAATGAGCTGTTAGCATACCACATTAAAATCAATACAGACATATCAAGGTAATTCAAATTTGGTAATTATGCAACCAGCCAATAAATTCTAGAACATCACGTCGCCACTGCGAATAAATCATAAAAATTATGACACATAATCATCATGAGTATCACATTTTTTTTCTTGAGTACCGCCCTCCTACTAGATAAGTGAAAGATATACTAACAAGTAACACTATGAGACTCCTTCCAATCCTTTCATTCATCGCTCTCCCACTCACATTGAGTCAATGTGAGCAATCTACGAAGACTGATACTACAGAGACTTCGAAAAAACCTAGCCTCCCACAGTCTTCCGACAATTCTTTGATTGAAGCGGATGCTGATTATATCGAATTCCCGCATCGAGCCATCTTAAGCAACAACAAAGGGAAGTCACTAGAAGTCAACATACTCGGACGCAGCAAGGACACTGTAACATTCTCAAAAGTCGGCTCCTCCCAAATTAATGAGTATCCCATCACTGAACTCAGCGATGAATCAGTTGAACTTGTGGAACGCTTTCCTGTGATAAAATACCGACCCACCACCGACGCATCATATGAAGACAAACGCATTTCATTTTTAGAAAAGAAGTGTGCCGAATTAGAAGCTGACATGGAACGCTACGCGCGTGGTTCATTCAAATACAAGTCGATTTCAAAAAAGCTAGCTGCCACTGAAGCAGAAATTAGCGATCTTAAAAAATAGTACTCAATTTCCCAAATTAACATGTTCAAATATCTTCTCATCCTCGCATGCTGCATCGCATTACCAGCATACCTCTACTACAATCAAGAGCCAGCTGAGGACACTCCGTCCTTGGAGCTTCCTTTATCATTGGATCTTGAATATGATGGCGAGCTAAAACATATCACAATACTTTCACATTCAAAAAACTACATCGAATTCCTCGATGAGAATCACAATAAATTTAAAGGTAAGAAACTACCTCATATTATCCACAAGAACGAGTTTAGTGACAGCTTGCAAGACACATTGAAGCCTTACAAAAGAACCTTGAATCAAGGCTATTTTCCTTCTGCAATTTCTATCGAAAAATCTAATGGAGAAAAGGTGATCGTTAATGCTCTAGCAAAAAACAACACCCACCTATTCTACTCCCTAGAAGTCAACCATTCAGAACTTTCTATTCCAATTGCTGAGCTCAGTGATGAAACTGAAGCTCTCCTTCATTACTTCCCTAATAACCGCAGGGATGAAAAATCGGCCCCACGTCGACGTGCGAACCTTCCATACAAAGCTACTCTATCTGCTACAAATGGAAAAGTCGTAGACACCGTCATCTATGTTCGCACAAAGGATGAAATTGTCTTTAGCATCAATGGGCGTTATGACATCTATCAAGCTCCAATTTCAAAGCTTTCTACTGATTCTCAAGACATTGTAAATCAACTACCCATCAACAACAACTACAAGGGTGACATCAACAATCACCGCAAACGCTATGAATTTGTTAAAAAGCGTTTAGATTCAAAGCTAGGCGATCAATCAAAGTTTGAAGAAGGATCACTCAAGTTCAAAGCCATCCAAAAGCAGGTTGATAAACTTACCAAACAGCTTGAAGATATCACACAGGTAATCGACGAGGTGATTAGTTAGTCTCAGTACATCAATCATTCTTTTCACTTGATGAAGCACTGATCTTAAAATCAGTGCTTCTTTCGATTAAGTATTGATCAATCCTGTGCTCTTGCCCATCTTCCCGTCATGGCAACTGAACACATCGACGTCAACTACGTGGCTAATCTTGCCCGACTCGAACTCACCGCTGAAGAGGCTGAAACATTCGGCAAACAACTCGATGAAATCTTAGGCTACATCGACAAGCTCTCTGAGCTTGATGTTGATGGTATCGAGCCCACAGCACATGCGTCCCCTGTATTCGACCGTATCAGAGATGATATCGCCCACCCCGGCCTTGAGCGCGACGCTTTCCTTGCCAATGCCCCGGATACAGCGAATGACCAACTTCGTGTACCAAAGGTCATCGAATAACGCGGTCTTCTAATCATCAACGAACAGCTAGATATCCATCTGTTACTTTTTTTCCAATAGACATGCTCTCTAACGAATCTATCACCTCTCTCCGCGCTAAACTTAGTGCCGGAGAAATCACGCCAGTCGAAATCATCGATGCACTCGAAGCATCGATTGCCGAACATGACAGCACCGTAGCTGGCTACATTTCCCACGACTTCGATGCAGCGCGGGCTGAAGCCGAGCAGGCTGACCTCAGCTTGCCTCTTGGCGGCATCCCGATTGCGATCAAGGACAACATCAACGTCAAAGGGCAAGCTCTCACTTGCGCCTCCAAATTTCTCGATGGAGCCTTTGATTCACCCTACGATGCCACCGTGATCACCAAATTGCGTGAAGCTGGTGCTATCCCACTCGGGCGTACCAATCTAGACGAGTTTGCGATGGGCTCCACCTGTAGCAACTCCGCCATCAAACCCACCAATAACCCACATGATCCGACTCGTGTTCCCGGTGGTTCCTCAGGTGGTTCAGCTGCAGTTATCGCCTCAAACACTGCGATTGCCGCATTGGGCTCCGACACCGGTGGCTCAATCCGCCAGCCAGCGTCGCATTGCGGCATTGTCGGGCTCAAGCCCTCGTATGGCAGAGTGTCTCGCTACGGTCTCGTCGCATTCGCTTCATCACTCGATCAGATTGGTCCAATGACTAAGTCTGTGGATGACGCGGCGCTGCTTCTCAATGCCATCACCGGATATGACCCAGCGGATTCCACCTCACTGGACGACGATAACACAGACTTCACTGCCAATATCGACCAAGGCGTGGCTGGAATGAAGCTCGGCATCCCGAAAGAGTACTTCAGCGAATCTATCGATCCTGCAGTCAAAGCCGTATTTGACGATGCTGCCTCCAAGTTGAAAGCCGCTGGAGCGGAGCTCGTGCCGATCTCCCTTCCTCACACAGAATACGCAGTGGCCACCTACTACATAATTGCCCCAGCGGAAGCTTCATCAAACCTTTCTCGCTTCGACGGAATCCGCTATGGCAACCGTGCCGAAAACCCAGAAAACCTCATCGACCTCTACCGTAAGTCTCGTGCTCAAGGCTTCGGAGCCGAGGTTAAACGTCGTATTATCTTAGGCACCTACGTTCTCTCATCAGGCTACTATGATGCCTACTACACCAAAGCCCAAAAAGTACGCACCCTGATCCGCAAGGACTTCACCGACGCTTTCAATGAAGTGGATGCTATCATCTCTCCAGTGGCTCCCACACCTGCGCCCAAGCACGGCGAGAATGCTGATGACCCACTCCAAGAATACCTTGCTGACATCTGTACGATTGCTGCCAATCTTGCTGGGATTCCCGGTATCTCAGTGCCGGCGGGAACTACCCAGTCCGATTCTGGATCCACATTGCCAATCGGCTTACAAATCCTCGGTCCAGACTTAGGAGAAGCGGCTATTCTCAGAATCGCCAAGGCGGTGGAGAATAGTTAGTCCTCCTATAGCCCCAGAATGTTCAAACAAAAAAGCGAGGGCTAGAACCCTCGCTTTTTTTTCATTCCTAGTCGCTGTCTATCACTTTTCAGCTGCAATGACGGAAACCTCCACGAGAAGTTCAGGTCGAGCCATTCTCGCTTCCACACATGCTCGGGCTGGCGCATGACCTTCAGGCACCCACGCATCCCAAACCGCATTCATCGCTGCAAAATCTTTCATATCACGAACATACACAGTAGCGGATAGCATGTGCTCACGATCCGAGCCCGCTTGCTCAAGCAAAGCATCTACCTTCTCAAGCATCGTCTGTGTTTGCTCTTCGATCCCTTTACTGGCGTCGGCACAGACTTGACCACATAAGTAGATAGTTCCGTTGTGCTTCACAATACGACTCATGCGTTGTTTGACTTCTTGGCGTTCAATTGACATGCCACGTTTCTACATCTAGCGACGTCTTGCTCAAGGAAGAATCTCCACTCCGATTATTTCAATTCCGCCATTGCCACGCCCTACCAATGTCCTAGGCTGTTTGTATTAATAGTGACCTATCAGTTTCTATCACATGACTACACCACCGCCGCACCTTCAGAATGTCTACCTGAATCCAGAGACTGCCCTACTTGACTCAACAGCACAGCACCTGCTAGCTCACGGGGATTCATTGAAAAGCTGTATGGTGGTCGTGCCCACCAGCAACTCAGGACGACAACTTAGACAAGCCCTCCCTACAATGGCGGGCCGAGCCATCCTAGCCCCATCAGTCGTCACTGCCGATACGTTCTCAGCCCCACATAAAGACACCAAGGTCGCTTCAAAAATCCAATGGTGGCACGCATGGTCCACCATACTTCGTCGAAGCTCCGAAGAGGTTCTCAGCCCACTTTTCCCAAACTTGAATGGGATTCAACGCGATTTTCGCTGGGGACTAAAGTCCGCTCAACGATTCACCAAGCTTAAAGACGAAATTACTTCTGTCGACCTAGGCTTCAAGCAAGTCGCTGAATATACTAATGAAGACGCCGAGCGCTGGCGTGCATTGGCATTCTTCGATCAACAAGTAAAAGAACTTCTTCACCATTGGCAGCAACATTGCCCAGCAGACGCCAAACGTTACGCAGCAAGTCACTGGAAAGCTCCTCTTGGGGTCGAAAAAATTATCTTAGCGGGCGTGAGTGACCTCCCGGTATTGGCTCAACTCGCGCTCTCAAAAACCGAGACTCCAGTCGAAATTCTCATACAAGCGCACGCACACGATGCCCAGCACTTCGACTATTGGGGGCGTCCAGCCCCAGATTATTGGTGCAGCAAAGTGCTACCTATCGAGACATCGCAAATCAGCGTTCACTCGGATGCCACGCAAGCCTGCGAAGCGGTACTACGTGACTTGCAACAAGTTGATTCTGTTGATCTAGCACTTACTGTCACCGATCGCTCCCTCGATACTCTCATGCGAGACAAGCTCCAACAAGCTGGTTGGTCTAGCTTTTCTCCCGAAGGAAAACCTGTGTCCAAATTGGGTCTCTGGGATTTTCTTAAAAGACTTCGTAAAGCGATATCTCAAGCTCATAGCTTTCAAGACATCCCAAACATTCTTAAAGCCCCCGAAGCCAGAACCTTACTCTACTCGCTGCAAAAACCAGTACAACTTGCTATAGAAATTGACCAACTCGCTAGCCGCCACCTTCCCCAAACATTTTCGCATGCCATTCATCATGCAAGTGGTCATCTCGAAGAAACTCTCACAGAACTCCAGGGCTTACTCGTCACCATCAATGAAGGCTCACCCGCCCGCGGCATGGAATTACTTTTCGACCGTATCGAGCGCTCAATTGACTTTCCCCAAGAATTGATCGATCCCTTCATCGACGCAATCGAATCCATCAAGGACCTCGAAAAACGTAACCTCGCCCCACATGCTGCAGAAGCACTTGATCTTATTTTAGCAAGTTGCGAAGGCATTAAAGTCGCAACAGAGCGAGCAGGCACCGTCGTCGACCAAATTGGTTGGCTTGAACTCCCCTTCACCCGTGAGCCAGAGCTCAAGCTGCTAGGCTTGCATGAGACATGTGTTCCCGAACGCCCTCACGATGATGGATTCTTGCCCGAATCACTGCGAACGAAAATCCAGCTCTATAGCCGCCAACAATTAGAAGCTCGCGACTCGTATCTATTAGAATCATCTATCCAAGCCCGAACGAACCATGGTTCAGTTAGCATTTTCGTTGCCCAAAGCAGCCCAAATGGAGAAGAAAGACAGGCATCTCGACTTCTCATGCGCTGTGGCCTTGAGGAGCTACCTTCACGCGTCCAACATTGCTTCCCTGAAGAATCAGAGGCAAAACCGAGGCTCCCCGCTTACCATGCTGGAGATTGGATCCTCAAATTAAATCAAAGCATCGAATGGCCAAGCGAACGTCAACTCACCATCAGTCCAAACCGACTCAAAGACTACCTGCTCTGCCCCTTCCGTTTCTACCTCCAACAAGTCGAATCATTCAAACGATTGGAATTCGATACGCAGGAGTTAGATAGTGCTCAGTTCGGCACCCTCGTCCACGATGTACTGGAAGAATTCGGTAAAAGCCCAACTCTCCGAGACCTTGATGATGTGGAATCCATCAGCAGTAGCTTCTCCAAGATCTTGGACGATCTATTCAAACAACGCTACGGAGACGAGCCTTCATTGCCTCTCAGCATTCAGAAAGAAAGTGCCTTACAACGCCTCCTATCTTTCGCACCACAGCAAGCTTCCTTCCGAAGTGAAGGATGGCGTATCAAGCACGTGGAGCTCGCCATCGGACTCAATGAAGAGGAAATCCCGTGGCAACTTCATGCCACACCAGTACGGATGCGTATCGACCGAATCGACGAAAACGAGCATACTGGTGAAGTTCGCGTGATCGACTACAAGACCTCAAAGAAAGCAAAGGAACCGAATACCGAACACCTTGAACCGATCCGCCACGGCGACTTTGGGGAGCATGTGCTGGGCGCTCCAATCCCTCCCGCAGGAAAAAGCCGACTAGAGCGACGCTGGAAAAACCTCCAACTCCCCCTCTACGCAGAGTTCGTACAACAATACTTGGATTTGGAACATCTACCAAAATTAGCATACATCTCCTTCCCAGCAGCCAGTACGGACACCGGAATCCGGCCCTGGATAGAATATGATGAGGCGCTCCATGAAAGCGCCATGGAATGGGCCAAAAACATTATCACTGCTATCAAACACGGACACTTCCCGATCCGTGATTTACCATCTAACGCTAGATCTTGGGATCGCTTCTCCGCGCTGAGCACCGAACCACTAGAACACGTATTCGAACTCGCAGACTAACTTCATCACGATCACCATGTTTTCAAGTCTCATCATCGAAGCTTCTGCTGGCTCAGGTAAAACCTACCAGCTTTCCAACAGATTCATCGCTTTGCTTGCGCTAGGCGAAGCACCAGAAGACCTCATCGCACTTACCTTCACACGAAAAGCTGCTGGAGAATTCACGCGCCGTATCCTTAATCGTCTAGCAGTTGGCGCTAGCAGCCCAGAGGAAGCTGCAAGTTTAGCGGAGGAGTTACTACCCACACTCCAAGGTGAAGCAGCCAGCAAGATGCCAGCGATCACCACACAAGCTCACCTTCCCAAGCTTGATATGACTGCATTCCGTGAGCTTCTAGCGAAGCTCATCCAAGCGCTCGATCGACTTCAACTGAGTACCCTTGATAGCTTTTTCACGCGTCTCGTCCAATGCTTCGGCCCTGAACTTGGTTTGCCAGGATTTGAAATGCTCGATGAAGAAGCCTATGATCTAGCACGCGAGGACACCCTCTTTGAAGTGCTCAATGGAAGTGGTTTACGAGCCCGTCAGCGCAGCCATTTCCTGAGTGCCTTTGCTGTGGCCAATTACGGCAATGAGGAGTCACGCGTGCGGGACTCAATCATCCAATTTATCCAAGAACACCACGAGCGCTACCTCCAAAATGGACGCTTCGAAGCGTGGGGCAATGGACCTGCACTCTGGCATGATTTCGAAGATTGGCCAACACACACACCTGAGGCTTTTACTGCGCTCGCTCAAGTGATCTCAGAAGAGTCCGAAGCTGACTTCGGCCACAAAAGCATGAACAAGGCTCTTCGCAATATTGCCCATGCAAGTACCCAATACTCACCTGGCACTCCATTACCAAAGGAACTAGCAGGAAACCTAAGCAAGTGGACCGATGGTGCCCAACCTGGCCAAATCATCACTGTCAATTACTACAAAAAAGATCGCGAATTCTCCCTCCGCCTTAGCAATGCCTTGCTCGATCTACGCGACTTAATCCGCATTGCCGAGATAGAAGTCTTTTTGAAGCGAACTCAAGGGATCTGGGCTGTCGTTAGTGCTTTCGAAGCACAGTATAACAAGCAATGCCGCTCTCAAGGGCGTGTCAGCTTCACTGATCTCACTTTACTACTGCAACAACATGCCGTGCTAGCACGCCAAACTGGCTTCAATGAGCTCGCATACCGACTCGATTCGAAATTCAAACACTGGCTACTCGACGAATTTCAAGATACTAGCCGACGCCAATGGGACGTCATCGAACCAGTCATTGATGAGGCCGCTAGTGACGTCGAGGGTGAACGTAGCCTCTTTCTGGTGGGCGACACCAAGCAATCTATCTATGGGTGGCGCGGAGGTGAGCCCAGGCTTTTCAATGAGCTCAGAACCAAACAAGATTGGCTTAGGCTCCACAACTGGACGATGTCGCAGTCATGGCGCTCTAGTAGCACGGTGTTAGATTTTGTTAATTTGATCGGAGATCCTGAAGGAGTAGGCATCAAACAAATGCCCAACGCGATGCGCCAACGTTGGAATTTTGAGCAACACCGTGCGGCGCGCCAAGTGCAAGGCGAGGTACGTATTCTTCAATTCCAAGAAAGGCGTGGCGAGGATCTCCCTGCGCGAAAGTCCGCCTTCATCTCAGAGATGAAGCGCCTCAATCCGATAGCTCGGGGCCTCAGCTGTGCCGTACTTGTCTCATCCAACAAACAAGTTCAAGAATACACTGGGCTACTTCGCGAGCATACCGATCTGGCGGTTGAGGCCGAAGCCGCAGTTGGCATCGCCACCGACTCCCCCATGGGCTTAGCCATACTAGATTGGTTCAGATACTTAGTCTCTCCTGGTGACCAGTTCGCGCGACGTCATATCGAATGTTCTCCACTATCAGAATCTATCAATCTGTTTGGTGAGCACCCGTCGGCCCAATGGACGCAAGCATGCTCAGAAATTAGTAGTGAAGGAGTGACCACACACCTTCAGAAACTCATGGGGCAGCTGCCTGAAACATTTCACCTCGGTGACTTCCAAGAGCATCGATTAGAATCTATCTTTCATTGTGCGCGTGGCTTCGATGAACGTGGCGGTTCACTCGAAGAGTGGTTGCGTGTGATAGAAAACAAACAACAACGTGAAGCATCTGCGGAAGGTGCGATCCAAATCATGACAGTCCACAAGTCCAAGGGGCTCGAATTTGATATGGTCTTCTTGCCAGAGCTTGGGGCATCCAATTATGACGACATGCGTAGAATGGGAATTCTCACTGAGGAGGACACAGAGCATCAACCGTCACATTTCATGCTCACACCAAGTAAAGGAGTCATCATGAGTGATGCAGTCCTGAGCAAGCAATATCAGGATTGGGTGGCGGACAATTGCTTTGAACGCGCTTGTAACCTCTACGTGTCACTTACCCGAGCCGCCCGTGCTCTATACATCTTCCTTCCTCCTCCAAGTTCCACAAAAAACCCGCTCAATGATGCGGAATGGATCCGCAACACCGTTGGTGACATCGAAGCGGAAGATGCACACTTCGAGAATGAAGTTGTTGGCCAAGAAATCTACCACCGAGGGACGCCACACTGGCTAGAAGCATTCCCACCCAAATCTACTCAGCTAGAGCTGGTGACACATAAAATCCAACTACCCTCGGCCACACCTAGGCAAGGGCGCCGCACAGCCTCTAGCGAGAAGAGCCAGTTCTTTGTCAAACGGAAGTCTCGCGCCAGCCGAGGAGGCAAAGAATTCGGCAATGAAGTCCACGCGCTTTTCGAAGGAATTGCTGAGCTCAAGCAGCACCCGACACTACCAAATAACGAAGCTGGTAGAGCAGTTGCTGCCTGCCTCAAGCTCCCCGAGTCGGCTCAGTGGTTTGACTCACAAAACCATATCGAAACACTGAGAGAACAAGCAGTAGAAGCAATCGACGCTAATGGGGTCTGGTTCTCCGGGATCATCGACCGTGTCCGCATCCATCGAGACCTAAACGGTAAGGTCACCCAAGTGCAAATCCTCGACTATAAAACTGACTCGGTCGACTCAGCTGCCCATCTCACCGAACGCTACCATAGCCAGCTCACTAGCTACGCAACGGCAATCGCCGAGATCTACCAGATCCCAACAAGCCAAGTCTCCTGTCACATCCTCTCCACCAAGCTCAAGCAATATATTCCAGTTTGCTGACCCCTCATGAGGCTCTGTAGGGTGATGCATGCCGTCACTCACTGATGCATGATCACGGGTGGAGCTGGCATGCTTAGGCTAATCAATTTCTCGGTAATCGACCTGAGTCTTTTTGGCTTCTCCCCCCTTGAGTTGTTCTTCTAACTGGGCAATTTGATCGCGGAGGTGCGCAGCTTTCTCAAACTCTAATTTCCCTGCTGCTTCACGCATTTCATCTTGGAGCTCAGCAATCACGGCTCTGATGTTGTAGCCAGTTCCTGGCTCCGCAACCTTTGAGCCCGAATCTGCGACCTCAGAAGCATTGTATTGCTGCAGGCTCTGCTGTACCGATCGCACCACGGACTTGGGTTCGATACCATGGGCTTCATTATGCGCGATCTGTAGCGTTCTTCTGTACTCAGTGATATCGATCAATTGCTGGATCGAATCCGTGACCTTGTCACAGAAAAGCACGCATTCACCATTCACGTGTCGAGCCGCACGCCCGGCAGTCTGTACCAAACTTGTTTCATTGCGCAGAAACCCTTCCTTATCCGCATCCAAGATACAAACAAGAGAGACTTCTGGTAAATCAAGGCCTTCACGGAGCAGGTTAATTCCGATAAGAATATCAAATTCCGCAGCCCGTAGCGCACGCAAGATTTCAACACGTTCAATCGCATCGATATCCGCATGCAGGTAGCGGGCTTTCAAGCCTACTTTCTCGAGATAGTCAGCGAGATCTTCTGCTGTTTTCTTAGTCAAGGTTGTGACAAGTACGCGTTCATGCTTTTTCACTCGTTCATGACAGAGCTCAATCGTTTTGTCGATTTGCCCTTCCAACGGTTGAAGGCTGAGTACTGGATCAAGCAAGCCTGTAGGTCGTATGATCTGTTCGGTTATGAGCGTGGCACCTCGTTTCTCAACATCAAACTCCTCCACCGTCTGAGTGGATGGACTCGGCGAGATCTGCTTGCGCAATTGCTTGATTGCCATGTTGGCAGACATTTCACCTTTCACCCAAGGGATGTACGCATTATTTTCCGGCCGAGAATTGAGCATTTCAAATGGCCCTGGAGTCGCCGACACATAGACTCGCTGGTTCGTCATTTGCATGAATTCTTCAAAGCGAAGTGGCCGGTTGTCCAATGCACTCGGGAGGCGGAACCCATGGTTCACCAACATGGTCTTACGACTTTTATCACCCTCAAACATCCCCCCAACCTGAGGCACCGTGGCGTGACTTTCATCGACTAACAACAGGTAATCTTTCGGAAAGAAATCCAGCAAGGTGTATGGCCTGGCTCCAGGGTCACGACCGGTGATGTGTCGTGAATAGTTTTCAATCCCCTGACAGAAGCCCATTTCTTGCATCATCTCGATATCATATTCGGTACGCATACGTATCCTCTGAGCTTCGATTAACTTTCCTTCTTTCTCAAAGGCATCCACAGTCTGCTTCATTTCCTTGCGAATCGCCTTGATCGCCTCCTTCATCTTCGGGGCCGATGAAACGAATTGCTTGGCTGGAAAGAATAAGTAAGTTGGCATATCGTCGCCACGCTTCTTTCCTGAGTTCGAAGAAATTTCACTAATACGGTCGATTTCATCACCAAAGAACTCAACCCGAATTGCAGTATCTTCGAGGTAGGCGGGGCGCACTTCAACCACATCACCACGAACCCGAAAATGCCCGCGCTGGAATGCAATGTCATTGCGTTCAAATAACAACTCTACCAAGCGTTGGAGAAATTCATCGCGGCCAATCTCTTGGCCGACCTGAATAGGCAACATCATCTCCTTATAATCGTCAGGCGAGCCCAAGCCATAGATACAACTCACCGAGGCGATGACAATAACGTCTTCACGTGTGATCAAACTGCCCATCGTACTCAATCGGTGGCGTTCGATTTCTTCATTCACTGCGGAGTCCTTCTCGATATAGGTATCTGAGGCCGGGATGTATGCTTCAGGTTGATAATAGTCGAAGTAACTTACGAAGTATTCGACGGCATTGTTAGGAAAGAAGGCTTTAAATTCTGAATACAGCTGTGCCGCGAGCGTTTTGTTGTGGCTCATGATCAAGGTCGGCTTTTTCACCTCCTTGATAATATTGGCCATGGTGAAGGTTTTACCCGAGCCGGTGACGCCGAGGATCGATTGGTGTGCATTGCCAGCACGAATCGACTTCACTATCTTGGCTATCGCCTGCCCTTGGTCACCTTGAGGAGAAAAATCGCTCGCTAAGTCAAACATCGCATTCAGGCTAATCCCAGATCCACGATCAAGCAACCACAAGCTATGCCTGCGACAGTCTAGAGCACAAATAACATCGACATTCCCCTAGGATAAAACCTATGAATTGATTGTTCTATGAAACGTGGCCTGTACCAACTAGCATCTTCCATCTTAATTGTTCTTCTGTCTGCTTGTGGCAGCAATGCCCCTCTTGTCTTTGATCTGATGCCAGCTCCAGCAGCTTTTACTGAGACAGGCATCAAAAGCGCAGATGAAAGCGATCACGTCAAAAAAGCCTCCGCTTATCAGATTTTCTATGCCACCGACCGGATGTCAGCAAAGCCTGATGATAGTAAACATTTCTTCTATACCAACGAAAGGGGCACCAACGTACGCATCGGGCGAGCTTCCGTCATGGCCGGAAAAGACGACCTCACATGGAGTGAAGTTCGCAACGTTTCTCTGCTGAAGTCACGCTCAGAGAAGTTCCCTATCAAGGTGAAAGCTGCCGACGAATACGGCGTTCTATCCTCCAGCATCAACCGCTACACCCAGATTGAAGATCATGAGCGAGCCGGCGCCGATAAAGCAACACGTCGCTATATCAATGAGATCAACGAGCACCTTAAGAACTCAGACAACGATACGATCAACATCTTTGTGCATGGCTACAAGGTGACCTTCGAGAATCCGGTGCTCACAACCGCAGAAATGTGGCATTTCCTCGCCTACGAAGGCGTCTTTATTGCCTACTCCTGGCCTTCCACTCCAAAGGCTCTCGCCTATGTTTCGGATACCGAAACGGCTCTCGTTTCCTCGCGCAACCTGCGCGACCTCATCCGCTTCTTAGCATCCTCCACCAATACCAAACGCATCAACATCATCGGCTATAGCGCTGGAAGCCGACTCGTCTCACGTACCCTAGGAGACCTTGCCATACAAGAACACGGCAAGACGCGTGAAGAAATCCAGCAAAAGCTCAAACTGGGCACCGTGGCTATCATTGCAGGTGACGTGGATCGCCGACTCATGGGGGGCTACCTGCTCGATGGCGCCGATCGCTTGATGAAGCAACTCGTGATCTACCAAAGTGACTCAGACAAAGCACTATCACTATCTAACTGGCTAACCAGCCGGAACCGGCTTGGCCAAGCATTTGACCTCAATGACCTCAATAAAGTGGGAGTTCAATACCTGCTAGATAACCCGCAGATTGTTATTGTGGATGTTAGTAACGCCGAAGCGGCACGAGCTGGCAACGGCCATGGTTACCTTCGTAAAAGCCCTTGGGTCACTAGTGACCTGCTCATAGCCTTGATGGAAAATGCCGCACCACAAAAGCGCGGCCTAGTGAGAAAGCAAGCTGGTGTTCCTCTCTGGACTTTCCCAAGCGATTACACCCAACGCCTCAAGTCGTTCCTCAAAGAGACTCGTCCCTCATTATTCGAATAAATTAGAGTACGATCAAACCAATCAGAGCCGAACTCAGCACGATTGCCCAGGTAGGTATCTTTTTGCTCCACAAGGCACTTCCTACTAGAGCGACAAAGAGTAGATCCACCACCGACTGCACCACTCCCGATGTCCCGAGGTGTAGTAAAGCAGCAGCCAACAAGCCAACTACCGCAGCATTGGCTCCCTGCACAGCAACCTTGGCCTTGGGCATTTGCTTGAGCCAGTTCCACATTGGCAATCCAATCACCAACAAAATCATACCTGGGCTAAAAATTGCTAGCGTCCCTAGCAGCCCACCAACGATAGCATTGCCGCCGATTTGGCATACTGCTCCTAAGTAAGATCCTAGCGTAAACATAGGTCCGGGTACCGCTTGAGCCATACCGTAGCCAGCGAGGAAGACTTCTTGATTCATCTGCCCCTGCCCGACAAATGACTGTTCTAACAAAGGCAGCACCACGTGACCACCACCAAACACCATGGACCCAGCTCGAAGCAGACCCGCCGATGCTGGATCCACAATTCCCTGCGACTGCAACAAAGGTAAGCTTGCTACTGCCACGACAAATGCTGCCGCCCCCACAAAGCTAGCTACCGGCAGAGGCGTCTTTTCGGCCGGCTCAGACGGCGTACTAGAGCGCAGGAGCATGAGCCCCATCAATGCTCCTATCAAAATAACCAGTGGCTGTGCCCAGGCATGCCCCACGACGAACAACACCGTCAAACTCACCAGCGCGATCAAGAGATGGACTCGCGTGCCACATAGTTTCTTAGCCATGTCATACACTGCCAAAGCCACGATCGCCACCGCTGCCAGCTTCAATCCATCAATCCAGCCTGAGCCAACACGATCGTTGATCGAGCTCAATCCCATCACCAAAGCAATCATCAACACGGCAGATGGTAAGGTGAAGCCCAGCCAGGAAGCAACACCACCTAGGCACCCTCCACGCCGATACCCAATCAAGGCCCCTAATTGGCTGCTTGCTGGACCCGGGATAAATTGGCACAGAGCCAGCATCTCTGCGTATTCCTCTTCATCCAGCCACTGAAGCTGCTCGACATAGGTGCGATGGAAGTAGCCAAGGTGAGCCACAGGTCCACCAAATGAACTCAGCCCCAACTTCAAAGACTCGGAAAAACATTGTATAAATTGCATTAGCCCTTCAGATATTTATCATTGAAGCTCAATATGTCGAAGTATGCAGTCCAAGCAACCTAAATTGTGTCTCTATGGTGGCACATTTGATCCGATCCACTTAGGCCATACCTTCGTCGCTCAAAAAATCGTCCAAAGCATGGGGATCGACCGCATGATTTTTCTCCCCTGTCGCCAGTCACCCCACAAAGAACGGGCTACACAATTCAGCGACGCCCAGCGTCTCGCGATGTGCCAAGCTGCCACTCAACAGCTCCCTTGGGCTGAGGTAAGCGACTTCGACCTCACCGCCCCATCTCCATCGTATTCTTGGCGCACAGCCGAACATTTCAGTAATGCCTACCCAGAACACCAACTATTTTGGCTCATGGGAACGGACCAATGGCAGTCGTTCGATCGCTGGGCAAGGGCCGATTACATCCAGTCCTTATTACACATCATCGTCTACAACCGTGACTCTAGAGAACAGAAAAGTACCTCTTCTCAATCTTTTCAAGTTGATGGAATCGTACACCAGGCCTCTGCGACACAAATCCGTATGGCACTCACAAAAAATGAGAGCAGTCCATGGATTCACCCATCAGTACTCCCATTGATCAAAAAATTTGCTACTTCATCGCACTCCCCTCTTGATAAATCAAATGAACTAAGGTCATAGTAACCCAACTAACATGATGAATCGTTTACCATTATTTTCTGCCATTGCCCTCACTGGCCTCTGCTCATTGGTTTCTGCTCAAGAAACTACTGAAATCACCCCAAAGGCTACCGAGGCAACCGCTCCAAATATCAACCCGGCATATCAGGAAGCTATCGACGCCTTCAGTAACCTTCCTGAAAAAACTCGCTTCGAGTTCATGAAAAAGCGCAAGGAAGCGAACATCTTGTTTCAGAACAAGCGCATCATCGAAGCCCTTGAACAGACGCGACTACTCCAAGAAATTTTCCCATCTGATCCAGTAGCGATTAACCTCCGTGGCGCGTGCTACGTAGAAATTCGCGACTTCGATCGCGCGCGTGAAATGTTCCACCAATCGATGGCAATCACCGGCCCAACCATCAATGTCATCTTCAACCTCGGCGAAGTCGCATTCGTTTCCTCCGAGTGGCAAGAATCATTGAATAAATTTAGCCAAGCCCTCGAGCTTGCTCCCGAGAATGCCATTGGCATGCGTCGCTTGATTGAGTTCAAGATCCTCCTCTCACATATCGGCCTATCGAATGACCAATCACTCGACGAAGCCACCCGTGAAACTCACAAACAAACCGCTCTCGAAATCTCAAACAGGTACGATTATCGCGACGATTCACCATTCACCTACTACGCCAAAGCTGCAATCCAGTACTCCAAGGGCGATACATCAGGCGGTCTCAAAGAACGCCTCAAAGCACTACGCGTCTACTCAGCATCACCCCAAGCAATTTCATCATGGGAAGATACGCTCACCGAATTTGGCTACGTGAAGAGCTACTACGGTAATCGAGATGCACCAGGCGAATAAGTCAGTCCTACGCATCTAAAACAGTTCTCATCCGGTCATCCTTGGCCGGATTTTTTTTGCCCTGTCATGTGGCTAAAACATTTCTAATTGCCTAACCTCCTCTTCGTCCGCCAGCTTGACCCCGACTCCCAGTAGGCGCACACCTTTCGCCCCTGCACGCGCGAAACCCTCTTCCAACAGAACATCGAGCAAATGAGAATCGATAGTGCTCGCAGCGCGCTCCACCGTCGTTTGGGTGAAATCAGCAAACTTCAATTTCACCACCAAAGATTTGATATTTCGCTCAGTATAACGCTGCCGATACACCACCTCTACTTCCTCCGCGAGTCGCCGCAATTCCGGTAGCAGGGCCAGAGCATCCGTGGCATCAGAGCTAAATGTCGTTTCCTTACTGATCGACTTTCGGCTGCTGCGTTCGCGCACTGGCCGTTCATCAATCCCACGGCAGAGCTGGTAGAGGTCGAGTCCCCATTTGCCGTAGCGCTTTGCCATCGTCACCTTATCAACCTTTTGTAAATCGCCGCAGCACTTGACTCCTTGCTGGGAAAACTTCTGCTGCATTTTTTCCCCCACTCCCCAGAGATCCTTCACCGGCAGATCGCGCATGAATGCATCCACTTCTACAGGCGTCACCGTGTACTGACCATTTGGCTTATTTCGATCACTCGCCACTTTAGCAATCAACTTGTTTGGACCAATGCCAGCCGAAGCAGTCAACCGCGTCTCCTCGTAGATCTGATGACGGATCTCACGTGCAATTGAATTCGGATCAGATTCCCAATGGCTCACATCAAGATAGGCTTCATCCAGTGAAAGTGGCTCAATCAGGTCGGTGAAACGACCAAAAATTGCCCGTACTTGAGCCGAGACAGATTGGTAAACCTCCATCCGCAAGGGGACCAAAATGATTTGCGGACACTTCTGCAGCGCCATAAAGCCAGGCATCGCAGAATGCACCCCATAGGCTCGCGCTTCATAACTAGCTGTACAGAGCACGCCACGACGGCTCCCGCCCCCCACGCCGATCGGCTTGTCACGCCATTCTGGATGGTCGCGCTGCTCCACTGCAGCATAGAAGCAATCCATATCAATATGGATAATCTTCCGGCTATCTAACCAATCGTTCATTCTGTTTTCTTGCAGCTCTGCGACTACTAGGCTAAGGCTATTGGCGATGAAACGCTTCACATTTATCTTACTCGCCCTCGGCGCCTCTCTTGGCGCTCTCTCAGCGGAACCAAAAAACACAGCCCCTGTCAAAGATATCCGCATTGTCATGGTCACTGACCAAGGTGAAATCCACGCAACTCTCTATGCATCCAAGACCCCCATCACCGTGGCAAACTTCCTCAACCTCGCCAAGCGTGGCTACTACAATGGCAACCACTTCCACCGAGTGATTCCAAATTTCATGGCCCAAGGCGGAGACCCCACCGAGACGGGTAGGGGTGGCCCAGGCTATCGCTTCGACGATGAAATCGTGTCTAGCCTAAAACACAACAACCCAGGCACCTTCTCTATGGCCAATGCTGGACCAGGAACCAATGGCTCACAATTCTTCATCACCCACCGCCCCACCGCACACCTCGATGGTCGTCACACGGTCTTCGGCAATGTCACCAAAGGTCTCGTGGTTGTGAAAAAGCTGACAGGCAAGCTCTCTGGCCGTGGCTGGAAAACTGACGGCAAAGGAAGTGAGATTCTGGAGATCAAGGTACTTGACGACACCGCACCTCTCTTCAAAGCACAAGCTGCCCGCATCGCAGAGTGGGATAAAGTACTTGATCAACGCGCGCCGCGCAAATAAGGCAAAGCAGCTCCCCCCATGCTCCTGCGTCAACCGCACCCTTGCCTCAAACCATGAACATCTGGATCCCAGCACTCTTCGCCTTTTTATTAGGCTCCATCCCCTTTGGCCTGCTCATAGCCAAGTCACAAGGAATCAACATCCGTGAGCATGGTTCAGGCAACATCGGAGCGACCAACGTGCTGCGGATCGTCGGCAAGCCATTCGGAATCTCATGCTTTGTACTGGATTTCTTCAAGGGATTTATCCCAAGTGCGGTGGGACTTAGCCTGATCAGCTACGTCGGACACCAGCACGGCATCAGCTGGGGATTCCTCGAACCCTATGCCACAGAATTTCCAGCTGAACAGCGAAGCACCGCACAATCGTTTCAACTCATGGTCGGCCTCTTGGCTATTCTCGGTCACAACTACTCCCCTTGGGTCGGTTTCAAGGGAGGGAAAGGTATCGCAACATCTGCCGGTGTATTCTGTGCCTTCGCTCCAGCCTTGATTCCAGTCCTAGTCGTCGTTTGGTTGCTATTCTTCTTGATCACCCGCTATGTTTCAGTGGCCAGTATAGCAGCTTCGATTGCACTGCCAGTCGCTGTGATCTATGGCTCATGGTACCATGGTAAAATTGCAAACGGCACCTGGAACCAACCCTTATTCTACTTTTCCATCTTCATTGGGCTCATGGCAGTGTACAAACACCGCTCCAATATCAAAAACCTGATGAATGGCACTGAACACAAATTTACTCCTAAAAAGAAACAACCTAAGTAATGCAATTTGATCCATCACAATCAGCAGTCGTTCTGGGCTGCGGATCCTGGGGCACAGCCCTCGGCATCACGCTCGCCGAATACTTCCACACGGTCACCTTAGTTGGTCGTGACGACGATCAAGTAGCTGAGATCAATGCTTTCCACACCAACGCAAACTTCCTCCCTCGGATCACGCTACCCACAAACATCCAAGCAACAACAGACTACGCCGTCACAAAAGACGCATCCTTGATCCTCTTTGTCGTGCCTACTTCTGCCACTCGAGCCGCGGCTACTGAGCTAGCTAAAGTTGGAATCCCATCCACCATCCCACTGATCTCCTGCTCCAAGGGCATCGAACGTGGATCCGGCAGCCGAATGAGTGAAATCATTGCCGAACTATTGCCCCAAAACCCAGTAGCAGTCCATTCTGGTCCTACCCACGCTGAGGAAGTATCCACCAAAATGGCCACCTGCGCGGTCGTTGGCACCCCCGATGAACAGCTCGCAGAAGAGCTACAAAAAGTCTTTACCACTCCCTTCTTCCGCACCTACACCAGTGATGATGTCGCTGGCATCGAGCTTGGTGGCGCACTCAAAAATGTCTTCGCCATTGCTGCCGGAGTCATCTCAGGCATTGGCCTAGGAGACAATGCAATCGCCGCCATGGTCACGCGTGGCCTTGCAGAAATGACCCGACTTGGCGTCGCTCTAGGAGGTAGGCCTGAAACATTCGCTGGCCTCTCTGGTGTCGGCGATCTCATGGTAACCTGCTATTCCTCACACTCGCGCAACAACCGAGTGGGTAAAGCAATCGGCAGCGGGGAAACCTTAGAAGAAGTGACCACCCGCCTTGGCATGGTAGCAGAAGGAGTCCCCAATACTCTCTCCATTTACGAGGCGGCAAAGGCGCACAACATCGACACACCCATCATCGATGCCGTCTACCATATCCTCTACGAAAATAAATCAGCTGAGGAAGCTTTAGTAGAATTGCTCACGCGCGATCTCAAACCTGAGATGGAATAAAAGGCTCTATCCCGCTCCAAATCTAAACATGCCAAGTGATCGAATCACTTGGCATTCTTGTCTTTTACCAATGAATTGAACTTACTGAAGCACGCCTTCATACTCCTTGGTGAACACATCGCGGCATGCATCACAACAGCATCGCTTGGATTCAGCCTCGCATGCTTCACAGCAAAAGTGCTGTGCATTACACATCTTATTCGCGCAGTTCACATACCGTTCCGTCTCAATGTCGCAATGCACACAACGTGCAACAACATTCGGATTCACCTGATTCACTGGCACACCAATGCGCTGATCAAAAACATAACACTGACCATCAAAATCTTCCCCCTTCACCTCTGGGTCTTTACCGTACTTTACAATTCCCCCATGAAGCTGACTCACATCTTCGAAACCTTCCTTCACCAAAAAGCCGCTGAATTTTTCACAACGAATCCCACCGGTGCAGTAAGTTAGAATCTTCTTTCCATCAAATTTTTCATAATTGTCTCTGATCCACTGCGGAAGATCACGGAAGGCTGGCACGGGCGGACGGATCGCACCCTTGAAGTGGCCTAGGTCCCATTCGTAGTCGTTACGCGCATCAATAATCACCGCGTCCGGATCACGGATCGCCTCACGCCATGCCTTTGGGTCGAGATACTTCCCAGTGCATTCATTCGGAGAAAAATCTTCCTCACCCAATCCAAGAGTCACAATTTCATCGCGTGCCTTGACCGACATTTTAGGAAAGACATGACCTTGCTCTGGATCAATCTTGAACTCGATATCCTGAGTCATTGGATCAGCATACATGGCTTCCATGTATTGCTTACAATTCTCAACAGTCCCGGAAACCGTGCCATTAATCCCCTCAGAACCGACAATGATGCGGCCGCGAAGTTCCAGCTCATCGCACAATGCCTTGTGCGCATCACGGTACTCTTGTGGACTCTCAATGTCCGTGTAAAGATAGTAGAGTAGTACTTGATAAGGTGCCTCTTGCATAGGCCTGCGGTAACCAATGATTTCCCATTATTCAATGCAAAACCACCATGATTAGACTGGAAAAATGATACCTGAAATACAGTGCAGATGTCGGCTAGCCCATCAAGATTTGACACTCCTCATTCGATTACCTGATAAAATAAGCAAAATAAATTGGGATTAACTTAGCACCCAAGTTACTCTCATCAATGTTATGAAGATAAAACTCGCATGGATCACAGGCCTCAGCGCCTTTGTCATGGCGGCATGCTTAACCCCAGTGCAGGCTCAAGATGATACTAAGGCTAGCGATGTCGCTAGCACAGGTATCGCAAAGCAAATTGGTGGGAAAGTCATGTCCCTCCAAGACGGAACCTACAAGCCGACAACCATCAATTCCGAAGTCACTCATTTTGTCGTGTATTACGGCGCAAGTTGGTGACCACCATGCCGCAGCTCTGCTCCACAGTTGGTGGACACATATAAGAAAAAAATCGCAACTAACGATAAAGTTGAACTCATCATGGTGAGCTATGACAACTCAATAGACGACGCAGCCTCATGGGCAAAAAAAGAATCGATGCCCTGGCCGACACTCCTCACCTCCAGTAAGGAAAACACCCGATTGGTCAAGGAACCAATCCACGGAGTACCAAGCTACCGCCTCTATTCTAACGATGGTAAACTCATCGCAGAAGGGAAAAAGGATGTCTTTAGCGAACTAAAAAACATCAAATAATACACATCCTATTGATGCTCATCAATCAGCCTCACGCGCTCCGTGCCTGTGGGGCTTTTTCGTGCCCACAGGCTCGAACCATCCAAGCACAAAAAAAGCGACCCGCTTGAGAGTGACCTGGAAAAACCCAAAAACCAGTAACCACATTCAACCGGGCCGCCTATAATTGTCGCGACAAGCGCAGTAAACACCCACAATAGCCACACGTCAACCCATTAATCAAAAAATAAGCAAAATTCATATACTAACAAGGTGATCGGGCATTCCAAGATGCATCATTGATCCATGGTGACTTCTTGAAGGTTTTTGAGATTCTCCCCCATCACCGAAAAAAAATCTCCACGCATTGGGCGATTCCCGCAGGGCCGATAAACACAACTTTGGATTCCCATTTTTTCTAAGCTTGAGACGACTTCGGGCAATGGTTCCCCTTCCCACAGCATCACTTGGGCTGGGTGATGCTGGAGTAGCTCCTCCAGCTCAGTCCACATCTCTGGTGTTGGGAGGACATCTGGCTCCCAATGCACACTTTCTAGCTGCAATTGATAGCGGCGAGCTAGGTACTGAAACACTGGATGTGAGCCCACAAACAAAGTGCCTTTTAATCGCTCAAACACTTCTTCCTGCGTGGCATCAAACTCGGAAAGAGATTGGTTCAACTCTTTCACATTCGAATCAAAGGCTGCTTGTTGCTCCGGCCATCGCAGCACCACTGCTTCATGAATTGCAGTCACTTGAAGCTTAGCCAGCTGTGGGTCTAACCAAGTAGTGATCGCAATTTTACTGTGTGAATGGTCGTCTCCTTCACCGTGGCTATGAGCCGAAGTATGTTCTTCAATCAAGCGGTCTCGATAATTGCTGTCGGTGCTTAGCAACTTTGGGCGTGGTAGGCTGGCGTTCTTCACCCACTTCGCATAGCTAGCTCCATTCAATAGAATGAGGCTTGATTGCTGGACCTTAGCGATGTCCTGACCACTTGGCTGCCAAAATGCCGGATCACCATCTATGCTAGGGAAGTAAACATCCACCGAATCACCAACAATCTCTTGAGTAAAGAAGGCCAAAGGATAGTTCACCACACTGATGCTGGGCTCGTCTGATGACTCAGTCGTTAACTCCTTGGTGCAATGGCTAAAAAATAGCGTAAATGCAGCGAACAACAATGACTTATAGAAGTTACTCATGATTTCAGAGGATAAGAGATTGAATGATTTGAGGGCCATAGACAGCCACTATGACGGAGAGGAGAATAGCTAGAATACTTCCTAGTATCAAAATACTGCCAATTTCTAGGCTAAGCAATATTGCCACTTTACCAGATTCAGCGCCAATCAGCTTCATCGTCAACATCTCGCGTTGTCGTAGTTGAGCCGACAGAAGAAACACCAAAACCATCGTCATGCAGGCCGAAATGCCTGCGACCCCAAGACCGATTAAGACAAAAACTTGAACGGACGCAATGGTCTCCAATAAATCCTCCATCACTTCACTTGCTTGCACGATTTGCACCAGGCCATCCTTCTCTAGATAGCGGCCACGCAACAATGTAGCCGACTTCGCATTCGTTGGAATGGCAATCACTGAGGAAATTGGGAAATCCGCCACACTCCCATGAAAGTGAAATGAATGTATATTCTTCTGCGTGATCTCGTTGTAGGTCTTCACTGAAGCATTCGCGACAATCTTCCCTTCTTCCTTCTTTAAGATTGATGATGCCGCTTCAGAACTCTCCATGTCCATGTGCCCGTGCGCCAATCCCTGAATCACCCATGTCGTTTTTAAATCCGTGAAAATAGCACGGTCATCGGCATTTCCACTAGATTCTAAAATACCAACCACCTTCATTTTTAAGGGATAGACACCTGCAAGATCAAACACGCTTTCAGGACTAGATATCACCTTATCTCCCACGCTCAGGTCTAACTCATCTGCTACTGCACTCCCGATCACACATTCTCCTATCGTCGCAAATTGCCTCCCCTCAGCAAAGCGTGAAGTTCGAAATGAAAAGTAATCAATACTAGTCCCTACAATAGCAAAGCCAGCAGACTGGAAACGAATGTACATTGGGATCGCATCCGCTAGGCCACTCTCAACTACTCTTTCGCTTTCTGAATAGGCAATAGGTTCTGGAGACTCCTCGCTAAAGTACAAGGCATTCAGGGTTAATTCCAGTGAGCTCCCTTTTGCACCTACCAACAAAGGCGTTTGCTCAGCCCGTTGCCTCAGAGCCTCTCCACCCTGCTCCACGACCAACTTTAACCCAGTAGGTAAAAAAACAATCATTGCCACAGAAAGGATCAATATCAATGACTTGATCCGGTGGTGGAGCAAATACTGCCAAGCTAAATATAACGAATCACGCATCTCCTCAACCTTGCTTCAATTCCAGAAAATCAATGCAGTCGTCGAACCGCTCCAACAAGTGTCGCTCGTGTGTCACACTGATCAAGCCTGCACCACTCTCGTGCACGTAATCAAAGACAACATCTAACACTTTATCAGTATTCTCTGTGTCTAAATTGCCTGTAGGTTCGTCTGCCAAAATCATTTTGGGCTCCGTCAACAAGGCCCTGCAAATAGCCACACGTTGCCTCTCACCCTGCGAGAGTTGGCGTACGGGACGTTTCATCTTGCTCCCCATCCCTACACGCTCCAACAGCAAGGCTGCTCGTTCCTTGACCTCATGAGTCAAGCTCAAGGCACTACTGATACGGTATGGCAATAAAACATTATCCAAGACATTCAGGTAGTCTAGTAGCTCAAATTCTTGAAAAATGAGACCGATATTCTTCAATCTGAAATCCCTACGTTCGGTCTGCTGCATTTGATGCACCTCTTCTCCTAGGGTTCTCACTGTCCCACGACTCGGTAGCTTAATCCCGGAAATCAGATGCAATAGAGTCGTCTTACCACAACCACTCGGCCCGACGATCGCACTTGCTTTGCCAGCTGCTATCGATAAAGCATCGAGCTTCAGTCGATACTCCCCAGTGGGGTACTGAAATTCTAATTGTTCGATCTCCACCATCTAATAAACCCTTTCTTCTTCGTGAACTTCCACATCAGAAATTTTCCATGTATTCTCATCCACTACCAATACAAGTGTCGCACGATACGCATTCTGTCTGTAGTGCGTGTGCCCAAAGTGATTGACTGATCCACGCACCTTCCATTGCGCAGTGACTGCTACGCCATCTTCGCTGCGCAGCACATTGCCGACTTCACCCATTTCGATTGCTTCCACACGCGCTCTCGCACCGCCACGTTTTTCTAACTCCAGAGCCTTGCGTTGATCGAGATAAATCTCTCTCAGCTGCTCCCCCTCGACACTCTTGGCCAATTGATCATAAATCATTCCCTCGCGACGGAAATCAAAGGACCGATAGACATTCTCTAATAGGGATTCGACTACCTCTTCCGCCTCAGCCGCATCCAAGGGACTCACCCATGGGTTCTGAACACGCACGATGGGAAAGCTCAAAATCCCGATTCCCACCAGCGCGAGACTCAAGTTTGGCTTGCGTAGAAATACAGCAAAGAGGCAGAGCAAACTCAACGGCGCCCACTCGGGCATACTAGACTCCGTGACTCGCACCTGCGTTTGCTTGATCGCATTCCCCGTATCTTTCCACAGCACCTCTAGATTTTCTGAGCCCAGCGTATACCCTTGCGTGGTAGACGGAGTCATCACCGAGCACGGCACCGCAGTCCCTTCGAATGGAAGCTTGCTCCACTGCAAGCCAAGCTCCTCCACTGGCGCATCGACCAGATAAGAAAAACTCACTCCAACAATCGCAGTTTCAAGATTCTCTACCACTGCTTTTGTACGCGCATAGGCACCGGCTGCCCCGAGCGTTAAAAAGTCTGTCTGCTCGCCGTTCGCTTGCACCAACTTACCATTGATTGAAAACTGCTGGAGAGATCCCACATAGCTCTGAACTTTTTGTTTAAAATTCTCTAACTCGGCGACTCCAATGAAACGAGGATCTGCCAATTCTAGCCCTAACTCCTGCTGCATCGACTTGGCTGAGCACATCACCTCGACACGTATTTCGTAAGGCTCCACGTTGATAAAGCACATCACTGGCTCATTAAGGCGTCGAGGTGCGGCTGCTTTCGCACTAGGGCTCACCCGCTGCGCGATCTCCACTGTCGCTTTGTCTTTCTCAGATATGGGTGGATGCAGATACCCCCACAACATTCCAGCAAAGACACCTGCACCTAGCGCGAGCTCGATCCAGCGTTTTTGCTTCTGCATCGCCCTTCCTATCAGCCCACCAAGCACAGTCAGCGACAAGGCACTGAGACAAGCACCTAGAGAGTACAGATGGCTTTCCCCAACAGGTTGCAGGAATCCACTCAGAAAAGCTGCGATCGCCACAATCCCCGCCACTCGCTTCCCGTCACAACGGAGAACAAATAACGCCGCCAAACCAGTCAATACCACCAGGCTCACCTGATTCAAGGCATGGTCGACAAAATCGCCCAACACTAAAAAAGCCAACACGCCACTACAAAAAGCCAACAAGCGTGCGCGCCAAGCCAGCCCCACCATCCCAAAACCAATCGCCAACCACGCCAGAGAAAAAGCCCAAGTCGTCCATCCCCCTTGTAACCCTTGTAGTACATCACCCCATGCCGAGCTAGGCGACCCATCCATCTTCAGATCGGCCATCACCACGGGAATGCCCACTAGGTCATTCAAAAACATCGCACTCGTTTCCGTGCCATTCTGATCCGTAAAATAAACCAGTGCCCCAGTGCGTCCCCATGGCAGCAAAAGCACATCCTCAGCATCTAACATGCGGTCACCACTGAATGAATAGGAGACATGTAACATCGCCCCACGTTTGGAATACTCAGCTCCCCCCCCTTCAAACCCATCTGGGAAAATCGGCTCTGAGAGCACACTCTGCAATTGCGGAGCCACGTCCACCTCCACAGAATATCGCTGCTCGCTAAGCTCAAAGATACGCGCAGTGATCAAGCCCGCATCATCAGCAGAAACGACAGCTGAAAGTAGAAAGAAATGCAACGCACACAGCGCCTTCAAGACCACCCTACGCATCGCTCTCTGGAACTTCGATTTCGTATTTATCCCGCAGCGCCTTCAAAGCGGCATCCTGTTGCTGCTCGATTTGCTCAAACAACCATGACTCTTTAAGATAAGGCTCGACTTCTTCATAGCTCAGCTGACGCGCCTCGTTCTTGTTGATCACGCGCACATAATGCGTCCCCACACGTGAACGCACAGGCCCGAACCACTCGCCGACAGCTTGGGACTCCATCGCCTCCGCCATCTCTCCACCAAAATACATCGCCACCCGCTCGCGCCCTTGCCCACGAAAGAGGTGACCATAAGAATACACCTCGCCCAGCTTGATTGGTTCATCAGCCACCTCTAACTCACCTATAAACACTTTGGGGTCTTGAGGGACTTTTTCTGAAACATGAGAAAAGTACACCTGCTCATAATCATAAGACGGCTCACTTAGGAACTCGGCTTTCTTTTGCTGATAAAACTCCTGAAGTTGCGTCACCGTCGGATCCGCAACACTTGGTGTCAGCGCCGAGCGCATCAAGGTCAACAACCGCTTCCTCACGCGCGGGTCGGTCTTATCATAGCCTACTGCATAGGCTTCGCGCAGCATGACTTCCTCATCGATAATGTTCTCAATTGTCTGAGCTCGGTTTTCCTCCGTACTCTTCTTACCAGAAAGCTCCTCGTCGCGCTTCAAGTACGCCTGCACCACCTCCGCCCGCACCTCGATCCGCTGCTTTTCATCAATATCCCTAGAACTGATGTACGCAAATCCTAGATAAATCATACTACCTAACAGCACGTAGTATAGCACAGGCTCTTTCAAAAATCTCATCATCTAACTTGCAAAAAACTAGCGGATCCCCTCTTCGATTCAACTTAATTCCCTTTAATAGAGAACCACGATATCAGAGCTACCACAGCCCTTAAATAGCACTAATTATTTCTAACAAACCAGAATAAAGCCCGTGCAGCATTCCACTGCACGGGCTTTTTGGTTTAGATAAATATCTCTATTTCCCTATGGCTTACCACTCACACGTGGGTTGATGTAGTTCGGGTCCATGCCCTTCTTCTTCATCGAAATACCAGTCAGGAACTGGAGCATCACACGGCGACAAAGGCGCGCTGTCTGCTGCCCTTTGTTATCGTAGAATGGGTTAAACTCAACCAAGTCGAGTCCAACAATACTCTTTGTAGCAGCAAACTTGCGCAAGTGCGGGAACAACTCGTTAGGTGTCATGCCTGTTGGCTCACTGGAGCCCGTTCCTGGGGCATAAGACATATCAAACACATCAATATCAAATGAAACATAAACCAGTTCAACATCTTTGAAGTCTTTGTAAATTTGCTCAAAAATAGCATCCACGCCGTCGCGACGAATCTCGTGGAGGTGATACACTTTGCCGCCTTCTTCTAGGATTTCATCATAGAGGTCTTCACCAAAGGCTGGGCTCCCCATACCAAACTGCACCACGTGCTTACCGTCTAGCAAACCTTCATCGACAGCCATATTCATGTAGCTACCAGAGTGATAGAATGCGCCAAACTTACCCGTGCCACGATCGAGGTGCACATCAAAGTGAAGGAAGCCCACCTTCTTCTTGCCGTAGACATCGACAATACCACGATAGGTTGCATTTGGAATAGAGTGATCACCGCCAATAGCAAAAGGGATTGCACCAGTCGATGCGATTTCTCGTGTGACACGACGAATCTCCTCAAGCGTATGAGCTTGGTTATAGGGATTAATCCCGACATCACCATAATCGACAGCTGTAAGATTTTCAAATGGGTTGAGCAATGTTTCATACTCAATCCAACTGAGCGGGAATTTAGGGTCACCATAGGCACCCCAGTCACGCGTGTAGCGGATCTCAGCGGGAGCCCACATGTTACCAGCAGAGTGCGGTAGTGCTGCAGTCGCTGCGCCAAAAATAGCAACATCAACCTCGCCAGCTACCAGATCTTTCTTCTCTAACGCAACAGGAAGTTGGAAAAAGGTCTTAATCCCCACTGGCTCTAACTGGACATCATAGCGCTGAATATCAATCGGCCCAGCTTTACGCTCTGGGTTTCGCTTGGGATCACGTTCGTCACGCCAGACGTTCGTCGCCTTATTTTGCTCAATCTTCATCCGGGTCGGATCTTTAAGATCAACATGAGGCATTGGAACTAGCTCTTCCTTCGGAGCCTTCTCCACGATTTCTTTATGGATCTGCGCTGCAGCAGGCAAGGCTGCAGCCAGAGCAAATCCAGCACTAAGTATTTTGGATGTGTTCATTAGGGATAGTAATCTAAGATAGAACACAACACTACCTCACCTAACAATTTGCGTATATACACATCCTATCATTTTAGCCTATTATCCCCCCATAAAAGTTCCTCTCCTATGACCAAACATGAAAACTACCCCACGCGTCCAAACTCTACACGCTAAGAGTATCGACCACTTCGCTGACGCCTTCGGACCAGATTGGCACACCGAATGCCGTCAACTTAACTCAGGACCCTTTTATTTCGAAGAAACCCATGTCGACCTAGACGGCGTCAATCTCTGCTGGGATACATTTGGTGCCAGCGTCGCAGCAAAGCAAACGCGCCTCTCCCCAGGGTTCACTCTCAACCTCATCCTTTCCGCGCCATCTCCAGCACTGGTGAACTGCAGAGAAGTTGGTCTTCATTCCATCGTTCTCGTCACACCTAACACCCCCCTTGAGTACACTGCTCCTGAGGGGATCCAAGTACTCACAATCGACGTCGACTTCGACCGTTTCCCATTTGATTTTGACAATGCCCTCCCCCATCCTGTCACAAGTGTTGATCCTACTTTAAAAGACAAGCTCGTGACTCTCAGTTCCGATATCACGGAAAGTCTCAAAAGCAACACAGCGTCCACTAGAGAACTCAATGCCTATAGTGATGAAGTTCTCCACCTTCTTACCTTCCTTCTCGAACCCTACTTCAGCCCTAGCCCGTCAGAACAAAAAGAGATAGCCAAGGCTCTCCGTTCATCGGCAGTACTTGAAGAGATGAAATCTTACCTTAGAGACTTGAGTCGTAGCTCCCCACCATCCATTAGCGAAATGGCTGAACAACTCTCGCTCTCAGAGGCCACAGCTTACCGCCTCTTCAAAAATTGGTGCACCATCCCACCCTACCAATTTCACCTTATCGAGAAGCTTCACTGCTTCCGTACCCGCCTCATAGAAAAACCTGAGACCTCAGTCACCAATGCTGCTCTCGAGGCTGGGTTCTCCGACTACAGCCGCGCTATTCAACAATACCGCCACTTTTTTGGAGAGACGCCTTCTGCAACGCTCCGCCTCCTATTTTAAAACTCCATTTCAGACGCAGAATCACCGAGTTTCCTTGTACACTATCAGTTTTTTTAGTAGAAATTCTGTTAATTATATAGTGAGGTAACATAATGTACAAAAAAGCAATTCTCTCCAGCCTGTTAATTTCACTCCCCTTAGCAGCACAAGACTCAGCAGATGAAATGGCGCGTAAGTTGCAGAACCCGCTGGCTAACATGCGCGCTCTGATGACCGACAACAGCATTGGCTTTAACACCGGCGCCACTGATGACACCTCCTTTAGCTTTCAGCTCCAGCCCGTCTACGCCATTGATTTTAAAGAACAAGGCTTCACCTTCATCCCACGTGGTGTCATTCCAATACTAGGCGTCGAACCTGGCACCAACTTACCTATTCTTGAAGAAGAACGTCGTGACCGCAGCAAATCGACATGGGGACTCGGTGACTCGATCTTTCAGGCATTCGTGGCTCCACACTCAGAGAGCTCTATCAAGTGGGGTCTAGGGCCACAGCTCTCCCTTCCTACATCTACCGACCGTGCACTCCAAGGCCCTGGCTGGGGCGCTGGTCTAGCCGGTGTGATCACCACCAACCTCACGGAAAACATCTCCTTCGCGGGCATCGTCGGCAACCACTGGGGCTTCGACGGCAACTTCAACGTCATGTCTCTCCAACCCATGGTATTCTACAATGTTGCGGCAGTACCAGGAATGAGCATCGGCTACAATGCCACCATCGCCGCCGACTGGAATGCTGACTCAGACAATCGCTGGACAGTCCCACTCGGCTTTCACCTTGGCCGCACCTTCGATCTCGGTGACGGCATGGGCCTCGATATCTCAGGTGGCCCCTACTATAATGTCGTACGCCCTGACGGTGCTGCTGATTGGCAATTCCGTTTCGGTGTCACTCTTCTCTTTCCATAAGTCACCATCTCATTTGCAATGAAAAAGGTGTCGCCCAAAACTAACTCCATCTGTTATATTTACCCCAACTCATTCTATTCCACTAAATCCATGAAAACTGTATCAGCACTCACCGCTTCACTCACAGTATCTCTCCTCAGCCAACCTCTAAGCGCTGCTGAAAAGTTCGATCCTAAGACTGAAAAAACTCTCATCGAAATGCTCCAAGAGACCCCAAATGCTGTCCCTCTAGATAGCCGTGACCCCACTCTCGATGTGCGCAAGCTCCGCCGCGACCCTAACAATAATCCGAAGCGCGAGCCCGGTCCGATCAATATTCAGAAAACTGTCGGTGGTCTCGCCTACATGGGTATCCCTACTTTCTTTCGCCTTCCAGTCGCACTCGGCCCAGAGGATTTGAAAGCTGGGAAAGTCGAAGTCGCTTTCTTTGGTGCTCCGATTGACATGTCCACGGGACAAAGGGGCACGGCGTATGGACCACAAGCCGTGCGCACTGGTGAAATCGTCGGTGGCTGGGGTGAAATCTCCCCACTTTCCCATCCCGTTGCTGGTGATGTGGACTTCACCAAAGTCCTCAACTGTGTCGACTATGGCGACGCACCTGTGGATATTTTCTCAGGCGAGCGCAGTGTCCTTCCAGTCTACGAAATGGCAAAAGAAATTGCAGAAGCTGGAGCGATCCCAGTCACAATCGGCGGAGACCACTCACTGATGTACGCTGATGTCGCAGCAGTTACTGAAGTTCACGGTAAGGGCAAGGTCGCAGTCGTCCACTTTGACGCCCATTTCGATGGTATCCCACTCCTCTTTGGTCACTACCTCACCCACGGTGCTCCAGTGCGTCGCGTGATCGACGAAGGCCACGTCAAAGGCGAGCACTTCATCCAAATTGGTCTCAACTCAGTCAAGCCTGGCGCCAAAGACCTCCAGTGGATGCGCAAAAACAAAATGAAGTACCACTTCATGAACGAGATCGATGAAAAAGGCTGGAAGGCAGTTACTGAGCGAGTGCTCAAGGAGCTCGAAGGCGGGCCAGATAAGATTTTCATCTCTATTGATACTGATGTTCTCGATCCTGTCTATGCTCCTGGCATGGGCACTCCTGAGCCAGGTGGACTCACCGTTCGTGAGCTCTTCCCTATGCTGCGTGCGGTTGCTACGGCTAAAGAAGTCGTGGGAATCGAGCTTGTGGAAGTAAATCCAGTTGCTGACCCAACCTACCGCTCCAAACAAGTCGCTGTGCGTATTTTGCGCGAGACACTTACCGGAGTAGCACTTCGGAAAAAAGGAATCACAGACCCGTTTTATGTGGACCCAGAGTGGGCCGACCACGGAGCTGATGCTCCTGAGAAAAAATAATCACCCTTCCCAAAAAGCCATGTCCCACAAGACATGGCTTTTTCTTTCCACGACACAAACAGTCGAAGCTGCATCTCCCGCAGCGAACAAAATTTGATAAAACAACAACATCCAACATCTTATGAAAACATCCACCCTTCTCACCACTCTCAGCATTGGAGCGCTCACTCTGAGTTCCGCTCTCGCTGAAACTGATCAATTCGCCACAGCCGCTGAAATGGGCCTCATGCAGGGCTTCCCACCAGCTGCAGATAAAATCGTCGACCGCTCCAGCCTACTCAAAGGCCCTGGCAATCGTTGGTCCTACCTCAACATGCGCAAGCTCTACCCGAGCGCAGGCGTTAAAAATGCGAAGACTGCTGTCCCTGTGGAAGTGAAGATCGACCCCGCGATCCAATCACTCAAGGTGAACAAGCCCAATGACAAAGGAGCGAACACCGACCAATCCGTCGACATGGACACCTTCCTGCGTGAAACCTATTCCGACACCCTCGTCGTAGTGAAAGGTGGCAAGGTCGTCTATGAGAAATACCTCAACGGCATGAATGCGAACCAGCCCCACCAGATGATGTCCGTCACCAAATCATTCGCTGGGCTCTTTGGCCTGATGGCCGTCGCTGACGGGAAAGTAAGTGAAAGTGACCTAGTTGCTAAGTACCTTCCTGAACTCAAGTCCTCCACCGCCTTTGGCGACGCCACCTTTGGCCAAGTGCTCAACATGACCAACTCCATAGACTTCACTGAAGACTATGCCGACCCAGAATCCGGCATCGTGCACTACGCGGGAGTTCTCGGTCTCATGCCCCAAGTGCCCGGCAAGAAATACGCCAGCAGCATTTACCAATACTTGCCAACCCTCATGCTGGATAAAAAACACCCGAAGCACGGTGAACTCTTCCACTACCAAACTCCTAAAACTGATGTCGTCAATTGGCTGACTAATCGCGCCACCAACAAATCCTTCGAAGACAACATGCACGAAGTCCTCTGGTCGAAGCTCGGCACAGATGGTGAAACCTATGTGTTGTTAGACAAAAATGGAACTCTCTTCGCTGGCGGCGGACTCAATGCAACTCCCTACGACCTCGCTCGCTTTGGAGCAATGATGACGAGTGGAGGCAAGTTCAGTGGACAACAAGTCGTCACAGCTGAAACCATCAAAGCGCTCTCAGACGGTGGCAACCAAAAGGCCTTCGCCTCCGGACCTAACAGCTCAGGTAAAATGGCAGAAGAACCTTGGAGTTACCGAGCTCAATGGTGGGTCAGACACGCCAAGGGTAAAGAAGCCTTCACCGCCATCGGCGTGCACGGTCAGTGGATCTACTGCGATGTCCACCGCGGCGTTGCCATCATCAAACAATCCTCACAACCAGTCTCAGCTAGCGACTACTTCGACGCCTACAACCTGAATGCCTTCGATGCCATCATCGAGTATTTGACCAAGTAAACGCTCATCACTCTCTACACTCATGGGCCAAGTCGGAAGTCTCACCTTTGGCTGGCCCATTTTCATAACCTCATTCCTAACTAAAGCTAAGAATAGCTATGAACAATAAACGCAACTCCGCTCTCCTTGTAGCACTCGCCACCTCCTCCATTTTCGGCACCTCGGCAAATGCTGAAACGAAAGTGACTCTAAACGAGTTTTATCGCCCATTCGAGCTTTCTGAGATCACCGCCAAAAACATGCAGACCTGGCCGTATTACCGCTATGTTTCCATGAACTGGGACGATTACGGCCTCTTCGGTACGGTCTCAGTAATGACAGCCGAGAAGCCAGCGAAGTTGACCATCGCAGACAGCACCTTCGACATCCAGCAACAACTCTCAGAGCATCAAACTTTCGTCGAATCGCTCACAGCCACGCAGACCAAGGGCTTCATGATTCTCAAAGACAATGTCGTGCTCGGTGAGTTCTACGACAACGGCTTTAGCCAAGACCAAACACAGCTGCTACAATCGTCTTCCAAGACCTACGCGGGCATTATCGCTTCCCAACTCATCGACCAAGGCAAGCTGGATCCCAAGGCCACTGTCGAAAGTTACCTCAGTGACTTCAAGGACTCAAAATTAGGCCTAGCCACTATCCAGCAAGTACTCGATATGCAGTCAGGTCTTTTGCCTGCGAGCGACTACCACGTCCCTGGCGGTGAAGCCTTCATGTTCGAAGCCGAGCAAGGGCTAAAAAAAGGTGAGACTATTGGCCATCGCAACGCGATTATCAACACCAAAGTTCAGAATGCCCCCGGTGAAATCTATAACTACAACGATAAGAATACCGACCTCTTAGCCTTGCTCGCCGAGGGGGTTACTGGTCAGCATTTCAACAAATTACTTTCCAAGCTCTTCAATGACTTCGGAGCGAACAGCAACGGCTCGATCGCTCTCACAGTCGACGGCTCAGCTAGCCCGTCATACGGCATTAGCTGCACCCTGAGAGACTACGCGCTCTTCCACCAATGGATCGCTCAAGGTAAAGCCCCTAAGAGCTTTTATGCTTCCATCAAAGACATCGACAAAGATCTGTTAGCCAAATCAGAAAAAGGCAAAGGAATGGCAGCCATACTTAACACTCCTATCACCTACGCCTCACAGGGCTGGTACCTACCAGAGAAGAAACTTCTTCTGACAATCGGTTCCTACGGCCAAATCGGTTTCAGCGACCTCAAAACTGGAACTGCTATCGTCTGCATGCAGGACTGGGAGGATAATAGCGTCACCGAGAAATTCATAGCAAATGTCCATCGGGCCGAATTCATACTCAAACAACTCCACAAGAAATAACCCAAGCCGAACAACCCATCATGAAAACACCATTCACGCGTCGTCAATTCAGCAAAATCGGTCTAGCGACCACCGCCGCTATGGCATTCGGAGCACACCGTGCTTCCGCTGCCGAGCTGACCCAAGAAGAGCTTTGTTATATGTCAGCGGAAGAGCTTATACCTCTTTTCAAAGCACAGAAACTCTCACCAGTCGATGTACTCAATGCCCAAATCGCACGCTTTGAGGCTGTAGGGAAAAAGACCAACTCTGTCACCTACACGCATTTTGATGCTGCGATGGAGCAGGCAAAAGAATCTGAAAAACGCTACGCAAACGGCACAGCCCGTGCTCTCGAGGGGATCACTGTTGGAGTTAAAGACGAACACCACGATGCTGGTTGGATTATCACACGTGGTTCTACACTTCTAAAAGACAATACAGAGGAGCACGCCGACCCAATCGTCACCAAGCTTAAAGAAGCCGGTGCAGTTCTGAGCATTCAAACCACCGTGCCCGAGTTCTACATGACTGGTGTGACCTGGTCTAAACTCTGGGGCGTGACACGTAATCCTTGGAATACTAACTACGCTGTTGGTGGATCGTCTGGCGGCTCTGGTGGTGCGCTCTCTGCTGGCTTGTGCACGCTAGCAACAGGCTCCGACATGGGCGGTTCCATCCGCCTACCTTGTGCCTACAATGGCCTCTACGGATTTAAGCCCTCTCATGGTCGAATCGCATCCAGCGAGATTTTCTCCTACTTTGCGACTACTGGACCAATGGCGCGTAATTTTGATGACATGATCTCACTGATGAATGTCATGTCGGGTCAGACAGAAAATCTTCCTGCCACATTGCCGAAACTCGTGATGCCGCATCACTATGAATCGATCAAAGGTATGCGCATTGCTCATGTTGGCTCCATGGGACTTGCCCACCTCGATAAAGACACAAAATCTACGATGGCAGCATCCGTGGAAAAATTACAGTCTCTCGGTGCCACAGTCGATGAAGTGAAAATCGACCTCGATTGGCAAGAAATCGTTGCCAAGTTTATCGGTGGGGTCATGGCGGGGGCAATGGGTGCGGGCTTGGCTCTCAATATAAATAACATCGGCGAAATGACATCCTATGCTGGCTACTTTGCGAAGAAAGCTGCGAGTGGTGACTATGGCTCCGCGGCGCGCGCTGAATTCGAACAACTCGTCGCTTCACTCTACAAAACAATCTCTGAAGCCACTTTCAATAAAGGCTATGATGCCATCGTGATGCCATCACTCGCTACCCCCCACGTTCCGGCTGATTACGACCAAACGGTTGAAGGCTTTAAGTTAGAGGGTGTGGAAATGCACAAATCCTTCATTCTAGCACTCACCGTTCCTTGGAACGTCCTCAATTGGTGCCCAGTGGTGAATGTGCCCACTGGCCTCAGCTCACAAAACATGCCACTCGGCATGCAGATTGTCGGTAAACCCTACGCCGACGAAAAAGTCTTCCAAGTGGCTCACGCCTGGCAACGGGTCGACCCTAACTTCTTTAACGGCGATAAACTTCCAGATTTTCGTAGCTAATACCCTCTATCTGCAACAATATAGACTAGGAAAACTTCGTAGAAACGAAGTAGTATCTACCTCACACATCGGCTCCCGATGCGGAAAGTCACCACAGAAAATCAACAAGCAGCCGCCGATATCCTCGCGGCTGCTTTTGCGTCCGACCCTTTCATGCTTTGGCTTTCTCCTAAGCCAAATTTTCTAAGCACACTCTACCCTCTGATTCTTCCAGCCCTATTCGAGAAAGGTGTGTGTTACATGACGGCGGAAAATGACGGTGTCGCCATATGGATGACTCCCGGCCAACAGCTCAAATTCCCCCGCTCACTTTCTACTCTCATTCGCTTCACCCGAGCGGCTGGCTTCTCCGCACTATGGAAGCTGGATAAACTCTTTTTTTCAAAAGGCATCCCCACGCCCACAGAGCATTATTACTATCTCTTTCTTCTTGGGAAATCACCAGAATCACAGCGTAATGGTGTCGGTTCTGAATTGCTCAAACATATGTTAGAACGCTGTGATGAAGAACAAGTCCCTGCGTTCCTTGAGAACTCCAACGTGAACAATCTCCCCTTCTACCAGAAGCACGGATTTACTTTGCTCGGCAGTAAACCCGTTGTGCCGAACGGTCCAACTTTATGGTACATGTGGCGTGAACCCAACACTTTGGCATGAGCCGACAACTCTGCTCTAACAATGAGAAAAAATACACCAGTCATCTCACTCACTTCTTTTAGCGCATACCGGCTCTACTATTCTCGGGGCGTCTGCACATGCTGATAGCAAAGTGACCCATAACGATTTCTACCGCCCGTTCGAACTTTCTGAGATCACCGCCAAAAACATGCAGACCTGGCCGTATTACCGCTATGTTTCCATGAACTGGGGCGACTACGGGCAATGGTTCCCCTTCCCACAGCATCACTTGGGCTGGGTGATGCTGGAGTAGTTCCTCTAGCTCAGTCCACATCTCTGATATTGGGTGGACATCTGGCTCCCAATGCACCCTTTCTAGCTGCAATTGATAGCGGCTAGATAAATACTGAAACACAGAATGTTAGACCTCAAACAAAGTAGCTTTTAATGGCTCACACACTGCCTCAAACACTGCTTCCTGCGTCGCATCAAACTCCGAAAGAGATGTTAGATCTGCTAGAGAGTGTTGCGCTTAGCGCTTGATAGTAAGGATCCTCACCTTTAAATCAGTTCTGAATAATACAACATAGAACAATATGATACAGTTTAATTGTAAAACCCGCCCCGCCCTCTTGAGAGAGAGAGGAATAAAGCCCGCATGGGCACACAGCGGATTGCTTTCTTTGGCAATCGGTTTGTCGGCTCTTAATCCGGCATCTGCGGCTGATCAGTCCGGCCTTACTGACCAAACCTGCAATATCATCTCAGACGGTGATCAAGTCCGTATTCTCGCAGGCAATCTGACCAGAACCATCAACATCAAAGACAGCGATGTTTATACTGCTAGTATCTCTGTTGCCGGCGAGCAAATCATGGAGGGAGCAAATGAGCTTTCTTTTCGAATAGAAAAAGCCTTCCCAAACCGCTGCCCGGTAGGAGTGGATGCTAAATCAGGAGGTTCAATAACCCAAAAAACATCTGTGTCCAATTCTACCGACGCTCTTGAGATCAAAGAAGAAGGCGGCAAGGTCCTAGACGGAGGTGTTAAGTGGCAGGAACCGAGAGATTTCTCCGGTAAAACCTGGGGTAAGGTTTTCAACTTAGTCAATAGCCAGTGCTCCAGCCCTGAACCGGGTACCACGCAGCTAATGATTAGGGCAAGGGCACTTGATGATGCCACTCTTAAAGGAGTCTCGGTAAACATATTTTACCAAGTCTACGATGGTTACCCGGTTGTACGTAAATGGGTCGAAATAATCAATAACGGCTCCAACTGGATCAAGCTAAGCAACCTGGTCATCGACGACATCAATCTTAGAGATGATTATCTAAACCAGACTTTCCTGACACCTTCTGAACATGGTGCGGTTTCAAGTATCATTGGCTTTGGTAATTCGGCAAAGACCGCCGGGGCGATCTTTGCTTCGGAGGTACCTTCAGCACTGCGGTCGATCGAAGATAACGGTGCAATGGGTTATAGCAATGAGCATTTCGAGTGGGTTTTGGGACCCTCAGAAAAGTTTGAGAGCGAACCGGTATTTCTCTATGGGTACAGTGGAGAGGTTGTGAAAACCATCTCAGGCACTTCCCTCCCCCTTGACCGTGCTGTCGAAAAGCCGTTCAAGAAGTTTCTTAAAAAACATATCGGCGTGGCGTCGACCGATGGTGAGATACCCGCCCCGCTATGGTGTACATGGTCAAACTTTGGGCATAACGTTACTGATGAGATCATCCGTGAACAAGCAGACATTGCTGCAAGGGCTGGATTTGCAGCTTTGCAGATCGATGACGGGTGGCAGAAAGGCAGGCTTGGCGTAACACCCGATATAAAAAGATTCCCGGATCTTTTGGCTACATGCGAGTATGTCCGGTCCAAGGGGCTTAAGATCGGGTTGTGGGTGTCGTGTTTCAGGCTGCGTGATTCTGATGATCTTAAGGCTCTTCCCGAAGCAGCAACTGTTCCGGAAATACGACGCCTCGACGGTGTTGCGATGAGTTTTTCCAGTCCGTGGAGCACGTACTTCGGCAATCAATTGGCTTACCTGCACGATTACTACGGTGTAACATATTTCAAGCAGGACTTTACAAACATTAAAAACGGAGATTTTGCCAAAGGTCACTACAGCAGAAGTAAAAAAGAATCTTTGCTGAGAGGTTTGCGAGGACTGTTTGAGTCACAGGACGTTCTTCGGGCACAGGTACCTGGCATTGCCAACCAGGTCACTCATGAGATTTACTGGGGAACGCCCGGGGTTCCATGCGACCTGGCTGTAATAAAGCACGCTACTTCGTACCACGTGCCTCCTAACGATTACAGCGGCGTGGGTCATTGGAAACAAAGGGCCGGCGCAACGGCCTGGTGGGACAAGGTCGATCCTAAGGAACAGGCTGAAAAGCTGCTGGAAGGATGTGCCAAGGCTAGAAACAGGTTTTATCTGCACAGAGGATTACCGCTTGAATGTATAGAGTTCTACGGCGCGGCAACGGTGAACTGCAAAGGCAGTTTGACCGGCGAGATCCAGGACAGACAAATCTGCAGCTGGCTTCTGGGGGCACCTACAGTATATGCCGGGGATCTGGCTTCTCTGACAGAAGAAAACATCCAACGATACCACGATAGATTTGAGATTATCAAAAGGCTAGAAAGAGAGTATGGCATATACCGTCACTTCCAATACAGCGGCGTACCTGCTCCGACTGACGAGGACTGGCACTGGTGGGGTAAACTCAACGAAAACGGCGAAGGTGCGGTTGTCGTAATAAGAGGAAACGGCGGCGAAGAAAAACGGGCGATCAATATCCCATGGGTTGCCTCCGAAGAGAGCTATACAGTAAGGACATTGTTCACTGAAAAAGAATTAGGCACATTCAAAGGCTTAGACCTGATCAACGGCAGCTTGGAAGTTGCATTACCAAAATACGGACAGGAAATTCTGGAAGTTAAGATAAAATAGACCAAGAAATCGTCACTACAATAGTGAGTGGATCCGTAATGAACCGGATTGATAAGCTAGCGATGTCACCGGAGTATTTTATCGGGGGGGATTGTGTCTTTGTCCTCGCTGGACGCCAGGAGGCAGCAGATAAGAGTATGGAACCAAACCTTCCCCATGCACTCTCTATCTCCTTCGACGACGTGAACGACTGAATCGTTGTTCTCCGCGGACATCCGCAGGCTCTGACGCCCAACATAGACCTACTTGCTACCAGCGGTATGCTCTTTACAAGTGCCCACTGCCCATCCCTTACATGTAAATCCATCGCGTAGCACACAAAAAAGGGGGCCACAAAAATGGCTCATTACGTCATTATTGCAGTCAATTCGGCAAGCAACTTTTGTTGTCATTTTGGTTTGTACAATAGATACTCGGCACAGTCGAATGACTGTTTGTGAATCAATTACGCATCCTTGAGGCTAGTCAATTATAAGAATTACGGAGTCCCCCCTTTTGTCATGTGCCTTGGAGAAAATTACCTTGTGAGGCGCGGTATAGCAGATAGGGTCCAATGATGGGCAAGCCTGATGTTCCTCGTGTGGCGTTAATTGTTGAAACCTCCCTATCGGTAGGTCAGGGGATACTCATGGGGATTAGCGACTATGTTAAAAAATATGGTCCTTGGTCGGTGTATGCGTTTCCCCATGCGCTTGACCAGGCTCCGCGGCAGTGGTTCAAGCATTGGAAGGGAGATGGAATCATCGCACGACTTCAAAATGAAGAGATCCGCGAGGCAGTGATGGACAAGGGTGTGCCGGTCGTTGATGTTCTGGGGGTTTGTCGCCCGCCGGAAGCAGCGCTTGTGCATGTGGATGACAATGCCATCTCAGTGATGGTGGCGGAGCATTTCATTGAGCAGCGGTTTCGTGAATTTGCCTACATCGGATTGGAGAAGGAAAACTGGTCAGTGAACCGGGAGCGTAGCTTTCGGACAAGAGTAGAGGAGGCCAGAGGTGGTTACCGGAGCTTGTTGTTGTCGCGTGAGACTTTTGAACAAACGGCGTGGGATGAGTTGGTGGAGCTGGTTGCGAATTGGATTGCCAAGTTGCCCGTATTTACTGGGATCATGTTGTCCAGTGATGCTGAGGGACTGTTGGTGCAGGAGGCATGCCGCAGGGCGGAAAGAATCGTCGGCCAGGATATCGGCTTGGTGGGTGTTGGCAACGACCCGACACTATGCAACTTGAACAATCCGCCTCTCTCCAGTGTGGATGTGGATATTGAATCTGTTGGGTATCAGGCGGCCTCATTGCTGGATTCGATGATGGCAGGAAAACAGGGACCGAATGAGCCCTTGTGGATCATGCCGAGGCGCGTGATAGCCCGAAAATCCAGTGATTTCGTCGCCAGCCCGGACGAGGATCTGGCGAGAGCGTTGCAGTATATCTCGTCCCACTATGCCGAGTCGCTGAGTCTTGACACCATCGCGCGACATTCGGGGCTGTCCCGGAGTTCCTTGCAGCGGAAATTTCGTCAGATTTTGAACCGGACCGTTTTTGAGGAGGTGACGTTGGCTCGAGTGCGTGCGGCGATGGAACTTCTACAAACAGATATCTCCATTGATGAAATTGCAGAGCTCACAGGTTTTGGTTATGCGCAAAGCATGGGTAGGGTGTTTCGGAAAAAACTGGGCCACTCGCCCAAGCACTACCGGAGATGGGATCGGTGACTGGTCGAGAATGCCACTTATCGTTCGATGTTTGATCTTCTAGGCTCTTGGTTGACCCGATATTGGCAGTCATATTCTGGGGCATGAGAAGGCTATGTCTAACCTCCTCCGTCATCACGGCTGCGGCAGAAATCACCCTCCTTTTTGCCGGGGCTTCTGTGCATGGCAGTCCCCTCAAGGGAAGCTTCGAGTCATTCGACGGAGGGACGGTGGGCGTAGCCAAAAACTACACCGCAATAGCCGCAGATGATGGCGAAACCCTCTTCGTCCGGATTCGCTTGCTCTGTGGTGATGCCAGCCCGGCCCACTAGGCATTGATTGACAATGTGACAGTTTCTACCGGTCATCAAGTCAGGCGCAGACACGGCTCTGAACTACGTGCTCGACGAGAATTCTGATCCGCGACTTTTCACTCGCTTGGCCTACAGCGATGCCTTGATGGCTAGGCTGTCTTTGACGGTGACGGTGTTTCTAATTGGGACGAAATTCGACCTGGAGGAACCTCAACAGATCCATTTGTTCATCACTAGACAAGCCAAATTGACCCTTATTGATCGATTAATGACCTTTAAGGTTCTTCATTAAACCCTGTTTTCATGATGCTATTCTTTAACTGCATATGCCGTAGCGTTTTATAGGTAGAGCAGAAACAAACAAAAAGACAACAACCCCAGTTAACAATGAAAAGGCAACTAATAGTACAACTCAGCCTGGCTTCGGCCATGGCATTATCATCATCTGCTGCGATCACAGCTTTATCCAATGGAAGTTTTGAGACCTTCACCGGGTCCTCTACAACATACCAGTATGGCGATGTGACAGGTGGATGGACATACTCTGGTACGCCCGGTAGAGCTAGTCTTCTTGCTCCTTACGATGATGGGATAGCCACAAATCCTCTCACTCCTTATGGCTCAACATGGCTCTTAGTTGACAGTCGTAGTGATCCAGAAACAATCACTCAGAGCCTTGGTACCATTGTGGGCGGCCAGGGTATCACTATTAGTGCTTTGATCGGTAGTGTTACCAACGAGAGTCTCGCAGATTTCGAAATCGGGCTCTACCGCTCTAACACCATTGGTGGAGGGACAGCAGACACCTTGCTCCACGCCCTTACCCTAGCAGATGTCACCGATCCAGGCCTCGGAGGAACCTACGCAGCGACTTCAGCTGGTTATACATTCGTTAGTGAAGATGTCGGGAAGGATTTGTTCATCCTGATTCGCTCAACTGATCCTGACACAGGTGCTAGCGTGGAGCAGACACTCATCGATAATGTCAATGTCAATGTCAATGTTGCGGCTGTCCCAGAACCTAGCTCTGCAGCTCTTCTCGGCCTCGGAAGTTTAACTTTTATCCTGCGTCGCCGGAGGTAGGCACCTGAATAGAAATCCCCTCCCTACACAAAGTCTCAATCCCGCATTCCACAACGGAGTGCGGGTTATTTTTAGATATAGGGCTCATTCCGTAATTATTGTAATTAATTCGGTAAGCAACTTTTGTTGTCGTTCTGTTTTAGCCACCAGGTTCGAAGTACCCTCCCCCGGCACATTTTTTCAATCGCTATTTTCTTTTTTGCCATTTCGTCTGCGGCGAGCCATTTTAATTCGTCGCCGTATTTACGAATGCCAGCAGTGTGTCGCGGATTTCGCCGGTAGTTTCCAGCGCACTGAAGATGTCGAGGCATGGCGTTGCCATCATCAAGCAATCTTCAAACGATTACTTCGACGCCTACAACCTGAATGCCTTCGATGCCATCATCGAGCACCTTTCGAAATAGAAACCCAAATCGAACACCCCATCATGATAACCCCATCCACGGGGTGTCATTTCAGTACGGTTGGACGAACGACTCACGCAGTGATGGCATGTGGAGCTCTCGCATAGAATAAAAAAAGTTCCAGATCAGAGGATCCTTATGTCATATTGTCTAATGACTAGGTATAGATTATAGACAACCATGTGCGCGGCTCCTACCAACGACTTTCTGGATCAATCCTTCGTTTCTGAAATATCAGAAGCTCAGAGCGCATTGCGCTCATATATTTTGAAGCTCACCGGCAACCACCACACGGCCCAAGACGTTCTTCAAGAAACCAACATTGTGCTCTGGCAAAAACGGATGGATTGGGACCCCACCACCACATTCCTCAAATGGGCGTACCGCGTTGCTTATTTTCAAACAAAGGCACATTTTCGAGATCAATCGCGCGAGCAACAACGCCTCACCTTCAATGACAGCCTTCTGGACTTACTGGCGAAGGATGAACCACAATATGATACGGAAGCCCCACTCCAAGACGCTCTCGACCATTGCTTATCTAAAATGGATGAGGAAAAAAGACGTCTATTATTGAGGCGCTACCAACCGGATTCATCCGTCGAAGAACTCGCCGAGGAAACTGGACAATCCGCGAATACTTTGTCGCAGAGCCTGCGTCGCTTGCGCACCAAACTCTCGCAATGTATCCGCAATCAAATTCAGACAGCTTAATCACACACTGCCGATACCATGAACAAGATCGATAAATCATTTGAATCGCTCGTCTGGCAGTATCTCGACCAAGAGATCAGTCCTGATGACTTTACCATTCTGCAAGAACTACTAGCCGATAGTGCCGAACATCGCTTGCACTACCAACACCTCGTCGAGATCCACAATGGGCTTCTCATGCGTGGGCAAAGCACGCCCCATGAGAATATTGATAGGGTCAACGCCTACGATGTCTTGATGGAGCAAAAATCAGCGCGTCATCCATTCAGGTTAGCTTGGGTAGCCGCCGCGGCGGCGATCGCCCTGCTCCTCACATTTTTTCCATGGGCCGACTTTGGTCAGCAATTGGATGTGCAATATGTCGCGCTCAGAGACACCGATATCCGTGGCTCGCAAATCACTGAAGGTGACTTTGCCAACACCCAGATGATCCACCTCATGCGTGGTGCCGTGGCACTCGAGTTTCCAACTAAAACCACCGCAATCATCGAGGGCCCAGCTTGGTACCAGGTCGATTCCGATGGTTCCATTGTAGTTTCTTCAGGCACCATCACCATTCACCACGAGGGAGCACCCGGCACCTTCAAGGTCACCACCCCGCTTGGAGACCTCGTCGACATGGGAACCAAGTTCGGCGTCACCATCGGTAACGGCATCACCAATTCCGCAGTGATCACCGAAGTCTATGAAGGCGAAGTCATCTACGACCATCCTGAGAAGCCATTGAGCATGCAACAAGGTGACGCCTATGCGATCGTCGGTAACAACAAAGAACAGTCGATCCGCTCAGATCTCGGCGGGCGCCCCGTGAAGGTCACAGGAACATTCACACTCAACAAAGGACAGCAGAACCTCAAGCTGAAGGAAAACCTCGCGCTCGGCAAACCAGTCACAGCCAGTAGCTACTACAGCCAGACCTCAAATGGTGAAGTCTTCGGCCCCGAAAACCTCACCGACAACCGCATGGCGGACTCTGGCTCCCCGTGGAATTGGTCATTCTGGCTCGCTAAAAACGGAGAAGCTGGCGCCGTCACAATTGACCTCTTAGAGCTCCACAACATCTCACGCGTCTCAATCCAAAACACTCGGAACCGCCACTTCAATGATCGAGGGCTCAAAGACATCCTCATCGAAGTCTCTGCCGATGGCAACGAGTTTCACTTGGTTCAAGAAGCGACTCTGGCGCAAATTCACTCACAGTCGCCAGAGGCATTTGCGTTTGAAAACTTCAGCTTCGATCCTATTGAAGCGCGTTACGTCCGCATCACTGGAACCTCATACTACCATGCGCACGGCGGCAATGGCAGCGGCGGGCTCAATGAAGTCCAAGTTTTTGAGTAAGCCGCCCCCATGAATCAAGGATCCAAAGAAAAAATATTACTTATTTCTAAAAAACATGACATCACCGTGTCATATCGAAGGATGTTTTGGTGTAATTCATAATCACACGCTTCTCTAACGCGTGACCCGCACTGACCAACTTCGATATCATGCACGACAAAACCTACCAAGGCAACCGCCACCAAGCATGGCTCGCCATCGCCTCGCTTAGCCTATTCCTGAGCCACGCACACGCAGGAGATGATCTCGACTTCAACCGTGACGTGCAGCCGATCCTCTCTGACAAGTGTTACTTCTGCCATGGTCCCGATGTCGAAAACAACAAGGCAGATCTGAGACTCGATATCCGGGAGAGCGCAATCGCAGCTGGTGCGATCATTCCAGGAGATTCCAAGAAGAGTCCAATCATCCAGCGCATCCTCACTCAGGACGCGGATGACATCATGCCCCCACCCGACGCCCACAAATCACTCACCCAAAAAGATAAAGACACACTCATCTCTTGGGTCGATGCTGGAGCGAAATACGACAAGCATTGGTCATACCGCAAGGTTAAGAACCCGGGAGAAACATCCATCGACGCCATCGTTGTCACAGGCCTTGAAAAGAAAGACCTTAAGCTCTCCCCTAAAGCCAAAGACGAGACACTGCTGCGCCGTGTATTCCTTGACACCCTAGGCCTCCCCCCCACCCCTGAGCAGGCTGAACTGTATTTATCAAACCCAAACAAAGCTTCATATGCTAAGCTCGTAGACACACTTCTGGCCTCGCCACACTTTGGCGAAAACATGGCAACCGATTGGCTCGATGCAGTTCGCTTCACCGACTCAGTCGGCTATCACGGGGATCAATACCGCGACGCCTCCCCATACCGTGACTACGTGATTCACGCCTTCAATACCAATAAGCCGTACGATGCATTCGTGACTGAGCAAGTTGCTGGCGACCTGCTACCAAATGCCACCATCCAGCAACGAGTCGCAGCGAGCTTCAACCGTCTCAACCAAATTAGCCAAGAAGGTGGCATTCAGGATAAAGAATACATCAAAAAATACCAAGCGGAGCGCATCCGCACCACTTCCACCGCGTTACTGGGTTCAACCCTCGCCTGCGCGGAGTGCCACGACCACAAATACGACCCATTCACCGCAAAAGACTTCTACGCCTTCGGTGCATTCTTTGCCGACATCCTTGAGAAAGGTGCTTGGAACGGATCAGGAAAATACCAAGAAGAGGACATCAGCAACTACCTAGCAGGCCCTGATGTATACGAAAAGCCAGGCATGGGGCCGACCTTGAAAGTACCAAACCGCACCTTCCTCCACGATGCACCCATCTACGAGGCCGAGCGCGCAAAACGTCTCAACGCCATGCACCAAGGCACACCTGCGGCGAACCGCAGCTTTGATCAATGGCTGCAGCGTAAGGAACAACTACAGCGTCAAGGCGTACCAATTGCCTACCCAGTGCAGTCGCCTGACAACTATCAACACACCCAGTTATCTCCCGATTTCAACATGTCCAACGGCGCTCGCTTCGTATTCAACGTCAATGCCGGCAAAGTCGATCTCCGCCACCTCAATCGCATCGGCGTGAGTCTCCAATTCCCAGATCATGAGTACATTTTCTACTGGGGATTCCACGCTGCTGACCCAGATCAACCAAAACGCTCACGACACCGTAAAGGCGGCATGCCTGCCGTAGATAAAGTGGTAGAGCTCGCCTTCAACATCAACGAACTTCGTCCAGCACACCGCAGCCAGAACCCTAGTAAAATCACCTTCCTGTCAGGTCAGAAAGATACATACTCGGACACAAACGCATTTAGTAATGTGCGTCTTGAAACCATTCGCCACCAAGTGCCTGTCGGTTTACTCAGCCAGCACAATAGAGACCTTCTAGAAAAACACCTTGCCGGCACAGCCACAGATGACGAGACCCTCCAGCTACGTCATGGCTACTTGGCAGACCACAGCAATACCGCCGACCAAACGAAGCTCCAACTCGCCTACCGAGCAATCAACAAGTACCTCGATGGAGTCCGCGAAACACCAGCCACGATCAGTGCTAAACCTAGAGAAATTAAAGTCCTCCCTCGTGGCAATTGGATGGATGAAACCGGAGAGGTTGTACTCCCAGCCACCCCACACTTCCTCGACCTCAAAATCAGCGCCACAGAAGACCAACCACTCAATCGACTCGACCTCGCCAAGTGGATGGTACACCGTGACAACCCACTCACAGCGAGAACCTATGTCAACCGCGTATGGGCTCAGTTCTTTGGCACCCCACTCTCGAGTGCTCCTGAGGACCTTGGCCTCCAGGGAGAGTACCCCTTGTACCCTGAACTGCTCGATTTCCTCGCCTACGAATTCATGGACTCAGGCTGGAATGTGAAGCATCTGGTGAAGACGATCCTGCTCTCGGATGTTTATCAGCAATCAAGCAAGCCAACTCCCGAGCTAGTCGAGATGGATCCTTACAATCGCCTGCTTGCCCGCCAGAGCCCACGTCGTCTCAAGGCCGAAAACATTCGAGACAATGCGCTCGCGATCTCAGACCTCCTCGTGACTCGCATCGGAGGTGCCAGCGCACGTCCATACCAGCCGACAGGCTACTATCAACACCTTAATTTCCCGCGCCGCACCTACAAAACAAACACGGATGAAAACCAATACCGTCGCGGCGTATACACCCATTGGCAGCGCACCTTCCTCCACCCGATGTTGATCGCTTTTGATGCCCCTAGTCGGGATGAATGTGCCGTCGCACGGCCACAGTCGAACACACCACTACAAGCACTCAACCAACTCAACGACCCAAGCTTCCTCGAAGCTGCAGGAGCCCTCGCAACGGGAGTCATCGGAGCACACCCAGAGAGTGATAAAGAACGCATCGAATACGCATACAAAAAGGCACTCACCCGAGAACCCAATGCAATCGAAATCGATAGCCTCAAGCAGTTCCTGATGCGGGAGCGCAATCGCTTTTCAGCCTCTCCTGATGACGCCACAGCCTTCCTCGAATCCGCAAAGTTTCAGCCAAACGATTCGATAAGCACCACAGAACTCGCCGCATGGACCAGCCTGTGCCGTGCATTGCTCAACCTCCACGAAACTATCACCCGCTACTAACATGAACCTTTCTGACTTCAATAAAGTACAAGACTTTTCCAGCCGTCGCACCTTCCTCAAACGGTCGCTATCAAGCCTTGGAGCCTTCGCCATTGGCGATCTCTTGGCCGGATCTGACGGACAAAATATTTGGAAAGGCACCTTGGGAAGTGGCACCCATATCCAACCGAAAGTAAAACGTGTGATCCACCTCTGTATGGCTGGAGGCCCTTCGCACCTCGAGACTTTTGATTACAAGCCAGAGCTGGAAAAACTGCATGGCCAAGCGATGCCTGAGTCTTTTACCAAAGGCGAACAACTGGCTCAACTCCAAGGATCAGCACTGCGTGTGATGGGTCCAGAGTTCGGTTTCGAGCGTCACGGTGAATCTGGGATGATGATCAACAACCAATTCCCCCACATCGCCAGCGTTGCTGATGACATCGCAGTCGTGCGCTCGATGTACACCGAACAGATCAACCATGACCCAGCGCACACCTTCTTCAACACCGGCTCCATCATTCCTGGCCGCCCCTGCATGGGAGCCTGGACACTCTACGGCCTCGGTAGTGTTTCATCAAACCTCCCAGGCTATGTCGTGCTTACCAGCGAAGGCGGCGGCCAAGCCCAGCCTATCTCATCGAAGCAGTGGCATAATGGATTCCTCCCAAGTAAGTTCCAAGGAGTTCAGCTGCAATCCAAGGGCGACCCAGTCTACTACGTCAACAACCCGAATGGTATCAACCGCGATGCCCAAGGGGATCTCATCAACACCATCAATGGCCTCAACCACCTCCACCTCGAGGAAAGCCATGATCGCGAAATTGCTGCACGTATCGCACAGTACGAACTCGCTTTCAAGATGCAGGCCTCCGTCCCTGAGCTCACCGACTTTGCCAATGAACCACAGCACGTACTCGACCTCTACGGCTGCCAGCCCGGCGATGGCAGCTTTGCATCAAACTGCCTCATGGCTCGTCGCCTCGCTGAACGTGGTGTTCGATTCATCCAGCTCTACCACCGCGGCTGGGACCACCACGGTGGCCTCAAACAAAACTTCCCAGTTGCCGCCAAACACGTCGACCAAGGGACCGCAGCTCTCATCAAAGATCTCAAAATGCGTGGCATGCTAGACGACACACTCGTCATCTGGGGTGGTGAGTTTGGCCGTACTCCGATGGCACAGGGCACTGGCCGCGACCACCACATCAAAGGTTTCTCTGTATTCTTCGCCGGTGGTGGCATCAAAGGCGGCACGGTTTACGGTTCCACCGACGAGTTGGGCTACGCTGCCACCGAACACCCGACCTCCATTCATGACTTGCACATGACCATGCTCCACCTGCTCGGAGTGGATCACAAGCAACACACCTTCCGCTTCCAGGGACGCGATTTCCGACTCACCGACGTGCACGGCCACCTCATCAAGGGAATCCTTGCCTAACTTCATAGCACCTACCATGCAAGCGCACCCTAAATCATCACGAGCCGTTCTATCCCTCTGCGGCATAGCCATTGCCGCTATCGCTGGGGCAACGATCTGGGCAAAGACCGCAGAGCCTGGCAAGCTTCCGCCAATACTCGAGGTTGGAGGCAACATGCACCCGCTCTTCCTTCACCTACCAATCGGAGCCTTCATGTACCTGGCGACCGCCGAGGTCTGGCGACTATTCACCAAAACCAAAAGCATCCCTGGCGCCTACCCAGTGCTCCTTTTCGGCACCGCCAACTCTGTGCTCGCCGCTCTCGCGGGCTTGCTCCTATACCAACAAGGCGAGTACAGTGGCGAGCTGGTCGATCAACACCTGATCTGGGGCGTCGTCTTCGCCCTGTGCTCAGTGATCGTACTGATCGCTGCAACTGCCAAAGGCAGTGACTCCGGCGCCTACCGCAGCACCATTTTAGGGTCGGCAGCAGCGCTCACCGTCGCAGGCCACTGGGGTGGTCTCATTACGCATGGCGACCCTCTCAAGCCGATTCTCGCCAGCACAAAAACGGAGCAAGACTTCTCTCAGGTCCCGCTCACCAGCTATCACGTGGTCGATCGAATCTTTGAAAATAAATGCTACAGCTGCCACGCCCAGGACACCAAACAAAAAGGCGGACTGCTCATGGATAGCTATGCAGCACTCATCGCCGGAGGAAAGAAAGGCACCTCACTCGTCCCAGGAGACATCAAGGAAAGCCGCCTCTCCTCCTACGTGCACCTCCCATTGGATGACGAACTTCATATGCCACCCGAAGGTAAGCCTCAACTCACTGAGGAGGAGATCAGCTTTATGGACCAATGGATTGGCTCTGGTGCTCCTGAAACCCTAGAGCTCGCATCACACGACTTTCCTTCTGAACTCACCACATGGGCACTCGCCTACATGGGCGCGCCAGTCATGCAGCAGGAAGCCACAAAGCTTGCTGACGATGAACCAAGTGTGGATGTGCTAGCACCACACATCGCCAAAGTTGAAGCCGTGATTGAAAATAGTATCTTCCGCCTCGGCCCCGGTGGTGAGGCGCTCACTTTCACCGCTGTGAATGCACGCAACGCTATCACTGATGAAACACTCGCAGCACTCCACCCGCTGGCTGATAGTCTCATAGAAATTGACCTGTCTGGATCGAATGTTAGCAGCCAAGCTCTACATCACTTGTTAGAAAAATCGGTGAACTTACAGCGATTGAACCTCTCAAACACCACTGTAGACAGCACTTGGATGCCTGTGGCTACCAAGCTGCCATCCTTGCAGAGCCTCATCCTCTTCGGTACCGAACTCGATGATCAAGATGTGAAGCAGCTCGCTAAAATGCAGCAACTTGAGAAGCTCTACCTCGCCGGCACCGGCATCAGCGAAAACCAAGTGACAGCCCTGCGCAGTCGCTTGGCCACGGCGGAACTCATTGCCGATGACTACCTAGCTTCACATCAACCAGTCAGCAAGGAGAAGATTGTCGCAGCTAAAACCGCCCCATCGAGTGACACAGACACATCCTCGAAGTTCAAAAACCTTGCTCTTGATGCCAGCATAAGCGCGGATTCTTTTTACCATCAGGGCACCGAAAGCTTTCCTGCAAAAAATCTGAACGACCAAAGAGAAGCAGATTCCGGAAGCTCAGGTAATTGGAGCTTCTGGTTGGCCGAAGATAACAAAACTGGCACCGTTACCCTTGACCTGCAACAAGCCTATCGGGTGAGCACAGTCGAAATCCAAAACACCCGCAATCGCCATTACGCAGACCGTGGTCTAAAAAGCTTCACCCTAGAGGGCTCCTTGGATGGCAAAAACTATACCAAAATCCTCAGCAGCGACTTAGCTCACCCAAGTGAAGCCAATGGCAAGGACTATCCATTCCACAGCTACACTCTTGATAAGTCACCACTTCGCTATCTGCGCATTGTGGGAGAAAGCCATTATGGTGCCAGTGGCGGATTGAATGAGATTCGTGTGTTTGCCAAACCATAGGCGATCCTAATCCAGTTTAACAACACCATCACCCGAAACACAAAAGCCTAACTCACAAGAGTTAGGCTTTTTAATGCATACTTTTCCACTCCTCAACCTCCAGACTAAGAGCCTCAAAAGATCAGACTACGATAACGAAGACAGGCTCTGACTCGTTGCATCATCATCAATCCATGCCACCAGTGATAGAACTGGCAACTCGATTGATATTTATTGCTTCCCATCGCCTATCATTCTGTCGTTAATTTCGGCATGTCGAATCGAGTTAGACCATGGTATTGGCCAGCCAAAGGCCAACCAGAACGCACTGAGCCATTCACCTGGATTATCCAAGATGTGATCGCTGCCTCATGGTGGCCAGATCCCTATGTCTTTGATATTTATAAAGATGAAAACGTTAAGGCTGTGGTCAATTGTTGCGAATTCGACAACCGCAAAGACGTTCCCAAGCAATTTGATTACTATCACATCCACGTCCCAGACTACGGAGTGCCTACCGATGATCAACTAAATCGCTTCATCGAGATCATGGACAAACATCATGCCGCTGGCGAATCCGTTGTCATCCACTGTGTCGCCGGATGTGGTAGAACTGGCCAATTCATCGTTGCATGGTGCTCCAAAGCTGGGCTCATCCCAAACAACCTCAATCCAGTAGAGTGGATTCGAAGCAAGAGACGTTGCTGCCTTGAAACTGGAGCCCAAGAACAATGCGCTAAGCGCCTCTACAAAAAATACCATTCCTAATCGCGGGATCCTGACCTCAAAGAAGCGCACGCTTGCCACCACACAAACATGGAAACTCTTGCAATAGCCATAGGCTCACTTGTCCTCTACCTCATCGCCTACAACACCTATGGCAGGTGGCTCGGACAGAAGATTTTCAAACTAAGTAAAGACAACGTCGCTCCAGCACTTGCCCTCGAAGACGGCAATGACTACGTACCTACAAAAAAAGGCATCGTATTCGGCCACCACTTCACCTCAATCGCCGGAACAGGCCCAATAGTCGGTCCCGCATTGGCTGTCATGTGGGGATGGCTACCTGCATTAATCTGGGTACTTGTCGGATCTATTTTCATTGGTGCAGTACACGATTTTGGAGCACTGGTGGTGTCGATGCGTAACCAAGGAAAAACCGTGGGCGATATTGCGGGCGACGTCATCACGCCCCGAGTACGAACCCTCTTCCTACTCATTTTGGCTGTCGCTCTTTCCATTGTACTTGCCATCTTCGGCTTAGTCATTGCCGTGGTATTCCGCAGCTTCCCTCAGTCAATCACCCCCTGTTTGATCCAGATCCCTCTCGCTATTGCCATTGGCTTTTTTGTGCACCGACGTGGACTCAACATCTTGATACCTTCCATTGCTTCTCTGGCTATCATGTATCTCTCAGTAGCCTTCGGCAATGTAGGCTTTCTGGAATCTTGGAATAGCACTCTAGCAGCTTGGCCTATCATGACCTGGGTCACCACACTGCTCGCATATTCCTACGTAGCCTCCGTGCTCCCAGTATGGGTCTTATTACAACCTCGTGACTACATCAACTCACTGCAGCTCATCTCTACCATTGCACTCGTAGTGCTAGGACTCGTCGTTGCAGGATTCGTAGGTGGAGCTCCCATTGAAGGTGTCCGCCCAGCTTTAGAGATCGTCGCGCCAAGTGTGGAGCCAGATATTTCAGCCAAGCAATTACCACTCATCTTCCCTTTCCTTTTTGTCACCATCGCTTGTGGCGCGGTCTCAGGCTTCCACTGCCTCGTTTCATCCGGCACTTCATCGAAGCAGCTCGAATGCGAGACTGAGGCTCGCTTTGTCGGTTACGGCTCTATGCTTACTGAGGGATTCCTCGCTGTACTGGTTATCCTAGCATGCGTCGCAGGTCTAGGACTGGGCCTCCATAAAGGAGATCAATTACTCACTGGTGCTGCAGCTTGGAATGCGCAGTACCCAGACTGGGCAAGCTCTAAAGGACTCGGCCCCAAAATTAGCGCCTTTGTCACTGGTTCCTCCAACTTTCTTCAAGCAATCGGAATTTCAGCTGACTTTGCAAAAGCCCTCATGGGCGTCTTCGTCGCCTCATTCGCCGCAACCACGCTCGACTCAGCTTGCAGGCTCCAACGTTACGTGATTCAAGAACTGATGGGCTCAATCATCCACAAAACTCCCTCAGAAGCGCCCAAAAAACAACTTAAAGAGTTTCTAACTAATAAACACACCTGCACCATCTTCGCCTGTGTGATCGCCTGGTGGATGGCCTCCCTCCCAGCAAGTCCAGGCGCCTCAGGCTTATTCGGTCAGGCTGGGTCTGGAGGAGTCATTCTATGGCCACTATTCGGAGCCACCAACCAACTACTCGGTGGGCTAGCTTTCCTCGTGATCTACTTCTGGATGCGTAAACAAGAGATGCCTACTTGGTTCCTCGTCCTACCGACGATCTTCATGCTCATCCTTCCCGCTTGGGCGATGCTCTATCAGATTTTCGTAGCGGCCATCGGTTCCGAGCTTTCATGGATCGAGCAAGAACGCTGGCTGTTAGTCGGCATAGGAGGTCTCACACTCATCCTAGAAGCTTGGATGATCTTCGAAGCAATGACGCGACTAAAGGCGATCCAAAAAAAGGCACCGCCTCGAGCGTTATAACACACGCTTGATACGCTTCACAGCGATCGATAAGATCAATGATACGGTAATCATTGAACTCAACGTAGTATACCCAATCGCCCATTGCCAGTGCTCGACCAGTCCGCTTCGCACCTCAACCACATCCAATTGTCCAAAGCTAAATAGACTTGGGATCGAACTAGCTGCAAGCACCGCTGTGATCATCCCTAAAATGCTTCCTAACACTCCTATAACACACAGCAGTCGAAACACAGCCAGCCCCCCTTCTGCACCATACACATTCGGACATTTGCTCGACCTAACATGCTTAAAAAGGCAGATCAAAACTTGACCGAGAGGAAGTGTGATCGCAAGAGCCCAAGTCCAACTAGCAGCTATAGCTCCAGCATGCTCCGCATCCCCATTTGATGCGAGTAGCCCCATAAATCCAGCCAAAGAGCCAGTAACAGCTCCCAGCTGCACCAGAACTACAATGTCTTTTTTGATCCCAGTACTGATTTCTAAGCGATTCATTTCTTCAACTTTTTCATTTGATCAACAGCACTGCGCCATTTCTCCAATTCAGTTCGACCAACTTTGCTAGCCCCCTCAATGTGTTTAGCACTACTTCGGGTTTCACCCACAACCTCATGCATCTCACGTGGCAAATCTTTGATGCCCGCTAAGTGTAAAATCACTGTGTTCAGTTTTGCCTTTACTCCCTGAATCACTCGCTGCGTGCGTTTCTTAACATTCAAGAATTTACGAGCAAGCCACCCCTTTGCTCGGTCAAAGAGCCCAGGCTTATTGTTTTCAGCACGTTGTGCGGTGGTGCTTTGTGTTGAGGAGCCTTGACCTTTATACATGGACATTTCCTGAACTGGATCCTGAGTCATTGATCTCCCAGCCTCAGGAGCAAGCTCAGATCCACCAGAGGAAGGTATGTTTAAGGCAGTTTCAGCCTTGGCAACTTCAGCTTCCTCTTTATCCAATGCACTTTGACTAGCTTCAAGTTGGGAGTCGAGTGACTCCGAGCGATCCAAGGTCTGAACCCCAGCTTCTAATTGACCACGATGACCACTCAATGCTCTTAAGTCTTTCCCCCCAGCTTCCATCGAACTGATCGCATGCGAAGCTTCATCAGCGCCTCTCTCAATAGAGGAATTAAATGATTCTGATCGCTGTATCTCTACCATCATATGATCCCCTAGCTCTCCATCATTAAAAAACTGAAGTGTTGAACCAAGGTTATTGGCATAGCCTAGCTGTGCTTCCTTTGAATTTTGATGAGCAATCGTGGAGACCATTGCCCCCGTTCCGCCAAACTCCCCGATAGTGTCACTCACTACAGCCCCAATGTGTCTACCCTTGTCGGCTCCACTTAGCGCTTGGCTAGCAAGTACACCTCCACCACTTGCTGCTGTGAGCCCAGTACTAATTCCTCCGGTGATCACACCCAACAACCCATACCCCAATTTGGCACAATCTCGGTAAAGAGTCGGCCGAATCCTTGCTTTGTCTTCATCTGGAAGTGCGCGCATTCGCTTCACATTGTGCCGTATCAAAATCCCCTGTAATACGGTCATCACAGTATGAGCAGCAAGTGACACCATTCCTGCAATAGCGCCAATTGGCAGGCAGGCTGGCACCCCAAAGCCAATGAGATTAAGCACCAAAGCGATGATACCGCTAACCGAGCCAATCAAGTGCATGATGCGTGAAGCCGTGTCAATTTTCTGCATCACCTGACCAAGCCCATCGGAGCCATACATATTTTGCTTAATGATAGCAGCCTTCTCCGCTGAGAGCCTCTCCATCGTCACATGCTTGGCTGCGTCCTTATAACGCTTCAAATAGCTGTTCCTAACTATGCCACCTACAAAGGCTCCAGAATCAAACGGTAAATTGGTTTGATGCTGAGCAATTGTCCACGCATCTTTTTTATCACTTTCCGTCGGAATATAAGTCTCCGATTCTGTGGAAGGTGCTATCTCCTCTCTCCTTTCCCCATCCAATAAAGGAGTCCTATTGTCACTTTGTTCAGAACCAGATCCTTGATTCGTTTTACCCTTCTCCTTTGCCCCCCCCTTAGCTTGAATAGGCGAAGGATCATCACATCGAAGCTCAGTGCGCCCCCTCACATCGGAATCCCCATGACGCGGAACAATAGATTCAGCTGATTGCTGAATCTGAACACGTTGAGCTACCGAACGTGGGCTATTTGACAGTTGCTCTCCAAAACCACTAGTTTGATGGCTGCGAGCATTCTCTCGTACCATCCCACCATATCCACTTGATGAGGAGCGCCGGTCTTCGACAGGTAACGACACTCCCCGACTTGGGACAGCTACCTTATTCGAACTTGGTTCCTTTTGCACTTTCACTCTCATGCTTACCTACAACTACCCACATTCTAACAACAAACCAACAAAATGATAGATAGCCGTATAATTGCCTTCGCTTGACCTCTTCTACATGAATGGCAAATCGCATTGGATCATGCATTCTCAGGAGAGTCATGTATGAGTCACCACCTCTTAACCCTCGATTGTTAGGTCGCCTACTCATTGCTCCGTAGCAACTCCTTCCTTTTATAATTTGATGCGACACGAAAAAACCTCAGGCTGAATCCAACCTGAGGTTTTTAGAATGTTCATGCGGATTAATGCATGTTTTAGAACTTGTGTCTGTATCCTAAGCTCACGATGTCATCGTAGAAACGAGGGCGGTTATAAGCCCCCACTGGAGCGACATTGCTCAATGGATTAGCGAGGAGGTTGTAGCGGTAGTATAGCACACCCTTATCAAAGACTGGGAAGCCCAGCTCGAAGAGGTGGTTGGCCACAAATTCATCTTCAAAATCGAACTTTTCATTGAGGTAGAGGAATTCAGGTCTCCAGAATGCGTAGACACCATTCTCGAACTTGTACTCTATTTGGAATTCCAGTGAACCAGCTGAAGTCTTCAAGAAAGAGTTGTCGCCATCATGCAGAGACTCATACCATGAAGCTGTGGTGTAGAGATTCAAATTCGTCCACGGGCTCCATGCACCGGTAAGTTTAGGACGCACAATCCAGGAATCACCCCCGAGGTTCTTCTCGGCATCTCCGGTTGGGATCAACTGATCCAAGCCAAGTGATGCAGCACGCACACTCCAATTATTCTGAGGCTCTTTATCGTAAAACCTCCAGAGGTAATCAATCTGCGTATCGCCAAAGCCACTGGTATCAAGGTCGTCTAATTTGTTCCATGTGTAGCCAATTTCAGCCCCAATCATCATATCCTCACGGAATGCCCAATTGCCCCTGAGGCGAGGTGCGTAACCAGTGAAATTCGTGCTATTCCTGTTCAAGTTCTGACTTTGATCAATCATATCAAAGCGAAACTCAGCAAAACTCTGAATCCTTGTAGGGTCTGAGCCTGTCCAAACTTGGTTTGACCGTCCCTGCCCGAGTGGACCAGTGAACCAATTACCAAAAGTATCACTCAGAGAAGCTTTGGCTCCGCGATTGTCTGCATACGCGTCGGGATCATGATCAGAGAGAGAAAACTTAAAGCCATAGTAACCATCCTTGAGGTCCGGCTTGACCTTCAAATCTTTATTACCAATACGGTACGGAGTCGTATGGATGTATGCGGACAAGGTACCAATAGCAGCACCACCAATGACGTCCCATGTATCGTGTACGTCGGCATTCACACGACTGTATGCTGTAAGGCCAGCAAGACCATAGGCCGGAATACCCCACCCCCAACCATAGCGACGCTCAATAAACGCTGCACCAGAAAAAGCCCCTGCTGTGTGCCCAGAAGGAAACGATTGCGTACCGTTAGAAGGGCGTGTTTTGTCTACCACAAACTTAATTGCAACCTGCGTACCTAAACTAGTTCCCATTGTTTTCAACCACTGCTTAGACCCCTCCCAATCACTGTCACGCTCAAACAACGTGGCAATACCACCTGCACCTGGGAGCGCAAATTGAAGAACGTCACCGATATCTCGGAGCGTATCTTCGGATTCGGCTTTCACGGCCTGAGCACTTGAGCCAAGAACTAGTGCTGCGCCAAAAACGCCCGCACTCTTCTGACTCACCTTTCGCAGTTTATATAGGGATGACATAGGAATAATTAATGTAGGTTAACTAACAAAGACTAGCAATATACTACTTGTCCATAAATGTCGAGTACTCACTCACAAAGTCTAACAGAACCACAAAGACCAATCTCTTAGTACGCTCCAGTCTCACATCGAGAAGGAACTTCGACACACCGTATCAAAACTTCTTCACCTTCCTGATAATGACAACTTCTTCACCCTTCTTGGCTGTGCCATCATGGCTGAATATTTGAGAGTGATTTGCCTTGATAGAGTTTATTGTCAATAACCTCGTAATTGTGACCGCTCACTATCGGCAGGAATAATGAAACAGGAACCTGAAGCAGATAAGAACATGACAAAGATTGCACTGATTCCTCACCCTGGCTTGGGAGATGCCATTGTTGTTCAAGTATTAGCGCACAATCTGAGCTTGAATGGGTATCAAGTACACACACACCACCAACTAACCTCGACACTCGACAGATACTTTGCGTCATCAACTGCGCTCCCTCCTCTAGAGCCCCATCAATATGACGCCTATGATTCAGTCATCCACGTCTCAGCCAGCAAGCAACACCTTCATTTAGAGCTCTGCCATGGCGCTGAGATTCCCAGCTTCCTTCGTCACATTGCCATCGCTCGGCAATCAGCAACCAGCATATGCTATGCCCTTCCCCATCACTCCCCAAATCAGAGCATGGCTGAAAACATCTTCGCAAGTCTCAAACATACCCTGAAACTGAAAACTACTGAGAAAAGTCACGGCTTAGTCGATTTAGATTTTGAATACAGGAAAAGCAGCATGCGTGTGGCAATCCATCCCACCAGCTCAGACATTGCTAAAAATTGGTCACCGCACAAGTACCTACAATTGGCCGAGAAGCTAGAACACATCGGAATGCAACCCCACTTTGTACTCTCACCCACCGAACAAAAGTTTTGGAAAGAGGTCTGTGATTGTCGATTTCCCACGCCAGACCTGAGCATCCCTGAGCTCGCTAAATTTCTCTATGAGTCAGGCTACTTCATTGGTTCCGACTCAGGCCCCGGCCATCTCGCTTCTATGCTAGGGGTTCCCACTCTGACGATTTTCCCAAGAAAACGCAGTAACTACCAATGGCGACCTGGATTCGCTAAGAACGTCATAGCCGCTCCGGCTTCTAGATTAAGTCTTGGCAAGGCTCGCTACCACCGTCGTTCCTTGCTATCAGCAGATCGTGTGATGCAGTATTTTATGCACTTAGCTGAAGAGGAATACTCAATCAACACAGCACCAATCCCAGCAATCAAGTTGCTAGGCACAAAAAAGCCCGATCTCAGCGTTAGCTAAGACCGGGCATATAACCTGGCGACGACCTACTCTCACAGGGCCTATCGCCCAACTACCATCGGCGCTAAAGTGTTTCACTTCCGGGTTCGGAACGGGACCGGGTGGTTCCACTTTGCTATGGTCACCAGAGACCGCACTTCGTGCGGAGTGATCAGTGTGAAGTAAGAAGTGTGAAGTTCTTAGTCACATCACTTTTTGATGGCTCAAAAAGCGGTCTCTATTGGCCTTAGCTTTCGCTTTGGTTTAAGTAAGTTTTCGA